>NZ_JAFFQC010000014.1 GCF_016918545.1 Desulfobulbus alkaliphilus | reverse complement strand
ATAGTAATCAATATGTTACACTATTAACGGCTCTCGTCGTTATTCATGCTCTCATTTTCTTCATGTCTGGAGCATGGTGACAACAACTTGATTTATTGTTGTTTTTGAGTTTTAGTTCAGGCACTACGTACAACAAATGGCCTTGAAGGTTGGCAATCGCCTTACCATAAACCGCGTTGTCCGCAATAGTCCTGAACCGCTTGTTCTCCTCCTCGGCACGCTTGCGCTCGGTGATGTCGTTGCCAATGCACAATATTTCGTATACATCTCCCTCGTCATTGAAGATGGGGGTGTTGGTCCAGGATATCCATACGCGACTCCCATCACGGCGCATATTTTCATTCTCGTTCTGTGCATATGAATCGGGGTGGCGGACAATATCCAGAATCATGTTGTGCAGATCAACGCCGGTGATGTCTGTTTTGGGTACAATGGTTTCCATAACGCTCCGGCCAAGCACCTCCTCAGCGGTATAGCCGAACAACCGTTGCGCAAACTCATTGAAAAAAGTGATACGCCCCTCGCTGTCCATGTGAAGAATCACGCTGTTTGCGCTTGTAACCAATTTCCGGAAACGCTCCTTACTTTCCCGGAGCGCCTCATTCTCACGCTTGTAATCGCTGATATCAGTCAGTACCACACGACATAAAGGCGCACCGTCATCCGCCTGGGCGGCGGTTGCCTTCAAATGTGCCCAGATATACCCGCCATTGGGCTTGACCAGCCGGAGATCACATTTCTGGAGGGTACCTGTCGCCAGGAGTTGCTTGCGATGCAGGTCGTAGATGTCCTGGTCATCCTGGTGGATGAAACGGGAGAACGACTGGTTGACCAGGGTATCGCGTGCCGTACCCAGCAGGGTGGCGAGGGTGAGGTTGGCCTCCTGGATCAGGCCCTGCTCGGACAGGGTAATGTAGCTCACCGGGGCCTGGTCATAGAGGTCGAAATAGCGGGCCCGCTCGGCTTCGACCCGGGCCTGGGCGACGAGAAGCTCCTTGTTCTGTCTCTCCAGTTCGATCTGGCGGTTCTGCAGTTCGTGGATGAACCGTTGGCATTCTTCCGGGGTTTGTGGAGACAGAGGGGGCGGTTGCATGGTTAGGCTTACTCCTTGGCCTGTTTGTGCAGCGTCGAAGGGTTGAAGGGCGACTGCCCGGCGTTTTGCCGCGTTTCGCTCATGGCTTTTCTTCCTCTTGATAGCAGTCCCCCTGGTATTGCTCGGGCGATAGCATGCGGTTGGGTCTAGTTGCCCCAGCAGTTCCGCTGCTGTCCCGTTTGCAGACGTCTACCCCTTTTTCACCCATGATGCGGGCATCTGGCAGGAAATTGGCGGCGTGTATCGAGAAATTCGAGGCAGAAGCTGTTTTTTGCCTCTCTATCCCGTTTATGAAAAGAGGACAGCCAAGTTGATATACCGGAAGAATGGGTGGATATAGAATTATTGTGCCCTTGTGGAAGCGCCTGTGCAAGAGAAATACAAATAAAATGAGGGGGTGAGCACTCAGTGGCTGGTGAAGGGTGTTGTCAAGGATTCCAATGCAATTACAATCTAATTACAGTAAGATATGTCCAAAGCAAGAACCCAGCCGTCACGGATTCAGGATATTTGTTACCAGGCTGGTCAATCAGCCAAAAACATGGTAATAGTTATTATAAGATATCGTATTCTCTCGCCTGAAAATATCTTCGGGGTGAAGGAGTACGGGAAAAGAACCATTGTTTCGAGCCGTTCACCGGGTACATTTCCATGGTTTAGTGTTTCCGACTGAGCCTATCCGGAGACGATGCCTGAACATGCCAGCCATGAACAAATACTCCCGCCGACGGGTTCTTTTCGATAACAGTCTGCGGGTGACTTTTACCAAGCCATCAAGTGAGAAAGATAGGGAAACAAATGACATTAGATGCCAAATCCACGGCTGCAGCAAAACTCGATGCCGTGGTCAGTGGGGCGCGCGCAATCTTAGGACAACAGAATTTCACCGATGCAGCCCGCGCGATCTTCGATCATTGCCGGGAAATAACCGGTGCGGTATCCGGTTATGTTGCACTTCTCAGCGAGGACGGTCAGGAGAACGAAGTCCTCTTTCTTGAAGCCGGTGGGGTCCCATGTTCAGTTGCGCCGGAATTGCCCATGCCCATTCGCGGGCTCCGTTCCATTGCTTATGAGACGCACCGCGCCACGTATGATAACGATTTTATGAAGAGCGAATGGGTGAAATATATGCCCGATGGCCATGCTGCTCTGAAGAACGTGATGTTCGCGCCTCTGAACATTGACGGGAAGACGGTGGGCCTTATGGGGTTGGCCAACAAACCTGCGGATTTCACGGATGAGGATGCCGAAATCGCCATGGTTTTTGGCGATCTGGCGGCAATAGCGCTGGCCAACAGTCGGCAAATGGACCTTCTCCGAGAGAAAAACCACCAATTACAGTGTGCCCTTTCAGAAATCAAGACCTTACGTTCCATCCTGCCCATGTGTTGCCATTGCAGGAATGTTCGGGACGACAAGGGAGTATGGTCTCGACTTGAGGCATACCTGTCTGCCCATACGGATACCAGCTTCAGCCACGGACTGTGTCCCGACTGCCTTCGGGAACTCTACCCGGAAAACGCGGACGCGGTTATCGAACGAATGAATGCCCGTGCCAAAGGGTAGCCTGAATCCGTGAGCGTTCGTCCGTGCGTCAGCTTCGTTGTTCGTGGCCGTTCGATTAAAGTACACTTTATCGGATAATTACGGGCAATGAAGATGGCGTGCGCACGGACGCCCCGAAGGGTGGCTGGTGAAGGTTCTCTTTAAGAATTCTGCTAAAATTATAATTAGATTACAGCAAGATATATCCAAAACAAGCGTCCAGCCGTCACGGATTCAGGATGTTGCAAGGGGGGCCGGCGAGGGGAAAAACCGCGTCCAGGTTTTCAGGCCTTTGTCGCCGTTGCTCATCACCTGCTCGTGTGAAGGAAAATGAGTTGCAGAGCTCGATTGCGGTGGATACCATGATTAAATGAAGAAATGATCAAGGGAGGACGGATGGAACGTCGATGTTCGCTCCCGCGGATTGTTCGTTTTAATGCAGATCAAGGGTCTTTCCGTCGGCGGGACGCGGTGTCCTGTGCGGTGGGTGGTGATGTGCATCGGTACGTCCATGGCCTGGTGTGATTGTTGATACCGGACATTGCGTTTTATAACCGGAGAAATGTATGACCTCTGCCGCCACTATCCTCATCGTTGAAGATGAGGCCATTCTGGCCATGGTTCTCGAAGATATGATTGCCCGTCTTGGGTATACCGTAACCGGTCCCGTTCCTTCAGGTGAGGAGGCCTTGGCCTTTCTGGCTGATAACCAGGTGGATCTGGTCCTGATGGATATCAATCTCGCCGGGACCATCAACGGTATTGCCACAGCTGAAATATTGTACAGGACATCGGATATTCCGGTCGTATTTTTGACCGGTCTCACCCATGATCCCTTGCTGGAAGAGGCCAAAGTCGCCGCACCTTACGGCTTTCTGATTAAACCCGTGTCCGAACGGGAGCTTGCCGCCACCCTCCAGGTGGCTCTCAACCGGCATGGCCTGGATCGTCAACTCCGTGAAAATCTCGGGCAACTTCGTGAAAGTGAGCAGAATTTCAAAAGTCTGGCAAATTCCGGGCAAGTGCTGATCTGGACCTCGGGCACGGATAAGCTTTTTGATTTCGTCAATGGGATTCGTTGTGAATTTACCGGGAGATCTGTTGGCGAGGAAACCGGTATGGGATGGCTGATGGGTGTGCACCCGGAAGATCGCCAGCATGTATGGCAGACATACGGTGATGCATTTGACCAGCGATCCGGCTTCACAGTGGAATACCGTTTGCGTCGTAACGACGGTACCTATCGATGGATACTGGATGAGGGAGGACCCCGGTACAACAGCGATGGAGCTTTTCTCGGTTACATCGGCCATGGACTCGATATAACTGAACGGAAGCAAGCCGAGAAGGAACATGCTCAGCTCGAAAGAAAACACTGGAACCTGCAGAAGGCCGAAAGTCTGAAGCAGATGGCCGGAGCCATAGCGCATCACTTCAACAATCAGCTCGGCGTGGTGATGGGAAACCTGGAGATGGCCATTGAAGACCTGCCTGCTGAATCAGTAACCAGCAGGTTTCTCGTTGCCGCCATGCAGGGAGCCCGTAACGCGGCGGAAGTCAGTGGCTTGATGCTCTCGTATCTCGGTCAGCAAACAGGTCGGCACGAATTACTTGATCTGGGTGAGGTTTGCCGGCAAACTCTGCCCATGCTGCAGGCAATTGTTCCCAAGGAACTGCAGTTCAAGGTCAAAGCCCCATCCCATGGTCCGTTTATTCGTGGCAATGTCGGTCAGGTCCAACAGGTCTTGACCAATTTGGTGACGAATGCCTGGGAGGCTGTTGGTGAAAACCAGGGAACAGTGGCCTTGACCGTCACCATCGTTGCAAAGGCTGCAATTCCGGCAGAACATCGTTTCCCCCTGGACTGGCACGGCGTGGGGTTCCAGTACGCCTGCCTGGAAGTTGCCGATACTGGCGGCGGGATAGCGCCGGCTGATATCGATAAAATTTTTGATCCTTTTTATTCCAGCAAGTTCACTGGGCGTGGTCTTGGGCTGCCCGTGGTCCTGGGTATTGTTAAGGCGCATGGTGGCGCGATCACCGTAACAAGCGGCAAGGGTCAGGGTTGTGCCTTCCGGGTGTTTTTGCCCATACCAGAGGAGAGTGTTTGCCTGCAAGATGCGGCCGCCCCTTCATTGGCTCCGGCAGGGGAAGGCGCTGTTCTGCTGGTTGAGGACCATGCGATGATGCGGGAGATGGCGGCAACCATGCTCACCCGCCTGGGCTACGAGGTATTGGTGGCACAAGACGGACTCGAGGCGGTGGATATGTTCACTCAACATGCTGACGAGGTGCGGGTTGTCCTTTCGGACTTGAGCATGCCGCGGATGGATGGTTGGGAATTGATGGCGGCCCTGCGACGGATTCGTCCTGACATTCCGGTGATCCTGGTCAGTGGTCATGACGAGTCCAAAGTGCTTGCCAGTGGCGATCGGGAACGCCCACAGGTCTTCTTGCGGAAACCGTATCAGAAAGCGGTGCTCAAAGAGGCTCTGGAGCGGGTACTGAAGAGGGATTGACAGCAAAGCTTGCATTGGGCGGGTTGTACTCCTGGGCAAGCTATGTCCCTTCCAGGCGAGCTTTTACCTCCGCTGAATCCGTGACGGCTGACCTCTTGTTTTTGCTCTGATTTTCTGTAATCAGATTAAAAACATGACGATATTCTTGGTTCTTCACCCTCACCAGCCGCCCTTCGGAGGTGTTGGTCCGCACGCCATCTTCATTGGCCGTAACCGTCCGATAAAAGTCTACTTTAATCAAACGGCCACGAACAAACGGGTTCAGGCGCTTGTGGCCCCGCGGATCGGATGCTTTGTTCAGGTCAGTTGATCGTGAACACTTTGCACCTTGTCGGCCATGGACTGGCTGCGGTCGGTGCGGGTGCCAAGTTTGATGGTGGTGGTGATCCGTGGTGCGCCCATTGCGTGCACGCGCTCATGACACTGTTTGACCGCGGCCATGACCGCGTCCCAGTCGCCTTCGATGTTGGTACCGTAGGCATGCAGTTGTGTTTTCAGGCCGGTTGTCTGAATGATCCGGTGGCATTCGGCCACATAGGCGGACACTGAAACACCGACCCCCAGGGGGACAATACATAAATCCAAGATAACATGCATACTGTTCTCTCTCGAGCACCCGCAGGGCGGATGCGGGTTGGTGAAAATACTGTTTGCGGCAACCGGCCCCTTTGGGAAGCGGCTGGTTGGGAATACCGTGCCTGTGGGGCGAAATGGTGTGTTTCGCTGTCACAGGAACCCATGACGCCACTATGCTCGAAAAAAGCTCTGAGTACAACCTGGAACTCCTGCCATGAGCCTGGTATCCGAATTGTTGCCGGTAAAAAATCGAAAAGAGTCCCTTCAACCTCAACATGACGCCCTAAGGTGGGCTGGTGAACGTAAATTGTTATGAATGTCACCGTACTTATAACATGAATACAGTAAAATAAACTCAAACTAAAGTCCAGCCGTCACGGATCGAGGGGTAATACGAACAGCATGCTCTCACCATTGATCCGGTGCCGGCAGCCCGCATCATGGTCGCAACCATCTGGCAAAAAAAACCGGGGGTGCCGATCTGCTGCGGGTCAGGTTTTCTCCATCAATTCCGCGGCAATTCAAGAGCTTCGCTGATGGCAAGCGGCTGGGGGTGCTTTTGTTGCAGGGGAGCGGGCAGGGTGTCCCACGCTTGCCAGGCCGCATCCATGGTGGCGTATCTTCCGTGAAAGACATGAATACTCGGTGGTACGGTATTATAGCGCAGGAGATACAATTGATTCCTGGCCTGATAATAGACATCCTCCACCAGGAGAGCGGAGATTTCGGCTTCGACCTGATCGGAGCTCAGCTGCAGGACGTAGATGGTGTATTCACCCCTGTACGCCCCGGCTACCCAGCCGGCACTGGCCCGTAGCCGTTCTTGAAAGATTGCGTCGCCGTCTCTGGGAGTTGTGTCGACGATCGCCGGTGGTTCTTCTGTTTCTTCAACCTCGACAACGGCTGTTTCCTGTTCGTCGCGCAAATCCATAGCGATGTGGTCACGATCTTCTGATGGTACCTCGTGCTCTTCCTCCACTGTTTGGGTGACTGCCATGGGCGCGTCCGTTGTCTGTTGGTCGTTGTCGCTACGGGTCAATAAGCCGATGAACACCACCAGCACAACAAGACCGGCAACAGCGCCGGCGATATATTTATTGCGAGGGATCACTTTCAGCGGCACGGACCAAGAGCTTTTCTTCCTGCTTCGCTGGGTGGACGGGTACAGGATATGGTTGGCTTGGATATGGGTGGCCTGCTGCGCGCCAGCCGCCTGCAGGGCCTTTTCCGCCAGGTCGTTGATTGTGCGCAGGTTGCCTTGGGAGAGATGAAAAATTCTGGCCACTGCGGCCTCGGTGAAGAGGTCATCGGAGGTCTTGCGATCCGGGCCCGCGGTCTTGATTCGAAATCTAAGATATTGGCTGGTCAGCTCTTCATTCAAGGGGGGGAGAGTATAGTCCGGACCGGTGTCAACCTTACTGTAAAAAACAGAGAGCTGTTTCAGATTGGCCTGCAGTTCCGGTCGGCCACTGAGGAGAAGAGTCAGGGCAAGGTCCTGGTCGTTTTCACAGCTGAAACGAATCAACCGCTCCAGGGTGGCCAGGAAGGTCTTTTCCGCCTCGTCAACGATCAAGACAGTCTTAATGCCCCGGTTTTTACTGGTCTTGAGAAGGTGAAACAGCTCCTCAACCGGGTCGACCGGCTCTTTTTTGTCCGCCAGGTTGGTTCCCAGGCCAAGACAGATGATGCGGACGAGATCATCAAAAGCGCCCACCGGGTTGTCGATATGAATAACTTCATGTGAGCGGGGCAACTGATCGGAGATGAATCGGCAGAGAAAGGTCTTGCCTGTCCCTACCGTACCGATGAGTTTGATCAGGGGAGGTCCTTGGAGGATATCTGCAAGCAAAGACCGGGACAGGGCTTCCCATTCGGGGTGCTGAAACAGGAACTGTGGATCTGGTTCCTGTTGAAACGGTGGTTGCGTCAGTTGAAAGTGCTGGTGATACATGGGAACAGCGTTCTCCTCAATGCGGTTGGATCGGAACAGTTTCCTCTGCGTTGCGTCGATGCGGAAAGGGCGCAGGCCGGGTTATTTTGTACATGCACCATGAAGCGGGTGTTGACAAGGTTGCCCGATCAGTGACTGGCACCGCCAGGCGTGCGCCGGGCAGGAAGGGGAAAGACGATCAAGTTCCGTCATCAATGGTCCGAATCGTGCTCGCCTGCGGTCACCACGGCATAAACGGGCAGGTTGAGGATTATCTCATTTTCTCAATATTCGCCAGAAGCAAGCTCAAGGGTGCCTGACCAGGAACTGAATTCGTGACGGCTTGAATCTTGTTCGGATATATCTAGCTGTAATCAGATTGTAATTGCAGCGGAATCTTGATAATAACCTTCACCAGCCGCTTACGGGTTCAGGCAGGAAACAGGAACCATGTATCTTTTTCTAACCTGCACCTGTACTCCCAGGATCGGATATGCTGAACACGCTTTAAGCACATTGCAGGATTTCAGCAAGGAAGAGCCCCTCGTTTTTTTTGATGGATCAGGATAAAAAATACCGGTGAAAAAGAAAATTCTCTCTGTTTTCGGGACTCGTCCCGAAGCGATAAAAATGGCCCCAGTGATCAAGGAATTTGCTCGATATCCGGATTTTTTTATCAGCAGGGTCTGCGTCACTGCCCAGCACAGGCAGATGCTGGACCAGGTCCTGGGGTTGTTCAGTATCAGGCCGGAATATGATCTGAACCTCATGCGGTCCGGCCAGAGCCTGACCGATATCACCTGTTCCGTCCTTCAGGGGCTTTCTAAAGTGCTCGGCCAATGGATTCCGGACATGGTCCTTGTTCACGGTGACACCACCACCACCATGGCGGTGAGCCTGGCGGCCTATTATCAACGAATTCCCGTGGGCCATGTCGAGGCCGGTTTACGGACCGGTAATATCTATGCTCCCTGGCCGGAGGAGATGAATCGTCGGCTGACCAGTGCCATTGCCGCCTGTCACTTTGCCCCGACGGTTTGCTCCCGGGACAACCTGCTTGCAGAGCGGGTTGATCCTGCAAGGATTGTGGTTACCGGCAACACTGTCATCGATGCCCTGCATGAGGTGGTTCACATGCTGCGAACAGATCGGTCTCACCAGAAAGTTATGGCACAGCGGTTTTCCTTTCTCGATTCAGGGAAGCGGTTGCTCCTTGTCACCGGCCACCGGCGGGAGAATTTCGGCCAAGGGTTTGAGCAGATCTGTACGGCGCTGAAAACCATCGTCACCACCCTGCCAGATGTAGAGATCCTGTATCCTGTTCACTTGAATCCCGCCGTGCAGGAGCCGGTCCAGCGAATCCTGGGGAATACACCCTCCATACACCTGGTTGAACCCCTGGACTATCTGCCTTTTGTCTACCTGATGGATCGCTGCACCCTTATTATCACTGACTCCGGTGGAGTGCAGGAAGAAGCGCCTTCACTCGGCAAGCCGGTTCTGGTGATGCGTGATACCACCGAGCGGCCTGAAGCCGTGCTTGCCGGCACCGTCAAACTGGTGGGGACCGATGCGGCGACTATCGTCCATGAAGCGGTCACGCTGCTCAGTGATCCGATTGCATTTGCGCGGATGTCCAAAGCACATAATCCCTACGGGGACGGTCAGGCTGCCAAAAGAATCGTTTCCTTCCTCAAAAAAAGCCTGTTCTGAACCAGCTCGAACCGGTTGGGTGCAAGATGGGGTCAGGCCTAGAAGATGGCAAGATGGTCCAGTCGTGGCGAAATCGTCCATGGCACGCAAACTCAATTTTCATCGTCCGGTCGGTTGGTTCTCAACATCACTTTGCGCGGTAACAGTGGGCGGGATATTTTCAACTGTTCTCTCACTCTCACGTTGCCCTTTAAAGGATTGAAAAAGTTGTGGACTTGGAGCCCCCCTTACTTGACACTTTTTTCCCAACCTTGCCTTGATTTTTTCCTCAACATGACTGTTGTTGCCAACCGCGAGACTTTCGGTCCAGTGACATTTCCGTCGACCTGCAACACATGTCTGGGGCTTCGGGTGTTTTTCGGCCAAGTCCTGGTTCTGGACTGGTTGGACCCGATATGCCGGAAATTCGATCCCAGCCCAACGCGTTGAAAAAATATTTTGTTCGAGGAAACCGCCTGGAAACGACAATCAAAGAATAACGGGGCGACCAGTCAGCGCCAGCCATCGTGACGATGGTTTGATCGTGAAACTGCAAACTTCAGTGAAACAGGGGCGTCTCTCCCTTTTTTTGCTGAAGCAAGATAACGGCATGGAAATAAAAAACCGGGAAGCGCGGCAGCGCTTCCCGGTTGGTCTTGCTCCGAGAAAAGTACAGCAAACTGATTCTCGGTTTATAGCTAATCAGCTGGGAGCTGATTGTATATGGCGTCCCCAACCGGATTTGAACCGGTGTTGCCGACGTGAAAGGCCGGTGTCCTGGACCTGACTAGACGATGGGGACTAAAGTCCAATGAATGTCTGTGGTGGGTCGTGCGCGATTCGAACGCGCGACTCTCTGCTTAAAAGGCAGATACTCTACCAGCTGAGTTAACGACCCTCAATTTCGAAGGTCAGTCTTTACAAAGTTCTCGGTCAGGTGTCAATGAAAAATATCCATGCGTATTCTTTTTTTGCCGCGGTCGGAAGTGGCAGGCCGTTTAATGTATTTCCTTGTGGTGTCGGTGCGGGTTTGCTAGTACAATAAGATCATGGTTCGGGTTGTACCCGGAGAAATTTATTTGTTTATAATTTAATGATATAGCAGGTAATTATGGGGTTACTGACCGGATCGGCATCCATAATACGGTTTTCAGTTGTCGGAGACCTCCCCGAATCCTTCTGGGATTTTGCGGAAGAACGGATCGCTGTTCATCGTTTCAAGGATATTGACGATACTTTGGACGAATTTTCCATCGGCTGGGTTTCCGTGGCTGATATGTTTGACACTGATTTCGCATACAGTTCGTATGCCGCGGGTGATTATGTGGTGTTGACCATGCGGGTGGACGAGCGCAAGGTTTCGCCATCGGTCCTGAAAAAATATGTTACCAAGGAGGAGGAACGGATCAAGCGGGAGAAGCAGATTCCCCGTTTGAGTCGAGCCGCCCGCCTGGAAATCAAGGAGCGCATTCATGCCGAATTGATCCGCAAATCCCTCCCGGTCCCTTCCACCTACGATCTCTGCTGGAACTTGACCGATAATACCTTGCTTTTTTTCTCCACCAGTAAAAAAGCAATGGCTCTTCTTGAAGATCTGTTCAAGGAGACCTTCAACCTCTCTCTGATTCTGCAAATCCCCTGGCTCATCGGGTTACAAATGGCAGAAGGCGACTCCTTGGACAAGTATGAGGAAATGCGGCCGGCCATACTGCTGTGAACTGCTGAGCGCAATCAACTCTAGTTGAACGTGATGGAGGAATAATGATCAATTTTGTGCTTGCGGCAGTCGGTATCATCGTCGTGGCAGCAATTATCCTGGCGCTGAAACTGCGAACGCCACGGAAAAGAGGAGAAGCGCCTCTCCCGGACAAACAGGTCGACGCCGAGGCCCTTCAGCCTCGGGAGACAATTCAGGAGCCAGAGGAGTCCACGTCGCCTTCAGGTGAAACGGTGGACGGGCTTGATGCCTCTGATGTCAAGATGGATGAATCACCGGTCCTGGCGCATCAGGAAGGGGAGGTTCTGGCCGCGGTATCGGTGGAAACGGATTCCGCTCGTGCGGGCGAAGGTATAGAGGATAGAGAGACCGCGTCCGCAGCGGCAGTGCCTGTTGAGCAGGCTGATGTCGAGGCGTTGGAAGAGATTCGGAGTTTGGAGATCGGTCCGGAAACAGCGACAGCAGAAGAACCTGCTGCTCCAGAGGAAAAAATTGAGCCGGTCGTCCCCAAGGCTGCGGTCGAAGAGCCTGAAACCTCGGCAGTGGTTGCCGAAGCCGAGGCCGACCTGAAAGAAGAAACAACAGCAGGACAGGTGCGCTTTTCTCTGCAAACCTATGCGAATCGACTCAATGATCTGGAAGAGAAACAGCGGGCGGCTCTTGCCCGGCTCGTTGGTGAGCAGAATGAAAAACACCGGGACAGAATGCAGCGTGAACTGGTGATCATGAATGACAAGCTGGCACTTCTGGAAGACAGTTATGCCGAGGAGGTGGCCAGCTGCGGGGAAATTCTCCAGACCCTTGCTGAGATGCCGGCAACCGACTTTTCCGAGCAGCAAGAAGCCATGGCAAACCTGCGGGAAGGGGATCCGGAAAAGGCGGAGGCCTTGCTGGTCCGGCTGAGCCAACAGGAGCATCCGCTCGCTGCCCGGGCCGGCTACCACAGCGGTCAGTTGGCCGAGTTCCGGGTCGAATTGCAGACAGCGCTTGATCGGTATCGCCAGGCTCTGGAGCGCGAGCCGGAGAATGCCATGTATCTCCGGGCCGCCGGAAGGGCGGCGCGGAGCCTGTATCGGTATAAGGAGGCGCTGGCCTGGTTTGCGACCTATGTCCGTCTCTGCCGCGAGAAGAGTGATGCAGACCCGCTTGACCTGGCGCTGGCCCAGCGGGAACTTGCCTACACCCTTATGCTCAGTGGTCAGTACCAGAAGGCTGGCGCCCTGTATAAAGAGGCCATGGCGGTGATGGCCAGAAAACTCGGTCAGGATCATCCGGAAATGGCCACCTGCTGGTATCAGATCGGTGAATTTCAGGAGACCATGGGCGAGTATGACAAGGCGGTTTCCCTCTATCGCAAGGCGCTGGCCATCCTGGAGCAAACCAAAGGGCAAGAGCACCCGGCCCTGGCCGTTCTCCTCGACAAACTTGCCGCGCTGTGCATGGAGTTGGAGATGGAAAAAGAGGCAGTGCCTCTCTATGAACGACTGCTTCGCATCCGCGAACAGGCCCTGCGGCCCACCCATCCGCAACTGGCCCTCAGTCTCAACAACCTGGCTGAGTCCTATCGCCTCCAGGGACAATATCTCCAGGCCGAGGCCTGTTATCAGAAATCATTGCATATCAATGAAACCCTGCATGGTCCGGAACATCCCAGCGTCGCGGCAATTCTTCAGGAATTGGCCAAATTGTGCACCAGTCAGCGTAAGACCGAGGAAGCCCGGCAGTATCAGGAGCGAGCCTCCGCCATCTTCCAGAAAAGTGTTGATGCCTCGGAGAGGAAGAGTGGGAAGGAAGCCCTCACGCTTGAACTGTAACCCTTGCGGCCCCAGGGTTGACAGATAACGGAAATCTGGCCCCGAAGGGCGGCTGATGAAGGTTATTGTCAAGGATTCTACTGCAAGTGTAATCTGAGTACAGCAAGATATATCCAAATCAAGAGTCCAGACGTCATGGATTCAGGGGAAAGTTTTATGGATCTTGTCGATCTTATCCAGGAAAAAAGATTTCTTGGCCAGGAGTTTCTTGCCTGGCTCTGGTATAAGTCCGAAGAGCGTGGTGGCAGTGTCGAGGTGCCCGGTCGGGGTGATATTCTGGTGGTTTTCGAGAAACACATGCTGCTGGAGTACGGTGAGGGCGAAACCAGTGAAAAAGTCATCTGTCGTGGTCTGCAGACCGAGTTGAAGGAAGCCAGAGCCGGGTTGGGACTGGCGAAAAAGCCGGAACAGGCCCGTATCCGTCTTGCCCATGGCGAATATGAATTCAGTCTGACCCTCACGGCGGCAACCTTTGAGTTTCGTAATGTCCGTCTACCCAGGACCGTCGATTCCGCAGATGAAGGCAAGGATGCCGACAGCCTCGAAGGCAGGATTCTCGAACGGATCGGCCTGCTTGAACAGTTAACCCACCTGGTGGGTGATCTGTTCCGGATGTTTATTCACATCAGGGCGTCCCGGCTCTGGGATGAGGAACTGATCAAGATCCGGGCCTGGATTCATTCCGGTGCCCAGCAGTCATAACCACTACCATCTGTGCCACCATGGAATTTGAAACTGTAATCGGGCTGGAAATCCATGCCCAGATGAAAACCAGAAGCAAGATTTTCTGCGGTTGTTCCACTGAATTCGGGGCGCCTCCCAATACCCACACCTGCCCGGTCTGTCTGGGAATGCCGGGCTCCCTGCCGGTCCTCAATCGCAAGGTGGTGGAGTCGGCCATCAAGCTGGGCCTGGCCACGGAGGCGACTCTCAACCGGGAAAACCGTTTTGCCCGCAAGAATTATTTTTATCCCGACCTGCCCAAGGGGTATCAGATCTCTCAGTTCGATCTGCCTATCTGCGAGCACGGCCGCATTGATATCGAGGTGGACGGTCAGAGGAAAACCATCGGCATAACCCGTATCCACATGGAGGAGGATGCCGGTAAGCTGGTGCATGACGAACGTGAACCCGTCAGTTATGTTGACCTCAACCGTACCGGTACCCCCCTGTTGGAAATCGTCAGTGAACCGGACCTGCGCTCACCGGGGGAAGCCGTCGCGTATCTAAAAAAACTGCATGGCATTGTCCGCTATCTCGATATCTGTGACGGCAACATGCAGGAAGGCAGTTTTCGCTGCGATGCCAACATTTCCCTGCGACCAGTGGGGCAGAGGGAGTTTGGCATCCGCACCGAGTTGAAAAACATGAACTCTTTTCGTAATGTCCAGCAGGCCCTGGAATATGAGGTGCGGCGGCAGCGTGATCTCCTCCTGGAAGGAGAGCAGGTGGTGCAGCAGACACTTCTCTGGAACCCGGACACCGGGCATACCGAGCCCATGCGTGGCAAGGAGGAGGCCCACGATTACCGCTATTTTCCGGATCCTGATCTCATCGCGGTGGTCCTGGACGAGATCTGGATTGCCAGGATCCGGGAACAGTTACCAGAATTGCCCGACAAGAGACGGTTGCGATTTGTCCGTGATTTCGAATTAAGTGACTATGATGCCGACCTCCTCACCGCTTCCCGCGAATTGGCGGATTATTTCGAGGAAACCTATCGGCTGTACGGCAATGTCAAGAAAGCAGCCAACTTCATCGGCACTGAGGTTCTACGCGACTACGGACCGGAGCGGATCGACCAGTGTCCGGTGCGGCCGCGGCAGCTGGCCGCGCTGCTGGGGCTCATCGAAGATGGCAAGATTTCGGGTAAGATCGCCAAGACGGTTTTTGCCGAAATGCTGATATCCGGGGCTGACCCGGAACGCATCGTTGAGGACAAGGGCCTGGTGCAGATGAGCGATGAAGGAGAGCTGGTCGCCCTGGTGCGGGAGATCATTGCCGCTCATCCCCAACAAGTGCAGCAGTTCCGCGAAGGCAAGGCCAAGGTGCTGGGTTTTTTTGTTGGTCAATTGATGAAGAAGACCAAAGGCCAGGCCAACCCACAGATGGTCAACGACCTTTTTCAGCAGGAGCTCAACGGTTAGGAACCCTTCGTGGACAAAGATGAATGGCAGCAGAAGGGTGCGGGGCATCGGCAGCGTCTTCGCGATAAATTCCTTGCACAGGGGATCGAGGCTTTCACTGACAGTGAGATCATCGAACTCCTGCTCACCTTCGGTACTCCTCGTTCCGACTGTAAGGACGCGGCCAGGGGGGCTTTAGCCAAGTTCAAGACCCTGCCCGCCGTCCTTGACGCCTCCCCGGGGGAGTTGCAGCAGATCAAAGGGGTCGGTCCCAAAAATATTTTTGCGCTGCGGTTTATCCAGGGCGTGGCTCGGCGCTATCTCCAGCAGCGGATTGTCGGCAAGCACTATGTGCATTCCTCCCGCCAGGTGGCGGATTATCTTATTCACGCCATGCGGGGATTGCCCCACGAGGTTTTGCGAGTGGTTTTCCTCGATGCGGCCCACGCTGTCATTGACTCCGATGTGGTGGCGGAGGGAACGGTGACGGTCAATACCGTGTACCCGCGGGAGCTGATCAAGGCCGCCCTAGCCCGCAATGCCAGCGCCCTGGTGATCGCTCACAATCATCCCTCGGGGGCCTTGGCTCCCTCCCGTCAGGACGAGGAGTTGACCCGCTCCCTGCACCTGATCTGTTCCTTCATGCATATCAATCTCCTTGACCACCTGATTATCGGGGATGGTGATCAAGTGTACAGCTTCGCCGACCAGGGGCTTATGGCTCGAATTCGCGACGAATGCCGCCGGATTCTTGAGCGGAAGGATTGATGGAGCTGTCCACCCGGGCAGGGCTGTATGTGCACGTTCCCTTCTGCCGCGGTAAATGTCCTTATTGCAGCTTTTATTCCTTTCCTCCGGCGGCAAATGACGTGCAGGGCTATGTCGAGGCTGTCCGCCTGCAGATGCGGCAGTGGGCCAATCTGCCCGAGGTGCAGCGCCTTTCCTTTGTCAGCATTTTCTTCGGAGGCGGCACCCCATCGATCCTGCCTGTGGAGGCGCTGGAACTTCTGCTTGGCGACTGTCAAAGCTTGTTCACTTTCTCGACAGAACCGGAAATTACCATCGAAACCAATCCCGCCACAATTGATGGCAGGGGATTGGAGCAGCTTCGCCGGATTGGTTTCAATCGGATCTCCATCGGAGTGCAGTCGTTCAACGACCGGGAACTGGTTCGGCTCGGTCGCCTCCACACCGGTGGAGAGGCCCTGACCGCGATTGCCTCGGCGAGAAGGGCTGGATTCACCAACTTGAGTCTGGACCTGATGTATGGGTTGCCAGGACAGAGTCAGGAGTGTTGGCAACAGAACCTGGAGCAGGCACTGGCAGTTGTTCCGGAGCACCTGTCCTTGTATGAATTGACTGTCGAAGATGACACTCCGCTTGCTTTTGAGGTGGTGCAAAAAAAACTGTGCCTGCCCACCGAGGATGAGATATTGGCCATGATGGCCGCCATCGAAAAGGTGCTTGCCACCAGCCCTCTGGCCCGGTATGAGATTTCCAACTACGCTGTTGTCGGCAAGGCGTGTCGCCATAATCTGAATTATTGGGACAATGGAGAGTATCTTGGGTTGGGACCTGGCGCGGTTTCCGCTTTTGGCGGCCAGCGCCGATCCACGGTTTCCGGGCTTGATCAGTTCTGTCGACGGATTGTCGCCGGAGAAACTCTCTGGGATGAGACGGAAGAACTGTCCCCGGAAGCCGCTTTTCGGGAAACAGTGATCATGGGACTGCGGCTGCTCGCCGGGATATCCATGACCGGACTGCGGCGACGATTCGGAATCGATGTACACGCATATTATGGCGAGACACTGTCCTCTCTGCTTCATCAGAATCTGTTAACGATCCACGGGGATAACCTTCTGCTCACCCGTAGCGGTTTGCCCCTGGCGAATCGCGTTATGGCCAAATTGGTGTAGTTCTGGTATGGTTTCCCCATGGTGGTCCAATGGGGTATACTACTTTTTTCGTTTTTTGAGTAAAGATGGACGAAACCAATCACGGGGGTGTAACTGTTTACTTTACCACGTACCTGTGATCGCTTGCAGATGAACAGTTCGTTGCCGGCCTGAATACGGCAGGTCCTGGCTGTTCTCATAACCGGAAGGAGATAAACATGGAATGCCGAATGACTGTTCTTTGTGAAAATTCCGTTGCCTCGCCTCATGGACTGATTGGCGAGCATGGTTGGGCTGTCCATCTGGAAGCAGGACCCCACCGGTTGCTGCTGGATACCGGCCAGGGTATGGGGCTGCTGACCAACAGCCGGGTGCTGGGGATCGATCTCCGGCAACTGGACGGCATTGTTATCAGTCACGGTCATTATGACCACACTTCAGGTCTGCCGGACGCATTGAATATGAGTGGGCCGATCAATGTCTACATACATCCGGAGAGTTTTGTCGACCGCTACTGGCTCAAGGATGATGCGTGTCGGGAGATTGGTATACGCTATAAAAAGGAATACCTTGAATCCCTGGGTGCGAGGTTTCAGGCGGTTACAGCCTTTACAGAGATCTTTCCCGGCATCTATCTGACCGGTGAGGTTCCTAAGGTCACTGAGTTCGAGCCGCCAGACAGCACCATGAAAATTCGCTCCGCTGACGGTGCCTGGGAACAGGATGCCCTCCGGGACGATCTTTCTCTCGTGGTTACCACGGACCAGGGCCTGGTGGTACTCCTTGGTTGCGCCCATGCCGGTTTGATCAATATTCTCACCCATGTCAATGCCATGCTGCCAGATCAACCCATACACACAGTGATCGGCGGCACGCATCTCGGTTTTGCCGATGCCGCCCAGTTTGAGGCCACGGTAGCCGCCCTGCATCAATTTGGTGTCCAGCGTCTGGGGGCATCCCATTGTACCGGTTTGGCTAATGCGGCCCGTTTACAGCAACATCTTGGTGAGCACTTCTTTTTTGCTGCCGCCGGTACCCAATGGGTGTGCTGAAAGTGACAGAGAGAAGGACCGGAGTGGGTGATATTTCCAAGAAGAGGAAACAGGAATAGAATCGAGAGGTGACAAGGGGTAACCTGCTAACCATTCAATTGTTTCCGGGGCTTGCCTTTGCGGGCACGGCAGGGTAAAAAGACAGAGCTGAAAAGGAGTGCCGGTTCCGCGACTTTTCTGGCTGGTATGCATGGTGCCGGCATCTCGGCAGGGAGCCATCGGCCCTTTGCCCCGGAGAAGGCGGAGATGAAGAGATTGTCCCAATGGTCAATTGCCGGCCTTGGTGTTGGGCTGGTCCATGTTGCAGTTTTTTTATTCAAACAAGGAGTAATAATATGGCAGATTTTGTGTATCAGGATCCCTTTCCCCTCGGTAAAGATGAAACCAAGTACCGCTTATTGGAGGGTTCGGCCAAGTATGTCTCTGTGGAGACCTTCAATGGAGAGGAGATCCTTACGGTCGCTCCCGAGGGACTGAAGGTGCTGGCTAACCAGGCCATGCGTGAAGTGTCCTTTCTGCTGCGTCCCGCCCATAATCAACAGGTGGCCAAGATCTTTGATGATCCGGAATCCTCTGCCAATGACAAGGAAGTGGCCCTGGCCATGTTGCGTAACGCCGAGGTCTCCGCCGACTTCGTCCTGCCGATTTGCCAGGACACCGGTACCGCCTGTGTCGTTGCCAAAAAAGGTCAGAATGTCTGGACAGGCTGTGACGATGCCGAGCAGATTTCCGCCGGCGTCTTTACCACCTACAGTGAAGAAAACCTGCGTTATTCCCAGAATGCGGCGCTGAACATGTACGAAGAGGTCAATACCAAGACCAACCTGCCGGCGCAGATCGATATCTATGCCACCACCGGCAATGAGTACAAATTTCTCTTTCTGGCCAAGGGCGGCGGCAGCGCGAACAAAACCTATCTCTACCAGGAGACCAAGGCCCTGCTCAATCCCGAAACCTTGAAGAAATTTCTGGTGGAAAAAATGAAATCACTGGGCACGGCAGCCTGCCCCCCTTATCATATCGCTTTTGTTGTCGGCGGTACCAGCGCTGAAACCTGTCTGAAAACAGTCAAACTGGCTTCGACCAAGTACCTCGATGCTCTGCCCACCAGCGGGAACGAGTATGGTCGTGCATTCCGCGATCTGGAGCTGGAAAAAGAACTCCTTGAGGAAGCCGGTAAACTTGGCCTGGGTGCTCAGTTCGGCGGCAAGTATTTCGCCCATGATATCCGCGTGGTTCGTTTATCCCGCCATGGCGCCTCCTGCCCCGTCGGCATGGGTGTATCCTGTTCCGCTGACCGCAATATCAAGGCTAAAATCAACAAGGATGGACTGTGGATCGAGCAAATGGACACCACCCCGGGCGATCTGATTCCCGCCCAGTACCGTGACCGCGATTCGTCGCAGGTGGTGAAGATCGATCTTAACCAGCCGATTGATAAGGTGCTGGCGGAATTGACCAAACATCCGGTCTCAACGCCACTGTCAATGACCGGGACCATTATTGTCGGCCGTGATATCGCCCATGCCAAATGGAAGGAACTCCTTGATGCCGGTCAGCCTCTGCCCGATTATCTCAAGAACCATCCCGTCTATTATGCCGGCCCGGCCAAGACCCCGGCGGGCAAGCCTTCCGGCTCCTTTGGCCCCACCACGGCTGGACGAATGGATTCCTATGTCGACCTGCTGCAGAGCCATGGTGGATCCCTGGTCATGATCGCCAAGGGTAATCGTTCCCAACAGGTTACCGATGCCTGCAAGAAGCACGGTGGGTTTTATCTTGGCTCCATCGGCGGTCCCGCTGCTCTGCTGGCTGAGGAAAATATCAAAAAAGTCGAATGTCTCGATTATCCTGAACTCGGCATGGAAGCGGTGTGGAAGATTGAGGTCGTCGATTTCCCCGCCTTTATTCTGGTCGATGACAAGGGCAACGACTTTTTCAAGGGTCTGCTGTAACCAGGAGGCAAAGCCTCGTCACAGAAAAAGTACGATTAACCAGGAACAGGCAGGGAGGCTCAGCGCCTTCCTGCCTGTTTTGTTCTCTCTATCCAATTATCCGGCACTTTTTCGACCAACGATCGGGCGTACCTTTGATCAACGAGGGGCCCGGCAGCATCGCTATGCCCTCCCGGATCAGGGCACTGAACAGGACTATCCTGCATCCGTGAACAAGCGCCCCCGAAGGGCGGCTGGCGAAAGGTATTGTCTAGGATTCCGCTGCAATTATAGTATGATTACAGCAGTATATTTCCAATACAAGCGTCCAGCCTTCACGGATTCAGGACTATGAGTCTTTCGTGAAGAGTAAGGTAGAGGCGCAGAGGGATATCCCGGCGGACTGATATGGACGGATGTGCAACAACAGACCCGGAAAAAAAGACGCCTGGACCGGTCTCTCCCTTTTCTCTACCCAATATCCGTTTATTCATCGCCTTTCGGCTCCTTTTCAACGCCCGGTTCTACTATCCGGTCTTTACTATTCTGTTTCTTGATTACGGGTTGACCCTGGAGCAGTTTGCTCTGCTCAACACCGTATGGGCCTTTACCATTGTTCTTGCTGAAGTACCCTCCGGGGTGCTGGCCGACGCCCTTGGCAGAAAACGCTTGCTGGTCGCAACAACGGCGTTGATGATTATGGAGATGTCGTTGATTGCCTTTGTCCCGCTTGGCAATCTGCAGCTGATCTTTTATGCGTTTTTAATCAACCGGATTCTCAGTGGTCTGGCCGAGGCCATGGCCAGTGGCGCCGACGAGGCCCTGGCGTATGACACATTGGTGGAACAGGGGCTGGCCAAGGAATGGCCCAGGGTGCTTGATGTGCAGATGCGCGTCCAGAGTCTCGGGTACATCTTTGCCATGACTCTGGGAGGACTGGTTTATGATCCCGGCATGGTTAATCGATTTCTTGGTTGGCTGGGTCAGTCCGGTGGAATCGAACAGCAGATGAGTATGCGCTATCCCATCTACCTGACGCTGCTTTTCAGCCTGCTGGCGCTTTATGTCACCTTAAAAATGCGTGATCCGCAGGTACATGATGCACAGGAGATCCCACCGAAAAGTTCTGCTGGATTGTGGGAATTGACTCAACGCACTCTGCACGCGGGGCAATGGATTATCCGTACCCCTCTGGCCCTGGCAATCATTCTGTTTGCCATGACTCTCGATCATACCCTGCGGATGATCGTCACCTTGACCAGTGAATATTATCGCCTCATTCAACTGCCTGAGGCCAGTTTCGGCATCATTGGTTCAGCGGTTGCCGTTCTGGGCCTTTTTGTGCCAAGGATTGCCCGGATCATGGTCGAACGCTTTTCTCCGGGGCTTAATCTTGTCCTGGTCAGTGGCTTTGCCCTTGTCGCCCTGGCGGGATTGACGTTGTTTATTCCTTACTTCGGGGTGTTACCGATGGTGGCAGTGTTTGTCGGCCTGATGCTGACAAGTTTTTTCACCAGTCATTATCTCAATCAAATCACCGCGTCGCACCAGCGGGCCACGGTATTGAGTTTCAAAGGACTGGCATTCAATGCCGCCTACGGGTTCATTGGCATGGTGTTTGCCGGTCTCATTCTCCATTACCGAAGAGCGCAGGAAGAGGTACACCCTGAATGGAGCGAAGCGTTGGTTTCCAACCATGCTTTCCGGGAAGCAATCGGCTGTTTTCCCTGGTATCTCGGTGGCATATTGATCCTTGTCGCCCTGGTGTGTGTGCCCAGGCTCTTGCGTCTCCGCCTCAGGAAACAGCATCGTTGAGCCTCAGTGTCCATTCGCCGGCACTCCATCGATCGACGGTCAGGCGGCCGTGACAGATTCATGGATCGACGATCAGGCAATGAGCAGGTATGATTTTTATGGAGTTACTCTGCCTTGTGAGTTTTGTCGCTGTTCACTCTGGTCGCACAGAAGAGGCCCTGGAGGTTCTGAATGAGTTGCGTGATACGGGGGTCGGCGATGCGGTTGTAGATGAAATTGGCTTCTTTGCGGCAGGTAATGACGCCATGGCGGCGGAGGATGGAAAGATGTTGCGAGATATTAGCGTTTGTGGTCTGCACACTCGCCCGCAACTGACAGACCGACAATTCCTCATCACCAAGGAGGTAGAGGATTTTCAAACGGATGGGATGGGCCATGGCCTTGAGGACACCGGCCACATCGTCGATTTGCGTATTGTGCATTTTTTTGTTTGCGTATTTTAGAATTTAAGTTATTAATTAAATGAAACCTGGCTTTTTGTCAACCGCTAGATGTTTGCCATGCTGAAAAAACGTTCTTCTGGTCATGCAACTGGACTCAGTGAGTGGCTCTATATTTCAAGCGCAGTTTTAAGATGTATTTCGAAGGTAATACCATCCTGTGTAGTCGTCGGCCATTACGGTTTTTTTAAGTACGCTCGCCCTGAGAAAAGAGCGATCAGCGTTGGGAAGTTTGCCCTTCGTTTTTCCATCGGCTGTTTGGCCAGTGATCCATTGGTTCAGCCGCATGAGATGTTGATCTGAGCTTTATAATTCAGAAGACTATATTTCGTTTCAGGGTGGACGCTCATTAGGTCATTAGGTCATTAGGTCATCAGATCATTAGGGAAAGGGTGGAGCACTGGTTGACCTTTTGCCGCTCGCACAGTACGGCAGAAGGGCGAACATGGCTCTGTTATATAGGTTAAAATTCAGTTGAAGGGGGGGGTTATGAGCGCAATGGAAGACAAAATCACCAGTTTGCTGGCAGAAGGAAAGGTGTTTCCACCGCCGGAAAAAGGGCGTGAACAGGCCTGGGTGAAATCCATGGAGGAATATCAGAAGGCCTATGCCCGCTCCCTCGAAGACCCGGAAGGGTTCTGGGCTGAACGCGCCGAGGAATTGGTGACCTGGGACAAAAAATGGGACAAGGTGACTGAATATGACCTGTCGGTTCCTGAGGTGAAATGGTTCCTTGGCGGTAAGCTCAACATTTCCGCCAACTGTCTTGACAGGCACCTTACCGATGGCCGACGCAATAAAGCAGCCATTATCTGGCAGGGAGAACCTGAAGAGGATGTCAGGGTCTACACCTACCAGATGCTCCATGACGAGGTCTGTCGTTTCGCCAATGTGTTGAAGAAAAAAGGTGTCAAGAAGGGAGACCGGGTGGCCATTTATCTTCCCATGGTCCCTGAGTTGGCCATTTCTCTACTGGCATGTGCCCGTCTTGGTGCTGTTCATTCAGTGGTTTTTGGTGGATTTTCAGCAGTGGCACTGCAGAGCCGTATCGAGGACTGTCATGCCAAGGTTCTGATCACCGCGGATGCCGTTCTTCGCGGCGGTAAAGCGATTCCGCTTAAGCCGAACGCCGACGAGGCCCTTGAGACCTGTCCCAGTGTGGAGACCTGTGTTGTCGTCCGGCGGGCAGGTACTGACATCGATATGGTGGAAGGTCGAGATTGCTGGTGGCACAGAGAAGTGCATGCTCACGATATTTCTTCGTTCTGCGAGCCTGAGTCCATGGATGCCGAAGACATGCTCTTCATCCTTTACACCTCCGGGTCCACCGGCAAGCCAAAAGGAGTTGTCCATACCACCGGCGGGTATCTGACCTACGCTATGCATACAGCGCAATGGGTTTTCGATCTCAAGGACGAGGATATTCATTTCTGCACCGCCGATATCGGCTGGATCACCGGACACAGTTATATTCTCTATGGGCCATTGGGGTTGGGGGCAACCACGGTCATGTTCGAAGGGATTCCCTCCTATCCGGGGCCGGACCGCTTCTGGAGAATAGTCGAAAAATTCAAGATCAATATTTTCTATACTGCACCGACTGCCATTCGCGCCTTGATGCGGGAAGGGGTCGAGCCGACTCAGAAATGGGATCTGTCCAGTCTGCGTATTCTCGGCACGGTGGGTGAACCCATCAATCCCGAGGCCTGGATGTGGTATTACATTAATATCGGGAAGGAAAAACTGCCCATAGTCGATACCTGGTGGCAGACCGAGACTGGTGGGATCATGATTTCGGCCCTTCCTTATGTGACACCGCTCAAGCCCGGGTCAGCCACCCTGCCTCTGCCGGGCATCGATGCGGCCATCTTTAACGAGTCCGGCCAGGAAGCAGGGCCGAACGAGGGCGGGCACCTGGTTATCCGTAAACCTTGGCCCGGCATGTTACGGGGGGTTTTCGGCAATCCGGAACGATACAAAAAAGCCTATTTCAACCGCTATGCCGATACTTATGATCCCGAGGATGGCGCCCGCAGGGATGAGGACGGGTATTTCTGGGTTATGGGCCGGCTTGACGATGTCATCAACGTTTCCGGGCATCGTCTTGGCACCGCGGAGATCGAATCCGCACTGGTTGCCCATGAAGCCGTGGCTGAGGCCGCTGCTGTGGGAATGCCGCATCCGATCAAAGGGCAGGCTATTTTTGCCTATGTCACCCTGATGTCCTGGGCCGAGGAGAGCGAGGAGTTGCGAGCTGAACTGCGACAGCATGTCCGCAAGGAAATCGGTCCCATCGCTACCCCTGAGGTCATCCAATGGGCACCGGGATTGCCGAAAACTCGCTCCGGCAAGATCATGCGGCGTATTCTGCGTAAAATCGCCGCCAATGATTTTCAGGATTTTGGCGACACCTCCACCCTGGCCGACCCTTCGGTGGTCGATCATTTGGTGGATGCCAAGAGACAGATGGGCTGACCGGCTTGTTCCTCCCCCTATTCTCGGCAACATTGAGAACACGGGTGGGAGAATAAGTGTATCTGAAAAGAAACAAACAGGCGGAATGCGCGAGCATTCCGCCTGTTTGTTTATCAGGTGCGGGTCGGGTATTGTTTTTTCTTTGCAACAGTATTTTTCATGGTATCATAAGAAGCTAAGTCTTCAATCTTGAGACACCAGAGGTGACTGACAGGAGGGGGATAGTCTTCTGTCTGCGACAACAGACTGAGAGGCCGGCAATCCTGGCGCGTGCCCAGCCGGAAACGGCTGTTTTTCTCTGACTCTTTAGTGCGCTGTTAACTATACCTTGTGAATATCAAGTAGATGTCTGCGGGTACATTGGCCAGCACGCCTCGATTCAGAGCAGAATATCCTGACTCTGGACAGACATGAGTATACAGTCTTCCTTATCAACATCAACGTGATGAGACCCATGACCGGTAACGAGATAAGACAATGTTTTCTTCAATATTTTGAGAGCAAGGGGCACACCAGGGTCGCTGCTTCATCTCTGGTGCCCCATGACGATCCCACCCTGTTGTTCGTCAATTCAGGCATGGTCCAATTTAAAAAAGTGTTCATGGGCGAGGAGACAAGGCCTTATGTCCGGGCCACCAGTGCGCAATGCAGCGTCCGAGCCGGCGGCAAACACAACGATCTGGAAAACGTCGGGTATACCGCTCGCCATCACACTTTTTTTGAGATGTTGGGAAACTTTTCCTTTGGCGATTATTTTAAAAAGGAAGCCATCGATTTTGCATGGGAATTTCTTACCGTCAAACTGGGCTTTGATCCAAAAAAACTCTGGATATCCGTGTATGAGGACGATGATGAGGCCTTTGCCCTCTGGGAGCAGGTAGAAGATCTGCCCAAAGGCAGGATTGTCCGGATGGGTGAGAAAGACAATTTCTGGGCCATGGGTGACACTGGCCCCTGCGGCCCTTGTTCCGAGATTCATATCGACCAGGGAGCGGAGGTGGGGTGCGGTCGACCTGACTGCGTCCTTGGGTGTGATTGCGACCGGTTCCTCGAGCTGTGGAACCTGGTTTTCATGCAATTTAACCGGGATGAAACCGGAACCATGACCCCGCTGCCCAAGCCCTCCATTGATACCGGCATGGGGCTCGAGCGGGTTGCCGCGGTCCTGCAGGGCAAGGTCAACAACTACGACTGCGACCTTTTTTCGCCAATCATCGAGCATATTGCCGGGCAGGCAGGCAGGCCCTATCATGCCAATGATAAAGATGATGTTTCCATGCGGGTTATCGCGGATCATGCCCGGGCAACCACTTTTCTGGTCGCTGATGGTGTTTTGCCCTCCAATGAAGGGCGGGGGTATGTGCTGCGCCGCATTATGCGCCGTGCCATTCGTTATGGGCGTTCTCTGGGGCTGAGTTCATTCTTTCCGGGTATTTGCGCCCTTGTGACCGAGCATATGCATGAGGCCTATCCCCACCTCAACAATACCAGAGAATTACTTGCCAAAGTAGTGACCAATGAGGAACAGCGTTTCGGGGAAACATTGGATCATGGCCTGCAAAAACTCGATCAGGAAATTGATCGTCTGCAAAACAGCAACAGTGGGCCGCCGACCATTCAGGGTGATTTTATCTTCAAACTCTACGACACCTATGGTTTTCCGGTGGATATTGTTCGCGATGTGGCCATCGAGCGGGACGTGTCCTTTGATGAGGCCGGCTTTACCCTGGCCATGGAACAGCAACGCGAGCAATCACGGAAATCATGGAAAGGCGGGGATGTCGACCATCTTGATGTCGGGGTCATCGAACTTGCCGGTCTGGGGAAAAAATCTGAATTCATTGGATATTCAAGCACTCAGGGGCTTGCCGTGGTGGAGGCGATCATCAACCGGGAAGGACAACTGGCAGCAGAGGCCAAAATGGGAGATACAGTGCGGCTTTTCTGCAACCAGACCCCTTTTTACGCTGAATCCGGAGGGCAGATCGGCGATCAGGGTGAGATAACCTGGGCAGGTGGACGTTTTCTGGTTGAAAAGACGCTGGCCCCAGTTGAAGGCCTGATCCTTCACCAGGGAGAGATTGTTCAGGGTATTCTGAAAACCGGAACCAGGGTAGATATGCAGGTGGCGGCACGGCGGGCGGACACGGTTCGCAACCATACCGCAACCCACCTGCTGCAGGCTGCATTGAAAAAGATCCTGGGCGATCATATCAAGCAGGCTGGATCCGCCGTGGATCATAACCGGTTGCGCTTTGACTTCACCCATTTTTCACCATTGTCCCTGGATGAGATTTTTGCCGTAGAGCAATTGGTCAATCAACAGATTCGTGACAATACCCCGGTGGCCTCCACGATATTGGGGCGTGATGAGGCGATGGCCGACGGAGCGACAGCCCTGTTCGGCGAGAAATATGGGGATGAAGTGCGGGTTGTCAGCATCGGTGGGTTCAGTAAGGAATTGTGCGGTGGAACCCATGCGCAAAGAACCGGTGACCTTGGCTTATTTAAGATTATTATTGAAACCGGTATTGCCGCCGGTGTTCGCCGCATTGAAGCAGTGACCGGAGCAGGTGCTGTTCACTGGATGCAGGAAATGGATCGGCAGGCGACAGCGGTCAGCACGATGATTTCAGGACCTTTCGAAGGTGCTGCTGAAAAAATTCAAAATCTGTTAAGACGCCAGAAAGATTTGGAAAAACAGGTTGCTTCCCTGAATGCCGCCATGGCCCTGTCTGATCTTGACAGGTACCTGGCAGCCAGTGTCGAGGTCGACGGCCTTCGGGTGATTGCTGCCAAGGTACCACTTGATTCCCCCAAGACACTGCGGGAAATCGGCGATAAGATTCGTGACCGCATGGGAAGCGGTATCATCGTCCTGGGCGGGGAGCTGGACAACAAGGCCGCACTTCTGGCCATGGTCAGCAAGGAATATACCGGGCGGATCAAAGCCGGCGACTTGATCAATCGGGTGGCCCGAATCGTTGGCGGCAAGGGAGGCGGACGTCCTGATATGGCCCAGGCCGGTGGCCCCATGGCCGATAAGCTCGACGAGGCGGTGAGCAGTGTGGCGGCAATCGTCCGTGAACTGGCGGGCGGAGGCGGCGCTGCCGCTGCCTGAAAGTATGAAATCGCTTACCGATAATCAACGGATCGTGATCACCGGGGTTGGACTTGTCGCCCCGGGTGCTGCCAACCTGGCTGAGTTTCGCGCCAATCTTCTTGCCGGGAAAAGCGGGGTTTCCACGATAGATCTTCGCTACATGGGATCCTGTCCGGCTGGTCTTTGTACCTTTGCCGAAACCAGGTATCGGAAAAAACGGGAGAACAAACGAGGGACCCGCGCCGGTTGTATCGGTGTGTATTGTGCCAATGAAGCTCTTGTCGATGCGGGTATCGATTTCTCTCGGCACGACAAGGCGGCCACCGGAGTCTATATCGGCCTGACCGAGCACGGTACGGTGGAAACAGAGAACGAAGTCTACAACATCAGCAAGTTCGATTACGACGTCAACTACTGGACCCATCACCATAATCCACGGACAGTCCTCAACAATCCCGCTGGCGAGATCACCATGAATCTCGGGCTGACCGGGCCGCACTACTCCATCGGGGCAGCCTGTGCCGCCGGCAATGCCGCCCTGATTCAGGGGATGCAGATGCTGCGGCTCGGAGAGGTCGACCTGGCCATGTGCGGCGGGATATCCGAGTGTGTCGGGTCTTTTGGCATTTTCGCCAGTTTCCGTGCCCAGGGGGCCCTGGCCGAGCATGACGATCCCACTAAGGCCAGTCGTCCCTTTGATCGGGACCGCAATGGCATTGTCATTGCTGAGGGAGGGTGTGTTTTTACCCTTGAACGACTCGATGACGCCCTGGCAAGGGGAGCCCACATTCATGGTGAGATTACCGGATATGCCATGAATTCGGATGCCAGGGATTTTGTTCTTCCTTATGGTCCCAGACAGCGGCAATGCATGGACAAAGCATTGCAAAGAGCCGGCCTGGCACCTGCTGACATCTCCATTCTCAACACCCATGCCACAGGCACCAAGCAAGGGGATGAGGAGGAGTGCAGTGCTATTCGGGCACTATTTGCCGATTGCCCAGATACCTGGATCAATAACACCAAATCCAGTATAGGACATGCCATGGGCGCAGCCGGTGTCCTTGAGCTTGCCGGGAACCTGCCTTCTTTTGACGACCATTTTGTCCACCCTACCATTAACCTGGATTCTCTTGACCCGGAATGTGCGCTTCCCGGACTGGTGGTCAATGTACCTCGCCAGGTGGAGAGGGTTGATGCCATTCTCAACAATTCGTTTGGTATGCTTGGCATAAATTCCGTGGTCATTGTGGAGAGATTTGTAGCGAAGTAGCGGCAGGTATGGTATTTCTCCACTTTTTCGTGAACTGAACAAGTCCGTTTTTTTTATATTGAAAGGAACAGTGGTATGACCCGTGAGGAAATCAAGGATGTAATCCTTGAAATCATAGCAGATATTGACGAAGAAGCTGAATTTGACCAACTTGATGCCAATGCGCCTCTACGCGATCAACTGGATCTCGACTCCATGGATTTTCTTGATATTGTCATGGAATTACGCAAGCGATATAAATTGCAGATCCCTGAGGATGAATATCCGGAACTCGCTACCCTGACCAGTTGTGTGAATTATCTGGAGCCGAAACTGAAAGATGTATGAATCCCGGGCCGCTTGTCAGCGTTGCTCTGGGTAAGATACCGGGTTGAACCGGTTTTTTTATGTCTGTATGGCTGATTATCAGCTCATCATCATCGGAGGCGGTCTGTCGGGAATAGCAGCGGGTATTCGCGCCGCCCGCTTCGGCAGAAAAACCCTTATCCTGGAACAACATTCCCTCCCCGGCGGCTTGAATTCATATTATTTCCGTCAGGGACACCTGCTTGAGACGGGATTGCACGCCATGACCAACTGTGCGCTTCCCGGCGACAAACGCGCCCCTCTGAACCGGCTCTTCCGCCAATTGCATCTCTCCCGCAAACAGTTCGTTCTTCGGGAACAAATCGGTTCGGAAATTCGTTTTTCCGGGCGAAAGCTGGCATTTGCAAATGATTGTCGCCTGCTGGAAGAGGAGATTGCCAGGGAGTTCCCGGCCGTAATCGATCGGTTTCGGCTCTTGAGGCGGGAAATTCTGCAGTACGATCCTTTCCAGCCCGGTCCCTGGCGTTCGGCACGGCAGTTTCTGGCTGAAAGGCTCGGCGTGCCGCTGTTGGAGGACATGCTGTTGTTGCCGTTGATGATCTATGGCAATGCAGAGGAGCATGACATGGATCTTGGTCAGTTTGCGATCATGTTCCGAGCTGTTTTCGAGGAGGGGTTTTTTCGCCCTGTCGGGACCATGCGCGAATTCCTCGAACTGCTCGTCAATCAGTATCTCCATTTCGGTGGGGCAATACGCTACCGTTGTCCGGTTGCAAAGATCCTCGTTGCTCATGGCCGTATCCAGGGCGTACGCCTCGCAGATGGTGAAGAATTGACTGCGGAGGCTGTGCTGTCCACTGCCGGAATTCCTGAAACGATTCGTCTTTCCGGCTGGGATCTGCCCCAGGATCCCTACTGCGGCCGAATGAGTTTCATGGAAACCATCGCCCTTCTCCCCTCAACGTACGCTGGCGGCAGGGACTGGCAACAAACTATAATTTTTTACCATACCGGGAAACAACTCAGATACCAGCGTCCGTCTACCTTTATTGATACCAGTTGGGGGGTGATCTGTTTCCCGGAAAATTTTCAGGATCAGATTCCCGCGGAGTTGCGACAGGTCCGGGTGACTAACGCCGCCAATTATTCGCTGTGGAAGGCATTGTCCACCAGTGAATACCTGTCCGGCAAAGAACAGTGGGCAACGGCCTCGATCCGGGCAAGTGAGGAGGTCATTGGCCCCTATCAGCACGCCGTTGTCTATCGGGACAGTTTTACTCCGCTGACCATTGAACGGTACACCCGTAAGGCTCATGGGGCCATATACGGCAGTGCCGTGAAAATCAAGGATGGGGTCACCCCCTGGCCAAACCTGTTCATAGCGGGGACAGATCAGGGTTTTTTGGGTATTATCGGCGCCATGCTGAGCGGTATTACCGTGGTCAACCGGCATCTGCTCCAGTAAATCTGACCGTCACTCTCCCAGCTTTGCCAGGGAGGAATGCGGTTCTTCAGCCGGCACGGATTCAGGTATCTGCAATGTCCGCTGTACGAGTTGACAGGGCTTTCATGCGAGTCTGTCCAGAAACGAGATAACCAGCTTCACTTTGAGGCAGGCTGGTGAATGTACCCATTGGCATGCAGTCAAAACGTTTCCGGATCGGCACTAACAAGCGAGACAGATGACGATGCAATACACACCATTGGACAGGTTGGAAGCCCGATACGATGTGGTCGTGGTAGGTTCCGGACTCGGCGGCTTGACCTGTGCCAACAGGCTGGCAGGTGCCGGACACAGGGTTCTCCTGCTGGAACACCATTTTCAATTGGGTGGCCTGGCCACCTGGTTCAAGCGGGGAGGGCACATCTTCGATGTTTCTCTGCATGGCTTTCCCTATGGCATGGTCAAAACCTGCAAAAAATACTGGGGACCGGCCATTCGCGACTCAATCGTCCAGCTGAAGAACATTGTTTTCGACAACCCCCAGTTTTCCTTGACCACGACCTTCAGCAAGGATGATTTTATTCGTATCCTTCAGGAGCGTTTTGCGGTGCCGGCTGCTGTCGTCACGGAATTCTTCGCCACTGTGGATGGCATGAATTTTTACGACGACCAGTCTTTGTCCACCAGAGAATTGTTTACCCGCTATTTCCCGGGGCGCAGCGATATCCATCGTCTCCTCATGGAGCCCATCACCTATGCCAATGGCTCGACTCTGGATGAGCCAGCCATAACCTATGGTATCGTTTTTTCCAATTTTATGAACAGGGGTGTGTTTACGTTTGAAGGCGGCACTGATAAACTCATTGGCCTGATGGCGGAGGAAATGCAGAAAAACGGTGTGACCATCTGCACCAATGCCCGGGTGGATCACATCCTGATCGAGCACAACAAAGCCTGCGGGGTTATGGTTGGCAACAAAACGATCGCGGCCAAGGCGGTTGTTTCCAATGCCGGAATCACCAACACCATTGACGAGATGGTGGGCCAGGAGCAGTTTGCGGCCGATTTTCTTGATCGGTTCAAGAATGTTCAGGTGAATAATTCAAGCTGTCAGGTTTATTTTGGTATTCGCAGGGGCGAAACCATCGCGGATATCGGCGATCTGCTTTTCACCTCCACTGCCGAGGAGTTTTCTTCCGAGGAAATGCGGCGGATGGATACTAAAAGCCGGACCTTTTCCGTTTACTATCCGAAAACCCGTCCCCAATCGGTACCGGATTATACCATAGTGGCCTCGATGAATGCCAATTATGACGATTGGGCCGAGCTGGATTCCGAAAGCTACCGGCAGGCCAAGGAGGCAATGATCGAACGCTGTTTCGATGATCTGGAACGATACGTCCCCGGTATCCGTGGCAAGGTGGACACAATCGAATCCGCCACCCCCCGGACCTTCCAACGCTACACCCTGCACACCAAAGGAACCTCGTTCGGGACTAAATTCGAAGGACTTGATATTTCCCGCTCTTTGCACCGGGAAATCCACGGATTGTTCCACGTCGGTTCGGTGGGCATTATCATGAGCGGTTGGCTGGGGGCCATCAATTATGGGGTCATTGTCGCCAATGATGTCGATGGGTATGTACGAGGCTGATGAGGTCAATTGCAAATCCAGTGAGGGAATATGCTTGAATTTGAAGGAAAAAAAGCTGTGGTCACCGGTGCAACCCGTGGTATAGGCAAAGCGGTGAGCGAAGCTCTGCTCGCGGAGGGAGCAACCGTCATCGGATTGTATGGCGGTAACCGGCAGGCCGCCGAAGTCTTTGCCCAGGAGCAGGCCCAATATGGACAACGATTACGTTTGCATCAGGTCGACGTCAGCAATTATCAGGAAGTGGCCGGCTTTTTTGTCAGGATTGAGCAAGAATTCGACACCTTGGACATTCTGGTGAACAATGCCGGCATCCGTCGTGATTCGGTGCTGGCCCTGATGAAGGAGGATGATTGGCGGCGGGTTGTCGATGTCAATCTCACCGGCGGTTATATCACGGCGAAGCTTGCCGTGCCACTGATGATGAAGCAGAAATACGGACGCATTATCTTTATCACCTCACCCATGGCGCATCTTGGTTTCCCCGGCCAGAGCAATTATGCTGCTTCCAAAGCTGGGCAAATTGGCCTGATGAAGTCACTCTCCAAGGAAGTCGCCAAACGAAAAATCACGGTCAATTGCGTGTCCCCCGGTTTTATCGCCACTGACTTTCTCGATGATCTGCCCGAAGCGCAGATCAAGGAATACAAAAAAATGGTACCAGCAGGCCGGTTCGGCACTCCAACCGAAGTCGCGGAGGCTGTCCTCTTTCTGGTCAGTTCCCGTGCGGCCTATGTCAACGGCGCGGTGCTCGAAATCACCGGAGGGTTATAGAGGAAGGCCATGTCCATGGAATTCATTCTCGACCGCATCCCGCATCGTCCCCCATTCCTTTGGCTGGATCGGGTGCTGGAAATCAACGATGAAATGGTTCGGGCGGAAAAAGATGTGCCCCTGGATCTGGATATTTTTCAGGGACATTATCCCCATTATCCACTCGTGCCGGGTGTGCTCCTCTGTGAGGCGGTATTTCAGGCAGGAGCCCTGCTGATTGGCGAACGGATACAACAGCAGAGAGATAAGGGCAAGGACCGGGGAGGCGTGCCGGTTCTTACCCGGATCCTGGGAGCCAAATTCAAGCGAGAAGTTCGGCCCGGTGATGTCCTCGAGGTAACCGCCCGCCTGATCGAGAGGATGGGGCCGGCCTGGCTGATGAAGGGTCAGGTACGGGTCGGTGGTAAAATCATGGTGCAGGTGGAATTTGCCTGTGCACGTAAGGAGGAATGAGTGGATTTCCTGGGATTGGCGGGGAGCAGAATCGTTGTTTTCGGCCTGGCCAATAAAAAATCAGTGGCCTGTGCCATTGGTCGAGTGCTGGTGGAAGCGGGCGCTGAGGTTGTTCATGTGGTCAGGAGCGAGCAACGGGCGGAGACCGCCAGACAGCTTTTTCCAAACAGTGCGGTGTTCATCTGTGATGTTGAAGACGAAGAGAATATTATCCGGGTACGGCGAGAAATCGGCGAACAGGTTTCCGGACCGATTGACGGGATAGTGCACTCTATTGCTTTTGCCAATTATTCTCAAGGATTGCGTCCTTTTCATCAAACAGCGAAAAGCGATTTCCTCCAGGCAATGGATATCTCCTGCTTTTCTTTTATTGCCATTGCCAATCATTTCAAGGATCTTCTGGCACCCCAGGCCTCGCTGGTGACTATTTCCATCTCCTCAACCCGTATGGCAGCGGAAAATTACGGCTATATGGCTCCGGTCAAAGCGGCGCTTGAGTCCTCCCTATGCTTTCTTGCCAAAAGTTTTTCTCATTTTTCCCAGATCCGATTCAATGCTGTCTGCCCAGGCCTCCTGAAAACTTCGGCATCCGCCGGGATACCAGGATATATAGAAAGTTATCTCTTTGCGGAACAGGCTACTTTGCGCAAAAGAGCGGTCCAGACCATGGAGGCCGCCAATGTCGCCGCCTTTCTTCTCTCACCCCGTTCATCGGGAATGAACGGAACATGCCTGATTGTGGATGCCGGCATGGGCCTCAATTTTTTCGATGCTGCCATCGTCGGCAAGGCGGTTGGCTGACCCTTCCGGGAGAGCGCAGTCCGTGCCGAACCGGATAAGCAGACGATATTGACCAAGGTTCTCCGGGTAGAGGGACAAGAATGCATGACCTGGAATTGAAACGATCCTGGATCCGTGAGCCCTCGCCCGTGCGTCAGCTTTACTGTCTGTGACCGTTCGATTAAAGGACACTTCATTGGCCGGGTCCGGGCAATGAAGATGGCGCGCGGACGGATGCTTCGAAGGGCGGCTGGTGAAAGGTATTGTCAAGGATTCCGCTACAATTACAGTATGGTTACAGCAAGATATATCCAAAACAAGCGTCGAGCCGTCACGAATTCAGCACGATGGTAAAGCTGCCATTGCTCACCCGGATCTGGGCTATGATCCGGCACACCCGGGCTGTTTTTATGTCCCCGTCAACCCCGTTGCCGGTGAAAATCGTATTGGGGCTCGGTCTGCTCTATGTGCTGTCACCTTTTGACCTCATACCACTCTGGGTACCGGTTTTCGGCCTTATGGATGATCTGGCTCTGGCGGCCCTATTGGTTGCCTGGGCCAACGGTTTCAGTGTACCGAAGCAATAACAGCCAACAAATGACCATCCAGAAACGGCTCCATTTTTCCTGATTTTTTGTTGCGTTGTCAATAGCACTCCCTGGAACAGGACCTCTCTGTCCGCGGAAACAGTGAAGAGGTCGTGTGCCTTGGCTCTGAAGAGAATATCTTGTCTCTGAACGGATGCCCCGAAGGGCGGCTGATGATAGTTGTTATCAAGGGCTCAACAGAAATTACAGCATGATAACAGTAAGATATATCCAAAACAAGCGTCCAGCCGTTACGGATTCAGGACCTTGTCTTTTTTTCTCTCCAGGCCACGGCCGCTGCAGGCAGGTCCACAATAAGCGAGTCGAGAGGTTTTTTCGTTGATGCGTTATACCAATGTCTGTCTCCATGATTTCGGGTATGAACTGCCACCGGTTCTTCTCTCTTCAGTTGCCATTGAGGAACGTCTGCAACCTCTCTACCAGCGTTTAAAACTGCCTGCGGGTCGACTTGAACTCATGACCGGGATTGAGTCGCGACGACTATGGGAACCGGGCACTCTGCCCAGTACCGCTGCAGCAGCAGCCGGAGCTGTCGCCATCACCAGGGCGGGCATTGCGGTGGAAGATATATCCTGTCTGCTGTTCACTTCAGTCAGCCGGGATATGATGGAACCAGCTACAGCTTCCTTTGTGCACCGCAACCTGGGCTTGCCGTCGTCCTGTCTGGTTTTCGACATTTCCAACGCCTGTCTCGGATTTCTCGACGGCATGGTCATGTTGGCGAATATGCTGGAATTGGGTCAGCTTCAGGCCGGGCTGCTGGTTGCCGGTGAAACCGCTGAGGATTTAATCACCTCAACCCTGCATCATCTCAATACCGACCAGAGTCTGACCCGCAAATCGATTAAACCCTTGTTTGCTTCGCTGACCATAGGATCCGGTGCGGTAGCCATGGTCATGACTACCCGGGAATACAGGGATAGCGGCCATTACCTGCGGGGCGGTGCTTTTCGTGCTCATACCCAGCATAACGATCTCTGCCAGGGTGGCCAAAGTAGTGAGCAGGGGACATTGATGGCCACCGACTCAGAACAGTTGCTGGAAAAAGGCATTGAAACAGCAGCTGCCTGCTGGCCTGCCTTTTTGGAGGAACTCGACTGGGATTCTGCATCCATCGATCGGTTTTTCTGCCATCAGGTCGGCAAGGCCCATGCCCAGCTGCTGTTTGAGACCCTTGATCTTGACCCGCGGAAAAATTTTCAGACGCTTACCATGATGGGCAATGTCGGCTCGGTCTCAGCTCCCATCACCATGGCAATAGGTATAGAACAGGAAGCCTTGATTTCGGGGCAGCGGGCGGCGATTCTCGGTATCGGCTCCGGCATTAATTCTCTTATGCTGGGGATAGACTGGTAATGGCGACGGTCCTGGAAGAGTATCCTTTTCAACCCCATTCCATGTCCATTGATGGCCATACCCTGTCTTATCTTGATGAGGGCAAGGGCCCGGTGGTGGTCATGGTTCACGGCAACCCCACCTGGTCTTATCTGTATCGCAACCTGGTGAGCAGCCTGCGGGATCGGTACCGATGTATTGTTCCAGACCATCTCGGTTGCGGTTTTTCAGACAAACCGTCGAGGTACCCCTACCGACTGGCTGACCATATCGCCAACCTGGAGCAGTTGCTTGCCGCCTTGTCCGTTGAGCGCTGTGTGCTCGTTGTGCACGACTGGGGCGGTGCCATCGGTATGGGATGGGCGGGTCGAAACCCGCAGCGAATAGCCGGTACGGTGGTCCTCAATACGGCAGCTTTCCCTTCAACCCGGATGCCATTGCGTATCGCTCTCTGTCGCTGGCCGGTAATCGGCAGCCTGCTGGTCCGGGGAGTGAACGGCTTTGCTCGGGCGGCAGTCATCATGGCTGTGACCCATCCGATGCGTCCTGAGATTGTCCGTGGGTTTCTTTGGCCGTATAATTCCTGGCATAATCGGATTGCGATCCATCGATTTGTCCAGGATATACCCATGGATGCCCGGCACCCCTCGTGGAACACCCTGGTTGCCGTGGAAAGCGGATTGGCTCAGTTGCGGACCAAGCCCATGGTCCTGTGTTGGGGCGGACGCGATTTCTGTTTTGATGCAACGTTTTATCAGGAGTGGCGGAGCCGATTTCCCGAGGCTGAAGCTCATTTTTTTCCTGAAGCCGGCCATTATGTGCTCGAGGATGCCCTGGTGCCGATTCGGTCGCGCATTGATGGGTTCCTGGCAAGAACCCTGAGGTAATGCATGAAGGATTACAACATAGCCCTCGCGCTGCGGCAGGTCGCCGCGACCCAGAGCGAGCAAATTGCCCTTGTGGCCCGAGAAGGAAAAATCTGGCGGCAGTGGACCTTTCATGATTTGAATCGAAACAGTGAGGGGTTTGCCACGGCGCTTCATCTTAGGGGGGTGCGGCAGGGGGATCGGGTCATGCTGATGGTTCGTCCATCCATGGAATTTTTCTGTCTGACGTTTGCTCTTTTTCACCTGGGGGCGGTGGTCATTCTCATCGATCCGGGGATGGGCTACAGGAACCTGCTTCGCTGTATCGGTTCGGTACGGCCTGATATCCTGGTCGGCATTTCCAAAGCAATACTGTTCAGTTGGATTTTCCGTTCCCCTTTTGTCACGGTCCGCAAACGTATTCAGATAGGTCGGGCTCCATGGAGCATGGGACCGGGACTTGAGCCTGCCGAGGGGCAGGAAATCGAAGGGAGAGCTTTTCAGGCGGGGCAGAATGATCCGGCCGCCATTCTTTTCACCACCGGATCGACAGGCCCTCCCAAGGGAGTAGAGTATACCCACGGTATTTTTCATGCCCAACTGCGTCTCATTCGGGATTATTACGGCATCGGGTCTGGCGACGTCGATCAGCCTGGTTTTCCTTTGTTCGGATTGTTCGCCACCGCACTCGGAGCCAAAGCGGTCATTCCTGATATGGATCCCACCAGGCCTGCCCAGGTTGATCCGGCGAAATTTGTTACCACCCTCATCCAGCACCAGGTTACCTACTCCTTCGGTTCTCCGGCGATCTGGAATGTGGTCAGTCGGTATTGTCTCGATGAACAAATAATGCTGCCAGTGCGGAAAGTATTGATGGCCGGGGCACCGGTGCCAGGTGAGTTGGTGGACAGGGTTCGTCGCGTTTTACCTGAAAAAGCTGAAATATTTACACCCTACGGTGCCACCGAAAGCCTGCCCGTGGCTTCCATTGAAGGGAGAGAGATACTGGGCCAGACCTGGGCCCTGACCCGCATCGGTCGTGGTGCCTGTGTGGGCAAAGCACTTCCTGGAGTACACATTCGCATCATTGAACCGGGGCCTGATGTGGTGGCCTCCTGGAGTGAGGTCCGCGAGTTGCCTCCGGGCGAGATCGGGGAAATAGTCGTTCAGGGGCCAGTGGTGACCAGAGCCTATGCCTTTGATGAACATGCGACCCGCAAGGCCAAAATTGTCGATGGCGAGTCTTTCTGGCACCGCATGGGGGATATGGGGTACTGCGATGACCAGCAGCGTCTGTGGTTCTGTGGGCGTGCAGCCCACCGAGTTGCTACGGCGCGGGGCATGATGTATACCATCCCCTGCGAGGCTGTTTTCAATGAGCATCCGCTGGTCCGGCGATCGGCGCTTGTCGGCCTCGGTCCCTGGGGGAAACAGCAACCGGTCATTGTTGTCGAAGCCGTGGAACCGATTCGTGATCAGAAAAGGTTTGTGGCCGAATTGCGTCAGTTGGCGATGGCCAATGAACTGACCCTGGATATCGAGCAGTTTTTACTGCATCCCGGTTTTCCGGTGGACATCCGCCACAATGCCAAGATTTTTCGGGAACAACTGGCGCAATGGGCCGGCAGGCAAAGTCGGCTGCAATGTGGCTGTTGAGCCCCTGGATCCGTGAGCGTGCAGACGGACGCACCGAAAGGCGGCAGGTGAAGGTCATTATCTTGGATTGCGCTGCAATTATATCTTGATTACAGCGAGATATATCCAAAGCAAGCATCCAGCCGTCACGGATTCAGGAAGCAGGTATCGTCATCCGGTCAGGATGGCTCGGCCGGGCGGGTCATGCAGAAGGAAGGTCCTCTGGTGCATATGACCTGTCCGGGGATGATTAAAGGAGCGAGTTGTTTATGGACAGGGTACTTGTCACCGGCGGCAATGGCTTTATCGGCAAAGCACTGGTGCGGGAGTTGGTCAGGCAGGGGGTCGAGGTTGTCGTTGTCGGCCGGAATCACTACCCGGAGCTGACGGCGCTGGGAGTGCAGTGCCACAAAGGTGATATCCGTGATCCCGAATGCATGGTGCGGGTCACAGCCAGGTGTGACATCGTTTTCCATGTTGCGGCCAAGGCAGGTATCTGGGGCGACCGGGATGAATACCATGCGATCAACGTCGACGGAACCGCTAATGTCATCGCCGCCTGCCGCACCAACGGTGTACGCGGTCTTGTCCATACCTCCACCCCTTCGGTGGTGTTTGATCGGTGCAGCATCGAAGGAACTGACGAGACCATACCCTACGCCACCCGCACCCTGTGCCATTACGCCGCCAGTAAAATTGAGGCGGAAAAGCTTGTTCTGCAAGCCAATTCTTCCCAATTACGCACCAGTGCGATTCGGCCGCATCTTGTCTGGGGCCCCGGGGATAACCATCTTATCCCCAGGTTACTTGATCGAGGGCGGAAGAAAAGTCTGAAAATAGTCGGTTCGGGGGAAAATTATGTGGATATCGCCTACATTGACAATGTGGTTCATGTCCATGTCCTTGCGGCCAGGGACCTGGTTGGCCAGGGGGATGGAGCGGGGCAGGCTTTTTTCGTTGGCCAGGATCAGCCCGTCCGTCTCTGGCACTGGATCAATGATTTATTTGTACGGCTGAACATTCCACCGGTCAGGCGCAAGGTTCCCTTTGCCGTTGCCTATGCTGTCGGTGCGGGCCTGGAGGCGTGGTATTCCATGGCACGTCTGGCACAGGAACCGCAGATGACCAGATTCCTCGCCCATCAATTAGCACATTCCCATTGGTTCAGCCATGAGCGTGCCTGCAGAGTACTTGGCTACCGTCAATTGGTTTCCACCGAGGACGGTCTGAATCGTCTGATCGCCTGGCTGCAAAGCGGCCAGACGGAAAAGGTGGATGAAAACCTGAATCCTTGAGCATTCGTCCGTGCGTCAGCTGCGTTGTTCAGGAGATTAAACCAAAAAAAAGCGGCTGGCCGTCACGGAAAAAGTACGCCAGAAAAGAGGTCGGAAAAATCTGGTTGAAAATAATGGGCTGTCGGGTATTTTTCCCCAGGCACGAAAGGTCCCCCACGGAGATGGCTGAAGTCCAGCATTCTCTGCGCAGATTTCCCCCTGGGACAGCCGGTTAATGACTTTGGCAAACATAACTGACAAATCCCATAAATTTGATTTAAAAAGATTTGACAGTCAGTGCATTTTTCAGTAGTTATCCGGTACAAAGATGAACCGCCATTCACCCGGCCTGACGGGATATAGTTATATCTATAGTAATGAGGGGTAGTTAGTATGATTTCGATCGATATCACGATGGTGATGCACATTATCAACATGATTGTGTTGATGTTTGTTCTCAACGCAATCCTGTACAAGCCTATCCTCGGTATTCTTGAGCAGCGGGCAGAGAAAATAGAAACTCTCGACGATGAAGTGGCGGAATTTGAACAGCGCGCTCGTCAGCGTCAGGCTGAACTGGACGCCAAGATCCGAGAAGCCAGCAGCAAGGCCAAAAAAGCTCTCGATGGCGCCCGGGCCCAGGCACAAGCTGCCGGGGCCGAGAAGCTGGCAGTGATTCGTCAGGAGTCCGATACCTTTAAAGAGCAACAAATGCAGGATCTCCGGTCACAGATCGAGGTCGCCAGTAAGGAGCTGCAGAAGAATGCAGCCGGTTTTGCCCAGGCAATGGCTGGAAAGATATTAGGAAGGAGTCTGGACGTATGAGAACTCGCATTGCAAGGTATTTCAAACTCGCTGTACTGGCTTGTCTGATCAGTTTCCTGCCGCTGTCCCTGTTTGTGGCGACAGGGATATCTGTTGATGCTGAACATCAACAGACGGTTGCTGGTGCCCAGCAGGATCAGGGTTCGTTTGGTTGGCTTGTCGTTCTGTTGGCGCCCGCTGAAGCGCACGCAGCCGGTGACGGTGATTATCACGGCAGTCCCCTGTCAGCCGAAAAATTGAAGGATCTGTTCTGGCGGACCGTGAATTTTCTCGTCCTGGTATTCATCCTCGTCAAATTTCTGGCAAAACCGATAGCCTCAGGTTTAAAAGGGCGACAGCAGCGGGTCAAGGAGGAATTGGAGGAGCTGACGCTTCGGCGTGACGAAGCGGAACAGTCCTATAAGGATTTTGAAATTCGTCTGGCCGGCATGGAAAAGGAGATGGAAATCGTTGTCCAGAAAGCGATTGCCCAGGCGGAGAATGAAAAGGAACGGATTCTTGCCGAGGCGGAACGGGCGGCCCAGGATATCAGACGACAGGCGGAAGCTGCTGTGCAGGCTGAATTTGAGGACGCCAAGCGTCAGCTTCGTGATGAGATAGCTGAACAAGCCGCGGCCATGGCGGAAGAACTGATCATTAGAAATCTGAAGCCAGCAGATCAGGTTGCTATTACCGAACAATATCTTGAAAGAGTGGGTGCGGTACAGTGAGACATACAATACTAGCGCGTCGATATGCCAAAGCGATTTTTTCTCTGGGAAAAGAGCAGGGAGCAACCGAGGAATTCAGCAGAATTCTCAATGCACTGGCGGGACTGTACGCCGATACCGATGCCGGAATCTGTGATGCAGTCACCAACCCGCTGTATCCTCTTGAAGTTCGGCAGAAGGTTATGGCAAAAATTGCTGAATCCGTCCAGGCCGACGCCATCATGACCAGTTTTCTCAACCTGCTCATCGAGAAAAAACGAGCAGATATTCTGCCGGATATCGCCCATGAATTGCAAGTCATGGTAGACAAGGACCAGGGCATCAGCCACGGTTCCATTGTCACTGCTTTTGACATAGAACCTGCGCTTCTGGATAAGATACAAGCTACACTGGAAAAAATTACAGGTAACAGAGTGATACTTGAAACCCGGGTTGATCCGTCCATAATCGGAGGCATTATCGCCAAGGTGGGTGACTTGGTACTGGACGGAAGTATACGGACACAGCTTAATGGATTAAAGGAATCTATCAAGGGGAGAGAATAGTCGATGCAGATCAAAGCCGAAGAAATCAGCCAGATCATTAAAGATCAAATAGCTGGCTATAAAAAAGATATTGACCTGAAAGAAACCGGTACCGTCCTTTCGGTTGGTGACGGTATCGCCCGTGTGTATGGCGTCGAAAATTGCCAGGCCATGGAACTTCTCGAATTTCCCGGCAGCATCTTTGGACTTGCCTTGAACCTTGAAGAAGATAATGTTGGCTGCGCTGTTCTTGGCGATGTCCGTAATATCAAGGAAGGTGATATCGTCAAACGAACCGGCAGGATTGCCGAGGTTCCGGTCGGTCCGGAGATGGAGGGCCGAGTAGTCGATGGCATCGGGCAGCCCATAGATGGAAAAGGGCCCATCAATGCCAAAGAAACTCGGAAGATTGAAGTGATCGCTCCTGGTGTTATTGCCAGGAAGAGTGTCCATGAGCCGTGTTACACCGGCGCCAAGGCAGTTGACGCTATGACACCTGTTGGACGGGGACAGCGGGAACTTATCATCGGTGACCGCCAGATCGGCAAAACCGCCCTCTGTGTTGATGCAATAATAGCGCAGAAAAACAGTGATGTACACTGTATATACGTGGCTATAGGTCAGAAGAAATCCACAGTGGCCCTGGTTGTTGAAAATCTCCGTAAACACGGAGCCATGGAGTACACAACCGTGGTGGCCGCCTGTGCTTCCGATCCGGCACCGATGCAATATGTGTCTGCCTTTGCCGGATGCGCCATGGGCGAATACTTTCGTGACAACGGCCAGCATGCCCTGATTATTTACGATGATCTCTCCAAGCAGGCTGTTTCCTATCGGGAGCTTTCGCTTCTTTTGCGCCGTCCTCCAGGCCGTGAAGCCTATCCCGGTGACATCTTTTTCAACCATTCCCGCCTGCTCGAACGTGCCTCCAAGCTCAATGATGAACTGGGTGCCGGATCTCTGACAGCCCTGCCCATTATCGAAACCCAGGCCGGGGACGTGTCCGCCTTTATCCCGACCAACGTTATCTCCATTACTGATGGCCAGGTCTATCTCGAGCCAAGCCTTTTCTTTGCCGGTGTTCGACCTGCGATCAATGTCGGCCTTTCGGTATCTCGTGTTGGTGGTGCAGCCCAGGTTAAAGCAATGAAACAGGTTGCCGGAACGCTGCGACTTGATCTTGCACAGTATCGTGAATTGGCTGCTTTTGCTGGATTCGGATCCGATCTCGATGCCGCAACCCAGGCGCAATTGACCCGAGGTGAACGGCTTGTAGAAATCCTCAAGCAACCGCAATATCAGCCTTTACCGATGGAAAAACAGGTGACCATCATTTTCGCCGGTACCAAGGGATTTCTTGATACATTTCCGGTCAATACCCTGGCGGATTACGAGCAGGAAATGTACAGCTATATTGAGTCCAATGAGCCAGGCATTTTCACTGAATTGCGCGAAAAAGAAGCCATTTCGCCTGAATTGGAAGAAAAAATGAAAAAGACACTGGCGTCCTTTGGAGAAACATTTAAGGCGACAAAGGGCCTGAATTAAAATAAGGACAAATTCTCATGCCAGGACTAAAGGATGTCAAAGATAAGATTAACGGTGTGAAAAAAACCGCGCAGATTACCAAGGCCATGAACATGGTGGCCTCGGCTAAACTCCGTGGCGCACAGGAAAAAATGGAATCATTTCGGCCTTATGCCGGAAAATTTGCCGATACAATGCGCGATCTCTCCGGTGGCATGGAAAACAGCGATCTCCCATTGATGGAAGTGCGCGACGTCAAAACGGTTGAAATAGTCGTTTTTACATCTGACCGCGGCCTGTGCGGCAGTTTCAACGCCAATATCATCAAAGCCGCCAACCGCTTGCGGAAGCAGTATGAAGCAAGCGGCAAAAGAGTACAACTTGTCACCGTAGGCAAAAAAGGAACCCAATTTTTCAGAAAGACCGGTCAATTGAGAACCTCTTTCAATGATATCATGGGTTCGTTTCAGATGTTCAATGCTCGGGAGATCTCGCACAGTATTACCGAGGCCTTTCTCAGTGGCGAGAGTGACCAGGTTGATATCGTTTATGGTAGATTTCACTCTGTTGGTGTGCAGAAGCCGGAGATCGAAGAATTACTTCCGATTAAGCCTCTTGTCACCACAGAAGAAGCAGCAGGAAAAAGTGCAGGTGGAGCGTACACTTATGAGCCGGACCCCGCTGAAATCATGGATGTCCTGCTGCCTCTTTTTCTCAATGTACAGATTTACCATGCCATGCTGGAGGTTGGAGCCAGTGAACAGGCCGCACGAATGACAGCCATGGACAATGCCACCAAGGCCTGCAAAGATATGATCAAGGATCTGACACAGTTGTACAACAAAGCTCGCCAGGCAGCGGTTACCGGCGAATTGATGGACATTGTCGGCGGTGCTGAGGCACTCAAGGGATAACAGGATGCCACGAGGTATCTTCAAAGGATAGAGGAGGCCATTTCAAATGGGTGAGGCACGAGTAGGGAAAGTTTTACAGGTCATCGGACCAGTCGTTGACGTTGAGTTTGAACCAGGCAATCTGCCTGATATTCTCAATGCATTGCATATAACCAACCCGGCTATCAATGATGAGCCGGACAATCTTGTCTGTGAAGTGGCTCAGCATCTGGGGGACAATGTTGTCCGCACGGTTGCCATGGATCAGACCGACGGACTGGTGAGGGGAATGGATGCCCGCGATACCGGTGAGCCCATCACCATCCCTGTCGGGGCACCAGCCCTTGGACGCATAATGAACGTCGTTGGACGACCCGTGGATGGGATGGGGCCGATTGTATCTGAAAAGAACATGACCATCCATCGACCAGCTCCTGATTTTGTTGATCAGGATACCGAAGTAAATGTTCTTGAAACCGGTATCAAGGTTATCGACCTGCTCGTGCCCTTTCCCAGAGGTGGCAAGATGGGGCTTTTCGGAGGTGCTGGTTGTGGTAAGACGGTCATCATGATGGAAATGGTCAACAACATCGCCATGCAGCACGGCGGTATTTCCGTTTTCTGCGGTGTCGGCGAACGAACACGCGAAGGAAACGACCTCTATCACGAAATGAAGGAATCCGGAGTTCTCCCCAAGGCTGCGCTGGTCTACGGTCAGATGACCGAGCCGCCAGGTGCTCGTTCCCGTGTTGCCTTGACAGGTTTGACCGCGGCTGAATACTTCCGTGATGAAGAAGGTCAGGACGTGCTCTTCTTTGTTGACAATATTTTTCGATTCACCCAGGCCGGATCCGAGGTATCGGCGCTGCTTGGCCGCATTCCCTCGGCTGTCGGTTATCAACCGACCCTGGCTACAGACCTCGGTGCATTGCAGGAGCGTATCACCTCGACCAATAAAGGGTCCATCACCGCAGTTCAGTGCGTTTATGTACCCGCGGACGACCTGACCGATCCCGCACCGGCAACAACTTTTGCCCACCTTGATGGGACGGTTGTCCTTTCTCGTCAGATCGCAGAGCTTGGTATTTACCCCGCTGTTGACCCGCTGGATTCTACCTCCCGCATTCTTGATCCCAACGTGGTTGGCGAAGAACATTATTTAGCCGCGCGAGGTGTACAGGTAACGCTACAGAAGTATAAAGAATTACAGGATATTATCGCTATTCTCGGCATGGATGAACTGTCCGAGGAAGATCAGCTCACCGTCACCAGGGCACGGAAGGTGCAGAGATTTCTATCCCAACCCTTCCATGTTGCTGAAGTTTTCACAGGATTCCCTGGAAAATATGTGAAGGTTGAGGATACGGTACGCGGCTTCAAGGAAATCCTCGAAGGCAAGCATGATGAACTTCCCGAAGCCTCTTTTTATATGGTTGGAAGTATTGAAGAGGCTGTTGAAAAGGCCGCGGCACAAAAAGCCAAGGCCTAACTGGTTGTCGATAGAAGCGAGGATAGCTATATGGCGCAAATTCATCTGGAAGTGGTCACACCGACCGGACCTGTTGTCAGTGAGGAGGTGGATATTGTCACCGCCCCTGGTGTTGGTGGCGAATTCGGGGTACTGGCCAATCATGCACCTTATTTGAGCACGATCAAAACCGGCACGCTGAGTTTCAAAAAAGACAGACAAACCCGTTATCTCATGGTCAGCGGTGGCTTTGCGGAAGTCTCCAACAACAAAATCACCTTTCTGGTCGAAAGTGCTGAAGCCGGTTTTTCTATCGATGTTGACCGGGCCTTGCGTGCTAAAGAGAGAGCTGAAAAGCGACTGGCTCAGGCACAACAGTCCACGGAAACCATCAATCGGGTGCGAGCTGAAGCTGCTCTGCAACGAGCTTTGGCCAGGTTGAAGGCTGCTGAAATGTCCCGGCAATAACCAGAGCGTTACATTTCTTGGTTTTTCAAGCCGCCTGGAATCCCAGGCGGCTTTTTTTTTCGCCATGGGATGCTATCTGATCCACTTCACGCGATGTATGTATCGGACGGTTATTGGCAATGAAGATGGCGTGCTGAGAGAAGCCCCGAAGGAAGGCTGGTGAAGGCTATTGTCCAGGATTCTTCCGTAATTATAATGTAACTACGTTTAGATAAAGTCTGAAAAGAGTCCAGCCGTCACGGATTACAGCTTGTGTAAACGGTCCCTCGCTCCCCCAGATTTGTCCAGGTACTGCGACCCGGTGTAGTCGACCTCGCTTTCAGCAAGCAGCAGCGACCGTGCAAAAATGGGTAGCCGTTGGTTGTCGTTGCCAACGAGTATCAAAGAGAAAAGCGCTAGATTGCCAACCGAAAAGTACACCCTTTCCGAGATTATCCTTCCGCGGAATAGCGTTCACAGTCTGAGAGCGGCTGTGTGGTGATGTTCGACATACGCAGCGATACCGTTTGCAATTTGTGCGGCAATTGCCTGCAGGTAGCTGTCGGTTTGTAAAAGCTCAGCCTCGATCGGATTGGTGATGAAGGAAATTTCAACTAAAACCGCTGGCATTTCTGCTCCGATGAGGACATAAAACGGAGCCTGCTTCACACCATGATCGTAGGGTTGATAGGTCCCCAGTCCTGATGCCAGGTGGTTTTGAATAAACTGCGCGAGGCGGGACGATTCATCGATTTTAGAATTGTTCATCAAAGTCGAGAGGATATCCTGCATTTCACCGATATTGTGGGTTGATGTTGCGTTTTCCCGCGCCGCGACACGCATGGCATGAGCATCGGTTGCCAGGTTAAGAAAGTAGGTTTCGACACCACCGATGGTTTTGTCTGGGTGGGCATTGACGTGAATTGACACAAAGAGATCCGCCTTTTCCGTGTTGGCGATGGCGGTCCGTTCTTCGAGCGGTATATATATATCGGAAGACCTGGTGAGAACAGCTTCGTACCCGAAGTTATCTTCAAGGATTCTGGCCATCTTTTGCGATACTTTGAGAACGACCTCTTTTTCTTTGACTCCAAAGGCCATCGCACCGGGATCTTTCCCCCCGTGGCCAGGGTCGATGACAATTTTCCGTATTCCCAGGCCCAGTTGTTGCGCCAGTGAGATCTCATCGGGTCGAATGGCTTTTGTTGCGGCGACAGTTTGCGGATTTTTTTTCCCTGGTGTCTGCAGGGTGGGAACATTCAGGTTCGGGACGTTTTCAGCAACAACGGCACCAGGGGTTATGACTGGTATCTCCACAGCCGATGCAAGGTTTTTATCCTGTTCCATCCTCGAACTTTCATCGCGCACGGTCGTTTTTTGCACTGCAGTTTTGGCTGAAGAGGTGAGTTGCCTGGTCCCGTGGACATCGATGATGACTCTGAATGGATCGGCCAAATTGAATATCCGATAATCTGACAAGGATTCGAGGTCAAGGACGACCCTGACGGTACCGCTATCATATTGACCGGTTCTGATTTGTTTAAGCAGACCGTCTTCGATGCGGATAGGATCTGTATTCTGATGCGAACTCTGGCTTGAGGCAAAATCTATATAGATCCTGCGGGGCTGATTGCCATCTTTTTCCAGCAGCTTGTAGGTATAGGAAGTTGGTGCCGATGTCTGCATCACGATTCGGGTATAATCCACGGTCGACCAGTACTTCACAGGAAGAACCTGCACAGGATCATTTCCTGCTGTCCCGGGAGGAATGGAGGGAAATGTTTCAGCCGTTACATGCAGTGGTTGTGCATGGCGGGCTGCCGGTTCCTGTAGCCGTGAGCGGGCTTTGGCAGCATGATCAGAATCAGGATACGCTTGGATGATTTGATGATACAGTGCAATCGCCTTTGCATTGCTCTCCTCATGTCCATGAAGGAGCCAGCTGTCAGCAGCAAGAAACAGGGCGTCGTCTGCCAGAGCATCTCTTGGGTACAATGTGGCGACATCAATGTAATATTCGATGGCATAATCCAGATCAATGGGGATACCGAATTGTTCATACATCCGCCTGTAAAGAGTGCCGATCATAAACAAACTGGGAGGTCCCAGAGCATCATTTTTACAGGCGATGTGGATTTTGCGAAAATTTCTCACCCCTTCCAGCCAGGCTCCCCGATCTTTTCCTCGAGCGGTATCCTGCTCCAATTGTGTCGCATATGCTTTTGCCTGACGATATTGGAGCGCGAGAGATTCGCTCTTAAGCTGGTGTATGGCAGGAAGATCGGATTGGGCGGCCAAGTCTGCCGGCGACCAATATAAACATCCCACCACGCTGGTCAGCAGCAGTGCCAGAAAACTCTGGCGGACAGTGATGGAAAGATTTCTTGGAATGCGCATTGCCAGCATAAAAATAAAGCAGACGGGTCGATTAATCAGGCTGCGGGGTCAAGGGTACTAGCCGGTGCCAGTCTTGGCCATGCGACTGATTTATAATGCGTAAATATACAGTATTAACGGCGAGAGGTAAAAGAAATTGTACCCAATGCAGGGTTTATGGCCATTTTTCCTAATATTTTTCTGTTTGCCCGCCAGATGGATACAAAAAATTTGACAAAATTGCGGCTTGATCAGGGCATGATGGCTGCTGTTTGATGCTCGTCGCGAAACGGCTTCATCCTCCAATTTTTTTGTACTGTTTGCTGTGACCCTCGGAAAAAAACCTGAATCCGTGACGACTGGACGCTTGTTTCGGGTATATCGTGCTGTAATCAGATTATTTGTGCAGCGGAACCCTTGATAATACCATTCACCAGTTTCCCTTCGGGGCATCCGTCCGCATGCCATCTTTATTGCCCGTAAACGTCCGATAAAGTGTACGTTAAATCAAAAGATCACAGACAATAAAACCGACACACGGACAAATGCTCACGGATTCAGGAAAAATAAAAACCCATGAGAGTGTCTTTTCCAGCGCGATTTGATGAAGAATGAAGATCTTGTTCCTGGATAAAAACCAGCTCGATACGTGGAGTTAATATTTTCTTGATCGATGACGGGGGATTGTTGCTGTGTGACCTGGAGCTTACATTTTCTCATGTTTGAATTTGAGCAGGTGCTGTGCACGATAGAGAATGTCGAGAGCCTCGCGCGGTGATATTTCATCGGGTTCAATTGAGGAAAGCAGCCGCACCAGCGGGCCGGCATCATAAGCAAAGAGCGACATTTGGCGAGGGGTATCAGCACCTCCTTGTTTTTTCAAAGATGATTGAATGGAGCGAAAAGATCGGCCTTCTTTTTTTTCAATGGCGGTGAGGAGTTCCTGGGCTCGGGCAATTACATGGGGTGGAACACCGGCCAGCGAGGCGACCTGAATCCCATAACTGCGATCAGCGGCACCGCTGACCAGTTTATGCAGGAAACGGATGGTTCCTTCCTGTTCACTGACGGCGATGGAGTAATTACAAATTTTTTTACTGTTGGTGGCGAGAACAGTCATCTCATGGTAGTGGGTAGCGAAAAGAGTCTTGATGCCCACGGTGTTTTTTTGAGCAAGCTCTTCGACAACGGCCCAGGCAATGGCGAGTCCATCATGGGTCGATGTGCCTCTGCCGATCTCGTCAAGGATGACCAGGCTGTTCTCCGTCGCATTGTTGAGGATATTTGCGGTTTCATTCATTTCCACCATGAAGGTGGACTGACCCCGGCGCAGATCATCCATGGCGCCAACGCGAGTGAAAATACGGTCGACAATACAGATGTCGGCGGAATCCGCGGGCACAAAGCAGCCGACATGGGCCATGAGGGCAATGAGTGCGGTTTGGCGGAGTACCGTGGATTTTCCGGCCATGTTGGGCCCAGTGATGATCAGGAGCTGGCTGGTCTGCTGATCGAGATGCATATCGTTGGGCACAAAGCGTCCAGGTTCAAGTGTCTGTTCAATAACCGGATGCCGGCCCTCTGTGATGCGTATGTACCCCTTGGTGTTGATGGCAGGGCGCTGATAGCGGTGTCGGGCGGCGCTTTCGGCGAAGCTGGCGAGAATATCGATGGTGGCCAACTGGCCAGCGGTGGTGAGCAAGCGCTGGTTGTGGGTGGCGAACTGTGTCCTGATATCCGCAAACAGGGCGTATTCCAATTCCAGACGCCGCTCCTGCGCTGTGGCGATGTCGTTTTCCAGCTCCTTTAATTCCGGGGTGATGAAGCGCTCCGCATTCACCAGGGTCTGTTTGCGGATGAAATAGTCAGGCACATCTTCCGCCTGGCTGCGGCTGACTTCAAAATAATAGCCAAATACTTTATTGTAGCCTACTTTGAGTTTGGCCAGACCGGATTTCTCCCGCTCAGTCTGTTCCAAGGCAAGAATCAATTTTTTCCCATCACGAAGAAGGGTGATGAGGTGGTCCAGTTCGGCATGGTACCCTTCCTTGATCAGCCTGCCTTCCCGCAGAGAAATGGGTGCGTCGTCACGGATAGCACGGTCCAGCAGGGCGTGAAGATCGATCAGGGGATCAAAGGATACGTTCAGGGACTTGAAAAGTGGCGCCTGGCAGGAACCCAGTTCGTGCTGCAAAGCCGGCAGTTCTCGCAGGGATAGTTTGACAGCGCTCATATCGCGGGCATTACCGTGGCCGAGGACAAGGCGACTGCACAGCCGCTCGATATCGTAGACCGAGTCAAGCAGGGTTCTGAAGATTTTCCTGGTTTCGGATTTGTTCAGCAACTCCTCGACAGCTGCGAGGCGGGCCTGGATGGCATCGGGATCACGGAGAGGGAACAGCAGCCATCGGCGCAGAAGGCGGGCCCCCATGGAGGTTACGGTGAGGTCCAGGCATTCTAGGAGCGAGCCTGCTCGCCTGCCGCCGATCAGGGTTTCGGTGAGTTCGAGGTTGCGGCGTGAGGCATCATCAATAATCAGGTAGGTGTCCTGATGCAGAGGGCTGATTTGCCGGATGTGGGAAAGATCGGATTTTTGTGTTTCTCGCAGGTACTGAATCAAGGCACCGGCAGCTCTGATGCCATTGGTATAGGTTTCGCATCCGAATCCGGCCAGGTTGGTGGTGCGAAAATGTTCAGTAAGGGTATTGCGGGCAGTGACACCGTCAAAATGATAATCCGGGCGGACAGTGAAACAGAGCTGTTCGACCTGAGCGCTGAAGAGGTCAACCAGATCCTGCCGCTGTTCCGTATCGGATTGGGAGAGGAGAATCTCCGCAGGCTTGAGCAGCGTTATCTCGTCGGCGACCAGCTCCGGGTTTCCTGGAGGATACACAACCTCGCTGATCTGGAACCGGCCGGTGGAGATGTCGACAAAGGCCAGTCCGGCGATCAGTTCTTCTTTCGACTTCTTGCCTATTGCAAGGGCACAGACATAACAGTCCGTTTTTTCATCAAGAATCTGGTCGTCAGTGGTGACACCAGGAGAAACCACGCGGACGACTTCCCGTTTGACAATCCCCTTGGCTTCCCGAGGATCTTCTACCTGTTCGCAGAGAGCCACCCTGTGGCCGGCTTTAATCAGTTTACCGAGATAACCGGTGACCGCATGGAACGGGACCCCGCACATCGGAATTTTATTAGTTTCCTCTTTGTGGCTTCGGGAGGTCAGGGTGATGCCGAGTTCTTTTGCGGCAAGAACTGCGTCATCAAAAAACATTTCATAGAAATCACCCATGCGGTACATCAGAATCGCGTCGGGATGCTGCTCTTTGATCTCCAGATATTGACGGAGCATAGGGGTCAGTTTCAGCGAGGTATGCATGGGTCCGGGTTGGTGGCCAGCTCAATGAATTCAGGCAGAAGAAGATCAAAGGTGTGATCAATATGTTGGGGTATGGTGCGGATCTCCGCACAAACGGTCATAAAATTATGATCACCTTCCCAGCGGGGCACAAGATGGAAATGGAAATGGTCGACGATACCGGCACCAGCAGCTCTTCCCAGATTAAGTCCGATATTGATGCCATGGGGATTGAGTTTCCGCCGGAGAATAGTGCAGCAGACGGCAAGCAGTTCCATCAGGCGGTGAGATTCTTCACTGGATGCTTCGGTAAGATCGTTGAGATGCCGTCTGGGGGCGAGGAGCAGGTGACCGTTGGCATAAGGGAAACGGTTCAGCAGAACAACGCTCAGGTTATCGCGAAAAAGAAGCAGCGAGCGTTTATCGTGCAATGTGTCGCCCGGTGGTTCAAAAAGGCAGCCTTCGCTTGCAGGGGCACGGCCCAGGACATGCTCCATGCGCCAGGGGGTCCAGAGTGTCTTCATGTGGGAGAGGCAATGGTGTGAAGACTGGCGTGGAGGGTGTCCCCTATTTCCAGGATAGCGTAGGTGCCGGGAGCACCATAAGGCCCGGTTCCTTTAAAGCTTCCGGGATTGAGGAAAAGAACCTCGCCAAGACGCTGGCAGAATGGCCGGTGGGTATGGCCAGAGATGATGCAGGCTGCTTCCGGAAATATTTGTAGCAGAGCGTGTTCTGTTTCCAATCCTAAACGATCACCATGGGTGAGGCCGAGGATGTGGCCGTTGAGGGTGAAAACCCGGCGTTTCGGGTAACGATGGCGAATGGTGGTATCGCACATGTTGCCGCTGACCGCATAGACAGGTTTGCCGGCAAACAACTCCAGCACGGACTGATTGGTGATGTCACCGGCATGGATAATGACATCACAGCCGGCAAAGCACTGTTTAATCTGTTTTTTGAATGGATTGTCCGGTCGATGACAATGGGTGTCGGAGAGGACTCCAGCTTGTATCACCATGGTGTCTGGGATGATGATGGTCTCGAATTCCTGGATCCGTGAGCGTTCGTCCGTGCGTCAGCTTTGTTGTTCGTGACCGTTCGATTAAAGTACACATTATCGGAAGGTTACGGGCAATGAAGATGGCGTGCGGACGGACGCCCCGAAGGGCGGCTGGTGAAGGTTATCTTCAAGGATTCTGCTGCAATTATAATGTGAGTACAGCAGATATATCCAAAATAAAAGTCCAGCCGTCACGGATTCAGGGAATGGGCCTGATTGGCGTGGGAAAGCAGGAAGCTCTTGCAAAAAAACAGCCTGTATCGTACCATAACACCCTTTTAAATCATACTATTTAATATAATGTAAGGACGAATGTATGTATACAGCTTCTGATTTGCGAAAAGGGCTGAAGATTCAGATTGATGGTGAGCCATACATCATCACCGAGTTTGACTTTTCCAAGCCGGGAAAAGGTCAGGCCCTGTATCGGACCAAGATGCGTAACATGATCACCGGCAATCAATTCACCCAGACCTATCGCTCCAACGATAAATTTGAACGACCGAATCTGGAAGAGCGGAAGATGCAGTTTCTCTATGCCCAGGATGATGAGTACCATTTCATGGACACCACATCCTATGAGCAGATTTATCTGACCGGGGAACAGTTAGGTGATCGGCTGAATTTTCTTATCGACAACATGGAGGTGCAGGTTTTGTTTTTTGGGGACCGGCCCATTGATATCAGCCTGCCCACCTTTGTCAATCTTGAGGTTACCGTGGCCGACCCCTGGGTCAAGGGAGACACCTCCGGCACGGACACCAAACCAGTGACGGTCCAGACCGGCTTTCAATTACAGGTGCCCCCATTTGTCGAACAGGGTGATAAAATTCAGATCGACACCAGAACCGGAACCTACATCACCCGGGTGAAGGAATAGCGCCATGCTGACGGCCAATGGTCTGCGGCAGCGGTCAGAGGTGCTGCAGGCCATCCGGGCGTTTTTTTTTGCAAACGGGTATATCGAAGTCGATACGCCCGTCCGTCTCCCCGTTCTGCTGCCCGAATCACACCTCATCCCTTTTACCGGCCATGGCTGGTTTCTGCAGACTTCGCCCGAATTGTGCATGAAGCGCTTACTGGCCCGGGGGTGTACCCGGATTTTTCAGATCTGCCACTGTTTTCGCCAGGAAGAATCCGGTCGGCTGCACCAGCCGGAATTCAACATGCTGGAATGGTATCAACGCGGTGAGAATTATGAGTATCTGATGGGGCAATGTGAGGCCTTGCTCTGTCACCTGCACAGGACGCTGCCCCATCTTCCCGGTTTTGCCAGTCCGGGTTTTCTTTGCTGGAATAATTGCCGCATCTCGCTGACCCCCCCTTGGGAACGGTTGACCGTGGCTGAAGCCTTTCGCCGCTATGCCGATGTCGAGGTGGATTGGGCGCTGGCCAGGGGGCTGTTCGATGAGATCCTGGTCACCCGGATTGAGGGCCATCTTGGTCGTGATCGCCCCGTGTTTCTCTGTGACTATCCTATAGAACTGGGGTCGTTGGCCCGTGGTTGTCGTGATAATCCCACGGTTGCCGAACGGTTCGAATTATATGTGGCCGGCGTTGAGTTGGCTAATGGTTTCTCCGAACTGGTGGACGTGGAGGAACAGCGCCAGCGTTTCGCCGGAGAAATCGAAAAACTGCGGATGGAGGGAAGAGAGGCTGTTATGCCTGAAGCCTTTATGGCCGATCTGGAGAAAATCGGGGCGGCGGCCGGGATTGCCCTGGGACTGGATAGGCTGGTTATGTTGCTCCTGAGGAGTCCTTCCATCAGCGAAGCCATCCCCTTTATTTTTGAAGAACTGCAATGACCCCTTTGTCTTTTTTTTTTTTTCATATATCCTACATTAGAACGACAGGTTTTCCGGGTTTCCGGGAACACTGACCACCTCCCGGTCCGGTAACAGCAGCGCTGTCAGACGGCCGCCGTACACCGCACCGGTGTCTATGCCGATTCTGTTTATTGTCAGCAAGGGCTTTTTGAAGGTAGTGTGGCCGAAGACCACCGGTTTGCCGAAATCATAGGTGCTCTGATAGAATTCCTCCCCTGCCCACAAACACCACTGTGAAGTCTGTTGAGCGAGATGACGGCCGGGCTGCAATCCGGCATGAACGTAGATGGCGTGGCTGTCTTCCCAATACAGAGGCAGGCTTTTTAAAAAAGCGAGGTGCTCCGGCGGAACAAGCCGGGCGATCTGATCCCGGTCGCCGGCGGGATCCAACCCGTAACTGGCCAGAGTCTGGCGACCGCCTACTCGAAGAAAAAGAGCACTCTCCTGGCCGGACAGGTACTGCAGAAACAGCAAATCGTGATTACCCATTATATAAATAACACGCGGATGGGTGCGTTGCAGGGAGATGAGGGTCGCGACCACCTCTTTGGAATGGGGTCCCCGGTCAACATAATCTCCAAGGAAGACAAGGGAATCCGCCCGATGAAGGATTTTAGGCAGAAGCAGGGTGAGCGCGGTGTGGCACCCGTGAATATCGCCGATAACGCAGGTGGTTGATGAACTGGCAGGCATGGTGGCGGAAAGAAAAATATTTTTCATTTGAGTAGATCATGGAAAACAAACAGCGTCAACTTTTAAAAAAATACGTCGACCTGGTCATCGCCAAGTGGCAGTGGATCGCCCTGTGCCTGCTCATCGCTTGTCTTGCTGGGCTGGGACATTATCTACGGACACCGAAATTGTATCAAAGCACGGCAGTGCTCAGTTATGAGCAGCAGCGAATCAGTCCGACCCGTATGGATCCTGAGCAAGGGCGAAGTAGGCTACGGGAAACTTTGGGGACTTTACAAGAGTTGGTAACCAGTCGAAACAACCTTGAACGGGTGATTATACAGTTTTCTCTGTACGAAGAAGCGCGCGCGCGGCTTCCTATTGAGGATGTTATTGAAATGATGCGCCAAAACATTTCTATCTCACCGTCAAGACAAGGTGATGTATTCAGCGTCTCTTTTCAAGGTCGTGATCCACAACAGGTCATGCGCGTCACCAATGCCCTGGCAGCTCTTTTTATTGAAGAAAACCTCAAATATCGTGCAGAAAGGGCAACGGAAACCTTTCGCTACACACAGAGCGAACTTGCCATGATCAAAAGGGATCTCGATGAGAAAGAACAGGTCATGCGTGATTATAAACTCAGATATTTTAATGAGATGCCTGAGCAACGGGCAAGTAATCTTGCCCGGCTTACAGCTCTCCATACGCAGAAACAAGGGATCCAGGAATCTATTCAGGATCTGGAGCGAACTAAGGTTATGCTTCAAGAGCAGATCGCGATGCATCAGCGTCTTGCCGCTGCACGCACCACGGTTGACAGCATGCCGGGTGGTAGGGGTGGGGCTTCTTCGGGACAGACCCTTTTGACCGATGGGGAGCGCTTACAACAACTGCAGCGTCATCTCAATTCGCTGCTTGTCAGGTATACCGAGAAGCATCCGGAAGTTCGCCGGACTCAGCAGCTGATCGAGCAATTAGAAACGCAGATGGGTAATGAGGAAATTGCTGGTCAGCAATCCGGGGCAGTTGCCGGCGGAAGTGCTGCCTCCCCTTTGAATGTGGAAGTGCAACGTCTGCAGTTGCAGCTTCGGGATATCGATCTCAATATTCAACAATTACGGGCCGCTCAGGCACGCATTCCGGAGGAAATAGCCAAGTACGAAGGTTGGATAGAGGCCGCACCGGTGAGAGAGGCGGAATGGGCGGGGTTAACACGAGATTACAATGAATTCCGCCGACATTATGATCATCTCGTTGCCCAGAATCTCCAGGCGCAATCAGCCGAATATCTGGAACGCAGCCAGAGAGGCAGCCGGTTCACAATTGTTGATCCAGCTCGTCTTCCTGCGCAACCATTCAAGCCCAATTTTGTGAAGATATTTTTTGCGGCGGCGATAGCTGGATTGGCCTTGAGCTTGGGGACAATTTTCATGCTGGATCTTGTGGATACTTCTTTTAAAGATGCCGGTGAGATAGAGGACTATCTCGGGGTGCCGGTGGTCAGCGCCATTGCCTATCTAGAAATGGATACCGAAATTCGCAAGCGGCGAATACGGTTCATTGTCAGTGTGGTCTTTTTTACGGCCTGTGGTGCTCTTCTCCTGGCAACCATGGCCTATTTGTGGAGAAAGGGTTTGATTATCGTTTGAGTACTTCCCATCCACCTGCTGAAACCTTTTTTGCTGCCATGTATACAAAATACTACGGTTTGACCCGGAAACCCTTCGCGCTTACGCCCGACCCGTCAGCGGTGTTCATGAGTGATACCCACCAGGAAGGTTTGGCTATCCTCAAGTACGGGATTCTCAGTAAAAAATGCTTTCTTGTGTTGACCGCGGATGTTGGTTCCGGCAAGACAACCCTGTTGCAGGCTCTGGTCAGTTCCCTGGAACAGGATGTACACGTCTGCCTGCTCAACAATCCCATCCTCTATCGTGATGAGTTTTTTTCCTACATCGCCAAGAAATTGGGACTGCAGTGGAACGGCAATAAAGCGATGTTTCTCATCGAATTTGCCGAGTTTCTCAAAAAATGTTTCCGAGCCGGGGAGCGGGTCTTGTTTATTGTTGATGAGGCCCATGTGCTCCCTGTAGACCTGCTCGAGGAGATCAGGCTGCTCTCCAATCTGGAAGAAAAAGGCCAGGATGTTCTCTCCATTTTTCTTGTCGGTCAACCGGAACTCAACGAGCGGATGAGCGATGATCGCCTGTTGCCGTTGCGGCAGCGCATCGGCATCCGCTTTCATCTCAGCCGGTTTACCCTGGATGAGACCCGGCAATATATTCTTTTTCGCCTTCGACATGCAGGGGCCCGGCATTTCAATATTTTTTCCGAGGAAGCAATTGCTCTCATCCATGAAATGAGTCAGGGCACGCCCAGGCTCATCAATATTATCTGTGACCATGCCTTGCTGACGGGATTTGCCGAAAACAAGCCGGTTATTGATGCGGAACTGATTCAGGAAAGCGTCGATGATCTTCATTTTCCCGGTGAAGAGACACCATTGCCCGTGGCCCGGCAAAACAAGCGGAACAGCGGCCGGTTGGCAATTGTACTCGGTCTGACGGCAGTCAGCCTGGGGCTTGTGGCCTTTTTACTGGAAATATTGCCAATGACCCGGGAGTATTCTCTTCTCGGCAGGATACTGCCGGAGCAATGGCTGCGTTACCTGCATTTTTAAGACAATCGTTGGAGGCCAAGTGGGAAAAGTGTTTGAGGCCCTGAAGCGGGCGGAAGAATCTGTTGGCGTGGTAGAGGAATATCCGGATCTTGAGAGCCGCCAACCATCCGCTGGAGAACCAGAAAAAAGACCTGCGCCCTCGCATCAGCGACACGGCACCGCGGTTCCTGTCCAGAGCGGAACCGGTCAATGGGACGCACGCCTGATCCTGGCAACGACAACCACAGGAGCAGTGGCCGAGAGCATCCGCGCCCTGCGAACCCGAATTCTGCATCCCTTCAGCGGAAAAGCGCCGCGAACTATCCTGATCACCAGCGCTTCACCGGGTGAGGGGAAAAGTTTTATCTGTGCCAACCTTGGGATTTCCCTGGCCCAGGGTATTGACAATTACTGTCTGCTGGTTGACGGTGATCTTCGTCGTCCGGCACAGCATGTTCTGTTTGGCCTGAGCAATGCTGCCGGTCTGGCGGATTATCTTCAGCAGAGAAAAAGGGTACCGGAATTGCTGGTGCCCAGTGGGGTTGACAAACTGTCAATCCTCCCGGCGGGCCCCCAGGCAGTGAATCCTGCTGAACTGGTGGGCTCTGCCGCCATGACCAATCTTATCGACGAGTTGGCCATGCGCTATAAGGATCGCATTGTCCTGCTGGATTCTCCACCCCTGCATGCCGCCAGCGAGACCGAGGTTCTGGCGCAACATGTGGACGGCGTGGTCCTTGTTGTCCGTCATGGAGGTTCTCGACGGGAACATGTCAAAGCCCTGGTGGACACCATCGGCCGAGACAAGATACTGGGGGTGGTTTTTAATGCCTACCAATCGACCGCGCTCGATGAAAAAATTTTCGGGTATTATGACTATCAGCAGAAGTATTATGGCAGTGAAAAATAGCAAGATGGAGTGACCGTGCTGTACATTGGGAGTGGAGGAGCTGGTGAGCACGGACAACTCGCCAATTTTGAGGATTTTGGATCCTTGTCCATGCAATAAGACAACTATGTGCGGAATCGAACTCCGAACTCTGGAGCATGCGAATTCAGTACCGGGTGTTGTACTCACTCACCTGCACCCGTTGAACGAGTATGGCCTGCGAAGGTTTTTTTATTTTTCTCCTCCCGTCGCTGCAGCCCGGTACCGTATGTTCGCTTTTTCGATGATTATTTCAGACCGTCCATGACCTTTCCCATTGAACAGATTATCGACATCCTCGAACCTGAAGTCAGGAAATATCAGGTGCCGGTTGTTGATTTGATTGCGGTTCAGACCAGGGATCCTTTTAAAGTGCTGGTAGCGACTATTCTTTCCGCGCGCACCAGAGATGAAGTGACTGCGGCGGCTTCACAGCGCCTTTTTTCTCGAGCCAGGACTGTTGAGGAACTGGCGCTTTTGACTGTGCATGAACTTGAACAACTCATTTTTCCGGTGGGTTTTTTTCGACAGAAAGCTCGATATCTCAACAAATTGCCACGAGTGCTCACGGAGCGGTTCGGGGGTGAGGTTCCCCGTGAAATTGATTCCCTGCTCGCATTGCCGGGTGTAGGTCGGAAAACGGCCAATCTTGTTGCCGCCGTCGCCTATCAGCAGCCTGCCATCTGCGTTGATACCCATGTTCATCGCATTATGAATATATGGGGATATGTTCAGACTGCAACACCCGTGCAAACAGAACAGGTCTTGCGGCAGAAACTACCAAAGCGATACTGGATCCGGATTAATTCGCTTCTGGTGGCCTTTGGTCAGGAGATCTGCAAACCGCAACGGCCCCATTGTGATCGGTGTGCACTAATCAAGCTGTGCCCTAAAATAGGGGTTACCCCTCGGCGAATAAAGAAGGATATGGGGGCTCAATCCACCGTGGAAGAGATCAAGCTTGTTTCCTGGAATGTCAATGGACTCAGAGCCGCATTGAAGAATGGTTTTCTTGATGTGCTCAACCACTTTGATGCCGATATTTTTGCTCTCCAGGAGATTAAAGTTCATCCTGAGCAGTTGCCTGAGGCCATTATCAGCCTGCCTGGCTATCAGGCCTTCTGGCATCCTGCCCGGAAAAAGGGCTATGCAGGGACCGGGGTGTTAAGCAGACGGCCGCCATTGCATGTCACCTATGGGCTCGATGAGCGGAAATTCGACGATGAAGGCAGGGTGATGACCCTGGAATTTGATACTTTTTTCTTTATCAATGCGTATTTCCCCAATGCCCAACCCGAATTGAGGCGCTTGGCCTTCAAGCAGGAGTTCAACCGGGCGGTTCTTGCCCATCTGAATCGGTTGAGCGCAATCAAATCTGTTATCCTCTGTGGTGATCTCAACGTAGCTCATAAAGAGATCGACCTTGCCAATCCAAAAGCGAATATGAAGAATCCCGGTTTTTCAGAACAGGAACGGGCCTGGATGGATGAGTTGATCAATGCGGGCTATGTTGACACCTTCAGAGATTTTGATCCATCTCCCGGTCGCTATACATGGTGGAGCTACCGTTTCAGTGCCCGGGTAAAAAATATCGGCTGGAGGATTGATTACTTCATCGTAGACGCCAACAGCAGAAAGCGGGTTCTTGATGCAGGTATTCACGACGACATCAGCGGGTCCGATCATTGTCCCGTGAGTATTCTCTTTCAATGAAGACAGGAGCAATGAAACCGTACCGTATCATTATCGCGGATGATCATGGCCTCATCCGGCAGGGACTGAAGAGCATTCTCAAAAAAGATCCAACCCTTCAGGTTATTGCGGAGGCGAGCAATGGAGTAGAGTTGCTTGATCTGCTGCAGCAGGATCAACCGGAAATGATTATTCTGGATATTTCCATGCCCCGCCTGAATGGGATCGAAGCATTGGGCCGCATTCGCAAAGCCCATGCACATATCGCAATCCTTATTTTAACCATGCACTCCAGTAGCCATTATGTTTTTCACGCTGTCAACGCCGGAGCCCATGGGTACATGATGAAGGATGATTCCGAGGCGGAGCTGCTCACCGCAATCAGTTCAATCAAGGAGGGAAAAACATACATTTCACCGCAAGTATCATCGGGAGTCGCCGAAGAGGTGATAGTCGCCTTCCGTGGCCAAAGCAAGATACCCTTTGAGGTGCTCAGTAAACGTGAGGAAGGGGTGTTGAAACTGGTTGTACAGGGGCTCTCCAGCAAAGAAATAGCCAAATTACTCAAGTTGAGCCCCAGGACCATTGATCATCACCGGGCTAACCTTTTGAAAAAATTCAAAATGAAAAAAACTGTTGACCTGGTCAATCATGTGGTCAGTACTGGTGTGGTCGCGCCCCGGTAACCATTCCAGGGTTGTGCCAGTGGGGTTGCTTTTCCTTCTTTGTTGCAGGGAGCATGGATGCACCCCCGATTTCTCGAGCCGTGACTGCCGGCTGTGTCCCTTCATGCCGGCTGGCGAGACCTTGTAGCAACGGGGTTTCGGTGATCTATCGATTCGCCGTCGAAAATGCGGTGGCGGTCCTTTTTCGTCTTCTTTTTCCTTTTTTTCCCCCATAAATAACATTGCTCTAACATCGCTATTCAATTAGATAATTTTAAAATATTAGGTAAAAATACCTATGAATCCCTAGGTATTTCCATCAATTGTGGTTTTTTCCTTCCTGCGCTTAAATGGCTTATCTGGATTTGAGTAGGGTTGCAGACGAATAAAGATCGTCTGTCTGTGAAATCAACAGAATTGAGGATGAGCCATGAATAAGAGCGATCTCGTACGATCCATCGCCCGATCGGCGCATATCAGTAAAGATGCAGCCGAACGGGGACTCAACGGACTGTTGGCCACTCTGGCGGTGGCAATGCAGGAGGGCAAGCGAGTGACCCTGTCGGGTTTCGGCAGTTTTTCGGTCGTTGATCGGGCACCGAGAACAGGGAGAAATCCAAAAACCGGAGAAGCGGTGCCGATTCCCTCGCGTCGAGTTGTCAAGTTTCGACCCGGCAGGGAACTGGCCGTAAAAGTGGAGTAGGCGGTTGCCTTCCTTTCTTTCCGTGCACCTTTCAGGACCTGCGGCGTGAACGGGATCGCTTTCCGGAGGAAGTCGAACCAGTGGTCACCGTGTGCCGCAGGTACCAAATCAGGAGTGCGGCACAGATCATCAGCAGGCACAGGACCTGGCCCATTGACAACAGCGAAAAAATCAGGCCGATCTGCGGGTCGGGTTCCCGAAAAAATTCGATAAAAAATCTGAAAATTCCATACAGCCCCAGGAAGAGGGCCAGCAGGGTCCCATGCGGCCAGAGGTTTGGCTGTGGTTGTTGCCAGGGCCTGGACTTGAGCGACCAGAGGATGAGGAAAAGGATGACTCCTTCCAGAACGGCTTCATACAATTGAGATGGATGTCGGGGGAAAGGGCCGCCTTCCGGGAAAATAATTCCCCAGGAAACGGATGTCACTCTGCCGTACAACTCACCATTAATAAAATTGCCCAATCGACCGAAAAACAAACCGATGGGTGCAGTTACCGCGTACAGATCCGCTACCTTCCAGAAGTCCAGATCATGTCGTCGACAATACAGGAATCCGGCGATGAGGACACCCGCGCAGCCACCGTGAAAAGACATGCCACCGGTCCAGATGGCTGCAATCTCCAAGGGATTGGCAATATAGTACGAGGGTTGATAGAGGAGAACGTATCCAAGGCGTCCACCGACAATGACACCAATGATCACGAAGAGATTCAGGTTATCCAGCCGCTGCAGTAACCTCTCCCAATGGAATTTTTTACCCTGGTATAGGACCAGCAGGTAAGCGGCTGCAAAACCACAGACATACATAAGTCCGTACCAGCGAATCTGTAACGGACCAAAGGAGAAAAGAACCGGATCGATAATCGGAAAATTCAGCATGCTCTCCTCTGCGGATTACAGGTAGCCGAGCCGTTTTAAGTGGACCTGAAGCACGGACACCGCCGCGGGTGTCACACCGGAAATCCTCGATGCCTGTCCCAGGGAGCGTGGTTGTACTTTCGAGAGCTTCTCGACAACCTCATTGGAAAGTCCAGGCAATCCCCGATACTCCAATTCAGTGGGCAGTTCAATTCGTTCGAGTTTTTTGAATCTGCTGATCTGTTCTTCCTGCCGCTTGATATATCCAGCATATTTAACCTGCAGCTCTATCTCATCATAATAGGCTTCTGCTCCCTCGGGAAAGGGGAGGTCGATAAAGATTTTTCCTCCAATTTCGATTAGATGGCACATTTTGATTTCAGGGCGGCGAAGCAGTTCCGCCAGAGTCAGGGGCTGATTGATGGCGGTGGTACTGTAGTCTGCAAGACAGGCATTGATGGTTGTGTCCGGTTTAATACGGATTTCGTTGAGATGTCTGATAGTTTCCTGGATACAATGTTCTTTGTGCTGAAAATCGGTCCAGGTTTCCTTGTCCACCAGGCCAATCCGGCGACCAATGGCCCGCAAGCGCATATCCGCATTGTCTTCCCGGAGTAACAGGCGATATTCTGCCCTGGATGTGAAGAGACGGTACGGTTCTTTTGTGCCCAGAGTGACCAGATCGTCGACAAGGACGCCAAGGTACGCCTGGGACCGGTCAAGGATGAGTGGTTCTTCCCCTCGGACGTAGAGCACGCTGTTGATTGCAGCCATTAACCCCTGACCGGCGGCCTCTTCGTACCCTGAAGTGCCATTGATCTGACCGGCAAGAAACAAACCGCTGATTTTTTTGGTTTCCAGAGATGGTTTGAGTTCGCGGGGATCAACATAATCATATTCAATGGCATAACCGGGCCGAATGATACGGGCATTTTCCAGTCCGGCTATAGAATGGACCATGTCGATCTGTGTACTGAGCGGCAGGCTGGTGGGAATGCCGTTGGGATACACTTCAATGGTGTCGAGGCCTTCAGGCTCTAAAAAAATCTGATGGCGCCCTTTTTGCGGAAAGCGCATGACCTTGTCCTCGATTGACGGACAGTAGCGGGCCCCCACCCCCTCAATGATGCCGGCATACATAGGCGATTGATGGATACTTTTCCGGATGATTTCATGGGTACGTTCGTTGGTATAGGTGATGTGGCAGGGGCGCTGGGGCTGTAACGGCCCGCCTGATGATGAGAAAGAAAAGAGCGCTGGCTGCTCATCGCTGTACTGAGCTTCCAACCGGGAGTAATCAATGGTATTACCATCCAGGCGGGGAACGGTTCCGGTCTTCATGCGACCCACGGCAAACCCGGTGGCCGCAAACCAGCGGGCAAGTTGAAGTGACGGTGCGTCTCCCATACGCCCGGCAGGAAAATTTTTCAGACCGATGTGGATGAGGCCGTTGAGAAAGGTGCCAGTAGCCACCACAACCGCTCGTAGGCGAAAATGTTCGTCAAGAGAAGTGCGCACACCGACGACTCTGCCGTTCTCGACCAGAATTTCATCGATCACAGCCTGCCGAATAGCCAGGTTAGGCTGGTTTTCAAGAAGTCGTTTCATACGCAATCGGTACAGCAACCGGTCAGCCTGGGCACGGGAAGACCGGACAGCGGGCCCCTTGCTGGTATTGAGTCGGCGGAACTGGATACCGGTGGCATCGATATTTTTCGCCATTTCGCCACCAAGGGCATCTATTTCTTTTACCAGGTGTCCTTTTGCCAGGCCACCGATGGCTGGGTTACAGGACATGGCACCAATGGTGTCGGCGTTAATGATACAAACCAGCGTGCGGCAACCCATGCGGGCAGCAGCCAGGGCGGCTTCGCATCCTGCGTGTCCAGCGCCGATGACAGCAATATCAAAATCATTCATATGTTTCCCGGGCGTTGCCGCGCAACAGTTGAGGAGGTGTTGGTGGTTTTTGATTGTCCATTGCCGCGGATAAAAATTTTAACACGCCAATATAAAGATAAGTCATTATCTTTGCAATGGCTCTGGCCGGAAATTGTCAAGAGATACCCAGGTGAGGGAATGTGCGGGTGTGGCCCTTGTTCAAAGGATCCAGGTGCTTTGCCACGCTTCTGTATTGTGGGTGATCACAGCCAGAATCCGAGAGCGTCCCTACGTACGCCATTTTCATCACCCCTACCGGTCCTATGACGACAGCTTGAATCAAACGGCCACGAACAACAGAACTGCCGCATGGGCGAGCACCCACGGATCCAGAATTGATTGTTTCCTGGCCGCGAGGGCGCCGTTTTCACCTCTGAAGAAGTGGTGGCTCATTGCATTCTTTATGGATACAGGTGAAATAATTTGACAGAAAGAATACGTTGTGATTAAAATTATCCTTTTGAGTTTCGTTGAACTCGCAAAAACCGTCGTGGAGAACCTATGGAGGCAATCGATGAAACTGCGTGAGGTCAAGTGGTCCACTTGTACTCAAGGATGCAGCGATGACTTCTTGCGGGACGGGCAGATATGGATGCTTTTCTTTGGGGCGTAACTCCGGGCTTTTGATTATTCTGCTCACGGATTCAGGTTATCTCCTGTCGTCCTGCCTCAAGATGTCCGGACGGCCTCTGAGTGCCATATAAAACACCACCAATCCTGTACGCAACAGATTGATTTAATGAAAGGAACCTTATCATGAGCAAAAGAACCTTCCAGCCCAGCAATATCAAACGTGCCCGAACCCATGGATTTCTTGTTCGCATGAGGACCCGGGCCGGGCAGGCTGTCATCAAGCGGAGAAGAGCCAAGGGCCGTAAGCAATTAGCTGCTTGATCCGGAACCGTAATTGGGCAGGCATGCTCTTCCTAAAACACATCTGCTCACAAAGACAAGGCAATTTCAGCGCGTCTATCAACTTGGGCATCGGTTGCGAGGGAATGGATACAATATCATTGTCTTGCCCAATGGCGTAGGTTTCAACCGTTTGGGAATAAGTGTGCAGAAAAAGATCGGCAATGCTGTGCGCAGAAACAGGATTAAACGGTTGATCCGGGAAACCTTCCGGCTCAACCGAAATATGTTTCCAGCCAACAGTGACATCGTTGTCACCATTGGGCCCGGGTTTCAAACGAACAGTCTCAGTGCGTTGCAAGCCAGCATGGAAGAGATTCTCGGTGCGCAAAACAAGCGGAGACCGTTGGCTTGAACAAGGATCTGGAAACATCCACAGCTGATAATGGCTGCCTCCGCTGGCATACTATGCCCAGGAGAATCCTTGTCTTGGTCTTCCGAATGTACCAGTATATACTTTCCCCACTTTTCCCTCCTGCCTGCCGTTTTGTCCCCTCGTGCTCTCAATACGCTATAGAAGCCGTAACCAGGTACGGTGTAGTCCGCGGTGCTTTGCTGGCTGTATGGCGTATTGCTCGTTGTCATCCCTTTTCCCGTGGAGGATTTGACCCGGTCAAGTAACCATGCATACGTCTGCGTGGAGCCTTTTCCCGCCTCCGCAACCTCACTGCTGCAGCAGCGTTTTCAAAGGTACATATAATGGATTTGTACAGAGCCTTTCTGGCTATTATTTTGTCGTTTCTCATCCTGGTCGGTTATCAGTATTTCTTTTACAGGCCTGCTCCTCCCCAAGAAGCCCCACAGACTGCTACGATTCAGCAGGAAGAGGTGAGCACCGGGATCCAGGCCTTGCCAGATCCGGCTACCAGTCCCATTGACAGGCCAGAATCGGTACCGATTGATCGGGAAGCCAGGGCCATCAGTGTGGACACACCACTGTTCACCGCAGTGCTCCATGAACATGGAGGGGGATTCAAGAGTTTTGTTCTCAATGAGTTCCGTACCGGAATAGAGCTGGATTCCGGACCGATGCAACTCTTTCTTCCCCGGCAGCCGCCCGACCTCCCTGTACTTTTTTCCCTTGATAACGATGGTGGCACGTCGATTCCTGTCTACAGGGCAGAAGAAACCGCTCTGGTGTTACATTCGCACCAGGAAGAAGGCAAGTTGGTAATGACCGCCGAACTTGCTGAAGGGATTCGAATCGTTCGCACCATGACCTTTCATGGCGATAGTTATCTGATCAGTGTTGAGCATGCGGTTGAAAATATAACAGATACAGCACTGCAAATTTCTCCGGCCTTGTCTTTGCGCAATGAGCCCTTCGCCCACGCCAGCCCGACAAGTAAGTTTCTCTTTGCCGGTCCGGCTGCCTTCGTCAATGGCGAATTGGAGGAGATTAAAACAAAAAGGTTGCATGAGGGCCCGGTTATTTTCCAAGGTCAGGTCAGTTGGACCGGATATGTTGATAACTATTTTATGACATCTGTAATCCCGCCAGCAAATGAAATGCACCTGGTGACCGTGCAGGGAGCCGGGGGGCAGGTCAGGACCTTGATCTCAGAAGGAATCAGGGTTCTTCCCGCCGGCGCGTCACAGGTTTATACATACAAGCTCTATTTTGGCCCAAAGAAACTGGAGGTGCTCAAAGAGATCGACAACTCCCTTAACAGCAATCTGGCCAAATCAGTTAATTTCGGGTGGTTCGATTTTATTGCCAAGCCCATGCTCTGGTTGCTCAATTTTTTCTATCAATACGCTGGGAATTACGGGGTCGCGATTATTCTGTTGACGGTATTGATCAAGCTGGTTTTCTGGCCGCTTTCCCAGAAAGGTATGAAGTCGATGAAAAACATGCAGAAGCTTCAGCCTAAAGTCGCAAAATTGAGGGAAAAATTCAAGGGTGATCCGACGAAGATGAATCAGGAGATGATGGCCCTGTACAAGACGTACAAGGTGAATCCTCTGGGCGGATGTCTGCCTATGCTGCTCCAGTTGCCCTTCTTTTTCGCCCTGTATAAGGTGCTCCTGGCGGCGATAGAATTGCGGCACGCTCCTTTCATGCTGTGGATCAATGATCTTTCCGCCCCGGATAGACTGTGGGTGGGTTTTGATATTCCATATCTGCATGGTCTCCCGATATTGACGTTGCTGATGGGTGCATCCATGTATTTTCAGATGAAGATGACTCCTACCACTGCCGATCCGATGCAGGCTCGTATCATGCAGTTTTTACCGGTTGTTTTCACTATTCTGTTTGTTAATTTTGCATCAGGTCTGGTGCTGTACTGGTTTATCAACAACCTGCTTTCCATTTTGCAGCAGCAGTTGATTAATCGTCAAAGTAAGGCCTGATATTCGAATCAGAGAGCTAGTTCATGAGCAAGGGAAAAGATTTTTTCGGAAAAGACATCTCTGAAGTGATAGAATTGGCCTGCAAGGAGCTTGGGGTTTCGCGGGAGGAACTGGACATACAGGTTATGGAAACCGGTTCCGCGGGAATTTTTGGTCTCTGTAAAAAAAAGGCACATATCCGGGTATACCGTAAAGCAACCCATCGCGAAAAAGATGCCCCCGACACCCTCCCTGTTGTGGATGAATCGCTTGCATCGGAAGCACTTCAGGAGGTTGACAGGCCCGCCGAGGTCAACCATGTGGTCAAGGCAGAAAAGGTTTTGGTGAATGTAGCGAAGGGCGATACCATCCATGAAGAGGGTGTTGATGATGAAGACGAGAGCGAAGATCTTGAACCGGATTCGGCCTTAGAGCCACCCTCCGAGGAGAATCTCGTCGCAATTCGAGACGATTTGCAACAGTTGTTGCAAATCATGGGATTGCCCGCTGAGGTTGATGTCAGTTATACTCACAATACCGTCCACTGCCGTGTTGCCGGGGCGCACGAATCTCAGGTGATTGGTCCGGAAGGGAGGACTCTTGACAGTATTCAGTATTTATTGCGTAAAATGGTTGCTCGACACCTGCCAGACAGAGTCATGCTTGCCATGGACGCTGGCAATTTCCGCCAAAAACGGGCAGAGGAACTGAGAGAGCGTGCTCTGGAGTTAGCGGAACTTGTCAAGAGAGATGGAAAAACCCAGGCTATTCCAGCGCTCAATCCCTCCGAACGACGCGTCATCCATATGGTGCTTCAAGAAGAAAAAGGGGTGCGGAGTCGTTCCGTAGGCGAGGGATTGTTTAAAAAGGTGTTGATCTATAAGCCTGGAAAAGGACGGCGCCCTGCGGCAAAAAAGCGTCGGGGAGGTCAAGGTGGCCGCTCATCCGGCGATTGAAACCATCGCGGCTATTGCCACTGCTCCCGGCGGTATTGGAGGAATTGGTATTATCCGCATATCCGGGCCTCAAGCCCTGACAGTGTTGAGAGCAGTTTTTGTTCCTCAGGCACGGAATGCTGATTTTATCAGCCACAAATTGTATTACGGGACAATTGTCGATGAGGAGGGAGCCGTTATCGATGAGGCTCTTGCGGTCTATATGCGGGCACCGCGCACTTATACCCGTGAAGACATCGTTGAGTTACAATGTCACGGATCCTATTTGGTCCTCGAAGAAATTCTCCGCAAGGTCCTTGAACTTGGGGTACGTCACGCCGATCCGGGCGAATTCACCAAAAGGGCCTTTCTCGCCGGAAGAATCGACCTGACCCGGGCCGAGGCGGTACTGGATCTGTTGCAGGCCCAGACCGATATAAGCGCTAGATTGGCAGCCAGTCAATTGCGAGGGGCTCTTTTCGATATTCTTGAAGAAATCCGCCAGGAATTGATCGGCATCCTCGGATTACTTGAAGTGGCGATTGATTTTCCTGAAGATGACGTCGAGATATTTGACGGGGCCTTAGCCGTTGAACGGGTAAGGTCGCAGGTGATGGCTCCTCTTGAAGAGCTGATTGCCATGTCCGATCAAGGGAAAATTCTTCGCGAAGGCGTTCGGGTAGCCATCGTCGGTCGCCCCAATGTAGGCAAATCGAGTTTATTGAATGGCTTGTTGCGCGAGGAGCGAGCCTTGGTTACTGCTCTTCCCGGAACGACGCGGGATACCATCGAGGAGTGCATTGCTGTCCGCGGCATTCCGTTTCATCTTGTTGATACCGCCGGCATCAGGGTTCATGAAGATCCGGTTGAGGCACTGGGGATAGAACGGGCCAGGCAGAAGATGGAGGCAGCGGATCTGGTGCTCTTTGTGGTGGACGCGAACAACGGAGTTGGCGCAGGTGACAGCGAACTCTTTCAGCTGCTTCAGGACAAAAATCGTCTGGTTATCCTCAATAAACAGGATCTTGTTACTCCTGACCAACTGACGGATCTCAAAACGCTGTTTTCCGGTGAAGAGGTTGTATCGATATCGGCCAGGAACGGGCAAGGACTTGATGCTTTGCAGGAGGCTATGTTTTTGCGGGTCGTCGATGTCCGCGGCGCCCGCATCCGTGAACAGATGACCTGCGCTCCCAATGCCCGCCATCGTTCCGTGCTCAATAAAACCCTTGCCACCTGTCGTCGTTTCAATGCTGCGGTAGCCGAGGGTTCATCCGTCGATCTGTTGGCGGTGGAGTTGCAATTGGCCCTTGATTATTTAAGCGACATTACTGGGGTAACCACCTCTGAAGAAGTTCTTGATGCGGTTTTCAGCCGCTTTTGTATCGGCAAATAGTTATTTCCTGGATCCGTGACGGCGGGGTCACTGATCCAGGGATTTTTTTTTCCAGGGAACAGGTGCGGATAACTTCACCTGCGGAGAATTGGCACACCTGAAGTGTTGCGGGAATCGGCAACACGTGTTGGACCCGGTCGTTTTGCCGGCTCCATCAACTGGGCAATGCGGATAAATTTCATCGGGTCCACGGGAGTACCGTTCTGGCGGATCTCGTAATGCAGGTGCGGACCTGTGCTACGGCCACTGTTTCCCACCAAACCGATCTGCTGCCCCGCTTGTACCCGTTCTCCCCGCTTGACCTGGCGTTGACTGAGATGAGCGTAGAGCGTTTCATACCCATTGTTATGGCAAAGAACAATGTGGTGTCCGTAATCCTTGGTGTACAGTGAACGTTTGACCACACCTGGGCCGGTTGCCTTGACCGGATCACCAGTTTTTCCACGAAAATCAATACCTTCATGAAAGGCTTTTCGTCCATTTATGGGGTCGATTCTTGTGCCGAAGGGTGAGCTGATCGCTGTTGGGACTGGTTTGCCCAAGGGAAGATTGGCGATGCTGGCGAAGTGATCGTCCGGATGACGCCGCCCTTGTTGCTCCAGTCGTTCTTTCGGTGTGGCAATAAAGAGCCCGCCGCTGTGGGGGGGCTCATTTGTCAGGTCTTTATCTATCCTCTGCTGGGGTGGCATGGATCCCGCTATCTGTTTTTTGTCTCCGCCACTCACAACAATGCAGGCATGCGGTTGATCATGCTGCTGGGCCTTGAGCGGATTACTGCTCGCTTCATGTTCCGCCTTTTCTCCTTCAAAATGGGTGAGGGAAGCTTTCCGAGCGGCTGCCAGCTGGACTTTCAAGGCGTCAACCTCGGCTTGCAGGTCGATGAGATCTGGCATCGGCGCAGGATGTGACCGTTCAGCGATCAATTGATCTATCTGATCGTTGAGCTCTTTGTTGGTCTTGAAGGCGACAATTCCTTGCAGCGTCCCTGCCACTAAAATCAGGATACATAAAAATCCCACTGTCAGGGCGAGCTTGCTGGTACTGTCGCTCAGTACTCTTGTTTGTTTTGCTCCAGGTGTGTCGGTGGTTTCAGAATGTTGGTGGGTATGGTCCATATCAGGAAACGGGTTGAAGGAGGTACACGATCTCATCAAGGGACCGTGTCCGTTCAGCTTTCAGCCAATGGGCACTGCCGGCAAGGAAACTGGGGGACTGGGGTGCTCACGTCAGGAACAATGCTGCTGGGAGCCGCTTCAACTTTCGGGCTCTGTAGAGACTGCCTTATAGCCGCTGAAAGATGGCCTGCCGCTGTGTCTGTCACCCTGTCGACAGCTCAGACAACACCTGTTCGTATAATAAACCGCAATGAAGAATGCAAGCTAAAGCTTCCAGAAGAGATCCCCTCCAAGAGTGCCAGAGGCCTGGAATGGGTGTCGGGAAGACGGTGACAATATTTCGTCAATTTTCGCAGGGACTGGCTGGTTCCGGCGGGAGGTTTTCAGCGAGGCGCTGTCAGTGTTCTGTATCCAGGAGGAGGAGACGTTCTGGAGACGGAAAACCTCCAGGAGTGTGGCAAAATCGAGCAGATCTGCTGCTGTCTGTTTCTCCAGGGGTGAGGTCTATCTCCCTGAGGAGGTGCTTCTGGTCGTATGTCGTTGGTAAACGGATTATCGGCTGTGTTTCACATCAGCGGGGTCATCATTCGGATCGCGCCATTCCCCGGGAGGACGTTTCGGATATGGCGCGATCCATGCACGACCTTTATTTTTTTTCAAAACTCTGGGCAAACAATTGTTCAATGGCGGCTATACCGTGATCACTGAGGTACCGGGTTCCGGAGCCGACAAAAGTGTTGTAACAGATTCTCGGGTCATCCTCCTTCCATGCGCCTTCTTTCCAGGTGAACCATTGGGTTTGATTCTGGTCAAAGACATGGAGAGGTCGATTGAATAATTTCGCCAGTTCAACCGCCCAGCCGGTTCCTCCCTTGACCGAGTCATCATCCAGGATGGTGCCGATGACAAAGACCTGGTGTCCCTTGTTGACCATATGGTAAATGGTTTGCAAAACCTTGCGGATTTTTTCTGTCTCATAGTAGGTTCGGTTCATCATCCTGGAGGCGAGTTCCATACTGATATCACCTCGTTGTAAATCTTCGACACCCAGCAGGACTGTGTTCCGTTCGCGGTTGAGGCGATGATTTTCAAAGGTAAAGATAACCTCTTGAACGCCATATTTTTCAGCATTTTCTCCGAATGCCGTTTCCGCGCCTTTGAGGCCGCCGTGGTACAGGGTACAGTTTTGTGGATTCATATCAAATCACCTTGGTTGTTATTGGGAGATATCGAGATTCTCGGCGAAGACTGCCGCAGGGAGTGAACAGCTGCTTTTTTTGCCTTCAAGAATACCCGGCGGGGTGCAGGATACCCTTCTATAGTAAGATTCGGGTTGTTCTTGTCAATGAAATCTTCGTAGGATTCATAATTCATCCATGGTGTCCGGCGCTGTTCCCGGCTGCTCATGGGATGCTCACAGAACACCCTGGTTTCCTCAAAGCCAACGCGTGTCACCCAATTGTGAAGGCAGGTGGCGGTGGGAACGAACCAGGTCCCCGGCGCTTTGGCATAAGTGTGACGGGGAAAAAGCGCTACTGGCTCAGTGCCGGGCACAGCCTGGGATTCAACAAATAACCATCCCCCCGGTTTCAAAGCGCAATGAAGATCGCGGAGAGCGTCCACAGGAGACGGCCGATGATAGAGGATGCCAAGGCAGAAGATGACATCAAAGCAATCGGGAAACAGGGCAAGATGTTCAATCCCGAGGAGCTCAACCCGGAGGTTGGGCTGCCTGGCAAAAGTGTTGAGGGTTTGAAACGTGAAATAGTGTTGGACATAGGGCTCAAACCCAAGGACAAATTCCGGCTCATACGCAGCCAGACGGAACATGTAGTAGCCGTTATTGCAACCTATATCGGCGATGACTTTTCCTGCAAGCGGGGGCAGTTCGGGGACGATACGGTTCCATTTTCGCTCACTGCGCCACTCGGCGTCAATATCAACACCGAAAACCGAAAATGGACCTTTTCTCCACGGCATTAACCCGCGGAGCACTGAATACACCCGTTGTTGCTCGCTCGGTGTCAGATCCTCCGGAGTTCCGATGCGCACCACATCACCGGAAAAGTCACAAAAGGAGGCATGAAGATCCTGGACGGTCTGCAAAGGGAGCCGGTAGCGGAGAAATCCTTTTTTATCCTGACTGATCCAGGCCGTTTTTTCATTGAGCATCTCTTGCAGACGGAGCGTGTCGGCAGAGGGAAAACGTTGAGCAAAGTCCATTTCAGGGCTGTTTGAGGGCTACCATCGAGGTGAAGTTAAACCATTTGAAAAATATTTCGATTTCTTCGAATCCGGCATGGCGAAGCATGGCGATATTTTCGTCAACGGAAAAAGGGACCAGCACGTTTTCAAGGGCTTCTCGCTTGGCGGAAATTTCCAGTTCCGAATACCCCTGCTTCATTTTAAAAGCATGGTATTGTTCGATGAAATCCCGGTTGAGCCGCCCTGCCGCAGCGATGGTTTTTTCACTGAGTATCAATATGCCGCCGGCAGAGAGTTCCCGGTACAGCCGTTCGATAAACACTTGGCGAGTCATGGGACGAAGAAACTGCATGGTGTAGTTACAGATAATCGCTGATGCGTCTGGAAGGGGACAACGGGTTATATCGTCCAGGCGAAATTGAAGCATCTCGCTTTTTCCATATTGGGCACTTTTTTGTCGTGCTTTTGCCACCATGGCTGGCGCATTGTCAATGCCGATGTAGTGGACTTTTTTGGCAGTCATGCGCCGGGTCAGTTCGAGCAGAGTCGTACCGGTGGAACTGCCAAGATCGTAGAGGGTTGCCCCCTCCGGTAACCTGTTGACAAGCAATTGCGCCATACAGTCCATGACCGTTCGATAAAAGGGGATGGATCGTTCGAGCATGTCGTCGAAGACTTCCGCCACCCGATCATTAAAACTGAAGTCTTGATCAACACGACCTGCTGCATACAGATTGTCTTCAGTCATCACAGGGTTCCGTTCAAGAACTATCTATAGCCACGAGGATTTGCAGTTTGCCAGCGCCAGGCGTCTCGACACATTTCATGTAATCCGAATGCAGCATACCAGCCCAGTTCTTTGCGGGCCAGAGTTGGATCAGCATAACATTGGGCGATATCTCCGGCGCGACGGCTGGTTATCCGGTATGGAATCGATTGGCCACTGGCCGACTCAAAGGCCCTGATCATTTCAAGTACGGAATACCCTCGCCCTGTCCCCAGGTTATAGGTCACTATACCGGGATTTTCCTCGAGCTTTTCCAGGGCACGCAGATGACCCGTGGCCAGATCGACAACATGAATGTAATCGCGCACCCCGGTACCGTCCGGCGTTGGGTAATCGTTGCCGAAAACTGAAAGTTCCTGCAGTTTGCCAATGGCAACCTGGGTAATATAAGGCATGAGATTATTGGGAATTCCCTCCGGATCCTCCCCTATCCGACCACTGGGATGGGCGCCGACCGGGTTGAAATAGCGAAGCAGGGCAATATTCCATTGCGGATCTGCTCTGAAGAGGTCACCAAGTATCTCTTCAATCATTAATTTTGTACGACCATAGGGGTTGGTGCACGAGAGAGGAAAGGATTCCCTGATGGGAACGGATACCGGGTCACCGTACACCGTGGCGGAAGAGGAAAAGACTATGGTCTTGACCTCTTGTTCTGCCATGACCTGACAAAGATTGAGGGTTGAGATGATATTGTTTTGATAGTAGCGCAGTGGATACTGCACCGACTCCCCGACGGCTTTCAGGCCGGCAAAGTGAATGACAGCCGCTGCGTCCGGACAATCTCTGAAGGCCTGGCGGAGATCGGTTAAATCCAACAGATCAAGTTCCATAAAAGTGAGAGTCCGGTTGCTGAGTTCCTCGACTCTTTGGATGGCTTTGGGGCTTGCATTACTGAGATTATCGATAACGGTCACTCGGAAACCGGCGTTGAGCAGTTCCAGGCAGGTGTGGCTGCCGATATAACCGGTGCCACCGGTAACAATGACGTGCATGCTGATGGTCCTGTGTTGTGAGATAGGATGGTCGACCTGGGCAAGCAATCACAGGTGCCCAGCTTGCACAGCCGCAAATGTCCGCGGTGGGAGGCTGCAGAAGGCGGTCACGTCCCAGTAAACCCGAGCGGCCGTGAGGCGTATTCTACAGGCGCATGGCCAATCAGACAGGATCAGCCTTCAAGAGTGGTGACGGATCCGGTGGTCGGCGGTTGCAAGTGCAACGATGGAATCCTGATCGACGAAAAATGAATATTTTGCTATATGTTACCTCTGTTGAAACGGTTTGTCTTGCAAAAATGCTCTGCAGGATCGGGGGAATGTTCTCTGTCTCCTGAATCCGTGAGCGTTCGTCCGTGCGTTAGCTTCGTTGTTCGTGACCGTTCGGTGAAAGTACACTTTATCGGACGGTTACGGGTAATGAAGATGGCGTGCGGACGGATGCCCCGAAAGGCGGCTGGTGAAAGTTTTTTTCCAGGGTTGAGCTGCAATAATAATATGATGACAGTAAAATATATCCAAAACAAGCGTCCAGTCGTCACGGATTCAGGTGTCTGCCACCGTTGCAGGCAGGTTACCAATCAAGAGGTGTTGATATGCCGTACGTGAGTATTCGAGTCGCCGGAGCCCTGACCAGGGAGCAGAAAAAGCGTATTGTTCGCGGGGTTACCGATGTGATCGCCGAAGCCGCGGACAAACCAAAAGAATCTATCCTCATTTTTATTGACGAGGAGAGCAGGGATAACATCGCCAAGGGTGGTCTGTTGCTCGATGAGTAAGGAAACGGAAAAGCTTGAAGCGAAGGCGCGCCTGGAAAAAGTGCGAGAACTGATCCGCTATCATGATCATCGTTATCATGTCCTTGATGATCCGGTTATTTCCGATGGAGAGTATGACCTGCTGTTCCAGGAATTACTGGCACTTGAGGCGCGCTATCCAGATCTTGTCAGTGCAGATTCCCCCAGTCATCGCCTTGGAGGGTCTGTTGCCGAGGGTTTTACAGCGGTGCGGCATGTTCATCCCATGCTCAGCTTGGACAATATTTTCTCCACGATCGAATTCCAATCTTTTCAGGAAAAACTCCAGCGTTTTCTGCGCACGGATCTACCGCTTCGTTTTATGACTGAACCCAAAGTGGACGGTTTGGCGGTGGAGTTGGTGTACCGCCAGGGTTTTCTCCACACCGGTTCCACTCGAGGAGATGGATTGATTGGCGAAAATATTACCGCGCAATTGAAAACCGTCAAAGCGATCCCTCTACGATTGCAGGGTGATCAGGACATTCCCATTCCTGACGAACTCTATGTCCGAGGTGAAGTGTTTTTGTCAAAGCAAGGGTTTCAGAGGCTGAATCAACTCCGTCACCAGCAGGGAGAACCACTTTTTGCCAATCCCCGCAATGCTGCTGCAGGTTCCTTGCGCCAGCTTGACCCGAGGATCACTGCCCGGCGCCCACTTGACTTTTTTGTCTATGGGGTTGCTAATCCCGAGGTTCTCCCGGCAGAGGGGCAGGAGGCTCTGCTGACGATTCTGTCCCGGATTGGTTTTCCCGTGAGTCCTTTGGTCAAGGGGTGTGGATTGCCTGGAGAGGTCGAGCAGCAGTATCAGCAGGTGTTGGCTCTGCGGCATGCACTTGATTATGAAGTCGATGGTCTCGTGGTTAAGGTCGATACTTTTGCCTTGCAACGACGTCTGGGATTCACCGCCCGGGCGCCGCGCTGGGCTGTTGCCTGGAAATTTCCAGCCACGCAGGCGACCACGAAAATCGAGGCTGTTGATTTCCAGGTGGGCAGGACCGGGGTAGTCACGCCGGTGGCTCTACTGGCTCCGGTGGAGATTGATGGGGTGGTTGTCCAACGGGCCACCCTGCATAATCAAGACGAGATGAAGCGAAAGGATCTGCGGCTTGGTGATACAGTGCTGGTGCAGCGGGCCGGTGATGTCATTCCGGAGGTGATCAAGGCGGTACCCGAACTGCGCAACGGAGATGAGCAGCCCATCATGTTTCCTGCCTCCTGCCCGGAGTGCGGGCATCCGCTGGCGCGCGTTCAGGGAGAGGCCGCTATCCGCTGTGTCAATGAGCATTGTCGGGCGCAGCAGCAGCAACGTCTCATCTATTTTGCCGGCAAGAGTGGACTGGATCTGGATGGGCTGGGCAAAAAAAATGTTGAACAGCTTGTTCGTTCCGGAGTGGTTGGTGATATTGCGGATTTCTTTTTCCTTGACGCTGGACAGCTTGCCAGCCTTGAAGGGTGGGGCGAAAAATCGGCCCGTAATGTTGTTGCTGCCATTGAGGATCGAAAGAGGATTCCATTGGCCAGGTTTTTGGCAGCCTTGGGAATCCGACATGTAGGTGAGGTCACTGCCGCGGCGCTGGCCGAACATTTCACAAGTCTCCACGAGCTCATGGCGGCGGACGAAGAACAATTTCGCCGAGTTGACGGAATTGGTGAACAGGTGGCTGCCAGTCTTTCCCTGTTCTTTCAGGATCCAGATGTTCATCGGATGATAGAACGGCTCGAGAAGGCCGGTCTTGTAGTGGTGGCCGCGGATAAAGGAAGGTCGCAGCCTCTTGCCGGCCGGGTTTTTCTGTTTACCGGTTCCTTGCAGACCATGTCAAGGGAGGAGGCCAAGCGATCAGTCAAAGTGCGGGGCGGTCAGGTGGCAAATACGGTCAGCGAGCGGGTGACGGATGTCGTTGTCGGGGAAAAGGCGGGTGGCAAAATGAAAAAAGCTCACGAGCTGCAACTGCCGCTTCTTTCCGAAAGGGAATTTATTCAGTTGGTCTCTGCGGTGGAGGAATGAAAATGGAGCGTAAGCGGGTCCGCGCACGGGTATACGGCAGGGTTCAAGGGGTTGCTTTTCGTGAGCATACCCGGCAAGAGGCTCTGCGACTTGGCCTCTCAGGCTGGGTTGCTAATCGGCCTGATGGGACTGTAGAGGTTGTCTGTGAGGGTGCTTTGCTCAAGGTCGATGAGCTGGTCGCGTGGCTTGCCATCGGCTCGCCTTTCTCCAGAGTTTCCCGGGTAGAATGTGCTGAGGAGTCACCGCTCAATGATGCCACCGCTTTTTTGGTGCGACATTTCGCATGAAACAAGGGAAGACAAGAGCGAGATAAACCAGACAGGCACAAACCCCGTGATCGGTGACGGACGGTTCCCTCTCCAAAGATGATGACGGAATAATCGATGAAAAAAGTGCAGATTCCATCCGGTGAGCCGGCTGGCCGCGTTGCCTGTCAACAATGCGGCAATACTAAAAATTTTGTTGAGATAGCTGAAAATGTCCTGGTGACAACTCGATACCTGCAAAACAGTGACGGCTCTTTTACGCCGCAAGAAAGTGATACTAATATTTTTGGCACTGTGCAATTCGTCTGTGGTATCTGTGGTGCCGATATGACCCGTTTTCACGCTCATTTCCTGGAAATGTCCTTCTAGCAGGACACCTCGGAAAAGGTGACGAGCAATGCACACTTTCTTCAGCACAGGCGCTCAGGGAGGTGAGCAGGTGGAGGGCAGTGAACCAATCGAAATAATCTGTTGCATCCGTGACGTCTACTTCTCGGGTCCGTGACTTTTCGTCGGTGCGTCAGCTTCGTTTTCGTGGCCGTTGGATTCTAGTAGACGTTGTCGGACGATTATGGGTAATGAAGATAGCGTGTGGACGAACGCCACGATGGGCGGCTGGTGCAGGAGAATTGTTAAAGATTTTTTCCAAATTGTAAACTGATTACAGCAGATTACATCAAAAACAAGAGTCCAGCCTTTATGGATCCAGATACTTGTCAGCTAAAAAAAGCCGCCCCGAGGGCGGCTTTTTTGGGTACTGATAACCAGCGGAAGGATGAATCAGACGCAACCAGTTGGCTTGGGCAATCCTGCCATTTTACAGGCTCCCTTTCCTGGGCCGGATGGAAAGAGTTCATAAATGCGCTTGAGCGGGAATCCGGTGGTTTTGGAAAGGATACGAACCATGGGGGCGATGCCGTTCTTCTTGTAGTATTCCTGGAGGGCATCAATGACTTTCTGGTGTTCGTCAGTGATTTCGGCGATTCCTTCAACGCCCTTGACGTAATCTACCCAGTTTTCGTCCCATTCGTCAGCGCCTTTCAGCAGGAAGCCGTCTTCGTCTACCTCGTAGCTTTTGCCTTTGTGCTCAATTGTTGCCATGTGTTCCTCCTTGGCCAAAGTGTTTATTTATGGATGAGTAATCGAATCCTATTTTAAAAATCACCAGTTTCTTACTATAGGGGGTGGGCTTTGTCAAGCAATCACCCTGATTTTTTTGAAGGAGACTTCACCCGCGATCTCCTGATGGTCGTGTGCATTTTTCTCTGGTAACTTATTGGGAGATGGACCATAATACCGCTCCGGAAGATACGGGGAAACCGATACTTTAGTTAAGGCGAATGTACCATGTTGGATTTTATTCGAAGAAAGGCGCAGTCTATTTTTGTGCAACTGATTGTTGTTATTATCGCAATTGTTTTCATTTTCTGGGGTGTTGGCACTAACCTCGGAGACAGCCCCAATGTTCTTGCCACCGTTAATGGCAAAGAGATTTCCTACCGTGCTTTTCAGCAGAAGTACGACCAGACTGTTGATCGCTACAGGCAACAGTTCGGTGATCAGTTGCCTCCTGATTTTTTTACGGGAATCGGGCTCAGGGAACAGGTCCTGAACCAGCTGATCCAGGAAGAATTGTTGCGTCAGGGGGGCAAGCGGGTTGGTTTGGCGGTCAGTAACGAGACGATTCAGCGAACAATAGGGGAAATGGACATCTTTCAGACCAACGGAGCGTTTGACCTGACGGCCTATCAGCATATTCTTGAGCGAAATCGCCTGACCCCTGCCATGTTTGAAACTGGAATTGGCAACGAACTGCTCGCCGATCGGGTGATCCAAGCAGTCGGTTCTTTTGCCGCTGTCTCCGAGCGGGAAGTGCAGGACTGGCTTGACTTTTATGCACAAGAGATCAGGCTTGCCCATGCCAGGTTCTCGGGCGAGGCTTTTCAGTCTCAGGTCAAGGTAACAGATGAGGCGCTGGAGGCGTGGTATGCCGCCAACAAACACAAGTTTACCCTGCCGCCGCAATATGCGCTGCAATATCTTTTCTTTGATTCGGCCGATGACCTCAGGGAAGCACCGATTGATCAGGCGCAGATTCAGGCGCATTATCAGGAGCACCTCGATCGATATTTCAGACCCGAGCAACGACGGGCCCGGCACATCCTGTTTCGGGTTACGGAGGAAGATTCCCCGGAGATGGAAACGGCGCAACGGGTACAGGCAGAGAGTGTGTTGGCCAGGATCCAGCAGGGAGAGAGTTTTCAGGAATTGGCACGGATGTATTCCGAGGATGCCACTCGCGATACTGGCGGAGACCTCGGATTTTTCAGTCGGGGAAGGATGGTGCAGCCTTTTGAAGAAGCTGCGTTTACCATGGATGCCGGTGAAGTTCGAGGACCGGTGCGCTCAGTTTTCGGGTATCATATCATTCGACTCGAGGAGATTGTTCCAGAGAGGACCCAACCACTTGAAGAAGTGGAGCAGGAATTGCGCGCTGAATTGGAACGGCAGCGCGGCAAGGGCATGACTTTTAAAAGGGCCTCGGACGCCTACGAGGCAATTATGCGGACCGGCAGTCTGGACCGGTACCATGCTGAAGGGGGGCAACCCTTACATCGAACCGATTATTTCTCCCGGGATCAACCTCCCGAGGACAGTGTTGTCAGTGACCCTTCATTTTTGCAGGCCGCTTTCAGTCTGCGCAAGGGTGAGTTGAGTTCGATTGTGGCAACTGAAACCGGATACGCAATTATTTTCGTTGAGGACATCAAAGCGTCCGTGGTCCCTGAACTGGCAGAGGTACGTGGGCAGGTTGAGGAGGAGTATGCCAGAAGTCGGAGTGGCGAAATCGCCCAGGCTGCGGCGCAGGAAGCCTTGAATATGCTGCAGGAAACAGGGGTCTGGCCGGACAACATTGAACGGCAGGAGTCTTCATTCATACAACGAATCGGTCCACCGGATAATGTGCCGGATCCGGTTCGCCAGGCTGCTTTTGCCCATATCGGGGTGGACATTTTTCCAGAACAGGTGCTGGCCGTCGGTTCTGATTTCTATATCTACGAAATACTTGAGAGTCGTCGTGGCCCGGAGACCTTCAAAAGCGAATACCGTCAAGACATGGAACAACAACTGGTCGCGGCCCAGAAAAATATGCTCCTGTCAGATTGGATCGCACAGCTGAGAAGTCAGGCAAAAATACGCATCAATACTGATATGTTACGATGATAGTTGCTGAATTTAACTTTTTGTTGAAGCGGAATGGTTTGTTCGCACCAGGTACCGGCAGAGTGCAACTGCATGGTGCGAGAATACATACAGACCTGTCGGTGCGTGCTTCCTCCTGGATATCCTTAAGTGATTTCAGGCGCCGCGAGCATTATCAGCGAGTGACAGGAATTTTTTGGTAGCATGGCACGTGTTTTGAAAAAAGTATCGGCAATTCATGTTCAGCAACCCGCGGATACCTCTCTCAATATCGGCGATCTTGAGGAGATCGCCAACGCGCTTCCTCCGGACGAACAGCTGCTGTTGCAGTTGATTGCCATTATTTACGAGCCGGTCTCCTCCGGGTTCCTCGCCAAATGTGCCGCTGTGCTTGATCCTGCCCTGTTTGGTGGGCGCTCTCCCACCGGTGAGGAGATCGGGGGTATGCTGTCCCGACTTCGGCGCAAAGGGGTTGTCAGCAAACAGAATCAATGTCCGCCTGCCTTGGCGGAATGGCTCACCCGTCAAGCGTTGTCCAGCGGAGTTTTTTCTCAGCTGGCTGCCCTTGTTGAAAAAGCAGCCCCTGTAGATTACATGCATGGCAAATGGCCGACCCGATGCTGGCGGGCAATGCGGCAATTTCGCCTGGGGGTATATAGTCAGGATTTTGAAAAACTTGACGAGGCGCTGGCCTTCATTGAAGGGTCCTGTCAGCGGCGCTATCTGGACGATCTTCCCCCCCCTGTCTGTGTGGCTGCACGGCCCTTTGATCCTGTCTGGTTCAGAACCCTGCCTGGTTCGCTGCAGTTCTTCCTGCTGGACCGAGTCGTGCGTTATTCCATGGAGAGACTGCATCATTTTTCCGCGATTCCAGTCTACCTGGAAAATGAACAGGCCTTGACCGTACCAGTGGATGAACGGATCCCGTTTCGGCGTCTTCTGGCTGGGTATTACGTATTGCAGGGGCGATTGGAGGATTTACGCCATCTTCTGGAAAAATATGGCGAGAGTTTTCTAGGTTCTGGTTTTGCCGGGACCGCCGCTTTTCTCGGCGGGGATACGGATCGGGCTCTCCGTTTGTTTACTGAGGATCTCCAGCAGCTGCAGCGGTATGCTGGTTCGCAACCGGTTTATTTTCATGGTATTACCGGTTTGTTTTGTATTTTTTCGCTGCTGGCGAGGGATAGGGAAGGTGATCGCGATCGTATTCGTCAGGCCGTCGGCATCGTACTTGGTCGTTGCCATGGCTGTGCCGAGGAAATTTCTTTCCGTTTTCTTGATGCCGTCGTCTGCTCCCCCGATGATAACATGCCGGACATGCTGGCACTTACCGAGGATCTGGTTGCCGATGAGCGGTGCCTGTCTTCATTGGTGGCAATTCTGGCCCTCCACTGGATGGGCGTGGAGATTCCTGCTGATTTTCAGGACACCTTGCGCAAGGTGCACCAACAGGCTCTGCGCAACCAGTTCCTCTGGGTTGCCATGGAGTCGGCCGAATTGCTGGCAACCCTGAACAATGATCAGCGCGATATGAGAGAAACGGCCCGGGAACTGGCATTGGAACTCAATTGTCGCTATCTGACGGATATTATAACGCCCCGCGCTCCCTGGAAGCAGAGCTTGCAGGATCTGATCGAGGTGACACGAAGGATCAGAGAGCCGGATAAAAAGACCAGGCTTTGCTGGCTGGTTGAGTATGGTGACGGTGCCCTGGAACTGATCCCCAAAGAGCAGAAAAAAGGGGCGATGGGCAATTGGAGCAAGGGAAGAACCATTGCCTTCCGGCGCTTGCTGAAGGATAAAGATCTCGAGTATCTGACCGCTCAGGATCGAAAACTCTGTTCAGGTCTGCGTCAGGTTGCTGAAGGGCAAACAAGAAACAGTGCTTTTGTCTTTGATCCGGACATCGCCTATCCCGCTCTGGTTGGGCATCCTTTCGTTTTTCTGAAAAAATCCCCCCAGATTCCGGTTGAGATTGTAGTCGGAGAGCCGGAACTGGTCGTTGAGCACCAGGGAGATTCGCTTTTTATTCACTTTTCCCATGATATCGGCGAGGGCAACGTTGCTGTCTGGCCCGAGACTCCTACTCGTTTCAAAATTGTTCACATCAGTGAAGAGCATCGCAAGGTCGCGGCAATCACAGGGCGTGAAGGATTGCTTGTGCCCTTTGCCGCCAGTCGGCAGGTCCTGGATGTGATAGGTAATATCGCCTCTTTTATGACCGTTCATTCCGCCATCGAAGTCCCTGGTGAAAATCTTTCCGCCGACTGTATTGAGAGTGATGCCACGATCCACATCCATATTATTCCCTATGGGAGCGGGTTTCGGGTCGAATTTTTTGTTCGGCCGTTTTCGACCGCGGGACCGTACCTGAAACCCGGGGTGGGGGTAGCGAATGTTTTTGCCGAAATCAACGGCAGGCGGCTACGGACTCGGAGAAACCTCACGCTTGAAGAAGAAAAGGCTCGGGAAATCGAGGAAAGTTGCCCGATGCTCGATTTGGCCATCGATTTTGAGCAGGAGAACAAACGAGAATGGCACCTGCTTGATCCTGAAGAGTGCCTGCAGGTTCTGCTCGAAATTGAAAAAATCAGGGACCGGGTTATTCTCGAATGGCCTGAGGGCGAGAAGCTTTCCGTGCGCAGGCAAGCCGGTGTGAACCAGTTGAATCTCAATATCCGCACCAGTCAGCAGGACTGGTTTTCCCTTTCCGGGCAACTCGAGATTGACCAGGATGAGGTTATTGAACTGAAAACACTTCTGGACAAGGTTCGCGAAAGCCGGAGCCGGTTCATTCCCATGGGGGAGGGCCAGTTTCTTGCCTTGACCCAGGAGTTTCGCAATCGCCTGGAGGAGCTCATTCTTTTTGGCAGTCATCAACCCGGCAATGAACTCGAACTCAAGGTCCACCCTCTGGCGGCCATTGCTCTTGAGGAGTTGACCCATCAGGCTCAAACCAATGCAGATAAGGGTTGGCGGCAGCGATTGCAGGCTCTGTCCGAGGCTCAGCAGCTGGAGCCCAAGGTGCCGACAACCCTGAAAGCGGAGTTGCGGGATTACCAGAAGGAAGGGTTTGTCTGGATGAGCCGTTTGGCCCACCTGGGTGTCGGGGCCTGTCTTGCCGACGATATGGGGCTCGGTAAAACGCTGCAGGCCATCACCGTTGTTCTCAGCCTGGCTCATCAGGGACCGACACTGGTGGTGGCGCCGACATCCGTTTGCATGAATTGGGAGGCTGAGGTGAATCGGTTTGCCCCGACTCTCAATTTCCACATGTTTTCCGAGTTGAATCGCGATGCAATCATTTCTTCTCTGGGGAAATTCGATCTCCTGGTCACCAGTTACACCTTGCTCCAGCAGGAAATCGATCTGTTATCCCGGGTGCAATGGCAGTCCGTTGTCCTTGATGAGGCTCAGGCAATAAAAAATGCGGCCACCAAGCGATCAAAAGCCGCCATGCGTCTTGTCAGCAGATTCAGATTGATCACCACCGGTACCCCTATTGAGAACCATCTGGGGGAATTGTGGAATCTGTTTGCCTTTATCAACCCCGGATTGCTTGGCACTTTTAAGCAGTTTAATCGTCGCTTCGGTATTCCCATAGAGAAGCATCACGACCGGGAAGCAAAGAGAACGCTGAAAAAATTGATCCGACCTTTCATGCTGCGGCGTATAAAAGCACAAGTGCTCGAAGAGTTGCCGCCGCGCACGGAAATAACGCTTAGAGTGGAAATGCAGCCGGAAGAGATGCGGTTTTATGAGGCGCTCAGACAGCAGGCCATAGAAAATATCGAGGGCAGCAGTGAAAAGACAGGTCGCCATCTGCGGATTCTGGCTGAAATCATGCGGTTGCGACGGGCCTGTTGTCATCCCAAGCTCATTAACAGTCTGGTTGACATTCCTTCCACCAAATTACAGGTTTTTGCGGAGGTGGTGGAAGATTTGCTTGGGGGGGGGCATAAGGCCCTGGTTTTCAGCCAGTTCACCGGCCATCTTGCCTTGATTCGGTCCTATCTTGATCAGCAGGGGATAGAGTACAAGTATCTGGATGGGACGACTGTGGCCAAGGAACGGCAGCGTCAAGTCGAGGGGTTTCAGGCCGGAGAAGGGGAGCTTTTTCTAATCAGCCTGAAAGCCGGTGGATTAGGGCTTAATCTGACTGCTGCTGATTATGTCATCCATATGGATCCGTGGTGGAATCCAGCCGTGGAGGATCAAGCCGCCGATCGGGCTCACCGTATAGGGCAGAAGCGGCCGGTTACCGTGTATCGTCTGGTGACCGTGAACACCATTGAAGAGAAAATCGTCCGTCTGCATCAGGAAAAACGTGATTTGGCCAATTCTCTGCTCGAAGGAGCAGACGTCAGTACTCGGATAAGTGCCGAAGAATTGCTCGAATTGATTCGTGGAGGCTGAGATCGGTGCCGCTGGGCAGCGGTCGGTTTGCCTGGTATAATCAGTCTCTGAACCGTCCGTTTTTTCCTGCCTCATTCTTTCCTGAATCCGTGACGGCTGGGCGCTTGCTTTGGGTGTATATTACTGTAATCATTTTATAATTATAGCAGAATCCTTGACAATATCTTTCACCAGCCGCCCTTCGGGGGCATCCGTTCGCACGCCATCTTCATTGCCCGTAATCGTCCGATAAAGTATCCTTTCATCGAACGGTCACGAACAACGAAGCTGACGCACGGACGAACGTTCACGGATTCAGGTCTTTTTCCCCCATCTGGCCGTTTTGTGTCACTCCCCGTAGAGGCGGCATGGCACCAATTAATTTGGCCGGCAATCCGGGGAGGCCGCTGATACAGGACACCAGGACAGAAGCGGTGTACGGGATGGCCTGGATGGCCAGCACCATAGCCCAGATGCGAATATCGAGCATATTGCCGTCCTCGCGCAGGAGAATGGCAAAAGCTGCCATGCCGAGCGCGGCAGCAAAAAGCAATTCTTCACGGGCATCACTCAGGGCTTTGATCATAGCGTTGGCTCTTGCTTTTTTGGGCGTCCTGAAAAAGCCAATGCGACGGGTAATAAATCCGGTGAGCATTGCCCGGGCGATGGTGTGTGACAGGCCCAATCCGGCCAGGCCAGCCATGATGCTTTGTCGGCGTGTCGCGGCCAGACGGCTTCGATAGAGAAAAAACATTTTTAGACCCTTAAAGACAAAAAGACTCACCGGCAGACAGGCAAAGAGGACATGGGGTGGAGGAACATGATCGGGAAAGATGATCATGCCACATGACCAAGCCAGGGCAAGGAGATTGAAGAGCAGGTTGACCCCGTCGGCAAACCAGGGCAACCAACCGGCCAGGAAATGATATCGCTGGCCTCGGGTCAGCTTGGTGCGCTTCAGGCCGAGCATCACCATCATGTGGTGGCGAAGGATGAGGACCGATCCGTATGCCCATCGAAAACGCTGTTTCTTGTAATCAAGAAAAGTATCGGGCATCAGGCCTTTGCCGAAACTGTGCGGTACATAACAGGCTGCGTAGCCTTGGGCGAAGATTCGCAGGCCCAGTTCCGCATCTTCGGTAATGCACCATTCAGCCCAGCCGCCGACTTCATCGAGCACCCGGCGGCGGACCATGGTCATGGTGCCGTGCTGAATAATTGCATTTCGTTCATTGCGCGTGACCATACCGATCTGGAAAAAACCTCTGTATTCGGCCAGGCACATAGCCTTGAAGGCGTTTTCATCACCGTCGCGGTAATCCTGGGGTGCCTGAACGATGGCCATGTTCTCGTCGGCAAAATGCGGCACCAGAGCCTTGAGCCAGTTTGGTTCAACGATATAGTCACTGTCGATGACCGCCACAATTTCCGCCTCTGCCGCGGTTTTCTTCAGGGCATAATTCAATGCGCCTGCCTTGAAGCCGGCCAGGGGATCAACATGGAAGAAGCGGAATCTTGGGCCAAGTTGCCGGCAATGGGCCGCGACTGGTTCCCAGATGGCGGGATCTTTAGTGTTGTTGTCGATAACTAAAACCTCAAAAAGCGGATAATCCAACCGCGCCAGGGCGTTGATGGTCTGGATCATCATTTCGGGAGGTTCGTTGTAAGCCGGCACATGGATGGAGATCATCGGCAGGGGGTAATCCCCTGTTGGCTGGATCGGATCCGGCAAACGCCGCCATGTATTGGTCCACAGAGATTCAGCCCATTCGTGAGCTTCGGCGAGGATGACGAGTATGGCGCCAGTTGCCGCCAGCAGCAAGACCACACCAACGAACAGAGTTGAGGCCGTCATGTACTGGCGCTGAAATTCATAGACAAGCCAGACAGCAAAAGAAGCGATGACGTAGGCGATGAGTGCCAGGAAGCCTCGGCCCCGGTCAAGGAGACCCTTGCTGTCTCTGAACAGGAGCAGGAGGACCAGAACAGCCAGGGCGATGCTGATGGCGGCCAGTTCGCGCCACTGCGGGATCCTGATCACCGGCTCGGTGAATTCGAATTTCGGCTGGCGCTGATCATTGTAGACTCCCCATTGGCTGCCCACTTCACCTTCTTCACCCCGTTTCCAGATCTGATCAAAGGCCTCCATGATGTAATAGGTATAGTTGTTTTCTTCGGCGACATCGAGAAAGCGCCGTAGAAAACGGGCCTGGTTGGCCGGGGTGGCGACAGCACCCTGGCGAATCCGGCCGCCGCTTGGCCAGCCAATCTCGGCTATAACGATCGGTTTGTCCGGGAAGGCCTGTTGCAGTTCATTATACCGCATGACGATGTAATCTACGGCCTGGTCCACTGGGACACCCTCCCAGTACGGCAGCAGGTGCACGGCGATATAATCGACATGGTCGACCAGTTGCGGATATCGCAGCCATATATGCCAGGGTTCCGCGAGGCTGACCGGTGCCCATATCGATTGTTTGGCCCGCTTCAGGTAGCTGATCATCTGCTCAGCGGTGCGGTCATTGCGGAGCAGTACTTCGTTGCCGATAATAACCCGCACGATCGTGCGATGATGCTCACGATAGATGGAGATGAGTTTGTCGATCTGCTCTATATTGGCCTGGTGATCGGTACTGATCCAGGCACCCAGACCCACGTTCAGCCCTCTGGCTGCGGCAAGGCGTGGAATTTCCGCAAGGGTTCCATCGACACTGTACGTCCGTATCGCATGAACATTGCCGGCCAGCAAAGCCAGATCATTGTCGATCTCTTCGATGGTCGGGTGTTCCTCTCTGTGGGGTGAATGATCACCCCGGTACGGAGAAAAAGCGAAGCCTTGAATTTTTTCCGGCCACGGGGGTTCCATGTTGGGCGCGTTGACAACCTTCCACAGGACAACGACAAGGCAACCCATAAGGAAAGTGATAATCAGACTGGAACGATTCATAATCGCTTGCAGAAAAGAAGAAGCGCGGAAGGAATTAAGAGCAGCATACGGGGAAGGCCGACAAGGTGCTGGCTGATACGTCGTGGACCGTTGAGGGTATCATTGCCCTGAATCCGTGACGGTTGGGCGCTTTTTTTGATATGACTACAGCAAGATATATCCAAAAAAATCCAGCCGTCACGGATTCGGGTACATATTTCAAAATGGGCTGCCGCAACTTTGCAAGGATGAGGTATCTGTGAGTGCTTGCGCTGTCGGACATGATTTGTTGGCATACAAAGCATATACCGCCGGCCAGGATTGGATGTCCTGTTGCAAAAGATGCAGTGTGTAGGCATGGAGTGCGACCATGGCCTCTGCGGCTGCCTGGCGTGATGGTTGCAGTCGGTTCAGTTGATGCAGTGCGAAGGACTGGGCATTGCTGAGAAATGCAACGGTGCGCGGCGATAATCGGGTACTTTCCAACTCGCGCCAAGGATGGCACGAAGTGCAGATAAGTGCACCACTGCCTGGCACAAGTCGAAAATGATGACCGGATCCTGTTGTGATCGCCAGCCGACACGATCCGCAGGCACTCAATTCCGGCCGGTATCCGACAGCAGCAAGGAGTCGCAAGTGAAAGAGGGCGATTATTTTTGCAGGATTGTCATTGCGCTCCAGTGAGGCCAGGGCCCACTGGAGCAGTGTAAAGAGACGGGAATCCGGATCGGCTTCCCGGGTGAAGCGCACCGTCAGTTCGTTCAGATAGGCAGCAGTGGTGTAGCGCCGGTAGTCGGTTCGTAAAGCTAAATAGGCATTGAGAAGTTCTGCCTCGGCGATGAAAAACAGCCCGTTTTCTATCCGCGGAGTTTGGTAGAGAAGCTGCAAAAGGGAGAATTCCTCGAGTTTGTTGACAAAACGACGTTTGCTTTTTTTTGCCCCCTTGGCAATACCGGTTATGCGGCCAAGATCTCTGCTGTACAAGGTCACCAGTTTGTCGGATTCTGCGTAATCGACAACCCGTAGCACTATGGCGCAGGTCGAGCGCTGAATCATGGTGTGAAATGAAAAAGGGTCTGGCCGCGGAGTGATTGGTCTTCACTGTTAGCTGGAGGAGTGTGGGACAGGAGTACAGTGGAGCTGGGGTCGAAAGTCGGGACAAACTGATTCAACCTGGAAAAAATGAGCGGATTCAGCTGGCCTGTTTTTTTGGGTCGTATTGTTTTGGCATCGGAAATGTTTAAGGCAACGGACATCTCACCGTCTGACAGGACGCTGATTTCTGCACTGTCAACTTGTCCCGGAATGGTGCCGGATGATGGGTCGGCAGGGTGAAAAGGACTGATTGTCGCTGCCGGCGAGTTTTTTATGCCCTTGGTCAGGAAGATAAAAGGATTCCATGAGGTGTACAGGCAGAACCCGGTGAGCGAAACCGTGATCAGGGTCATCAGGATACCGGCAATCGTCGCCGAGGAAAAATGAGCGGGCTCGGCCAGGTCTTTGGGCGACAGGGAGCGACGGGCGAGGTATTTTTTTGGGGAAGGGGTCGCCGCCTTGCCACCGTCCCGTTCCCAAAAAAACCTTGAGGCGATTTCTCGGCCATCAAGGTCAAGAAAGGTGCCATAGAGAATGAGCATTCCCTTGGTAAAAGGATCGGCCGGTAATTTCTCGTACTGCAGAGATTCGATGGCGCGCAGATTGCTGAGGGAAATCCTGGTAGACCGGGACACTTCTTCCAAGGTCAGACCTTTGTTTTCGCGGAGTGATCGCAGTAGGTGATGAATGGGCTGCGGTTCCGAAATGGGACGAACCATGTCTTTTGTCCTGTTACAGGTTGAAAAAAGGCCTTTCGGCAGGAAGCGGGACAGCACTGATGCTCAAACCTGGGGGCAAGGGTGGTGTGACTTTTCGAGCATTGCGCTCCGGAAGATGTTTGTCGAGAGTATCAAAGGATCCTGACATAGGCTTTATCGCGGATGTTTTGCAACCATTCATTGAACCTGGTTTCCATTTCCTGCTGGAAGAGCAGGTCACGTATCTCTTCCTTCACAGATTCGTAGGGCACCTTGGCGGTGATTTGGCCCGTCTGGCTCGAAAGGAGCTTGAAAATTTGATACGTGTTACTCAGTTCGATGATTTCGCTGATTTGCCCTGGCTTAAGATTGACGACTGCCTGCCGCATGGCGGTAGCCATTTCATGCCGTTGAAAAACTCCCAGGTCGCCGCCGTCGACCGAAGAAGGCAAGTCGGAATATTGTTTGGCTAATTGATTGAAATTATTCCCGCGAACGGCACGCTCTCGAATGTTGAGGATTTTTTCTCTGGCCTCCGTTTGTGTCGGGATTGTCCCGGTTCGATCCGGTGCTCCCCAGAGCGTACCGATCTGCAGAATATAATACCCTTCATTTTCATACTCAGTATAATACCTGTCATAGTAAAGAACCACCCTTTCTTCCGGGATGACAATCTGTGCCCGTATCTCCTGGTTGATGAGCTTAGAAGTCAGAATCTGTTGCCGCAGTTCTTCCCGGTATTGTTTTTCATTCATGCCCAGGGCGGATAAATCTTCACGGAACTGGTCCCAACTCGTTCTGTTTTCGGTCAGGATACGTTGCAAGGTCGTGTCGATTTCCGCATCACTGACGCGAATGTTGAGTTTTTCGGCCTCCTGCAAAAGGAGTTTTCTTTCGATAATCTGTTCGATAACTTCTTTTTGTGCCTGCCTTAGGGTTTCCTCGAGTTGAGCGGGTGGGGTTTCATCAGCAATTCGCTGGAAAAAAGGGGCACCAATTTCATTGACTTCAGAAAGGGTTATGATGTCGTTGTTCACTATGGCAACACTGCGATCAATCACATCGGCCAGCGAGAAGGCCGGGAGGGGAAAAAGAAAAAAAACAAACAGCAGGAGAGTTTTCGGGCTCATAATCTTGTGATGGATGGAAGGATCGAATAGTATGCATCGCTGAGAATATCGACACACCACTTTTTATCTACCCGGAAGAAGACCGGGACGCAACGGTTTTCCCGGGGAGTAAAATCGGTCACGGCAACGGAACAGCAAGACCGGGCCTTGGTTCGTAACCAATGCCATTGTTCACGACCTCTGGTGGCCAGGGGGGCTGCCCGCTCTGGCCTCCTTAATTGTGGGCACAAGTGTGGTGGTGCAATAAATGGATAGTCTATGAATGCCTGTTCTGGTGCTGATTTTGCTACCTTTATTCTATCTGAACAAATTATAATCTTTTTTCAAATTCAGGAGAATGACGATGATAAATGGAGTATATACCGCCTTATCCGGCCTTCAAGCCTTGACGACCAGGGTTGAGAAAAATGCGAACAATGTGGCCAATATGCAGACCCAGGGCTTTAAAAAGGACCGGGTGCTCCTCTCCGAACGTTACCCTCAGGGAGTCGAGGCGACCGTGGAAAAAGTCGCATCGCCGGGACCTTATGTAGCCGAGATGCGCGAACGAGGATATGAGATGGTTGAATTATCGAATGTCGATCTCGCGGAAGAAATCCCTGAATTGCTGCTCAACAAAAACGGATTCAATGCCAACCTGAAAACCCTTGAAACCACGGACAAGATGACTCGAAGCCTGTTGGACATCAAGGCGTGAACTGAGGGCGGAACCGGACTGGTTAAAGAGTGCAGTGAAATTCAAAGAACAGAATTGTGTCTTGAATGTCAAGGACAGGTCAACATCATACTACCGAAGACAGACAGGTTTTTTCCGGCGGGCAGGATGGCTTGAAAAAAAGTTCGTCAAGAGGCAGGCGAAATGAATCAGGGAAGAATTTAAGGAGTGGGCAGGTCATGCAAGCGTTGAGAATATTGGGGCTGGCACTGGTACTGACTGTTTTTTGTACGGAAAGCCGAGGGGCTGTGCCCATGCCTGCCTTTTCTCTGCCGACGGCGGTTGATGGTGCTGTTGTGTCCAGCAAATCCTATGAAGGCAGGGCGCTGCTGATTACATTTTTTGCAACCTGGTGTTCGAGCTGTCTGCATGAAATTCCACTTCTGAAGGATATGCATGCGAAATTCTCGCCGCATGGTTTTACGGTGGTGGCCCTGTCAGTGGATGAAGGTGGCACCACGGCCGTGAATCGGTTGATCAAAAGGGCAGGGATCAGCTATCCGGTGCTGATGGCAGATAACAAAGCCACCCGCGACTTTGGCGGTATTACTACTGTTCCAACCTCGTTTCTGGTCAACAGGGACGGACATGTAGTAAAAAAATATTCCGGAGGAATAGTTCGCCGGATTTTGGAAAAAGATATAGAATCAGTACTATATCGTTAGGTTTTATCTTGATCGGCTGGGAATTGAGGTTGACAAGTGTTTTGGTATATTCTAAATTATGTCGCTGAACGAGGTGAAACAATCCGGTTTTTCTCACATTTCATTTGCCAAAGGAGGGTAGGATGAAAAAAATTGTTGCAATAACGTTGGCTGCGGCTTTTTTGTTCAGCGGTGGCGTGGTTTTTGCCGCCAGGTGCACTGTTGATGCCATTGAAGATACAACAGTGACCATGACCTGTGAAGACATTGATTTTGAAGTGGGTGATAACGTTTTAACAAGAACCGAGCGAAAAAGGAGAGCTTTGGAGGGTTGCTGATAACCTGAAAAAATCTCTTTGCATGCAAGAGCGGGCCGATTATCATCGGTCCGCTCTTTTTTTTCTCGAGCGGGTCAGGGATGAGATTTTGGGTTCATGGGTTGCTCTGGAGAACACTGCACCCGACTGCTTGCGCAGCCACTGTTTACTAATCGCAGCAGGTTGCGATTCCCTGGTTTCGCGATAAAAATTAACTAGTGATGGAGAATGGATCCGCAAACATTGCCCCCTCATGCCCTAGCCCTGTATACTGATATTAAAAAAAGATACCAGGTTGCCTTTGAGCCCTTGACCATCAGAGAGCATCGTCTTCAGCTTCTGAAAATGACCGATCTCGAGCAGATTCTGGCAGGCAAGGATCCGTTGCAGGACGTTTCCGCCTTTCCTTTCTGGGTCAGGCTCTGGGAGGCGGCTATTGTGCTCTCTGATTTCGTCGCCGGGCTGAATAACACGCCGGGAACCACGTTGCTGGAACTTGGGGCAGGACTCGGTGCCCCGGGTTTGACTGCCGCGGCTGCCGGTTTTCAGGTCACTTTGAGCGATTATGAGGAGATCATCCTTGATTTTCAACGGATCAATGCGGCGGCAAGCGGACTTGATAGGGTCCAATTTTCCTTGCTGGACTGGCTGAATCCGCCGGAAATGGCGCAGTATGAGGTCATCATTGGTGCGGAAATTCTTTTTCGTGACGATTTTTTTCAACCTCTGCTGGAGATCCTCCGCCAGGCACTCAAGCCCGAAGGTGTAGTGTATCTGGCCCATGATATCCAGCGTCGAAGCCTCAAACCTTTTCTGCAAATGGCGGAAAAGGAGTACATCGTCTCTGCCTCACGAAGGAAACTGAAGAGCCTGGATGAGGACAAGGTCATCCTTCTGACCCGCCTGCAGCTACGTGGTTGAACAGGTGCCTGTGATCGTGCACAAGACAGAAGCATGATTCAACAGACAAGTACAAACCCATGATCAGGCGTGCAGGGTCATAGGGGGATATCTGTGCGATTTTTTTGACCTCTTGCGCAAAGAAAACCAGTCTGTATGACTAACCATGGTCATCAACGTAACCAATCATTCCATGTACCCAGTATGTCTCAATATATCGGGTAAGCTCTGCCTCGTTGCGGGTGGGGGGAGAGTGGCCGAGAGAAAGGTTCGTGGTTTATTGGCCAGTGGCGGTCGGGTGCGGGTGGTCAGTCCGGTGGTGACGGCCGCATTGAAGTTCCTGGCCGAGCAGGAACGCATCGAATGGCGTCAAAAAACATACGAGACCGCTGATCTCCAAGGAGTGTTTCTTGTTTTTGCCGCCACTGACCTTGCTGAGGTGCAGAATGCTCTTTCCCGTGATGCCCGAGACGCCGGACTGTTGATCAACCGGGCCGATGCTCCTGAAGCCTGTGATTTCCAGGTTCCGGCTTCGGTTCGAAGAGGGAATCTGACCCTCAGCGTGGCCACCAATGGCAGGTCACCGGCTCTTGCGGCCATGGTCAGGCGGCGCCTTGAACACGATTTCGGTGAGGAGTATGTCCTTCTCACCGCATTAATGGCCAGGCTGCGGGACGACATCCTGCTGGAGGAGGATGGGGAGAGGAAAAAGATCCTTTTCCAGCAGATTCTCCATGAGGATATAGTTGACTGGATTCGGGATGATCACTGGGACAGAATCCGGCAGCACCTGCAGGCTGTTCTCGGACGTCCGGTCGAAGTCGATCCAGACCTGCTGCGGAAGGAGGGCTCATGAGTTTTTTGCTTTTTCAGGGCAGTGTCACGGTGTATCTGCTTGCCACGGCAGCCTATCTGGTTTTTTTCTTCAACAAGAAGCAGGAAATTCGCCGCATCGGATATTTCCTTTTCCTCACAGCGGTTTGTCTCCATTCCCTGACCATTGTTGCTCGATACTTTGAAGCCGGATATACCCCGATTACCAGTCACCACGAGACGGTTTCCTTTTTCGCCTGGTCATTGAGCTGTTGCTATCTGACCTTTCGCTGGCGGTATACGGTGAAAAATCTCGGGGTTTTTGTCTGTCTTCTGGTGCTGGCCTTGATGCTGGTCGCAGCCTTTTCCTCCCGGGAGATAGTGCCGTTGGCTCCGGCGCTGCAATCCTGGTGGTTGCCGATTCATGCCTCGGTGACCCTGATCGCCTATGGATTTCTAGCTTTAGCCTGCATCGGTGGCTGTATGTATCTGTTGCAGGAGCGGGAAATCAAAACGAAGCGCTTTGGTTTGTTTTATTCCCGTCTGCCTTCCCTGGAAACGTTGGATACCCTCAATCATCACTGCTTGAGTATCGGCTTTCCCTTGCTCACCCTGGGGTTGATTACCGGCTCCATCTGGGCAAAACAGGCCTGGGGGGCGTACTGGCATTGGGACCCCAAGGAAACCTGGTCGCTGGTAACCTGGTTTCTCTATGCGGCAGTGGTCCATCAACGCTTCACCGTCGGTTGGCGGGGGAGAAGGGCGGCCCTTCTCAGTATCATTGCTTTCCTGTCCGTACTGTTTACCCTCTGGGGGGTTTCCTTTCTCTTGAAAGGGATCCATACCTATGCGTCGTGACACTATCGTCCTGCTGGGCGTCAATCATAAAACAACGCCGCTGGCGGTCAGGGAGAAGTTAGCCCTTTCTTCCGGCTACGAGGAGCCGTTACGGGCTTTGCAAGACCTGAAAGAAGTACGTGAATACTACCTCCTGTCCACCTGCAACCGGGTGGAGATTCTTTTTACCTGCCAGAATGTCGAACTGGCAAAGGCACGGGTCCTTGAACGATTATTTACCAGCGCTGTCTCTGCTGAAGATTTAAACCAGCACATTTACCAGCATGTCAATGACGATGCCGTTGGCCACCTGTTTCAGGTGGCTGCCAGTCTCGATTCCATGATTGTTGGCGAAACCCAGATCCTGGGTCAATTGAAAGAGGCCTACCGGCATGCGGCGAAAAAGAGGTGCACCGGGTTTATTCTCAACAAGCTGCTCCACAAATCTTTTTCCGTGGCCAAACGGGTTCGCTCCGAGACCCGTATCGGGGCCAGTGCCGTTTCCATCAGCTATGCCGCGGTTGAACTCGCCAGAAAGATCTTCGGTGGTCTCGACGGGAAAAAAGTGCTGTTGGTCGGTGCCGGTGAAATGGCGGAACTGGCTGCGGAACATCTGGTCGGGCAGGGGGTCACTGAAGTGGTGGTCGCTAACCGTACCCTGCAAAGGGCGGTTGATCTGGCCCGCTGTTACAACGGACGGGCCGTGGCCTTGGAAGAACTGCTGGATCAACTGCAGCAGGTTGACATCCTCATCAGTTCGACCGGTTCTCCCGATCTCATTCTCCGCAAGGAGGATGTACGCCCGGTGATGCGGGAACGACGCAATCGGCCCCTGTTTTTCATCGACATTGCCGTGCCCCGGGATCTTGATCCGGCCATTAATGACCTTGATAACATATATCTCTATGATATCGACGATTTGCACAATGTCGTCGAAATGAACCGTTCCGAGCGGGACAAAGAGGCGATCAAGGCCAAACGTATCATTGCTGAAGAGCAATTGAAGTTCGGTAAATGGCTCGCTAATATGGAATCAACACCGACGATCATTCAGTTGCGCGCCGGGGTCGAGAAGCTTGTCCGCGCTGAGGTCGAGAAAACCATGGGGCGATTGAACAATATGGAAGAGATGGACCGGCAGGGACTGGAAAAGATGATCGCCGCTATCACCGGAAAGATGGTGTACCATCCCTTGAGTTATCTGAAAACCGAGCATCACTGCATCAGCCTGCATGACCGGATTAAAACGGTTCGTGATCTGTATCAACTCGACAGTAGCGACAATGACCAGGGACCGGCATGATCGGCAGTGAGCGTGAATATATCCTGGAGGAGGAATATCTGCTCATCCGCCATTCCGGTGAAATTCCCGAGGTCGCCCTCCATGCCAGTTTGTATTATCTTTGTGAGGATGAGGAAGGACCCGGCTTCATTCTCTCCGCGGAAGAACTGCAGCCCCTGCAGGATGCGGTGCTTGAGCGCTATCGGGAGATCATTCTCCGCGATCTGGATGTGGAAAATCGTGATTTATCCCTGTTTCGGGGGATCAATCGGGCGATGTGCAATTGGCGCCGTTTTATCCTCTTCTGTGACCGGATTGGTGTGCCCTATGGCGAATTCCAGCAGGAAGCAGGCAGAGCACTGCTCACCTATTTTCGACGGGAGGTCGCAGATGTCCGTGCCGGTGGCCGTACGTCTTCAGTCAACTGCTCTGTCTCCTCTGTACAGGATTTTATTGATGCTCTGGATATCGATCCGAGGTCATTGCCGGTTGGATGGGCTTCCTTGTGCGAACAGGCGACCTGACGCCGGTACACATGGTTTCCCAGATAGGCAGAGATCAGATTGTGGGTTGCCGGTGTCCATCCAGGAGCGAAATATTCTGTTCTCAATCAGGGCGCGCGGGCAAATGTAACCGCAGGCTTTGAGGTGCCATTCCGAGGATTGCATTGAACAGCGCAACCAGGAGTCAGGGAAGAGCAACTGGTTCTGGATGGGCAATTGCTACCACAGGTATTCCGTGATCAAGGCACTCATCTCTCTTTTTCACAATTTGCTACGCTTGCAGGGCACTCCGGTGGCGCTGGCCCGAGGGACGGCGGTCGGAGTTGGTATCGGTCTCGCGCCCCTGTCGCCTTTCAAATCCGTGCTGCTTCTCTTTTTTACCTTGGCTACGAAGAGCAGTACCGTGGCCGCTTTTATAACCTGCACCATCATCTGCAATCCCTTGACCTATCTTCCTTTGTATTATCTTGCCTATGTGGTCGGTAATGTCCTTTTGCCGGGACGGGCCGGGTGGACAAATGTACAGTTCACTCTGGTGAGGGTCCAGGAGGCCGGATTGGTGGAGGCAACGGTTTTGGTCGGGCACCTGGGGTTGAGCGCCATGGTGGTTCTGCTTACCGGTGGCCTGGCGCTCGCTGTGCCTGTCGCCTTGTTCAGCTATCCGGTAGCGCTGCATGTATTCAGGCGACGAGAGCGACTGCGCTCTGCACGGTCTTTTACCAACCCGGGCAATGATGCCAAAAAGTGGAACCAATCATGACGGCAGCAACCAAGACATGGCGGGTTGGCGTGATCGGCACCGGCAAGCATGGCAGCCGCTATGCCCACCATATCATAGAAGATGTGGAAGGACTCAGTTTAGCCGCCATCAGCAGGCGATCTCAGCAGGGCCAGGAGCAGGCCCGCCAATGGGGGTGTCGGTGGCTTGCTGACTGGCGTCAACTAATCCTCGAGCCGGAGGTCGATGCGGTTGTCGCCACTTTGCCGCCGGGTTTGAATAGGGAGGTTGCCGCAGCCTGCGCCCAGGCCGGCAAACCTCTGTTACTCGAAAAGCCCATGGCTGTTTCGGTGAGAGATGCCGAGGCCATCTGTGAAGACTTCCTGCGCATGAAGGTTCCATTGACCATTGGCCAGACACTGCGCTATAACCGGGTGGTCGGCATTCTCCGTGACTGTCTTGGCAGAATAGGTCCCTTGTATGGGTTCAGCGCCAATCAGCGCCTGGAACCGGCAACCCTCTCCTGGCTGGACGAACCATCACTGGCGGGAGCCGGTGTCAGCTTGCAGACCGCGGTCCATGTATTCGATGCGCTGCGTTTCATGACCGGCCAGGAAATCATCCGAGTTCTGGCCCGAACGCAGCGCCGACATGCACAACAACTCGAGGATCAGCTGATAGTGCTGGTGGAACTGGAAAACGGTGTTATTGGCACTGTGGATTGTTCCAAGGTCGGCACGGCTCGTTCCGGACGGTTTGAATTTATTGGGGGGCTGGGGCAGCTGCATGGCGATCAGGTGCACCATTGCTGTACCTTGATTCATGGGCAGGACCGGATTGTTCTTGATCCACGGGAGCCGGTGAGTACCATTGTACCGCTGCTGACCCAATGGCTTGGTTTTCTTCGCGGCGAGATGGTGAATCCGGTTGCCGGCGAGGAAGGGGTAGCCGCGGTTCGTGTTGCCGAAGCCTGTCTCCGTTCAGCCGCAAGAGAGAGGTGGGAACCCGTTGCATTGCCGGGAACCTCTGCGGCGCTGTCATCGCAAATACTTGGCTGAGCCAAGCAGGCTGTTGGTCATCCTGGATCCGCGAGCGTTGGTCCGTTGGTCAACTTCGTTGTCCGTGGCCGTTCGATGAAAGGATCCTTTATTGGACGGGTGCGGGCAATGAAGAGGGCGAGCGGACGGACGCCCCCAAAGGCGGCTGGTGAAGGCGAATTGTCAGAAATATCATCGCACGTATCCCCTGAGTGCAGCAGAATGCAGCAAACAAGGAGTTCAGCCGTCACGGATTCAGGTCAATGCTTGAAAGACCTCTGCCCGGTGAACATCATCGCCACCTGAGGTTCGGCCTCGTTACAGGCTGTAATGGACTCAAAATCACGGATGGAGCCACCTGCCTGGAGAATGGCGGTGACACCTTCGCGAATGCCGACATCGGCTGCATCACGAAAGGGAAAGAAGGCGTCGGAAATCATCACTGATCCGGGAAGACCGGCTCGTTCAGCCAGAACTTTGGCGTCAATCGCCTCCTTGTCAGCGCTATCCCGTTGACCGCGGGAGATTTCCAGAGCCAGATCCGCATAGGGAATGCCATGGGTATCAAAGCAGGTGATGTCGGCGTATTTGACATAGGCTTTGTGGATAGCGATTTCCGCAACGCCGACCCGGTCCTGTTCACCAGCACCGATGGCGGTCGTGCACCCGTCCTTGACATAGATGACCGAGTTGGAGGTGATCCCGTGTTCGATTGCCCAGCCAAAAAGCATGTCTTCTATTTCCCTTGGGGTCGGTTGACGTTCGCATGCGTAGGCAACCCCTTTATAAGTGGCGGTTGCCGGTTGCAGGTCCGTTGCCGCTCGGATCGTGTTGATCGCTGACCGCTGGACAATGATGCCCCCGTCGATCAGGGATTTGAAATCAACAAAGCGATGCTGCTCGAAATCGGCCAGACGATTGATGCCGGCGATGCGGATCACCCGCAGATTTTTGCGGCGAGCGAGAATCGCAAGCGTCCCTTCTTCGAACTCGGGGGCGCAGACAACTTCCAGAAAGTTTGCTGCCATGAGTTCGGCGGTTTCTTTGTCCAGTGGGCGGCTGGTCACCACCGCGCCGCCAAAAGCCGCAATACGGTCGCAACGGTTGGCACGATTGTAGGCTTCGGCCAGACTGGAACCAATCGCAGCACCGCAGGGGTTGTTGTGTTTGAGGATAATGGCCGCGGGCTTATCGATCAGGTACTTGAGGATATTGAGGCCGTTGTCCACATCAGTGAGGTTGATTTTCCCGGGATGCTTGCCAACCTGAAGCATATCCTCCACAGTGATGGCACTGACCAGACCATTGCCTGGTTCGATAAAACGGCAGTCACCGAGGATCAGGTTGCCGTTCACCAGTTCATAAAGCGCGGCTTCCTGATCAGGGTTTTCCCCATAACGCAGCCCCCGTTCTTCAACGGTGCCATCGGCCATGGGAATTTTCCAGGTTTTTTTTCGATAGACCAAAGTCTGGCCGTCAAAGGAAAGGGTCATCTCCATGGGAAAGGCGTCGCCTGCCAGGGTCGAATATATTTTTTTCAGATCAGTCATGTCTCGTGGTCCAAGGAAAAGAGGGGGCGGAAGAGAGGGTCAAGGTCTTGTGTGCCGGCGGGATGGACCCTTTCATGGGTGGTTGCTTAAGCAAGGAATGGATCAGGTATCCCGGCGATAGGTCAGAGGCGGTACAGAGATGCTGTCGGCAAGGGTACAGTGTTCGAGAACGGTATTGGCCCCGATGGACACGTTGTCGCCGATTTGACAGGCATGGAGTACACACCCGCTGTCAATCCGGCAGTTTGTACCGATGGTTGTCCCACCGTCAATGCGGATATTGCCCTGCAGGCTGGTGTCCTGACCAATGATGCAATCCGGGGCGATCAGGGTACTTTCGGGAGCGTACAGGGTGACACCGGCGAGCATGAGGCTGTGATTGTGTCGGCATTGCAGGGTTGCCTGCGCCCGGGCCAATTCGATGCGGGAATTGACCCCCAGGACATCGATGGCTTCAGGATGCAGAAATTTCTGCACATTTCGTCCCGTCTCATTGGCGATGGCAATGATATCAGTCAGATACATTTCCCCCTGGCTGTTATTGGTTCCGACTCGGCGGAGGGCGTCGAAAAGTATCTTTGTATCGACCAGATAGATACCTGCATTCACCTCTCGAATCCGGCGCTGTCCCTCGGTGGCGTCCTTCTCTTCCACGATGGACAAAACAGCTCCTTGGTCATCAGTGAGCAGGCGACCGTATCCAAATGGCTGGTCAAGCAGGGTCGACATCAGGGTCAGGTCGGCCTGCTGGTGCCGATGGGCCGAAATCATGGCGCGCAGGGTTGATGCTTTGATGAGCGGGGTATCGCCGCAGAGAATCATGACCATATCCGCTCCGGCGCACGCCGCTTCAGCGCAGAGAACAGCATGCCCGGTACCGAGTTGTTGCTCCTGGTGCACCGCGGTTAACGAAAACCCATCCAGGGCGGCCATCACTTCCTGCCGCTGATGACCGACGATGACAGCGCAGTGATTGATGGAGGCCTGGTTCACCGCATGGAGTACATGGTGAATCATTGGTTGGAAGAAAACCTCATGCAACACCTTGGCACGGTTGGATCGCATGCGGGTGCCCTTGCCGGCAGCAAGGACAAGAGCGGTGATTGATGGCTCCATCAGGGAACACCTTACAGGAATTTGTAACTGTTTTCCGGCACCGGGAACGATAGTCGCCCCTGGCCCCCGGAATCCTTTTGCCAGCGGCGCATCTAAGAACAAACGGATGCAGAGCTGTAAACAGTGTGGGCACGGGAGCTGGATCGTTGCAGGATGGGGTCCTGTGACCGCTTGCATCGAACCAGGTGCAATACCAGGTTGGCACCACTGTAGAAAAAAAAAACAGGTTTGACAAGAGGCACCGAGGTGCGGACAGCTCGATGTGAACCGAGAAGAGGTACCCAAGCGGTTTCGGAAAAAAGTGATGCGAATCATTTGCATCACCCGTACAATGAAATCATACGGCATAATCGCCGGGATCTCTGCGATTCCAGGGTGTTCGAACATGCGATACCAACGGGAAACTAGCTGATCCAGCTGCGAAAGTTTCCATGACCCATAGTATTCAGAAAAATAAACAAACGACCAATGCAACCACACGATTATGAGGTGCTGATTCTTGACGGCGCCTGCGGAACCAATCTACAGGAAATGGCTATTCCAATTTCGGCATGGGATGGCAAGGAAGGCTGCAACGAAGTACTCAACCTGACTGCTCCGGAGGCCATTATCGCCCTGCACACCGGATTTGTCGAGGCCGGGGCCATGGTGATCGAGACCAACACCTTCGGCGCCAACCGCATCGTTCTCGAGGAATATGGCCTGCAGGAGCGGGTTGAAGCGATCAACCGCGCCGGAGTTGAAAATGCCCGCACAGCTATCGGCGGCAAAGCAGACACTTATATCGCCGGTTCTATTGGACCGGGAACGAAACTGCCCTCCTTGGGTCATATCTCGGTGGACGAACTGGCAGGCGCCTATAAAGAACAGATACGGGCCCTGGCCGAGGCCGGAGTCGACCTGCTTATCATTGAAACCTGCCAGGATCTGTTGCAGATCAAAACAGCCATGACCTCCTGTTATGCCACCCTGGAAGCCATGCATCTGGAGATCCCGGTCATGGTTTCGGTCACCATAGAGCGGACCGGCACCATGCTCGTTGGTACGGACATCGCCGCCGCAGCCGTCACCTTCGAGCCCTATCCGCTTTTTTCTTTTGGCCTCAACTGTGCAACCGGTCCAGCGGATATGGAATCCCATATCCGTTATCTCAGTCGTAACTGGCCCGGGCGGATTTCCTGCGTCCCCAATCAGGGGTTGCCTGAAGTTGTTAATGGCAGAACATGCTATTCTCTTGATCCATTGGGGTATGCCCAGGAGATGAAGCGGTTTGTCATGGAATATGGCGTCAGTGTGGTCGGTGGATGCTGCGGCACCACCCCTGCCCATACCCGGCAGCTCGTGCAGACGCTGGCCGGAGTCAAGCCGGCGGTACGGGAGGTGCTGGTATGAAACCTTCGGTTGCCAGCCTCTACCAGGCCGTTGAACTGCAACAGGAAATACCCCCACTGTTGATCGGTGAACGGGCCAATGCCAATGGGTCGAAAAGATTCCGGGAACTCCTTCTTGCCGATGAGTACGAAGCCTGTTTGAAAATTGCTCTGGAGCAGGAAGCCAGAGGGGCGCATGTCATCGACCTGTGCACCGCTTATGCCGGTCGGGATGAACAACTGGACATGACCACCCTGGTTCGCATGTGCGCCAGGTCTCTCAAAGCCCCGCTGATGATTGACTCCACCTCACCGGAATGTATCGAGGCCTGTCTGAAACTCTATCCCGGTCGGGCAATTATCAACTCGGTCAACCTTGAGGATGGCGGCATCAACATCCGTAGGGTCTGTCGTGTGGTCAGAAAATACGGAGCCGCGGTTGTCGCTCTCACCATCGACGCCCAGGGCATGGCCATGACCAGCGAGGATAAACTGCGCATTGCCAGGGCTATACATACCATTGCCGTTGATGAATGCGGCCTGCGATCTCAAGATCTGCTTTTTGATTGTCTGACGTTCACAGTAGGCTCCGGTGATCCATCCCTGAGCGATGCCGCTGTGCAGACCCTGGAGGGGATTCGTCGGATCAAGGCTGAACTGCCGGGATGCATGACTGTGCTGGGGCTCAGCAATATCTCGTTTGGACTTGCTCCGCAGGCCCGGCGTATTCTCAATTCGGTTTTTCTTCACGAGGCTGTGGCAGCCGGGCTGGATGCCGCTATTGTCGATGTGGCCAAGATCCTGCCCCTGGCGGGTATTGCTGCTGAAGATCGACAGATCAGTCTGGATCTTTTGACAGATCAGCGGGTTGCAGGAGAAAAAGATCCGCTGATGCGTTTTATCGAACATTTCAGCGGTAAGACGCCCGGGGGCGGTGAGGATAAAGCGGAAGGGTATCGATCACCGGAAGAACTCCTGGTTGAGAAAGTGCTGCAGGGTGACAAAGAAAACCTGGACGATGTGCTGGCCATTCTTCGCCAGCGAAATCAACCGGTCAATATAATCAACCGAATTCTGGTTCCAGCCATGCGCCATGTGGGAGAGCTCTTTGGCAAAGGCGAAATTCTGCTGCCATTTGTGCTGCAGTCGGCCGAGGTCATGAAGGCATCGGTAACGCTACTCGAACCTTTTATGGATAAAACCGACAGCGACACGGCCACAAAAATCCTGTTGGCCACCGTCCAGGGGGATGTCCATGATATCGGCAAGAACCTGGTGGATATCATTCTGACCAACAATGGCTACACGGTCTATAACATAGGTATCAAGGTGCCGGCTGAAACAGTGATTGAAAAAGCCAAAGAGTATCGAGTTGATATCATTGGCCTCAGCGGTCTGCTGGTCAAATCAGCCCTTGCCATGCAGGATTCCATGCACCAGTACCGGGATGCCGGGTTGACAATTCCTATCCTGTTGGGTGGTGCGGCTTTGACACCTAAATTTGTCGCTGAATCATGTGTTCCGTCCTATCCAGGGCCGGTGGTCTACTGTGCCGATGCTTTTGCCGGTCTGCAGGCGGTCAAGGATTTTGAGGCAGGGGTTTTGGCTGCAACGGTGTACGACGCACATTCGGCAATCAAACCCATGAAGCCAGGCCGCAAGGAAAGCGTGGTCGATTTCAATGGACCGGTGCCGGTGCCTCCCTTCATCGGACAGCGTTATGTCGAAGATATTAATCCTGCTGAGTTGTTTCCCTTGATCAATACCCAGGCGCTCTTTCGTGGTCGTTGGGGATACCGGCGGGGAAAAATGGGGGCAGGGGAGTATGAGGACCTGATTCAGGGAACCGTGCAGCCTCTCTATGAAGACCTGCTGCGCCGATCCCTTGCCCAAGGATGGATACAGGCCAAGGTGAGTTATGGATATTTTCCGTGTTATGCCAAGAGTGATACCCTGGTGGTTGAGGCCGAAGGCAACAGCCATACTTTTTCATTTCCTCGTCAGGCTGAGGCTCCTTTCCTCTGCATTGCCGATTATTTCAGGTCAGAGCAAGCCGGCGGCGATTTGGTCGGATTTTTCATTGTCACCATAGGCTCGCAAATCGGCGAGGAAACAGGGCGGCTGTATCAGGCCAATGCCTACCATGAGTATCTGTTGCTGCACGGATTCAGTGTGGAGGTGACCGATGCTCTGGCAGAATACTGGCATGGAGTCATGCGACGGGAACTGGGGATCGAAAACAAGGGGGCTGAACATGGACAGGGCTATCTGATTCAAGAGTATCAAGGGTCCCGGTACGGATTCGGCTATCCGGCCTGTCCGGACCTGGAGGCCCATCGGCCTTTGTTCGCATTTTTGAAACCGGAAAAGCTGGGGATTTCGCTGACGGAAAATATGCAGATGGTGCCGGAGCAGTCGACCTCCGCCATTGTTGTCCACCATCCTCAGGCTAAATACTTTGCGGTGTAATTATGGATCAGAATATAAGCAATCGCTACATCTGCGTCAATTGCGGCTATATAGTGCCTGAAAGAAAACCCCCATTTTTTACCCAACGGCGCCTCGGCGGGGTCATCGCTAATGAGAATGGTTTTCTTTCTGGTGTCGGGTTTTAGCTTTAACGTGCTAAACATGAGAATCGTTCCCATGTGAGGCGATCAGAGGACAGAGTTCTCCCGTCGTCTGCAAAGCCGGGGCAGCCTGTTTAACTCAGGCCGCTTTTTTATACGGGCCGCGCTTTCGTTGAGCGGCTTCTTGCTCCTGCTGGCGCAACACCGCACCCAGGCGCTGTATGTTCCGTGCCAATACCGCCATGGCGACGTAGCGTTTGAAGCCCTTGATGCCGTGGTCGAGACA
>NZ_JAFFQC010000149.1 GCF_016918545.1 Desulfobulbus alkaliphilus | reverse complement strand
GCGCTTGAACTCGTTCATCAAGTCCCTGAAGTCCGTGGATCCGACGACCTCCATGACCGTTGTCATGGTACTGCGCAGCTTCTTGATGATGTCCTTGTACTGCGCCGCGCTGCCAGCGTAGTCGAACATGCCGTTTTCGATGCCAAGCTGCATCATGCGCCGGTAGTCGCCTTCCTTGAACAGGACGTCCCCAGCCGCGCTCATGCGCGTGAAGCTGTCGATATTTCGTGCGGAAGCCGCATTGAACCCCATGCCGGTGGCCAGGTTCACTTCCCGTCCTCCGGTAATCTTCGGCATGGTAAGGTTCTGGAGCGCGCGCAGGTCGCGGACACGGTTGATGACCGGTTCCGCAAGGCTGGGCATGGCCAGACCGGCTATGGCGCCAGGAATGCCGCCCAAGGCACCGAGGGCCAGCGATGACACGCCGAAATCGAATACCGTACCGCCGAGGGCCAGCATCTGGTCGCTGGAATGGCGCCGGATGGCGCTCATAT
>NZ_JAFFQC010000148.1 GCF_016918545.1 Desulfobulbus alkaliphilus | reverse complement strand
CGATGCTGAACTTTGTTGCAGTTCATATATTTGACTTTTATTATTAAAAAATTATACCACTTTACCCGGCACTGCTCATTATTAGCGTTCGGTGGAAATATCATGTGATCAAAAATGGAAAGAATGGAAAAACAGAAATGGGCAGATATGACAAATTGATATTTCAAATTCTAAGTGGCACAAGCGATGCGAATATATCTTTCTCTGATTTGATTACCCTTTTGCAACATTTTGGGTTCGAAATGAGGGTCAAAGGCAGTCACCACATTTTCAGAAAAAAGGCATTGAGGTGAAACCAAATTTACAAAAAGAAGGAAATAAGGCAAAACCATATCAAGTCAAACAGGTACGAAACATTATTCTCAAGTATAAATTGGGGGTGGGGGGGGGGTGAAGATCGATGAATAAATTTGAAATTATAATCCACTGGAGCGATGAAGATCAGGCATTTTTGGCCGATGTCCCCGAGCTTCCAGGCTGCATGGCGCATGGTGATACGTATGAATCCG
>NZ_JAFFQC010000147.1 GCF_016918545.1 Desulfobulbus alkaliphilus | reverse complement strand
GGATGGGGAAGCGGTTGCCTTCACCGCCGAAGGTGCCGGAAAAGGGCAGGATGCCGCCTACAGGCACATTGACGGCGGCGAGCTTGCTCTCGATGGCGTCCTTGACGGCCTTGCAGGTGGGGGCCGTGGTCGTGGAATCGGACAGGCCGGACGCCAGCTGGACGATGCCCGCCTGGGTGACGCTGGCCGCCAGGACGGAGAGAAGCCCTTCCGGCGTGATATTCAGCCCGCCGCCCACCTGCACGAGGCCGGGCTTGGCCTTGGTGGCCAGTCCGGGCTTGGCGTTGGTGATGAGCTGGCTGATGGCCTGCCAGAGCTGGCCATTGTCGCTTTTTTTCAGCTCCAGCCCGGCCCCGGTGATGACCGCCACCAGCTCCTCCTGCACGGCATTGAGCCATTCGGCGGAAACGGTGGTGGCCGCCACGGGGACGGCGGGATCGCCTTCGGTGAACTTGTGGTCCGGCGTGGCCGTGGCCGTGTCGATGCGATGCATGGCTATTCCTCGATGTAGGCC
>NZ_JAFFQC010000146.1 GCF_016918545.1 Desulfobulbus alkaliphilus | reverse complement strand
GTCCAGATCGTCGATCTCGACATCCTCGTAATCGCTTGGATCAAGGCTGAGTTTGGGATCAGCCATAGCGTTTGCTCTCCTTGGCGTTTGCGCGCCGCAGACTGATGGCTCTCAACGTCCCGTCTCGAAAGGTGAAAGCCAGCATATGCAGCCGCCCATCCAGCATACCATAGGCTCGCCATCGTTGCTCACCGTAATCTTGGCGGTCATCGGCGAGGATGTGGGCGGCGCGAAGATCGATCTCGCTCGCCCGCTCAAGCGACAGCCCGTGCTTCTCGCGATTGCTCGCATCCTTGCCTGGATCGAAGGCGACCTTCATTCAAAAAGGTCGCCGGGCACGGGTCCGGAGGAGGGTTGCGCCGGCGCGCTGAGGCCCAGATGCGCATAGGCCTTGGCGCAGGCCATGCGGCCGCGCGGCGTGCGCATGATGAAGCCCTGTTGCAGCAGATAGGGTTCGATCACGTCCTCGACCGCATCGCGCGCCTCGGCGATGGCGGCCGCCAAGGTGTCCATCCC
>NZ_JAFFQC010000145.1 GCF_016918545.1 Desulfobulbus alkaliphilus | reverse complement strand
GTGCCTTGAGTCATCATGACGCCTGCTTCGGCCAGCCAGCGATTGATGGTCTTGAACAATTGGCGGGCCAGTTGATGCTGCTCCAGCAGGTGGCGGAAATTCATGATGGTGGTGCGGTCCGGCAAGGCGCTATCCAGGGATAACCGGGCAAACAGACGCATGGAGGCGATTTCGTACAGAGCATCTTCCATCGCGCCATCGCTCAGGTTGTACCAATGCTGCATGCAGTGAATGCGTAGCATGGTTTCCAGCGGATAAGGTCGCCGGCCATTACCAGCCTTGGGGTAAAACGGCTCGATGACTTCCACCATGTTTTGCCATGGCAGAATCTGCTCCATGCGGGACAAGAAAATCTCTTTTCTGGTCTGACGGCGCTTACTGCTGAATTCACTGTCGGCGAAGGTAAGTTGATGACTCATGATGAACCCTGTTCCATGGCTCCAGATGACAAACATGATCTCATATCAGGGACTTGTTCGCACCTTCCCTAAAGCACTTATATTTCTGTCTCTTATAA
>NZ_JAFFQC010000144.1 GCF_016918545.1 Desulfobulbus alkaliphilus | reverse complement strand
GCGACACTCTGGCAATCATTCCGAGGATCATGGTGCCCATGCAGCCAGCACTGAGCAGGTGACTGGCCAGCGACAAGCTGAGGGGCAGGCCAGCAGCCTGAGCCGTGAGGGCGAGCAGACCAAGGGGAATAAACAGGTAAGCCAGGTGCAGCGACCATAGCAGGGGGTGTGCCAGGGTGTCACCGGGTTGCCAGCGCAGTTGCCTGCACAGGTGCAAGCCAGCCGCCACTATATATAGAGGCATTGTATATAAAGAGTTGGCCCATGAGCCGGGCAGAAGTAGCCAGAGCAGCAGGATCAGCCCGACTTCTAGCGCGGCTATGCCGGTCCAGAGCAGAAAGCCCACCGACCCCAGCACCTCGATGGCCAGCAGCACGAAGCCGAGCCCCAGCCAGTGCCAGTGGGTCAGCCCCTCGAACAGGGCTGTCATGACTTGCCGACCTTGCCATCTTTGTTGAACAGCTCGGCCATGCCCGCCACCGAGCCAATCAGGCTGCCCGCCTCCAGCGGCATCATGATGA
>NZ_JAFFQC010000143.1 GCF_016918545.1 Desulfobulbus alkaliphilus | reverse complement strand
GCATATAGCGTATGCCTCCCACTTTGCCTTGGCTCACGGCCTCAAACATTTCCTCCTCACTGCCAAGGGCAAGACGGCCGGAAAGCAGATCCTTCGCAACAGCGTCCTTGATTTCATGGCGCAAGGCACTCATGTCGCTGCCGGGGGGTAAGGCCGTTTCGTGCATCTGATTAATATATGCATCAATGGCGTTATCCAAATTATGCTCTGTCGGTGCACCGTCTGGCGAAATGCCGGAAATAAAGTTGCTGGTCACGAGTGTAATGTTCCTGGCCTCGGCATCCACCTGCATGATCATGCCGGCAGTAAGCGGTTTGCCTTGCCCCATGGGGCCCTGCAGCCGATCCGAGGCCATCTGAAAAGCCGTGTCGCCGTATTTTTGCTTGATAGAGTCCAGAAAGGCGCTCATGGTTGCCCGGTGCGTGGAGGCCAGGGTGAAAAAGCTGCGAAAACCGCCCACATCTTTCAGGGTGTTTCCGGAAAGTTTCACGGTGCTGTCTGCGGAGTGGGCGCGCTGCGCCG
>NZ_JAFFQC010000142.1 GCF_016918545.1 Desulfobulbus alkaliphilus | reverse complement strand
GTGGATGGCGGGGCGAGTTGAACAGGGTGTCGGGCTTGCCCATTTCCAGGATCTGGCCGTGGTCCATGAAGATCAGGCGGTCGGCCACGGTACGGGCAAAGCCCATTTCGTGGGTCACGCAGATCATGGTCATGCCTTCTTCGGCCAGGCTCACCATAACGTCCAGCACTTCGCCCACCATTTCGGGGTCAAGGGCGGAGGTGGGCTCGTCGAAGAGCATGATGTCCGGCTGCATGGCCAGGGCGCGGGCGATGGCGACGCGCTGCTTTTCACCACCCGACAAAGCCGCCGGCCGCTGGTGCAGACGGTGGCCCAGCCCGACCTCTTCAAGGGCGATCGTGGCGCGCTTCTTGGCCTGGCCCGCAGTCAGCCCCTGGAACTTCAGCACCGTCTCGACCTGCTGAAGCGCCGTCAGCGCGGGAAACAGGTTGAAGCCTTGGAAGATGAAGCCGCAGTTATCCAGGCGGAATTTGTCGATCCGGCCCGAGGACAGCTTCCACAGATCGTCGACGTCCAGCACGTCCACCCTACCC
>NZ_JAFFQC010000141.1 GCF_016918545.1 Desulfobulbus alkaliphilus | reverse complement strand
GCGCCACATAGGTGATCTCGTCCGGCTGCGACAACGAGAAGCGCGGCGACATGATCACCTCGTCGCCCTGCGTCAGATAGGTCGGGTTGAACCCGTCCTGATCGGCGATGGTCAGACGGTTGATCCGGTTCAGCTGCGTGCCTTCCTCGGACACGAAGATCACGCGAGAGTCGAAGAAGCCGGCCTCGCCGGTCATGCGCTGATAGATGATGTCGGAAATCTTGTGCGCGATCCGGCGCCATTGCTCCTGGGTCGCGGTGAACTGATAGCTGACCAGCTGGCACTGGCGGTAGGGATCATACAGCCGGAAGCCGACGTCCAGCCGCTGGTCGCCGCGCAGCGTCACCCCGCCATACAGCACCGCCTGCGCGCCGATCTGGGTCCACTGAGGGAAGTTCGGCGCATTGGCGAGCGTCAGGCCGGTCTCGATGAAGCTGGACGGGTTCAGCGGCTCGAAGAAGCCCGACCGCTTCAGATTGGCGCTGACGACATTGGAGATGTCCGACCCATGCGTCCCGGCGAACGGCACGACCG
>NZ_JAFFQC010000140.1 GCF_016918545.1 Desulfobulbus alkaliphilus | reverse complement strand
CCCGAGGGGGCAAACCATCTCCTCCCCCTGCTCCAGGAACTCACCCCGGAACAGCAGGACGAGTTGAGCGAAAAGATTCTCGATGCAACCAGCCTTGAGGAAATCCACGCCTGGCTCAAATCGATCCGCGGCAATTGACCACAGGTGATATGTTGGAATTCGCTGCTCACCGCCAACCAGAGAATGAACTGTACGTTCATCGGATTTATGAACGTAGAGGCGCATTATGCGAGGGGTGGTTCAAAGCCAGCAGCAAACTTCATAAAAAAAAGCCAAAAGCAGACCTGACCCCCTTCGACCCTCATGGTGCTAAAGGCTGGCAGGGGCCGGTGACCTTTGATGCCCTGGTGGATATGCCTCACCAGTGTTTTCTGCCGTACACCCCGACATTTCAATGCAAGCTCTTTGACCTCTCTGCCCATGGCATGGAGGAACTGGCCGGCAATGCCATGGTGCGGGTCATCAGCGATCTACTCCGCGCCCAGAGCCTTTCCCAGACGAAAGAAGGACTGGAAAAACTGAGAAGCGCGTTTACAA
>NZ_JAFFQC010000013.1 GCF_016918545.1 Desulfobulbus alkaliphilus | reverse complement strand
TTGGAAATGTGTAATAGAGACAGCCCATCACCCGCCCGCAGGACCGGTCGGTCAGTTGGCTTGCACGGTGCAGCATTTCCTGCGCTGCCCGTCGGGTAAAGGTCAGCAGGAGGATGGATTCCGGTGCCACGCCCTGACCAATAAGATACGCCATCCGGTGGACCAGAGTCCGGGTTTTACCGCTGCCGGCTCCGGCGATCACCAGGATGGGGCCGTCACCGTGGGTCACCGCGGCGCTCTGGGCCGGGTTCAATGCCTCTTGAACATTCAAGGGCTGCTGGACAGGTGGAGGATGAACAGGGACTTGCATCCTGAAAATTCTACCATAGAGAAATCCGCGGTGCAATCAATGTTGACAGCGGGGACCAAGACTGGGTAAAGTCGCCCTTCACACAATACTTGATGCCAGACGGTGAGCGGCGATAATTTCATTCTGATCCGCATATATCCCGCGGGTCCATGTCCGACAAAGTGGCAGCAGGCGGGTTCTCTTATCTGTACTCCCTGCTGCGAATTCATTCCGCTTAGTCGAGCATGGAAATATCGCGCTTGTACAGGTATGGGAAAGACCATGGAAAATTCTTTTAACTGATAGTGCCAGGAAATTGTGATGAACACTCCGGAACAGATATTTACCGAAAAAACAATGCGGGATTTGTTTCCGCCCGAACGGACAGATGATTTTTTTGAGGCGCTCTTTGGTGATGCTTCTGAAGGTGCCTATGATATTTCCTTGAGTTTCGAGAGGTATGATGAGGCCGCCGGCCTGCTGACCCTGCACCTGAACCTGCACGAACGTCCGGGGCGCTGTCTCGCCTGCAATCTCACCTACGGACTGCCGGAGGTGTTTTCCCGCCACCCGTTGATCAACATCAAGGGGATCGTGGCGGAAGTGGAGAAGCTGCTGGGCGGCGAGGTGGTTTGCGAGAGTTGGCGGCTGGATCATACCATCCAGAAGGACCGGTCGATGCATTGCATCCCGCTGCGTATTCAGCTTCGTCCCCATTGATGACGCAGCCGTCTGGTCGTTTTTCAAGAGCGGTCAGCGCGGCATCGCCATCAGAATGTTCGTCACGGGAACCTGAAATAATGTTGCCGTCCTGGATCCGTGAGCGTTCGTCCGTGCGTCAGCTTTATTGTCTGTGGCCATTCGATTAAAGGACACTTTATCGGACGGTTACGGGCAATGGAGATGGCGTGCGGACGGATGCCCCGAAGGGCGGCTGGTGAAAGTTATCATCATGGATCCAAAACAAGCCTCCAGCCGTCACGGATTCAGGGTCGTGTCCAGGTTGTCTCAGGTAGATCATTAAAACTTGAAAAAAAGGGGCAGGAGCCCCTGTCAGTTCATGGCGACCTGCGCCTTGCCGTTGGCCTTGGCCTGGTAGAGGATGTCATCGGTCTGTTCCATCCAGGCGCTGATACTCATGCCGGGGCTCCATTCCGATAGACCGATGCTCATCGCAAGTTTTCCGGAAGCGGTGGTGATATCGAGTTGTTCCACGGCCCGGCAGAGCCGTTCCGCCAGGTGACAGGCATCGTGGATACTGGTGTCGGGCAGGACAATGAGGAATTCGTCACCGCCCATGCGCACCAGAAGGTCTGTGAGGCGGATTTCCTGCTGCAGGATCTCGGCAACCTGTCGCAACACTCGGTCGCCCATGAAATGGCCCATGCTATCGTTGACCTCTTTGAAATGATCCAGGTCCAGTGCTGCCAGGGTGAGAGGGTGGCCATGACGGCTGGCCTGTTCGACCATGGGGCCAATACGTTCTTCAAGGACAAAACGGTTGGGCAGGCCGGTCAAGCTGTCCCGGCGCGCTTGAGCAAAAATTTTCTCATATTCCAGGGCCCGCTTCAAGGGGTCGGCCAAGATGGTCAGCGATTCATCGATGAATGCCAACTCCTCCCAGGTCAGGGCTTTCCCCTTGCGCAGCAAGACGAGTAGACCGTAGCAGTCCTCGCTGTTGAACCCCCATTGGTGGATGTGAAATCCGTCAGTCTGGGAGGGGGTGGGTTTGCTCTCCATGGGGCACTCCAGAGCTTCCCGGGCGAGTTGAATAGCCTGCCTCCGTTTGGGACCATGATAGGAGCAGAACATGTGCATCCGCTGCCATTCCGGATTGTTGTAGCCGACAAGTTCGTGGTCAATAAACTCCATCAACCAGACCGAGTAGGCTTCTATCATGGAAGGCAGGTCAAGAATTCCGGCTAATTTCTGATGCAACGTATTAATTTTTTTCAGTTTTTCTGATTGTTGACGGTAATGGCTAAGCTCGGAAAGCAGGTTTTCCATAGCTGTCGCGATCTGCACGTCCACCTGTTCTTGATGTACTTTCATATCCATAGAGCCCACCTGACGAAATATCGTTGCCATGCAGTTGGTGTTGATGTTTTGGGTGTCGATTTTTTGGCAGTCTAGTCGGCCGTTGGTCACCTGAGGCCCCAATGCAACCACAGGGGCTCATTCGAGGTCAATTCTGCTTGGGGTTCAGTTTGGCTGCAGAAGCGGTGCGGTCGTTGCCTGATCCCTCTTAAGCTAAAAGTATGCCTGAAAGTACAAAAAATTTGACTCGGCCGGTTGCAATCTACCCTCTCTCGATCTTTTCCTGCGGTCATATATTGATTTATTACAGTAAAACAGGGGATTGGATCTAGTGTCACTGATGGCGGCAGCCCGAGGGGAACGAATACGGCCCGGTCGTAGGGCTGGCTGGTGACTGTGGTGGTTGGCGAGAAGATTCCAGGCTTGGTGTGAATTTCTGCTTGCTGTCATGATTTTGTCAACACATCCTGAGGGTGCGGAATTGCTGAGTCGGGTCAGGCCTGGCTGAATCGGCTTGTGGCAGGATGGGGAACGGGAATGGGAAACAGGTTGCCTACAGGACAGATGCTGCTGATCGGTTTTCGCGGGTGCCGGATCGCGCCGGATCACTGGCTCGTCGATGTCATCCGCAACCATGGGCTGGGGGGGGTGATTCTCTTTGATCGCAACGTGGACGGCAGCGTGCAGAACATTGTGTCTCCTTCTCAGCTGCGTCAGTTAACGGCCAGTCTGCAGGGCTACGCAGAGACAAGGCTGTTCATCGCTGTTGATCAGGAAGGCGGCAGGGTCTGTCGACTCAAGGAGAGGGATGGCTTTTCCCCCTCCATGAGCGCTGCGGAGCAAGCCAAATTGGCGGAAACCGAGAAAGGCCCGTTTCTTGACTATCAGCGGAACGCGGCGGCCATGCTGGCGACCCACGGTATCAATCTCAACTTCGCACCGGTGGTCGACCTTGATCTCAATCCACACAATCCGATCATCGGCAGGTATGGCCGCAGTTTTGGTGCCAAAGCTGAAAGAGTGAGCACGTATGCGTCTCTCTTCGTTACGGCCCATCACCAGCATGGTGTGGGCTGCTGTTTGAAACACTTCCCTGGCCACGGCAGTGCCGGCGGTGATTCACATCTTGGTTTTGTCGACAGCACCGACCACTGGCTGGCCACGGAACTGAATCCTTACCAGTGGCTGGTGGCAGGTGGCTACAGTGACGGAATAATGACAGCGCATCTGGTCAACCGTCACCTTGACCCATCCGCAATGCCGGCGACCCTGTCTTCTGCGATGGTGGAAGGGATTTTACGCCGCCAGATCGGTTTCAACGGTGTGGTGTTCAGTGATGACCTGCAGATGCGGGCAATCAGCAATGGCTGGGGCTATCGGGAGGCGGTTCAGCGCGCGGTGTTGGCCGGGGTCGATGTGCTGGTGGTGGGGAATAATCTTGCCCTCCAGCCGGATGCGGTTCAAGTGGCTGTGCAGGCCATCGACGAATTGCTTGACAGCGGCCGGATCAATGAAAAGCGTATCGCCGACTCACTGGCGCGTATCGCGCTGTTCAAGAAATATATGACCGGGCAGCAACCATGGCCGTCAAGCAATCCTCCCACAATATAGTGATTGGCTATCTTGCCTGGATTTTCGGTTTTTTGGGTGCGCATCGCTTTTATTACGGCAAGCCTGTGTCCGGAACCCTGTATTTCCTCACTCTCGGCCTGTTGTTTATCGGCTGGATTGTTGATTTCTTTCTTATTCCCGCGATGGATCGCGAGGCGGATATCCGCTATCTCCCCGGCCCGATCGATTACAATCTGGCCTGGCTGCTTTTGGTTTTTCTTGGCTTCTTCGGGGTGCACCGGTTGTACATGGGCAAGATATGGAGCGGCATCTTCTATCTGCTCACCTTTGGCGTCCTTGGCCTGGGGTATGTCTACGACATGTGGACCCTCAACGATCAGATTACCCTGATCAATGGAAGGGCTTCCGGTCTTTTTTCCTCGCCAATGCATTAAGGTGATCAGGTTCCGGGCCCGTTTGGGTACAGGGCTGGAGTTCGCAGGCGGCCATGGTGTTGCTCCTTGCATTCGATGTCAAGCCAGGGCACGGACTGCTGTTTTGACAGGGTTTTGTCTTTCCCGTTGAAGGTGACCATCGCTCACGTTATAACGGCGCAAAAAAGGAGGAACAATATGCATACACCTCAAGGGTGCAAGCCGGAAATACACTATCCCTGTCGCTGGCATTACCGGCTCATCGGCGAGGATCGGGCTGCCCTGTACCGGGCCATCTCCGCCCGGATAAACGCTGATTGCTGTACCATCTCGGAAGCCAATGTCAGCTCGGGTGGGCGCTACTGCAGCCTTAACCTGGAGGTCACTGTCCGCGATGAGGCGGAACGACTGCAGCTTTACCAGCTGCTGTCCGGTGACCCGGCGGTGAGGATGGTGCTATGAGCGATGCCAGGATGTCCCGGGATACGGGCAGAGTTGACAGGAAGCTGATTCCGGTGATGCGCGAGGCGGTGGTCACGGTGCAGATGGTTTTGTTCAAGGTGCTCAGGGAAGATATGCGCAAACGCTATGTTGATCGGGCCGAACCCTATCATACCCATCTGGCCGGTGCTGTGATCAACAACCTGTTCGGCACCCAGCCGCTTGACCATACCGTGAGGTCCTTTGCCGCCGAGAACAGAGAACTGGTGGAACGGGAGTTGCGAGAACTCGCCTTGCGAGTGGGTGACCTGGGCCCCATGCTCACCGATGCCCTGCGCATGAAAACCATCTGTGACAACCAGGAGGGCATCCATTCCATCCCGTCCCTGCTGATGGCCCGTGCCCTGGGGATCCTTCAGGAAGACCGTCCCTTGCCGCTGCCCTCGACCTTTATGCTTCAGGTGCGCAAGCTCGCGGCGGCCCACGGTCTCATCGAATCGATGCCGGTCGTTTCACCGGATGCAAGGTCACCAGAGTAGCGCCCCATGATCCGCTGCTTTCGTCGCCCAGCTTGAAGGAGGCGACGGTCTCGAGTTTTTCCAGGATGGCATGAACCGTCCGTCGCAGTGCGCCGGTCCCCTTACCATGGACAATGCGGACCTGGAGAATACCTTTGCTCCGGCAGGCTTCGAGGTAGTCGGGAACCAGATATTTGACATCCGCGGGGCGAAAAACATGAAGATCCAGGGTGCCGTCGATGGGTATTTCGATGGGGGGGATTTCATCCATATTCATTGCCTGGATCCGTGAGCGTTCGTCCGTGCGTCAGCTTTGTTGTTCGTGACCGTTCGATTAAAGTGCACTTTATCGGAAGGTTACGGGCAATAAAGATGGCGTGCGGACGGACGCCCCGAAAGGCGGCTGGTGAAGGTTATCTTCAAGGATTCTGCTGCAATTATAATGTGAGTACAGCAAAATATATTAAATAAGAGCCCAGCCGTCACGGATTCAGGCATTGGTGTGTCTGGGAAAGGAGTTCAAAGGCGATGGCTGCGGTCCGTTCCGAGGCCCCAGGGCTGCCCAGCCGCTGCCGCACTTCCGCCAGGCCGGCCAGGGTGGCGGTGCGTTTGCTTTCGTTGTCCATGAGCTGGCGCAGCTCCTCGGTGATCCGTTCAGGGGTGACCGCATCCTGGAGAAGTTCCGGGATAATACCGCGGCCGCCGATCAGGTTGACCAGGGAAAAGAAGCGCAGATGCCGGATCAGCAATTTGCCAAGGAGATAGGTATGGCGTGAGATGCGGTAGGCGGCCACTGTGGGGGTGCCCAGAATGGCCAATTCCAGAAGAACCGTACCCGAGGAGGCGACGGCGGCATCGCAGGCCGCCATCATGGCATGACGTTCACTGTCGACGATCCGCAGATCGAGACGATGGTTCCAGGCGGCCAGACCGTTTTCGTCGAGAATGCGTCGTTCGATGGTCGAAGCCCGCGGGATGAGAAAGGTGTACCTATCGGGATGATCAGCGGCCATCCGGCCGGCGGCGTCGAGAAAAGCAGGAAGCAGGGCCTTCACTTCCTTTGTGCGGCTGCCGGGAATAAGGCCGATCAGTTTTCTGGCCGGATCGATGTGGTGGCGGCTGAGAAATTCCCCGGGTTCCAGTTCCGGCTGGACTGAATCCAGCAGTGGATGACCGACAAAGTCGACCACATAACCACGCTGGGCGTAGAACTCCTTTTCAAAGGGCAGGATAACGGCGATTCGGTCGGTCAGCCGGCTGATTACCCGGGTTCGACCGCTGCGCCAGGCCCAGACCTGGGGGCTGATATAGTAGAGCACCGGTATGGCCAGTTTTTTGGCTGTGGCGGCCAGCCAGAGGTTAAAATCAGGGTAGTCGATGAGAATGAGCAGGTCCGGGCGGTGGGTGTGCATCCGCTCGATCAGCGTCCGTCGGGCCCGGAGGATATCCCCGAGATGACTGAGGACCTCGGTAACACCGACCACCGCCAGTCTGGAGGCGTCGGAGAAGATTGTCACTCCAGCCTCTGCCAGCTCCCTGCTGCCCATGCCGCAGAAGCGCAGGTTTGCATCCCTGGCCCGCATGGCCCGCACCAGGTTGGCTCCGTGGAGGTCGCCCGAGGCCTCTCCAGCCACGATCATGATTTCTCGGCCTGAAGAAGTCCTGAGCTGTTTTTTCATAAGAGCAGCGAGGCTATTCAGCCGGAAATCGAAGAGATCGAAGAGTTGAAGCTGTTTTCCTCTTCCAGCAGTGCCTTGAATTTTTCTCGATGTGTATTGATCTGGGTCACCACCTGCAGAGCCACATCCAGGGCTCGTCGCCCCTCCTCGCCGGCCACCGCCGGTCGGTTGCGGCCGCGGACGCATCGGATGAAGTCACGCAGCTCCAATTCGAGGGCGTCCTGGTCGGGAAAGGATGATTTTTCAATCTCCGGAATCGGATGGCTGCCTTCATCCCCTGGTTTGAGCCGGACAGTCATCACTTCTTTCTTTCCGAAGTCCACAGACAGGTAGCGTCCCGGCTGGAAGATGCGCATGCGGCGCATGCTCTCCAGTGAAATTCGGCTGACGGTGATGTTGGCGGTGCAACCGTTGGTAAAAATGATGCGGGCATTGGCGATGTCGGTCAAAGGGGTAATCACCGGCGCCCCGGCGGTCACAATGGTCTCGATGTCGGCTTTGACAATGGAGAGAATGATGTCGATGTCATGGATCATCAGATCGAGGACTACATCGACATCCGTGCCCCGTTCCTTGAAAACACCGAGACGGTGGGCTTCGATGAACAGAGGATAGGTAAGCTGCGGCTGCAGGGCCAGAACCGCGGGATTGAACCGTTCCAGGTGGCCGACCTGAAGGATGCGTTGGCCGCGGCGGGCCAGATCGATCAGGTCGTCCGCCTCTTCAAGGGTTGTGGTGATCGGTTTTTCCACCAGGACATCCACGGAGCGTTGCAGGCACTCCCGGGCTATCTGATGGTGAAAAAGCGTCGGCACGGCGATGGAGAGCGCATCCACCAGGGGCAACAGGTCCCGATAATCCGAGAAGGCCTGGGTGGTGCATTCCTCGGCAACCAGCTGTGCCCGCATCGGATCGGTGTCGGCCACACCCACCAGCTCGACATCCTCCATGGCTGCATATTTCTGGGCATGGAATCGGCCAAGGTAGCCGACGCCAATCACTCCCGTCTTGATTATATCATTCATTGTTGTCTATTCCGTATCCTTGCCTCGCAAGGCCTCACAGTGTTGCAGATACCAACCTGAATCCGTGACGGCTGGAACCTTGTTTCGGATATATTTATTTGTAATTATAATATAATTGCAGCTGAACCCTTGACAACACCTTTCACCAGCCGCCCTTCGGGGCATCCGTCCGTACGCCATCTTCATGCATTCAGGTCTCGGTTACTGGACCTGGACGTACTGCCCGTCCTGAACCTGATACATGGTAAAACCGATACCGATAGGTTCACCGGAGGGGTCAAACTTGATCTTGCCAAAAGGTGTAACCGTCTCTTCCTCATGCAGGATTTGGGCTATTGCCTCCGGATCGGTAGAGCCGGCTCTGGCGATGGCATTGGTCAGGGCAAGGGTTGCGGCAATGGCGTTATCAAAAAAGGCGCCGGGTTCGGCTTCTTCAGTTTCCATGAATTTTTCTCGGTATTTCTGGGCAACAGGGTTGCTGGACACATCGGCAGGCCCGGTGGCATAGACATTTTCCGCATTTGCTCCGGCAACTCTGATGAAAGAGGCGTCTTTGGCACTATCACTGGAAATGAATAAGGCGTCCATTCCTTTCTGCCGCATCAGGCCGACAATTTTCGCCGCTTCGGGGTGATAACCGCTATAAATGACAGCTTCGGCGCCGGAACGCCGGATTTTTGTCACCACCGCGGAATAGTCGACAACGCCGGGTGTGATTGCTTCAAACAGGACCACTTCGACCCGACCGGATTCTTCGAGGAATTGCCTGGCGTATTCCGCCAGCCCCCTGCCGTAGTCCCCTTTGTCATGGATGACAGCGATTGTATTGACCTCGAGAACATCAAGGGCGAAATCGACCTGCGTACGTGTCTCCGCGTCGTCCGAAGCAATGGTCCGGTAGAAATTCGGGTAGTCGCCGCTTTGGGTCAGAGCTGGAGTGGTGGCTGAAGGGGAAATCACCAGGATATTTGCTTCCCGATAGATGGGTAAGGCTGCCCGGGTGGCTCCTGAGCAGATATGACCGATAACGGCGTGAACACCCTCTGAGACCAGCTTGGTGGCAGCGTTAGTGGCAACTTCCGGTTTGCAGACATCATCCTCGACCAGAATGACGACCTGCGCGCCGTTGATGCCGCCTTTTTCGTTTATCTCTTTGACAACGAGCTGGGCAGCTTTTAATGTCGGCAGACCATAGGAGGCAAGATCACCGCTATGGGCTCCGGCAACACCGATTTTAATCGGATCGGCGGCCAGGGCTCCGGTGGTGGATCCCGCTGCCAGGGTCAGGGCGGCTAGAAGTGTGCAAATTGTTTTTGGTTTCATTGTGTTAAAGATCTTCGTTCTTGGATGGAAAAAAGTTCAACGTACCAGCATAACCCGTTCTTTCTTACTCTATCCATTATTTTTTGCACTAATAATTGCCGGGATTTCCCGCAGGGCAGAATGCTTTTTTTCACAGAAAAAAAGAGTTTATGTGTTTATATTTTCATGATATTTTCTATTGCTTAGCGTTCTGCCGGTTCAAGAGAATGCGTTTAATTTTACCTGGCTCGAGCTGAAAAGGAAAGTACCACACAAGAGGACATAAATCTGTTCGTGTCATGAACGGTTTCCGCTCCGGATTCCGGTCAATCGATCCACGTTCGTTCCTGGATCCGTGAGTGTCCAGCCGTCACGGATTCAGGACATTGTTTACAGATGCACGACTGCATGGCCTGGAACAAAGAGGGGTAGGAGTGAAGAGCGAGTTTTTTTATTACGCCTTGGGGCGTCCGCTGGCACCCTTATACGGTGCTGCCATGCGGATCAGGGAGAAAATGTATGGCCGGGGCATTTTCAAGTCGCACCATCTGGCGGCACCGGTGATCAGTGTCGGCAATCTGACCATGGGTGGCACCGGTAAAACCCCGATGGTTCAGCATCTGGCGCGGCTGCTGCAGGATCATGGCTTTCGGCCGGCGGTCATCAGTCGCGGGTATGGCGGCAGAGCGCAGGGTCGAGTCAACCTGGTTTCAGATGGACGGCAACTGTTGCTCAATGCCGAGCTGGCGGGTGACGAGCCGAGGTTTTTAGCCGAAACCCTGCCGGGTGTTCCTGTGCTGACAGGGCTCGTCCGCAGGCTGCCGGCCCAGAAAGCCCTGGAAATGGGCGCCGATGTTGTCCTGCTTGACGATGGATTTCAGCATCTGCAGGTCGTACGCGATGTCAACCTTGTCCTTTTCAACGCGGATCGGCTTGCCGGTAACTCACGGGTCTTTCCCGGCGGTGAACTGCGGGAACCGGTTGCCGCCTTGCGGCGAGCCACCGGTTTTCTGCTCACCGGGGTCAACGAGGAGAACCGGGAACGAGCAGGAAAGTTTGCTGAACTTCTCCGGACCAGGTTTGCCGAGATCCCCGTTGCCCTGGCAGAATATGCACCGCATACGTTGGTCAAGGTGGCGCCCGACGGCAGCATCGAGCCCACGGCCGCCGATGGGCTGATCGATCGGCGGTGCTTTGCCTTCTGCGGCATCGCGCGGCCTGAACGGTTTCGCCGGACGCTGGAGCGGCAGGGATTGCGGCTGGTTGGTTTTCACCCGTTTGCCGATCACCAGCGATACTCGCCCGCCATCCTGAGGGCCTTGTTGAACAGGGCATGTCAGGCTGAGGCCGAGGTGCTGATCACCACCGAAAAAGACCTGGTGAAACTGAGCGGTCGGGTGGAGGAAATAACGATGCCGCTTTTCGGCCTGCGTATGCAGGTGGCGACAGAACAGCATTTTGATCGAAGTTTTCTGGCGTCAGTTAAGGCCTGGCAAGCCCGCCGGTGACAAAAAACTGCCTCTGGTGTGTGTCAGAATTTCAACATTTTCAGCGGCTTTCCTTTTTTGTGGTTTTTTTGACACAGTTGCTCTGCGGATATGCCGGGACAGGTGCAACCGGACTCTGGTGCAATATTTTGAATTAGTTTAATTTTTTTAATCATTTTCCCCGGCGGGAAATAACTTGAATTTCTGGATTGTTTTTTGCACAGAGATCTGCAACTTTTACGACATTTTTTTGATCTTGTTCCCTTTTCAGACAGGACAACATATGCTGGCATCCCAGATTGAACCGCATCAATATACGTTAAAACGCCCTGTCAGTTGTTGCGGCGTTGGTCTGCATACAGGCAGAACAGTCAACCTGACCATCAAACCAGCTCCGGTCAACACCGGTATCCGCTTTCTTCGTTCAGATCTGGCCGACAGACCCGTGATTCCTGCCCGGGTAGACAGGGTGATTGATACTACCCTTGCCACCACCATAAGTGACGGTCGCCATCGTGTCTCCACCACCGAGCATCTGATGGCCGCTTTACGCGGATCCGGTATTGACAACGCCGAAGTGGACCTGGACTCCCATGAGGTACCCATCATGGACGGCAGCGCAGGTCCCTTCATACACATCCTGAAGACCGGAGGACGGCAGCGGCAGCGCACCCTGCGCCGGATTCTGCGTGTGATCAGGCCGATCAATTATACCGTCGGTGATAAATCCATCCGGATCGAACCGCATGACGGATTCCGGGTAACCGGCCGCATCCATTTCGATGATGCACTGATCAGAGAGCAGCACTACTCGGTGGAGGTGACCCGGGAGCGTTTCAGCAAGGAAATCGCTTCTGCGCGGACCTTTGGTTTTGTCGAGCAGGTGGAATATCTCTGGCAGAATGGATTGGCCCTGGGCGGCACCCTCGACAATGTGATCGCCATCCACTGGGATCGTCGTTCCATTCTCAATGAAAACGGTTTGCGTTTTGATGACGAATTCATCCGCCATAAGGTGCTGGATGTTATCGGTGATATGGCTCTGCTGGGCTCTCCGATCCTCGGGCACGTGATAGCAGACCGTTCCGGGCATGGACTGCATCTTGGCCTCATGCGCACCATTGCCGACAATCCTGACTGCTGGGAATATGTCACCTTCCAGAAAAGGGGGGATTCACTTTTCCGCCAGGTTGTGCAAACTACCCAATCGGCCGGATATAGGCTTGCACCATTCTTTGCCCCCGCACCTGATTCACTGGTGTCCCAGGCGGCCTGAATAATACCTGAATCCGTGACGGCTGCAATTTGTTGTTGATATATCTTGCTGTACTTAGATTATAATTTTGTACAATCCTTGACAATACCGGTCAACAGCCGCCCTCCGGGGCATCCGTCCGCACCTCAGTCACAGGCACTGTCCAGGGCACTATCGTTTATGCGTTGATGCAGCTTTTTCACTCCCTGTTTTTTTGTTTTTTTCGTATACTCTGCAGCCGTCGGAACATTTCCGACGGTTTTTTTTATGGTCTCAGCTCTGGGTAGAGGACTTCTGCTGAAACCATCCATCAGCCAGGCGCGGTTGCATCTTACTATTGCTTCTCTGGACCAATCCACCATCCCAACCAGGAGAGATATGGCCTTATTTGACAAAACAATCGGATTTATCGGCGGCGGCCAGATGGCCGAGGCCCTGATTCGCGGTCTTCTCGAAGCCGGTCTGGTGGCTGCGGACAGGCTGCTGGTCATTGAGCCGGATTCAAGGCGCATGGATGACCTGCAGACCCGGTACGGGATTGTCGGTATGCAAGAGCCCGCAGCCTTCGCTAGCGCCTGCTCTGTTATTGTTCTGGCCGTCAAACCGCAGCTGGCCGAGGTGGTTTTGCGGCAGTACCGATCCCTGCTCAGCGGTGAGCACCTGGTCCTTTCCGTTATGGCTGGGGTTCGGTTGCAAACCCTGGCTGAAGGTCTGGAGCACCCGGTCCGGCTGATTCGGGTCATGCCTAATACTCCAGCCCTGGTCCTGGCCGGTGCGTCGGCCTTCAGTACGGATCTTCGGTCCACACAGGAAGATCGGGACATTGCGGCTGCGATGTTCTCGGCTGTGGGCATCTGTGTCGAAGTGGAAGAGTATCATCTCGACGCGGTCACCGGCCTGAGTGGCAGTGGTCCCGGATATTTGCTTACCATTGTCGAGGCCATGATCGATGGAGGTGTCCTTGTCGGCTTGCCCAGGCCCGTTGCCGAACAGCTGGTCCTGCAAACGGTTGCTGGCACTGCCAGGCTGGCCATGGCAACAGGTGAGCACCCTGCGGTCCTCAAAGGGAAGGTGACGTCTCCTGGCGGAACGACCATCGCCGGGTTGCGGGTCCTGGAAAAGGGGGCCCTGCGAGGTCAGGTCATGGAGGCTGTTGCCGCGGCAACCAAACGCTCACGGGAGTTAGGGAATGAAGGTTGACCATGCAGGGATCATTACCCGGCCCGGAAGTCCCGAGGTCGAGCAGAAGGGCAGGGAGTTGGCGGACTGGCTGATTGAACGACGGATCAAGGCGGAGCTGAACCGGATCGATCCGGCGATGGATATGCTGATTGTGCTCGGTGGCGATGGGACCCTGCTCCATGTCGCTGATGAGGCCTGCGCCCATCGGCTGCCGGTTCTCGGTGTCAACCTCGGCAATCTCGGCTTTTTGACCGAAGTCGCTGCTAATGAGATGTACCCGGCTCTGGAAGCAGTGCTGGCGGAAGATGTCCGCATGGAAAAACGTATCATGCTTGCCGCAGCCTATGTAAACGGGATTACAGGTAAAAAGAGCCGTGCGGTCCGCGCTCTCAACGAGGTGGTCATCGTCAAAAAAAGCACCGAGGCGATGATCCGTCTGCGTTGCTGGGCGGGAAGGGAGTATGTGACCACCTACCGGGCCGATGGCCTGATCATGTCAACTCCCACCGGATCCACCGCCTATAACCTTTCTGCGGGCGGTCCGGTTGTTCATGCCGAACTCGATACCGTTGTGGTCACTCCTATCTGTCCTTTCATGCTGGAATCAAGATCCGTGCTGCTCGGATCGCAGCATCAGCTCACCACGCAGCTGCTCGCCCCCGCCGGGGAGGTGAAGGTCATTGTTGACGGAGAGCTCCAGTGGACCATCACGGAAAACGATTACCTGCTGGTTAATAAGGCGCCCCAGCCCCTCTTGATCATCAGTTCTCCCTGGAAAAGTTATTTCAATATCCTCCGCAGAAAACTCAACTGGGGTGGGGCCTCGGTGGATATTCCCCTTCCGGAACAAGTCTGTAAATACTGCTGAACAGGCCGGCCTCACCGTTTGCGGCGCTGCAGCTTGTATTTCTTCATCTTGTACTGCAGCAGACTCTTGGTTATGCCCAGTTGTTCCGCGGCTCTTGCCTGGATATGTCCATTGTCTTCCAGTGCTTTTCGCACCAGCTTTTCCTCTATGCCATTGAGGACCTCGGCCAGGCTCAGGTTTTCGGGGATGAACTGGTGCAATTCCAGAGCGACGCTCCACTCGTTGGCACTGACCAGATCAGTTGTATCGGGCTGCACGTCTTCCGGTTCAATGCGGTCACCTTCGCAGAGGATAGCGGCACGCTCAATGGTGTTTTCCAGTTCACGGACATTACCCTCCCAGGGCAGGCTGATCAGAAGGCGAAGCGCTTCCGGTGAGATGTCGAGCTTTTTTCCCAGATTTCTGCTGTTTTTTTCAATGAAATGAGTGACCAGTATCGGGATGTCGTCCACCCGCTCGCGTAACGGTGCGAGATGGATATGAATGACATTGAGCCGGTAGTACAAATCTTCACGAAAATGCCCTTTGTCGACCTCATCCTTAAGGTCCTTGTTGGTGGCGGCTAAAATACGGACATCAACCTGTTGGGTGACGGTTCCGCCAACACGCTCGAAACTCTTCTCCTGTAAAACCCGGAGCAGTTTTGCCTGGAGCTGGGGCGGCATTTCGCCGATCTCATCGAGAAAGAGGGTGCCAGTGTCGGCGAGTTCAAAACGGCCCTTGCGCATGGCGACAGCGTCGGTAAAGGCACCTTTTTCATGGCCGAACAACTCGCTTTCCAGCAGGTGTTCGGAAAGGGCGGCACAGTTGACGGAGATGAATGGGGCGTCTTTTCGAGGACTGAGGTTGTGGATAGCCCGGGCCACCAGTTCCTTACCGGTTCCCGATTCACCGGTGATCAGCACCGAGGAGGGGGCTGGAGCCACTTTTTCGATCAACTGATACACCGCCCGCATGGAGGCGCTTTTGCCGATCATGCCCCCGAAACCCGACCGCGGTGTGGCCTCGTCCCGTAACCGGCGGATTTCCCGGATCAGACCGTAGTGTTCGATGGCTTTCTGGGTACTGGCTAGTAGTTGCTGATTGGAGAAGGGTTTGGCCAGATAAGTGAAAGCGCCGAGTCGCATGGCCTCCACCGCTTTTTCCACTTCGGCGTAGGCCGTGATCAGGATGACCGGAAGCTCTTTGTTGAATTCTTTTATTTTTTTGAGAAATTCTATCCCATCCATTCCCGGCATTTTCATGTCGGAAAGAACGAGGTCCAGATCGGCGCTGTAGACGATGGGCAGGCCGGCAAGGCCGCTGTCGGCGGTGAAGACCTCGTAGCCTTCATCCTTCAGCAGTTCCGCCAGGACGATCTGGTAATTGGGTTCGTCATCGACAATGAGAATGGTATGCATAACACTCCTCCTTGGCGGGTGTTGATGTTGTTGGTGACCATCGAGAAGCGAGATCCTGGAACGGTACGTGTTAGTCCGCAGGTCCGTTTTGGTGTTCGTAGCCCTATGATTAAAGACCCTGTATCAAACGGTTGCGGGCAATGAAAATGGCGTGCGGACGGCTGCCCCGAAGGGCGGCTGGTGCTAGTTATTGTCAAGGGTTTATCTGTAATTGTATAATAATTACAATGATATATAAAAAATAAGCGTCCAGCCGTCACTGATTCAGGTCAAGGTTTTTGCCGCCTTTGCAGGCAAGGATATCTTCTATGATTGAAAAAGGCGGACAAAAAGCAGTGGTTGTTCCTGCAAGACGATTCAAAGGTCGGGTATCGCCGTGATAATCACTGCCACCGGTGGCGATCAGGCCGCACTCTCTAGCCACCGCCTTCAGCGTCTTACGCATTTTTTTTGAGTGAGTTGGATAATACACCTCCAGACCATCGAGTCCCCGCAGGGTCAATTCCCGAATCAGAGAGGGCTGGACCCTCATTTCCGGATCCAGTTGGCCGGGATGAGCCAGCACGGCAATACCGCCGGCACGGTGGATCATGGCAATGGTTTCAGCGGCCGAATAACTGAAGCGTCTTACCCAGGCGGGTTTGTTTCGACCAAGATAGAGGCGGAAGGCAGCGTCAAAGCTCTCTACTACGCCTTTAGCGATCAAAAGCCTGGCAAAGTGGGGTCGTCCGGTTTGACCGCAGCGTGAAAGGGTACGGACTTCAGACGCGGAAATGTTGATACCAAGATTCTGTAGCTTACCCAGAATCGCTCTGTTTCGATTGATTCGTCCCTCTTGCAGAGGCAGAAGCCATTGCAGCAGTTCCCGGTGGCCTGGATCAATGCCGTACCCGAGAATATGCAGGGTATGCTGCCGCAGAGTTGTGGAGATCTCAAGTCCGGTGAGAACCGTCAGGCCGACCTGTTGTCCCAGTTGTTGGATTTCCGCCACTCCTTCAACCGTATCGTGGTCAGTGAGGGCCAGTCCGCGCAATTTGTTGTGCAGAGCCATATCGACCAACTCCGCCGGAGTGAGCGTACCGTCGGAATAGATGGAGTGGGTATGCAGATCGACACACATGAAAATATCCTGGATCCGTGAGCATTCGTCCGTGCATCAGCTTCGTTGTTTGTGGCCGTTCGATGAAAGGAGATTTTATCGGACGGGTATGGGCAATGAAGGTGGCGGGCGGACGAACGCCCCGTAGGGCGGCTGGTGAAGGAGAATTGTCAAAAATATCAACCTATTTTTAACCTGATTGCTGTAAATGAAACCAAAAACAAGCGTCCAGCCGTCACGAATTCAAGAGCATATTAGCATAGGAAATACGAGACGCATCCGGTGTCATGTTCAGCAGCTAGACCTATTCGCTGGTAAAGGTTCCATGGTTCCAGTTACCAGGATAGGCAACCTCTCGCTTGCATTCGGTAAAAGTTTATGATGAAGAAATGTACTCATGGCCTTTCGTTTGTGCAATAAGCAAATGAAATTGACTCGATAGCAATTACCTGGCAATCACGAGTCGCGCACCTGCAATGTTTGTCGCCCTTCTGTGATCGCTTGAGCCATTCTGGATCCGTCCCGAAGGGTGGCTGGTGAAAGTTATCATCAAGGATGATGCTACAAGTATACTATAATTTCAGCAAGATATATCCTAAAAGGAGCCGTCACGGATTCAGGGCTAAGACTTGTCAAGACAGCACCCCGGTCTTACAGTTAAATTTATGTCTTTTATAAATGGAGAATCATATGCCAGGAAAACTCTTACGCATCGATGAGCACCTGATAGAACAGGAACCCTATTATCTCGCCACCGGAGACGAGGTTGCCATTGCCAAGGCCGCATATGACCAGGGTATGCCTCTGCTGCTCAAGGGACCGACCGGTTGTGGCAAGACCCGGTTTATGCAATATCTGGCCTGGCGTCTGCAACGGCCTCTGGTTACGGTGTCCTGTCACGACGATCTGTCGACCAGTGATCTGGTTGGCCGGTACCTGATTCGCTCAGGTGAGGCAGTGTGGACTGACGGCCCTCTCACCATGGCCGTCAGGGCAGGGGCTATCTGTTATCTTGACGAAATTGTCGAAGCACGCAAAGATACCACGGTGATCATCCATCCCCTGGCTGACGATCGGCGGGAATTGCCCATTGAAAAGAGAGGTGAACTGCTCACCGCCCCTTCGGAATTTATGTTGGCGGTCTCCTATAACCCTGGGTATCAGAGCGTTCTCAAGGACCTCAAGGCCTCCACCCGGCAACGCTTTGTTGCTTTGTCCTTTACCTATCCGGAACTTGAAAAGGAGGTTGAGATCGTCTGCAGAGAGGGAAATCTGGAGCATGAAGTGGCCCGGCTTCTGGTTAAACTGGCTGGTATGACGCGAGGACTCAAGGATTCCGGACTGGCCGAAGGTGCCTCCACCCGTCTGTTGATCCAGGCCGGCAAACTGATCGGCTGCGGCATTCCGGTCCAGGTCGCTTGTCGAGCGGCTATCTGCGAGGCGCTGACCGATGACCGTGAACTTCTTGGCGCCCTTGATGAAATGGTCAGCTCTCTTTTTTAATGCCCATGGATCACGAGGAGCTAAAAACTCGATTTTATCAGCTCGTGGCACCGAGTTTGCCCAACGAGTGGGATGTGGAGGAAGCTCTCGCCAGCCTTAGCGCCGGCCAGGACGATCAAGTCGATGACATTCTCGCCCAGGTTCCCGCAATCTGGCCGGTGTCGCATTCCCTTTGCTTCGCCTATCTGGCCGCTGTCGGCCCCGCGCTCCGTCATCTCGACACCGGAGAATTGTCCCTGTGGGTCCATACGCTGCTTGACCGATACGAAACCGGGGGGTTGCGCGGAGCACAGCTGTTCATGGCTGACGTTGAACAACATTTTTTCCGCCAAATGCGTGGTCAGGGCGGATTACGTGCCGTTGATGTCTTTTCCCGATTGCAGCCTTATGTCAACGGTCTGGCCGGTCGTGAGATGCCCCTCGTTGCCGCCTCCCTTGCCGCCACCGATACGGAATGTATCTTTGTGCCCGATGTGCTCGACCTGTTTGTCGATAATGAGCAAAATTTTCTCCTCTACAAGTTGACGGTTTCCTTTCAGTGGGCTTCCACGGTCATGGGCACTTTGACTGCTCCTCCCACTGTACCGGCGGGCGATGCACTGACACACCCTTTGGAACAGTTTTTTTCCAGTTTTTCCTGCCCGTCTCGTGCCCGGAGTCTGTATCATTTTTTTGAAACCGGGCGGATGCTGACCTTCCTCGCCGACGAACTGCCGGGATTGATGCGTGAAGCGGCAGCTCTGCTGCCCAGGTTGCCGCTGGCGGAAGATGCGGCAGAGGCCGTGAGCCTGCTGGATCTCCTGCAAAGGGGGTTGCTGCGGGACAACTGGCCCATTCGAGGAACCGACCGGGTTGTTGATCGGGCTGTGGACCTGGTCCGCCACTCTCAGAGCCGGGATGCGGATAATCAGGACAGCATTGAGGCGGTCAAAGAGTTGATACCGCAGCTTGAGGACGAGAATGACTGGACCGGAACCACCCCGCTTGTTTTCCAGGGAACCCTCCGCTTGCAGGACGCCTGGCTCGCCCTGATCAGGCAGCGGCAGGAACGGGAAAACAGGTTCATCAAAGCGTTGACCGCCCATATTGAGCATCATAGAGCAATGGTGCCGGCAGATGCGGAAGAGCCAGAGGGCGGGCAAAACCAGAGCAGTCAGCAGGGACAGGATCTTGCCCTGATTGTCGACACCGACAAGCAAGCGCAGCGCCAGGCGCCACCTGCACCTTCGCTGCGGATTGATAATGAAGATATTCTCCTCAATGAGGAATTGGCCCAACTGGCTGCTGAGATCCGTCGCGACCTCGGCACCATGCCGGAGGAGTACATCTCCAGTGCTGTTGGCCGGGCAGGACATGGGTTTGCTCTCCGTCAGGCCACAGAGGCCGATGCAGGCCAGGAAAGCATGGGTCCGGCGGTCTATGATGAATGGGATTACCGTCGCAAGGGGTTTCGGAAAAATTGGTGCGTGGTTAAGGAAAAGGAAATTCCGCAGGTGCAGAATACATTCATTGAGCAGACTCTGCACCAGTACCGGGGACAGATCCGCAGATTGCGGCACCAGTTTGAAATGATGCGAACCAGTGAACGGTTTGTCCGTAGACAACGGGAAGGGAGCGACATCGATTTTGACGCTCTGGTGGAATCGCTTGCTGATATGCGGGCCGGACGACCTTCATCGGACCGCCTTTTTATTCGTTTGGCACGAGATCAGCGGGATATCGCCGTCTATTTTCTGGTTGATATGTCCAACTCCACGTCCGGCTGGGTTGGGCAGGCCATCAAGGAGGCTCTGGTCCTGATCTGCGAGGCCATGGAACCTCTCAACGATCGGTATGGCATTTATGGATTTTCAGGCATGCGAAGACTGCGCTGTGAAGTCTATCCTGTCAAGCGTCTTGATGAGAGATATTCTCCGCAGGTCCGCCAGCGGATTGGTGCCATGGGGCCAAGGGAGTACACCCGTATGGCTCCCGCCATCCGTCACATGACCTCGGTGTTTGCCGATGTCGAGGCAAAGATACGGTTGTTGATCGTCCTGTCTGACGGCAAGCCGGAGGATTATGATGAGTACAAGGGAGAATATGCCATTGAGGACACCAGACATGCTCTGTTGGAAGCGAAAGCCAGAGGCGTCCATCCCTTCTGCATTACCATCGATCGCACGGCCCATGAGTACATGGCCCATATGTATGGGGCGGTCAATTATATCTTTGTTGATGAAATCAGCCGCCTGCCGGCCCGGATGCCGGAAATTTACCGGACCTTGACCACTTGAATCATAACCAATCCCTGGGGCCTGGATCCGTGAGCGTTTGTTTGTGCGTCACGGACTCAGGTGGCGGTATACCTGGGTGATCTACCATGCTGCCCCTGAATCTTTCTGCGAAGAGTCCCATGCAAAGGTTGAAACGTCTGTTGATCTTTTTCTGCTTCCTGGCGACCTGTGCCATCGGTCATGGTCAGGAGATCGACGAGACCGCACTGCGTTTGACGGTTGAGGGGTATAGGTATTACTATGGGGTCGGAGGAAAACCGCTCAATCACGCCCGGGCTCTTCGCCTGTATCGTCAAGCCGCGGAACGGGGTGATGCCGAGGCGCAATTCATCGTCGGCGGCATGCTGTATCGGGGACAAGGAGGTGATCCGGATCGGAGGAACGCTTTCAAATGGTTGCTGAAGGCTGCGGAGCAGGGCAGGACGTCACCGGAAGCCCTCAATATTATCGGTGGTTCGTATCTCAGGGGAACGTATGTACCGCAAAATTATATTGAGGCCAAAAAATGGTTGGGTCTGGCCGCGGAACAGGGGCATGTGGGCGCGAAAAACGATCTTGCCTACATCCTCTACAACGGGCTGGGAGGGGAACGGGACTACCAGAAGGCCCTTGAACTTTATGAACAGGCAGCCTTGCGAGGTGATGTCCTGGCCCAGGCCAATGCCGGTCTGATGCATGCAACCGGTACAGGTACCGCCACCGACAGGGCTCGCGGCTATGCCTGGTATTCACTGGCGGCAAGCCGGGGCAACACCATTGCAGCCATGTATCGTAACAATCTCATGCTCACGATGAGCTGGGATGAGTTGAATCAGGCCCAGGCAATTGCCGTTGACCTGTACCGGAGGATTGAGCAGCTGGAAAGTGATCCGGGTGAGAGACCGGCAATGGGTCAACCATGAATGACACTCAGGCATATCCTGCGCAACCCCGGGTTGTCCGTAGGTACTCTCCTGAATCCGTGACGGCTGGAGTCTTGTTTGGAGTACATTTTACTGTAAACAGGTTGTCAATGCGGCGATTTCCTTTGCAACAAGTCGTCACCCGCCGCCCTTCGGGGCGTTCGTCCGCACGCCATCTTCATTGCCCGTAACCGTCCGATAAAGTTTACTTTAATCGAACGGCCACGGACAACAAAGTTGACGCACGGACAAACGCTCACGGATCCAGGACTCTGCCAGGTTCCCAACCTGGATCCGTGCACGTTCAGACGTCACGGATTCAGGTTTATGATTGGAGAAAATTTTTCCTGATACGCCTGCACCCACCGCTCTGCGGAGCCTGCTTGCAAACGCTCACCGCTCCAGGTCTTGATAACGGTGCAGCAGGGTGACGATTTCATCCGGGCTTGCCGCCTGGTGGATGGCTGCGCGGATCCTGGCTGCTCCGGTCAGACCGTTCAGGAATCTGGAGGTATGATTCTTGATCCGGAAGAGAAGCGCTTCTCTGTTCAAATAGCGGCCGGACAGGGCCAGGTAGCGCATGATAACGGGTAATCGTCCGGTCAGGGTTGCCGGCTGCCCCTGTGGCGAAAAAACCCAGGGGTTGCCGAGGGCTCCCCGCCCCACCATAACCGCGTCACAGCCTGTGGCCGCCATCATGTCCAGCCCCTGTCCATAGGTGAGAACATCACCGTTGCCGATAACCGGAATAGTGACCGCCTCTTTCACAGCGCGAATGACCTGCCAGTCAGCTTGACCGCCAAACCCCTGTGCCCAGGTACGGGCATGGATGGTGATCGCAGCGGCTCCTGCATTTTCGGCCATCCGCGCGAATTGTGGGGCATTTATAGTGTCTTCACTCCAGCCGCTGCGGAATTTCACGGTCACCGGCAACCTGGTGTTGGCGCGCACCGCGCTGATGATTGCCGCTGCCCGTCGCGGATCTTTCATCAAGGCCGCGCCGCTGCCTTTTTTGACAACTTTTCGTACCGGGCATCCCATGTTGAGATCAATGAGGTCAATGGGCCGTGAGGAAATCAGGCTTGCGGCCTGACCCATGTGGTCCGGGTCGGCCCCAAAAAGCTGGATCGCCAGCGGGCGTTCTTCGTGGACTGAATGGAGGAGGGCCAGGGTATTCCTCTGGCCGTAGACGAGGCCATGGCAACTGATCATTTCAGAGCAACAGAGAGCAGCGCCGTGTTCCCGGCAGAGTAGACGAAAGGGAAGGTCCGTGTAACCGGCCAGAGGGGCGAGCATCAGGGGGGTGGGCAGAACAAGCGGTCCGATGGTCAGCGGTTGGAATTGGAGGGGTGTCGTCATAATTTGAGAAAAAAAGGGCGCTGCAGAGGGGTCTGCAGTGCCCGTTAAGATGCGAGCCGTTCGCCAGTATCTAGCGGATGATCAGGTGTCGCGCAGGCACATGTACTGCTGGGTGAAATGCACTCCTCGGTGTATGAACTCCTTGCCTGCTGTTCAATTTGAAGGCACGCCTGGATCCAGATGAAAAGACCTTGTTGCTGGATGGAGATTCTACCCGCGATGCAGCAGGAAGAACGGTCAGGGGGTGGTTGCCTGCGAAGGTTGTTTTCTCAACCGGTTCAGGGTGCCGATATATATTTCTTCCGCCATGTCTTCAATGATTCTCTCAAGGGCTGCGTCTTCAGCAGCGGTGCTGATGACGCGTGCACTGAAATCTTCTGTATACAGTTTTCTCGGCACTTCCCAGAGGATGTCTCCGGTTTGCAGGTCCTTGAGAACATAACGGACATACAGGCTCACCTTGATGTCGGTGGCGGTGGAGACATTTGCCCAGGAGACGCTGGGGAGGTCGATGGATGTGATTTCACCTGCCAGAATCATGTCAGCTCCCTGTCGCTCCCTGGTCAGCTGTAAGGCTTCGGATTTCTGGAACCACCGGGCCAGGGACTGGTAGACATCGTTGTCGAGTCCCAGCTTACTGGTCCGGTTTTCCCAGTTCGGCACGTAAATAGTCCGAGCCGGGCCGGAGTAAATATGGGGGAAATAATAGCCGCATCCTCCGAGAAAAAGGGCGACAAGCACAACGACACCTAATCCGATTTTTTCAGTTTTCAGCATGGTGTTCCTACATAGGTTGTTCCCTGGCGGTAACCGTGCACCGGGTGTCAGTAAAAGACCCCAAGGCCCCGAAAGGCGGCTGGTGAAAGGTGTTGTCAAGGATTCCGCTACAAATATAAGATGATTACGGCAAAATATAACCAAAACAAGCGTCGGGCCGTCACGGATTCAGGACGAAGAGGCCTGTGTATCCCGTGATCGGGTCTTTCGACCCAATCCAGCCTCAATGACCGGGCCAGGCAGTCTTTGGCTTGTCCCGGTGCCGTGAATAAAATTTAGACAACGATATTAACAAGTTTCCCCTGAACCACAATGATTTTTTTCGGCTTTTTATTTTCCAGCAGCTGGCTGATTTTCTGGTCAGCCAGCGCTGCCTGCTGCAGGGCCTGGTCATCGGTGCCCGCGGGTACGGAAAGTCTGGCGCGCACCTTGCCGTTGACCTGAACAACAATGAGAATCTCTTCTTCCCGAGCTGCTTCACGGTCGTAGTCGGGCCAGACTGCACTGCCGAGGAGGTGGCGGTGGCCTGATGCCTCCCACAGTTCCTCACAGAAATGGGGGACCATGGGAAACAACAGGGTAAGAATGGTTTCCAGAGCTTTTTTCAGTGCCGCCGGATGCATGTCTTCCTGTTCGCCGGTAAGCGTAACGGTGAGGTTGACCAGTTCCATGATTGCGGAGATGGCGGTATTAAAATGAAAATTGGACTCAATGCTTTCCGTGACCCGCTGAATGGTCTGGTGGGTTTTGCGATGCAGTTTTCGCGAGGCATCGTTGAGATCGGCTCTGTCGATGGGTTCGACGTTTTGAAAGCAGTCGAGATGCCGATGCACCAGCCTGTAGACCCGGTTGAGAAAACGTGAAGCCCCTTCAACCCCTTGGGCATTCCATTCCAGATCACGTTCCGGAGGAGCGGCAAATAAGGAAAAAAGGCGGACCGTATCGGCACCGTAGCGCTCAATGAGATCGTTGGGATCCACCACATTGCCCTTTGATTTTGACATCTTGGCCCCATCTTTAATGACCATGCCCTGGGTCAGCAGATTGGTGAAAGGTTCATCAATGGTGAGATAGCCGAGATCGCGGAGCATCTTAGTGAAAAAGCGGGCATACAGAAGATGGAGGATGGCGTGCTCAACCCCACCGATATACTGGTCCACCGGCAGCCAGTATCGGGCGGCCTCTTCGTCAATGGGGTGGTCGGTCAGGCTGGGGTTAGTGTAGCGAACAAAATACCAGGAAGACTCGACAAAGGTGTCCATGGTGTCGGTTTCACGCCGGGCCATTTCTCCACAGCGCGGACAGCTGACCATAAAGAATTTTTCCTGCTGATGGAGCGGGCGGTGGTCGCCATCGGGCCGGTCCGTGCCGGGAAGCAGAACCGGAAGCTGGTTTTTCGGTACAGGCACAATACCACAGGTCCCGCAGTGAATAACTGGTATGGGTGCGCCCCAGTATCGCTGCCTGGAGATGCCCCAGTCCCGGAGCCGGTAGGTGATGTGGGGGCCCCCGAAATTTTTTTCTTCGGCAAAGGCGATAATCGCCGCTTGTGCCGCAGTGGAGTCCATTCCCGAAAATTGCCTTGAATCCGCCAGGATACCCGGGCCTTCCCAGGCCATGCTCATGGTGGCCGGATCGAGCTGTTCGTCCTGAGGTTGAACGACAACCCGCACCGGCAGGCCGTAAGCGCGGGCGAATTCGAAATCTCGCTGATCGTGGGCCGGTACGGCCATAACCGCACCGGTGCCGTATTCCATCAGGACAAAGTTGGCGGCATAGATCGGTATACGTTCACCGGTAAAAGGGTTGATACAGTGGCGGCCGGTGAACACGCCGATTTTTTCTGTTTCCTGGTCAGGGGTTGCCCGCTGTTTGGCCAGCACGGTTTCCCGAATAAAATCATTGACCTCCTGTTCCTGCGATGTGTCGGCGGTTAAGGACTTGAGGAGCGGATGCTCGACAGCCAGGGACATGAACGTCACCCCGAAAATCGTGTCCGGCCGGGTAGTGAAGATGGTGATACTTTCGGTACTGTTCTCCACCTTGAAGTCGCAGGCCAGACCGGTGCTTTTCCCGATCCAATTGCGCTGCATGGTGACCACTTTTTCCGGCCAGCCTGTCAGGATGTCAAGGTCGGCCAGCAGTTCCTCGGCATAGGCGGTTATTTTAAAGAACCAGCCGTGCATGGTTTTGGGTTGGACAAGCTGGTCACAGCGCCAGCAGACACCATCCACCACCTGCTCTCGGGCCAGGACGGTACGGCAATCGTCACACCAGTTGACGACTGTTTCCTTGCGGTAGATCAGGCCTTTTTCCAGCATTTCGAGAAAAAGCTGCTGTTCCCAACGATAATAATCGGGCCGGCAGGTGGCCAGTTCCCGGTCCCAGTCATAACTCAGCCCCATGGCCTTGAGCTGGTTGCGCATATAATCGATGTTTTCATCGGTCCAGGAGGCGGGGTGAATGCCCCGTTGCATAGCAGCGTTCTCAGCGGGCAGGCCAAAAGCATCCCAGCCCATGGGATGGAGAACATTGAACCCCTGCATGCGTTTATAGCGAGCAACGACATCCCCTATGGAATAATTACGGACATGGCCCATATGGATTCTGCCGGAAGGATACGGAAACATTTCCAGAACGTAGTATTTCTTTCCGCCCGTGCGATGTGTTGCTCTGTCAGTTTTTTCCTGAGCCCAGCGTTGCTGCCATTTCTGCTCAATCGCTTTGTATTCGTACTTGTCGTTGGTTCCCATGACGATAGGTGCTGTTGGTGGAAGATGATGAACCTGCCAGGAGGTGTTCAGTTGAAATCCATATCCGCGGTCAAGCCCTGTTCAGGGAGATATTCAACAGCGGGAGTGCGACTGGTATGATTTTCAAAGGTGGTGTACTCGCCTAGGAACGTCAGCTTAATCATGCCGGTGGGCCCGTTGCGCTGTTTGCCGACAATGAGTTCCGCCAGACCACGGTTGGGGTTTTCCTCGCCTCTGTTGTAGACTTCGTCGCGATAAATAAACATGATGACATCAGCATCCTGTTCAATAGCGCCGGATTCGCGCAGGTCGGCGAGTTGGGGGCGTTTGTCGGTTCGGTTTTCCAGGCTGCGGTTGAGCTGGGAAAGGGCCAGAACCGGGACATCGAGTTCCTTGGCCATAGCTTTGAGCGAACGGGAAATGTCGGAAATTTCCTGCGTCCGGTTTTCGGAGTCGGCTTTTCCCTGCATGAGCTGCAGGTAGTCGACCACAATGAAGCCAAGATCGAATTCGGATTTGAGTCGTCTGGCTTTGGCCCGCATTTCCAGCACTGTCAGGCCGGCGGTATCATCTATATAAATGGGCGCATCGGTCAACATACCTGTGGCCCGGGTCAGTTTCGGCCAGTCATTGTCGTGGAGTTTTCCGGTGCGGATCCGCTGCGAATCGATCCGGCCAACGGAGCAGAGCATCCGCAAGGCCAGGGCTTCCATGGACATCTCCAGGCTGAAAACCGCCACCGGGACTTTATTGATCAGCGCGGCATGCTGCACCAGATTCATGGCCAAGGCGGTCTTGCCCATGGATGGGCGGGCGGCGAGAATGATAAGTTCAGCTGGTTGCAACCCGGCGGTCAGCCGGTCGAGGTCATCATATCCGGTGGCTACACCGGTGATATGTTCCGGTCTGTTGAAGAGCGTGGTGATCCGGTCAAAGGCCTTGGGCACAATGGCGGACATGGGCTGAAATCCTTGCCTTTTGTTTGAATGGGCGATTTCAAAAATACTTTTCTCCGCTTCATCAACCAGCGATTCGATATCATCCTGGGTGTCGTAACAACGGGCGGCTACTTCGGAAGTGGTCTTGATCAGTCGACGAAGTATCGATTTTTTTCTAATAATAATGGCATGATGGACCAGTGTCCCGGTGAAAGGGATGATGTCGGTCAGGGAGGCCAAATACGCTGCACCGCCTATTTCCTCAAGTTTGTTGCGATCATTGAGCAGACCGGTGACAGTGATCAGATCATGCGGTTCGCGTTTTTCGAACAATGTCAGCATAGCCGCATAGATCGTCTTGTGGGCATCCCGGTAAAAATCACCCGGTGTCAGCAGTTCAACGATTTTCAGGAGGGCCTTTTCCTGAAGAAGTATGGTGCCAAGCACTGCCTGTTCCGCTTCGATATTCTGTGGCGGAAGCATTTTGATCGCTGGTGGCGGATGCGATGAAGAGGGGTGCATAGCTAGGAGTTGGTATGTACCTGATTACGGGTTTTGTGCCTGTCTGTTGTCTCAGGTTCTGTAATCGCGCACATTGGTATTGGTGGTGGGGGACCTGCTGTTTGCATGGCTTTCACTATACCTGCGCTGTTCCTGAATGACACGCGCAAAATACCGCTGCCTTTCCTGTGAACAGAAAAGGCAGCGGTATTTTGCACAGCCCTCTGGCGGAAAAAGACCCCAGGGGCGGACGAAGCGCGGCAAGATGTTTTTGGAGCAGATTGACAACCGGCTCCCGGCTGCCATCCTGCTGCTACTGGATCGGTGTCATATCTTCCGGGACAACCTGAACCAATATGGTGGCGGTGGTTTGATAACCGGTTTTGACGGCTACTTTGTATTCACCAATGGCCTTGATGGCGTCGGTCAGAACTATGGTCTTTCTGTCGACATCGGTACCAGCCTCCTGCAATGCGGCGGCGATGTCGGCGGATGTGACCGAGCCGAACAATCTGTTTTCATCCCCAACGCGTTTGGCAATGGTGACGACCTTGTCATGCAGTTTCGCTGCCAGTTTTTCGGCTTGTTTTTTCTGTTCCGCCAACCTGGAGGCTATGAGCTGTTTCTCCCGTTCGAGATTGGCGAGAGATGCCTTGCTGACCTGGACGGCTTTTTGTTTCGGGATGAGAAAATTTCGCGCGTATCCCGGCCTGACTTTGACAACATCGCCTTCCTGGCCAAGGGTTTCGATTGTTTCTTTTAATATGATGTCCATTGAAATATCCTTCTTTGTGTCTCTGGTGATTCTGTCAATTGCAGCCGATGAACGTATGCGAACGTGTTTCAGTATTCTGGGGCGGAATGTGCGATTTCGTCACTGTGTCCGTACCTGTCGCGTCCTGGTGTTCATGGTTCTTCCCTGGGGCGCCTGAAATTAAACCAGACGTCTGCAACGCCTACAAAGGCGAGGAGGAGTATCCCGTATGTTTGGATAACAAGGATAAAATAAAGAAGGATCCGCACATATACAGGAACCTTCCATCGTTCCATGAGGGCGATACATACCGCCAGGCCCTGAAAAAAATATAAAAGACCAGCGAGCATCAACACCCAGCTGCCGGCGAATTGCAGCAATCCACGACCCAGCAACATGACGGCACCGGCGATAATCGCCACCCAGAGGAGTTGATCAGGCAGTTTCCAGGTTGAATACTTTCCCCATGGCGGTGGAACATCACCCAGGCGGTGCGCCATGATGTTGCTGAAGGCCAGATTGATCCACACCGTCACCACCACGATGGAAGCAAGGACTCCCGGCAGAATTCTCGGGATGATCTCTCTGATGTCGTCGGTGAGCTGCTGCACTTGATGCAGTGTCTCGCCGGGCACTTCCGCCTCTCTCGATTCGTAGAGCTCAACGGTCTGGCGAAATCCCTGATCCAGGGAATCGAGCAGCTGCCGGTAGGGACTGATACCGGTGGCTGCACCGTAGACAGCCCAGAACAGTATCCATGTCAAGGCAAGAACAACAACTCCCTTGCCCCCACTTGTTGCTGCCGATTCTCCTGCATTTGCGCTTCTGAACAACGTGTATCCCAAGGGGATCAGGGTGAGCGAAAAGAGAAAAACCTCCAGCCGGCCGATCAGTAATGCACCCAATCCGGCAATCAGCAGGCTGACCCTCAACCGGGCGAACCCTGACTTGAATCCATTGGTAAACAACAGGTAGAAAACAGGGACGGCAAGCAGTCCGTTCGTCCAGCCAAAGAAGACTGGGCTCAAAGCCGGAACGAAAAAAAAAGCACTGAAAAGAAGCAACTGGCCGGGAGGGTACTCAGCGTGGTTCCATCCGGCCCCGGTAGGTAGCATGTTTTGTTTGAATGTTAAAACTGGGTCGGACCCATGTATGGCAGCAGCGCCAGTTGGCGTGAACGTTTGACAGCTTCTGTCAATTGTCGCTGATGCTTTGAACAGGTACCAAAAATCCGCCGGGGGATAATTTTGCCCCGCTCGGTCACCAAGCCTCTAAGGGTCCTCGGATCCTTGTAGTCAATACCCATTTCTTTATCGGTACAGAACCGACAGACCCGTCGCCTTGAGAAAACTTTTTTCGGTGGTGCCATGGTGTTACTCCTTATGTATGTCCAGTGATTCGTTCGTTGGCTTATTTGTCATCCGAATCGTCGTCCGTATCGTCATCCGTATCATCGTCCGAATCGTGCTCCAGATCATCAGTTTCCTCACCCGCGGCCCGGGCCGCTTCAAGGGCGGCAGCTTTTTCAGCTATCCTCTGTTTTTCGGCTTCGATGGATTCGGCCGTCATTGAATCGCCAAGTTTGATGGTCAGGAAGCGGAGAGCCCGGTCGTCGATTCTGAAGATACGCTCGATCTCCTTGACCACATCTCCGGTGGAAGCGTAGTTCATGTACACATAGTATCCTTGAACTTCCTTGTTGATCTCGTAGGCCAGACGTTTGATGCCCCAGCGGTCAAGGCTGATGATGACGCCACCGGCATCGGTGACGATGGCATTGGTGCGGTTAATGATTTCAGTGAATTGCTCTTCTCCTAAATTAGGGCGAAGAATGTAGGTAGTCTCGTAATGACGCATGTATCCTCCTCGTGGTCAAAGTGGCCCTCGCTTCTGTCCTGGTGGTGAGAGCGAGAAGGTAATTATCGGTGTTCATTCGCAAACGGTTGTGTTTCTCCGACTCTTAGTGGCACTGTCAGTTCTATCTTCAGGATATCAATTGGATATCTACTGTTCAATTTGCCAGCCCGCTTCGATTCAGAGCAAGATACCTCGTTTGAGAATTAACATTAATCAAACTTTTCTTTTTAGTCGAAAAAAAGGAAAATTGTCAAGGGAAAAGCTATTTGAGGGGGGCGCGGGTGTAGGGCTTTTTTTCTTGTGCTTTGATTTTTTCCCACTGGGATCGCAGTGTCTTTTCGTCGGTCACAGTGGCATCGGCAAAGACGTGGGGGTGGCGGCGGATCATTTTTGCGATGACCTCATCAAGGGCATCATCCGCGGAAAAAAGGTGCTGCTCCTCAAAGCAGGCGGCCAGCATAATGAGAATAAAGAAGACATCACCAATCTCTTCACGAATGTGTTCCGGATGGCCGATGTCAATAGCTTCTGCCAGTTCCCGGCATTCCTCCAGCAGATATTTCTTCAGGGAAATCGGCGTCTGTTGGCGATCCCAGGGACAGCCATGATCACCACGCAGGTCGGAGACAAGCTGCTGTAATCGTGTCAACGCATCGATATTTTTGTTCTTTTGTTCTGTTGTCAAAACAATCACCTGGGTTCAAGTATTTTCAGCGCCCTTTCAATACGCGCCTCTGCATTCTGGCTGAAATCGGTGAGAATTTCTTCCATTTCATCTATTTTTATCAATAGGTTACTGTTAATCATCTCCAATTCCTGAATAGTCTGGGCAGCAGAGTTTTCAGTGACCTGTATTGCTTCTCTGAGATCGTCAGCGCTTTTCTGCAATGATTTGATTTCCCGGATCTTATCCAAGCGGAGGAATAGTTCGTCGAAATGAATCGGTTTTTCAAGATAATCCACAGCCCCTTTTTTCATGGCGTCCACAGCCGTGTCGATGGAAGAGTGAGCCGTAATGACAATCACCTCGATATCAAGACTGATTTCTTTGGCTCTTTTGAGCAATGCAATACCATCAATACCTCCGGGCATGACCAGGTCGGTGATCAGGATGTCAAAAGGCATGGCATCAAGAAGCCGGGCCGCTTCGCTGCCGTCAGGGGCCAGGGTAACCTGGTAGCCTTCCTGACGTAAACGCTTTGCAAATAATTTCCGGATAATCGGGTCGTCATCGGTAACCAGAATCCTCATTGTCTTCATAAGTGTACCATTGGGATGAGTCAATTGATGCAAACGGTATAGTATTTTTTCTATTATTTCAGCTGATAAAAGATGGAACGAAGGTGTCTTTTAGGTATAAAACGGGGACAGATTCCCGTCAAGGATTCGGTGGACCCGATGAGCAGATAGCCGTCCGGTTCGAGGATATCGGCAATTTTGTTGAACAGTTTTTTTCTGTCTTCCTGGGAAAAATAAATGGCGACATTTCTGCACAGAACAATGTCGAATTTTCCCAGACCGGTAAAAGGCAGCATCAGGTTGAGTTTCCGGAAATTGACCATGGAGCGGATCTGGTCATTGATTTTCCAGCTCTGGCCGGTTAACGAGAAGTATTTTTGCAATTTATCACGGGCCAGGCCGCGTTCTATTTCGAATTTGTTGTACTTGCCGCTACTGGCCTGCGCAATGGCCGTATCCGAAATATCAGTGCCGAGCAGCTTGACATTGTACCTGGACAGATCTCCGAGGAGTTCCTTGAGGACAATAGCGACCGAATAAAGTTCCTGACCCGTGGAACTGGCGGCACTCCATACCTTGAGCGGGGTTTTCATGGACGGTACTTTGGGGGTCCGGGCATCAATCAGTTCTGGTAAAATCTTGTGCTGCAACAGTTGGAATGGGTTGGTATCACGAAAAAAGAGGGTTTCGTTGGTAGAGATAGCGTCAATAATTTTTCTTTCAATGGTTCTGCTGGCATCTGCCTTGGCTTTTGTGTAGAAATCCTGATAACTACGGCAGCCCTCTGCTTCAGCAATGGCATTCAACCTGGTTTCCAGGAGGTATTTTTTGCTCTCATCAAGGAATATCCCTGAAATTTCATGAATATACCTTGTGATGAGTCTGGTTTCGTCAGGAGAAATTTTCAACATGGAATCCGTCGGTTGATGGAAAAAGCTATTTAACCGTTTTGACAACTTCGCCGGCGATTTTGCTCAAAGTGACCACTACATCGGTCAAGCCGAGTTCAGCTGGTGTCTTTGGCATCCCGTAAACAACGCAGCTTGATTCATCCTGGCCGATGATCACAGCGCCTTTTTCCTTGAGAACCTGCAAACCTTTGGTACCGTCCGAGCCCATTCCGGTCATGATTACCGCCGTGGCTCGACCGACATAGTAATCAGCAACAGAACGAAACAGATAGTCAGCCGATGGTCTGCAGGAATTTTCTGGAGGATCATCGGTGATTCTGATCAGCCGGTTGGTTCCGTCGGTTGAGGCGACCAGTTTCATCTGCTTGCCCCCCGGGGCGATATATACGACATCTGCCAGTATGGGCTCCCCGTCCCTGGCCTCCTTGACCGTCAAAGCGCATTTTACGTTCAGGCTGTTCGCCAGTGATCTGGTAAAAACAGGCGGCATGTGCTGGACAATGAGGATGGGCACACCCAGATTTCCCGGCAGCATGGGCATCATTTTCGCCAGGGCGTTTGGTCCGCCGGTGGAAATGCCGATGGCGATAATCTCTGACTTGCCCTGTCGCCGCATGTCCTTGGCAAATGGCCGCGGCCGGGCGGATCCACCTGCTCCATGCTGCCGGGCTGCTGGCAGCGAGGTCGAAGGGGTGGGGTGGGGCGTTGGCGTTCTGGCTTTGTGTACGGCCTGCATGGCGCCCACGGCTGTTCGGCCGGACTGGAAAGCTTTGATCAGGGGGGCCAGCAACAGACGGAGCTGTTGTTTGCTGTCGGCAATATTGGTACTGCTGGGTTTGAGAATAAAGTCATAGGCGCCCAGTTCCAAGGCCCGCATGGTCATGTCTCCTCCCTCGCTGGTGAGGGTGGAGACCATGATGGCCGACACCTGAGGCGCGTGCTGCTGGAGGTATTGGAGTACTTCAATGCCATTCATCACCGGCATTTCGATATCCAGGGTCAGCAGATCCGGCTTGAGTGTCTCGATTTTGGCAACAGCGATTTTGCCATTATGGGCGACACCCACCACTTCAATCCCCGGCATTTCCGCAAGGATGTCGCTGACCGCTTTTCGGTAGACGATGGTGTCATCCACCACCAGAACTCGTATCTTCTTTCCCAGCATCAGTTGATTCTTTTCATGTGAGCAGTTGAAGAGTGAAAACAGTGAGGGCAGTTGAGTTTTAAACGTTCATCCGTTCCCCGACTCGGAACATCCTAATCGATGCGCAGGACTTCCTTGACATCAAGAATGCCGATCAATTTGTTTTCTGTTTTATACACACCGGTGAAGAATGCCCCCTGAATACCGTTCATGTTGGCAGGGGCTGGTTCGATTTTACCTGGGTCGGCCATAACCACGTCACTGATTTTGGAGACCATGAGGCCGACATGCTCGCCTGGAGCGTTGATGATGATATTGCGGGATTCACCGCTGAGTTCCGCGGCGCCGAGGCCAAGTTTCTGGCCCAGATCAATGATGGTGACGATCTGACCCCGGAGGTTGAGGATGCCCAGCATATAGTCCGGAGCCTGCGGCACTTTGGTCATTTCCATCAGTTTGTTGATTTCCTGAACTTTAAGGATATCCATGCCGCAAAGGGCGTTGCCGACATAAAACGTAGCGAGTTCAATGATATTTTTGGTCAGATTTTTCGGTTCAGCCATTATGCAACCCCGTTAAGCAGAATAATTCTTGATAGAGGCCAAAATCAGTCAGACCCTGAAGGAAGACACCAGCTCTTTGTACTGATGCGCCATGGGGTGATGAAGTTGTGGCGGAAGATACTGGTTTGGCAAGGGCCAGGGAGAGTCCGTCCGTCCGCACGCCATCTTGATTGCCCGTAACCGTCGGATAAAGTGTCCATTAATCGAACAGTCACAGACGATAAAGCTGACGCACGGACGAACGCTCACGGGTCCAGGTCATTTTCATGCAGCTACAGCAGATTTTGTATGTCGGTGCACACTTTCCATCAGGCGCTCCTTGTCAAGTTTGATATGATATTCATCGACCCCGACAGCCTTGCCCCGGGCGATATCTTCCTCGCCTGCCAGGGTTGTGAGTGCGATGACCGGAAGATGGTGGAAGCGTTTGTCATTCTTAATTCTTTCCGTCAATTCAAATCCATCCATGTTGGGCATCTCGATATCCGTGACCACCAGGTTGATGGTTTCTCCCTGTTCTTCAAGAATCCGCCAGGCGACCCTGCCATCCTCACCCTCGAGGATATTGAATCCGGCCTCCTCCATATAACCTTTCACCTGATTGCGGAAAAAGTTGGAATCTTCGACAATGAGGATGGTGGGGGCGATGTCATCACCGGTATCGATACCGCTATAGGCCGCGTGGTCTTCAAACCATTGCGGGTTGGAAACCTTAACAATCTCGAAGATGTTGACCAGCATGGTTGTTTTTGCGGCGATGATGGTCGAGCCCATGATACCGGTCTGTTTCAGGGTGACGTCGTCGATTTCGGCTGAGATTTCAATGGCATCAATGGGGCCGGTGGCCAGCAGGCCAATATCCTTGCCGGCAAGGTGAAAGACAATGACCAGCAGGTCATCACGATCGGCAAGAGGCAAAACCGAGGCAACCTCATCGATGCTGATCAGCGGCAGACTGCCGCCCCGGTACTGCATGACCCGGCGTCCGCCGATCTCCTCGATGTCGGTTCGTTTGATTTTTTCTACCCGTTCGACCTGATTGAGAGGCACCCCGAACTGTTCGGAGGGAGAACTAGAAAAGGTAAGCAGGGCCTGCTTGTCACGGGCCTTGGTGAGCGCCTCTTTGGCGGCCTCGGCCAGTTCGCCGGCTCGTTCCGAACCGTCCAGCGAGGTCAGGCCGGCCATGCGGGCAATATTGCTGACATCCAGAATCAAGGCAATGCGTCCGTCACCCATGATCGTTGCGCCGGCGTAGCCCTGGCATTGCTGCAGGTGGCGACCCAGAGGTTTGATAACAATCTCCTCCGAGTCATGCAGCCGGTCGACGATAATGCCATATTTCATGGCGCCGGTGGAAACAACGACTATGTTGAGAGCGCTGGAGGGACTCTGGCGTCGCTCCTGTTCCTTTCGCGGTTGTTTTTGGTCACTCTCTTCCCTTGCTTCCAGCGAGTTGGTCTTTTCTTGTGCCGAGGGGTCTCTGAAAAGAGGTGTTGATTTTGAGCGCCGGTCGGCGATGTTACGGCGGCGATCCGGATAGGTTTCTTCGTTGACAGGATCGAAATAGGTCGGCTCGATATCAAAGACGTCCGCCATTCGGATAAGGGGCAGCAGGTTGCCGCGTAAACGAACCACTTCCGCATCACCAACCCGTTCCACCCGTTCCTTGACCTTGGCGGCGGGAATACGCAGAAGTTCCTCCAGGTTCACCTGGGGGATGGCATATCGCTCACCCCCGGTCATGACAATCTGACAGGGAATGATCGCCAGGGTCAGGGGCAGCTTGATGCTGATGGTTGAGCCTTTTCCGACCTCGGAATCGATTTCAATGGAGCCCCCCAGTTGATCGAGATTGGTTTTAACCACATCCATACCCACGCCCCGTCCGGAAACGTCGGTCACTTTTTTGGCGGTGGAAAACCCGGGAAGAAGTATCAGGTTGATCCGTTCCTTTTCGGACATGACCTTAGCCTGATCCGAGCTGATCAGCCCTTTTTTCACCGCGGCCTCCGCCAGCATGTCGCCGTCCAGCCCCTTGCCATCGTCGCTGATTTCGATAACAACCTGACCGGCGGCATGATAGGCCTTGAGCACGATGAGTCCACAGGCATCCTTGCCTTTCCTGGTCCGGTCCTGAGGGGACTCGATGCCGTGATCAACAGAGTTGCGCACCAAATGGGTCAAGGGGTCATTAATGGCCTCAATGATGGTTTTATCCAGTTCGACATCCTTACCGACAATGGTCAGGTCGATCTGTTTTCCCAGTTTTTTGGAAAGATCGCGCACGACCCGGGGGAATTTATTGAACACATTGCCAATAGGCTGCATGCGGGTGAGCATGATGGCTTCCTGCAGTTCGGAGGTCACCAGATCAATGCGCTGGCCAACGGCCTCGGCATTGCGGACATCTCCGGATGTAATGGTCTGCAGGAGTTGATTACGGGACAGGACCAGCTCGCCAGCCAGGTTCATCAGTTGATCCAGCAGACTGACGGTGACCCGGATAGTGGTGTCGGTTTTCTGTGATGAAGAGGAACGGCGGGTCTTGGGTGTGCCACCTGTTTCTGATGGTAGTGCGTTGACAAGGTCATCATCTTCACTGTAGGAATCTTCCGATTCTTCAGCTAAATGTTCCTCCTCTCTCACGGCAGATTCGACCCTGATTTCAGGTTCTACTGGATTTGCAGATTCTGCTGTTGCATCAACTGAGATCTTTGCAGTTTCAAATGGATCGTCCGGAGCCGGGATATCGGTGTTTGTGGCTCGCATGGAGGCTGAAGCAGGAGCTTCGCCTCCTTCAAAGATACTGTTGAGAGCGATGGTGTGGCTGGAGATATCAATAGTGTTGCTGGTGCTGATATTTTCGATCAACCGTTGCAGCTCATCGGCGGCGAGAAGCAATACATTGATGATTTCGGGGGTGGGGACGAGCTTGCCGGCTCGAATGAGGCCCAGGACATTTTCTGATGCGTGGGCGAGATCCTGAATAACACTCAGGCCCATGAATCCCGCGCCACCTTTTATGGAGTGGGCGGCGCGAAATACTTTGTTCACCAGTTCGACATCGATATCCGTACCTGCTTCTTCAATGGCGAGAAGGTCGTTTTCGATACCCGCCAGATGTTCAAGTGATTCCTCTACAAATCCCTGTACTATTTCATCATCTTCAAAAGACATGGATGGTTCTCCTCAGGTAGGTTGGTGGTGAGCACTGGCAGAAGCCCAGCCGGATTATTACCAATCCTGCTGAGCGGGCAACGCCGAGACCTTGCCATTCAAGTTTTATAAATATTGTACGTGGCTCAAAGCGAATGTACAGATTTTTTTCGATGAGCGTTGCGTTGTTATCCGGTCGGCAAAACGAGCTGAAAACGATCAGAATCATTCCCGCTTTCACCTGGAGGCGGGAAGGTCACCTCCTAGAAAGTTTCCGCGGGATAGATCAAGTGGGGGAGGGCTGCTCCCATCTCTCTGCGCCTGCAGTTGCGAGCATGCAGGAATGTGGGGTGTCTGTGCTTGTTTATGGGGAAATCTGGGTGACGGGATGGGTGAGGCAGCCGTGCACGCGTGCATCAGTCCTCCATTCAAGGATGAAGCACTGATGCACCATGACCGTTTGCAGGATCAGCAGTTTTATTGCTGTTCCTGGTATAGGTGTACGTAATCGTTTACTGACAGTTGGGTTGGCGGTTATCGGGCGATAGCATGAAGTTTGACGGTGTAGGAGATGGTTTTTCCAGCAAGGGGATGGTTGTAATCAAGAGTGACGTTGGTTTTGTCAACAGCGAGGACCGTGACAGGAACCTGCCGTTGGACGCCGTCTATTTCAATGGTTCTTGCGAGGATCATGCCGGGTTTGGGTTCAATCCGGTCACCGAAACTGGTCAGGGAGACCTCGTGGACCAGGGATTCATGGTGGGGACCGTAGGCGTCCTCCGGGAGTATGTGTACTGTTTTGCTCTGGCCGGGCTTCATGCCCATCAGTGAAGCTTCGACTGCTTTCAGGATGCACCCCTGGCCGATGGTCAGGGTGATCGGCTGTTCTTCGGGGACGCTCTCCACCATCTCTCCCGAAGGAAGGGTGGCAGTATAACTGATGGAGACGGTATCAAGAAGTTGAACGGGGTTCATGAAAATATATCCTTTTATATTTCTTGCAAGATTCTTGCTTCTGTGTCGAGCAAGAATACTCATTTCGGGCTTGTTTGGCAAGAGTGGGGAGTATTCGTGGAGCTTGACAAAGCTGTGGCAACGGCATAAAAGAGTAATTTTTTGGAACGGGTCGAGAACGACTGCTTCGGGAAGATAATCGCTGGTGCGCATCCGGCGAACGGTGTAAGCCCTTGTAGAGGTGCATTGCGCCCATAGCCTGTTTTTTCTCCCCTGCGTTTTGCCCCGTCCCGGTTTTTTTGCCTCCCGGCTGTTCTCGTTTTGTGGTCGTGGGGGCTTTTTTCTTGATCAATGAAGCATGAAGAAACTTCCCATGATTGAACTTGCATTCCATAAAAATCCGGACGGTCTGCTGCCCGTCATTGCCCAGGACGCGGTGAGCGGTGCAGTGCTTATGCTCGCCTATATTAACCGGCTCGCCTGGAAGAAGACCCTGGAAACGGGCCAGGCCCATTACTGGAGTCGATCCAGGAATTCTCTGTGGTTGAAAGGGGAAACCTCGGGTCATGTGCAGCTGATCCGGGAAATCCTTGTCGACTGCGATGAGGATACGGTGGTATTCAAAGTGGAGCAACTTGGCGGCGCGGCCTGCCACACCGGCTACAACAGCTGTTTTTTTCGCAAGGTGAGTGGCGGTGAACTTGTTCTTGTCGAGGGAGAGCGGGTGTTTGATCCGGAAGTGGTGTACCATCGCAAGTAGATTCAGGTATATATTACTGTAATAAGGATACATTTGCCGGCGCCACAAAGAATCAGGGGAAAAACATCCTTTTCTGGATGGGTCCTAATAACTGGGTGTTTACTATGGATACAATATTGAAGTTGGGTGTTCCCAAGGGAAGCCTGGAGAATGCCACTATTGCACTGTTCCAGAAATCAGGCTGGCGAATCAAGCTGTCCTCACGGAATTATTTTCCCGAGGTTGACGATCCGGAGCTGTCCTGCTCTATTTGTCGGCCGCAGGAGATGTCGCGCTATATCGAATCCGGCATGCTTGATGCCGGGATAACAGGCAAGGACTGGACTCTGGAAAACAATTCAGACGTTGAGGTGGTAGCCGACCTGGTCTATTCCAAAGTCAGCAACAGGCCGACCCGCTGGGTGATCGCTGTGCCTGGAGATTCGGACATCACCCGAATCGAGCAACTGGAAGGGAAAAAAATCGCCACTGAACTGGTTAATGTCACCCGACGGTTTTTTTCTCAGCGGGGCATCAAGGTTGATATCAGTTTTTCCTGGGGCGCGACCGAGGCCAAAGCGGTCTCCGGTCTTGCTGATGCCATTGTTGAGGTGACGGAAACCGAAGCAACCATTCGTGCCCACGGGTTGCGGGTGATTCACGAGTTGATGCAGTCCAACACCCAGCTCATTGCCAGCAAGGAAGCCCTGGCCGACCCCTGGAAACGGGATAAAATCGAGACAATAGCCATGCTGTTGCAAGGCGCTTTGCGGGCTGACCGGATTGTTGGCCTGAAAATGAACGTGCCCAGGGAGAAGCTGGACCTGGTGATAGATATGCTGCCCAGCCTCAATGCGCCAACCGTGGCTCAACTGTACAAGCAGGAGTGGTTTTCAGTGGAAACAGTTATCTCTGAACACCAAGTGCGTGATCTGGTTCCTAAGCTGAAAAAGAGCGGCGCGGAAGGGATCATTGAATATACCTTGAACAAAGTCATCTGACCGGCGCAATGCAGAACCGGCGCGTGCAGAGCAGGAGAAGAGAGGATCGAGCGTGAATTTCAGAAAGGTGCAGTTTCTCCTCTCCGCCTACAACATAGGTCAGCTTCCGTCCCCTGACCATCCGGATATCGCCTTTGCCGGTCGATCCAATGTCGGCAAGTCGAGTCTCATCAACCGACTGGTGGATCGGACCAGTCTGGTCAAAACCAGTTCCAAGCCGGGCAAAACCCAAAGCCTGAATTATTTTCTCGTTGATGAGCGCCTCTACCTGGTGGATCTGCCCGGTTATGGTTTTGCCCGGGTATCCAGGCAGATCAGGCAGAGCTGGCAGGGGTTGATCAGCGAATATGTTGCCACCAGGGCGACCCTGGCCTGCGTGGTGGTCATCATCGACCTGCGGCACGAACTCAAAGCCTTGGATCGGGAGTTGATAGACTGGCTCCGGCACCTTGGCACAACTTTTCTTCCCGTGTACACCAAAGCGGATAAACTGACCCGCAACGCACAGCGAAAAAATGCGGCGGCATTGGATGCCGGCCTGACGATCAGCGCCGAGGAGCGGATCCTTTTTTCTGCCACGACCGGTCAGGGGTGCGACGAGTTACGGCAACGCCTGACCACTCTGGTGGGCGATCAAGCGACCCTTGATCCTTGAACGTTCGTTCCTGTGTCAGCTTTGTCGTTGGTGACCATTCGTTGAAAGGACACTTCATCGGATGGGTAGGGGCAAGGGAAATGGTGTGCAAACGGGCGGCCCGACGGGCGTTGGCTGACGGCGAATTATCAAAAAGACGGTCACGTTCATAACGTGATTGCAGCAAAATACATCAAAAACAAGCGTCCAGCCGTCACGGATTCAGGAAAGAGGAAGCGGGAAAGGGAGGGGAAACATCAGCTATTGATCCGATTTGAGCACCGCAAGAAAGGCTCTCTGGGGGATTTCGACGTTGCCCACGGTCTTCATCCGTTTTTTTCCTGCTTTCTGTTTTTCCAGCAGTTTTCTTTTTCTCGAAACATCACCACCATAACATTTAGCGGTTACATCCTTGCGCAGGGCGGAGATATTTTCCCGAGCAATAATGTTGCCGCCGATGGCCGCTTGAATAGCGATTTTAAACATCTGTCTGGGGATCTCCTCTTTGAGGCGTTCACAAGCCTTGAGGCCCCGTTCTCTTGCCCTGGCCCGGTGGGTGAGCTGGGACAGGGCATCAACCTGTTCGCCGTTGACGAGAATGTCAAGTTTGACCAGGTCACTGGCTCGGTAATCAATCAACTCGTAATCGAAGGAACCGTATCCCTGAGTCACTGATTTGAGTTTATCGTAAAAATCATAAATGACTTCGGCCAGGGGTAACTCACAGGTAAATTCGATCCGGCCGGGCATGGGGTAGTGGTATTTGGTGTTTTCACCGCGGCGGTCTATGCACAGCGTCATGACGCTGCCCATGTATCGTTCGGGGATGAGGATGGTGGCTTTTATATAGGGCTCTTCGATCCGGGTAATAGTACCGGGATCCGGAAAGTATGAAGGGTTGTCGATCTCGACCACGGTTTTGTCCTGCAGGTAAAACATGTACTTGACCGTGGGGACGGTAAGAATGAGTGAAATGCCGAATTCGCGTTCCAACCGTTCCTGCACTACCTCCAGGTGCAGCAGGCCAAGAAAGCCGCAGCGGAAACCGAATCCCAGGGCCGCCGAGGAATCCTTCTGGAAAATGAGGGCCGCATCGTTGAGTTTCAGCTTTTCCAGGGCGCTGGTAAGGTCTTCATAATCATCGGTGGCAATGGGATATAATGAGGAGAAAACCACCTGCTGTACTTCCTTGAATCCCGGCAGCGGTGCGGCGCAGGGATGTTCTTTATGGGTGATGGTGTCACCGGGCCGCGTATCGGAAACGGTTTTCACACCAGCGATGATATAGCCGATTTCACCCGCGGCGAGTTGCTGCCGAGCTTCCCGGCGAAGGCGGAAGATCCCCACCTCCTCCACCCGATACTCGGCGCCGTTGGACATGAAAAGAATCTGATCGCCATTTTTCACCGTACCGTTGATGATCCGAACCGAGATAACCGTGCCACGATAGGGATCGTAGTTGGCGTCAAAGATCAAGGCCTCCAGGGGAGTACGTGGGTCTCCCTGAGGTGGTGGCAACAGACGGACAACGGCATTGAGCAATTCTTTGACACCTTCGCCGGTTTTGGCCGAGCAGAACTGGACAGCGGCCGCGTCAAGACCAAGGTCCTCCTCCACCTGCAACGCAACCTTTTCCGGTTCCGCGGCGGGCAGATCGATTTTGTTGATGACCGGAATGATTTCCAGTTCGTTCTCCATGGCCAGGTACAGGTTGGCCAAGGTCTGGGCCTCGACGCCCTGGGCGGCATCGATCAGCAGCAGAGCACCTTCACAGGAGGCCAGTGCGCGGGAAACCTCATAGCTGAAATCGACATGGCCCGGGGTGTCCACCAGGTTGAACATATAGGTCTCGCCGTCATCGGCCTGGAAAGGAAGGCAGATCGTTTGTGACTTGATGGTGATACCACGTTCACGTTCGATATCCATGGTGTCAAGCAGTTGATCCTTGAACTCCCGGGTGGTGACCATGTTACAGAGTTGAATCATCCGGTCGGCTAAGGTGGATTTTCCGTGATCTATGTGAGCTATGATGCTGAAATTTCTTATATTTTTCATGCGATAATTTTTCGGACGGAGAGAAGCCCGGATCCGTGAGCGTTCATCCGTGTGTCATCTTTGTTGTCCGTATCCGTCCGATGAAAGTACACTTAATCGGACGGGTACGGGAAATGAAGATGGCGTGCGGACGGACGCCCCGAAGGGGGGCTGATGAAGGTTATTATCAAAGGATTCCGCTGCAATTATACGCTGATTATAGCTAGATATTTCCAACACAAGAATCCAACCGGCACGGATTCAGGAGAAGGTTACAAAGGACAGAAAGGTCGTATTTGTAGCACAGATTACTGAAAAAAAAAACTCTTCCACCGTGTCTTGTCAAATTAGGGTGGTATTTTTTTTAAATTGGAGTAATCTTTATCAGCCAACCCTGCATGCGAGTTTTCTCCTTGCAGGGTTATGTTTTCCAACGATATACCAGAGATTCATGAGAGATCAGAGCGAAATCGACAACCTGAATGATAGCGACGATGCCCCGCAGCATTCCTTGATGCTGGTTGGTAACGATGAGAATCTACCGGTCTTGAGTAATCCGGCTCTGCATCGGTACTTACAGGAAATCAGCCAGTATCAACTCCTGAGCCGGGAAGAAACCGAAGACCTGGCCGCCCGGTTCCAGGAAACAGGTGACCCTGATGCCGCTTATCAGCTTGTTTCATCCAACCTGCGTCTGGTGGTCAAGGTGGCCATGGATTTTCAGAAGTATTGGATGCAGAACTTCATGGATCTCATTCAGGAAGGAAATGTCGGCCTTGTCCAGGCAACCAAGAAGTTTGATCCCTACCGGGGAGTCAAGTTTTCCTATTATGCGGCGTACTGGATTCGGGCCTATATCCTCAAATTCATCATGGATAACTGGCGTCTGGTAAAAATCGGCACTACCCAGGCCCAGCGCAAACTTTTTTTCAGCCTCAATAAAGAGAAAAAACTTCTTGAATCCCAGGGGTTCAAGCCGGAAATCAAATTATTGGCGGAACGGTTGAATGTCAAGGAGAGCGAGGTCATTGAAATGGGACAGCGCATGGATAACTGGGATGTATCCCTGGAATCCCCGGTGCGCAACGACTCAGAAGATGAACAGAAAAGTTTTCTCCCCCATGAGGGACCGGGAATTGAAGAGATCGTCGCCAGTCAGGAAATGCGTGAACGATTGGCCGAGGTGCTTGCTGAACTCAGCAGCCGATTGAACGATAAGGAGCAGGTCATTCTTGCCACCCGCCTGCTCAGTGATGAACCTAAAACCCTCCAGACTATTGCCGATGAATTCAGTATTTCTCGGGAAAGAGTACGCCAGATAGAGGCAAATCTGTTGAAAAAGCTCCGCAAGCAGTTCGAAAAAGACATGCCTGATATTCAGGATTTCCTCAGCAGTGACAGCGTGATTCTGGCCGCTGGGCCTACGGATCAGAAATCCTGAACGCCTCACCCCTCATATTCTTCCACCTGATCCTCTTGCATTGCAATGAATGTCCCACTGCTTGATTTACAGCCACAGTTGCTCTCGTTACGTCCGCGGATCCTGGCCGCGGTGACCAGAGTCATTGATTCAACCGGATATATCCTTGGTCGTGAAGTTGTTGAACTCGAGGAAAAGATTTCCAGCTATAGCGGAGCCAGCCATGGAATCGGTGTTTCCTCGGGTACCGACGCCCTGCTTGCCTCGCTGATGTCGCTGGAAATCGGTTCCGGCGATCTGGTGCTGACAACACCTTATACGTTTTTTGCCACCATGGGCGCGGTTCTGCGCACCGGCGCCAAGCCGATTTTTGTCGATGTCGAACCAGGGAGCTTGAACATCAATCCCGAAGAAATGGCAGAGGCGCTGGCAAAGGACCGGAAAACCGGTGGCCGGATCAAGGCGATTATTCCGGTGCATCTGTTTGGTCAATGCGCTGATATGCAGCGTATCAACACCTTGGCTGAAGAGTATGGAATTCCAGTGATAGAAGATGCTGCTCAGGCAATCGGCGCTGAATTTCCCTGTGTAGAGAACGGGACTGTCACCTGGCGCCGGGCTGGCGGCATGGGGCTGTGTGGTTGTTTTTCTTTTTTTCCCAGTAAAAATCTGGGAGGGATTGGTGACGGCGGAATGATCACCACCTCTGATGCAGCTTTTGCCAATCTTCTCAGGTCGAATCGTAATCATGGGGCAGAGCCCAAATATTTCCATTCCCGTGTGGGAGGCAATTTTCGCCTGGATGCCATTCAGGCTGCGGTCCTTGCTGTAAAGCTTGAATATCTGGAACAGTGGCATGCCGCCCGTCGGAATAACGCCGAGCAGTACCGTCGACTTTTTCAGGAGGCGGGCTTGATTGATGATCCGGTTGTTCTGCCCACGGAAAGCTACGCCAAGGTCGCGGGTGCCGAGCAGCATAATCACCACATTTACAATCAATTCGTCATTCTTGTTCCTCAACGGGATGCGCTCAGGGAGTATTTATTGAAGCATGCCATTGGCTGCGAAATCTATTACCCGCTTTGTCTGCATCAGCAGGACTGTCTGCATGATCGGGACTATCATCAGCAGTCATATCCGGTTGCACAACAGGCAGCGGGCACATCTCTGGCTTTGCCCATCTATCCCGAGCTTGACCAGGAACAGTTGGCCTGTGTTGTCGAAACCATACGGTGTTTTTATCATGGATCCTGAGTTGAAGCACTGACAACCAATTTCAGCTACCGGGGACAGCAGATGTTCGTTTTCCCTCGGTGAAGAGTATTTGTATCTGAAGGCATCCGATCCGCGGATGCCTGTTTTTTTAGTTGCTGTGGTGTGGATCGGACTGTTGACCGCTTTCCATTCAGGAGCGTGGTCAGCCAGACAGTTGCAGACCCAGTGATTGATTGCCCAGCAACTCTGATTTCATCATTTAATATTGTCTAACGAGGAGGAGTATTCATGGTTCAACGTATCCCGATGTCTCTGACAGGAAATCGGCAGCTTCGCGACGAGTTGGAACGACTTGAACGCGTGGAGCGGCACGAGATCGTCAAGGCCATCGAGGTGGCGAGGGCACATGGCGATCTCAGTGAGAATGCTGAATATCATGCTGCGAAGGAGCGGCAGAGTTTAATCGAGGGCAGGATTTTGGAACTTAAGGATAAACTCGGGAGGGCCGAGATCATTGATTGCTCCAAGGTGCCCATTGAAAAGGTGGTTTTCGGGACCGTTGTTACCCTGATGGATCTGCAGACTGAGGTGGAAGTGACCTATCAGCTGCTTGGGCCTGAGGAATCAGATGTCAAAAAAGGTTCCATTTCGGTCCTTTCACCTCTGGGCAATGCCTTGCTGGGCAAGGAGGTTGGGGATGAGGTCGTCACCAGGACACCAGGCGGAATGCGCGAATTCGAAGTGATTCTCATCTCGGCCTCGAATATTCGTTAGTATACCCTGGAACCGGACGCGATATGCAAAGCCCGTAACCGTCCGATTAAGTGAAGGTTCATCGGATGATAACGAAGAACAAAGCTGATCTATGCTGAATCCGTGAGCGTTTGTCCGCACGCCATTTTCATTACCCGTAACCATCCAATAAAAGTGTTCTTTAATCGGACGGTCACCGACAACAAAGCTGACAGAAGAACGAAGGCTCAGGGATTCAGGGATATGACAGGCTGGAGCGTAATCAGCTGCATTCAGCGGAATTGCGTGGAAGCTAAAGAGCGGTTCAGGATGAGGAGGGTTCAGAGAGAGGGATGAGCAGTCCGGTCAGGAAAACAGTGGCTATTTGACGACTCAACTCTTCCGGGGTTTGAGGGCATTCGCTTCCCAGGTGCCAGATTCTTGAGATTTCATCCATGGCACCAAAGAGGAGACGTTTGGCGATTTCCGGTTTGATGTCCCGACGAAAAAGCCCCCTGTCCTGTCCTGTTTGGATGATGGCGGCAATGATATCGAGATATTCACTGAATTTGTTTTTTCGGTATTCGCGGATAAGTTTGCTGGTCTGGCGCAGTTCAATGTGGATGACCTCGGCAAGATATCTGTTTTTCTTCATTTCCTCCAAATGGTTGGTGATGAAGATTTCCAGCCTTTTTTTCGGGTTGCCCTCCTCCTTCAGCAGGAGGGTGACCTGTTCGATCAATTTGCCGATTTCCTGTTCAAAGACTGAAAGGAGAATGTCAAATTTATTATTGAAATACAAATAAATCGTCCCGTCGGCCACCTTGGCCTCTTTGGCAATGTCAGAAACTCTGGCATTGAAAAAACCTTTTTTGGCAAACACCTTGGTGGCAGCACGTATTATCTTACGATGCTTATCTGGAGATTTCATTTAATATGTTCAAACAAGAGTTTAATTAAAAAAATGAATGAGTGTTCATTCCGAAAAAAATACCAGCTTGACTGGTCAGGTGTCAAGAAAAATGCCTGAAGCCCGCGGTGAAATCCTCGGTTTGCCGCTACATTCTTTTTTCAGGATTGAAGGCGCCGGGTCATTATTTTCTGGACGGCAGGAGAAATTTTTTATTAGAGAGAGTTGAGTACTTGTCCCGTTCTCGCCTCCTCTTTGCGACCAGGTAATCAGGGCGGCATGCTGTTGGAGGGGCAGTTCGTTGCCGGTACCCATCGTTATCGTTTATCGGTGCGAATGGTATGGGTTTGTACTTGGCGCCTTGAACCGTTTGCCAATATCCTGAATCCGTGACGGCTGGGCGCTTGTTTTGGATATATCGTGCTGTAATCATTTTATAATTGCAGCGGAATCCTTGACAATAACGTTCACCAGCCGCCCTTTGCTGCATCCGTCCGCACGCCATATTCATTGCCTGTACCCGTCCGACAAAGCCTACTTTACTCGAACGGTCACCGACAATATAGCTGACGCACGGACGAACGCTGACGGATCCAGGAATATATCACCTGTTGTCTCATTGAGTGCAGGTGAATGATTTTGTGAAAACCTCAGAAGCGGCTCAATACTCAATTCAAGGATTGGAGAATACTGCAATGAAGATTCTGGTTATTGGGGGCGGCGGTCGTGAGCACGCCCTGGTATGGAAACTGAAACAGTCCGAGAAGGTGACAACGATTTTTTGTGCTCCCGGTAATGCCGGAATCAAAGAGATGGCGACTTGCGTCGACATTGCTTCCGACGATATAGATGGACTGTTGTCTTTCGCCCTCAAGGAGCAGATCGATCTGACCGTTGTCGGTCCGGAAGATCCGCTGACCAGGGGAATTGTCGATGCTTTTGAGGAAAAAGATTTGCGGATTTTCGGGCCGGACAGGAAAGGTGCGATACTTGAAGGCAGCAAGGCCTTTACCAAAGATTTTCTCAAGAACCATCATATTCCCAGTGCCCACTATCGGATTTTCACCAAGAGGGGAGAGGCCAAGAAATATATCAAAAAGATAGGTGTGCCCTGTGTGGTCAAAGCCGATGGTCTTGCCGCCGGTAAAGGTGTCCTTATTTGTCAGAGTCTGGAAGAGGCTGAACAGGCCGTCGATATGATCATGAAAGACAAGGTCTTCGGAGCGGCTGGCAACCAGGTAGTGGTTGAAGAATTCCTCACCGGAGAAGAAGCGTCCTTCATTGCCTTTACAGATGGGACAACCATTCTGCCTCTCCCGTCTTCCCAGGATCATAAAGCTGTGTACGAGGGCGACCAGGGGCCGAACACCGGTGGGATGGGAGCCTATTCACCGGCACCGGTCATGACCGAGGAATTGACCCGGAGGGTTATGGAAGAGGTCATGCTGCCGACGATACACGGCATGGCTGCTGAAGGCCGGCCGTATAAAGGGATGTTGTACGCCGGCCTGATGATCGACGGCGACAGGATCAATGTTCTCGAATTCAACTGCCGTTTTGGAGATCCTGAATGCCAGCCGCTGCTGTTGCGGATGGAAAATGATTTGGTTGAGGTACTCAACGCCTGCATCGACGGCACGCTGGATACAGTGCGCCTGGTTATCGACCCCCGTCCGACAGTCTGCGTGGTGCTGGCCTCCGGCGGATATCCGGGAAAATACGCGGTCGGCAAAACAATCTCCGGGCTGAAGCAGGCATCCCGGGTGGAAGGGGTGGAGGTCTTTCATGCTGGCACGGCATTGAAACGAGGGCGGGTCGTCACCAGCGGCGGGAGGGTCATCGGAGTCACGGCCATTGGTGCCACTATTCAGGAAGCCATCGAGCGTGCCTATCTGGCAGCCGACGAAATCAAGTGGCAGGGCTGTTATTATCGGCGCGATATCGGTCACAGGGCCCTGGCGAGGATCAAGAACATCTCGGTACCGGTGGTCGGTATTGTCATGGGCAGTGATTCCGATCTGCCGGCAATGCGTGCTGCCGCCGATTTTCTTGCTGCCATGGGCATCGGATACGAAATGCGGATCGTTTCGGCGCATCGAACCCCGGAGCAGGCGACGGACTATGCCAGAACCGCTCGTGATCGTGGCCTCAAACTGATTATAGCCGGAGCAGGCATGGCGGCTCACTTGGCCGGGGTGGTCGCTGCGCACACCAATCTGCCGGTCATCGGTGTCCCCTTGGATGCTTCCTCGCTGAACGGACTTGATGCCTTGCTTTCCACTGTCCAGATGCCCCCGGGTATTCCTGTGGCCACCATGGGCATCGGTAAAGCCGGTGCGAAAAATGCAGCGGTGCTTGCCGCCCGTATTCTGGCTCTTGGCGATCCGAGTATGGAGGAGAAACTGGAGCAATATGTCCAGGAAATGGCTGAGCAGGTGGTTGCAAAAAATAAAGATCTGATGCAGTGAGCCGGATCGCTGCGGTTAATGGAGCATCGCTTCGCCGGGCAGCCGATATAATACGCAACGGCGGGCTGGTGGCCTTTCCCACCGAGACCTATTATGGCCTGGCGGTTGATCCTTGGCAAAGCCATGCCCTTGAGCGATTGTTTCAGGTCAAGCGGCGAAGAAAAGAGTTGCCGATCCTGGTTCTTGTGAGCGGAACTGATCAGCTCCCTCTGCTGGCTCAAGAAATCCCGCTGATCTTCAAGTGGTTGATCGAGCGGTTCTGGCCCGGGCCTTTGACGCTGGTCTTCCCTGCTCGACCCGCTTTGTCGCCGTTGCTTACCGGCATGACAGGAACCGTGGGGCTTCGTCAATCCCCTGATGAAACGGCTCATCTGCTCATCAGGACTTTTGGTGGTCCGATAACAGCAACCAGCGCCAATATATCAGGCTCTACCGCTGCGGTGACCGCAGAAGATGTCGCGCAGATGTTTGTCGATGAAATCGATCTCATCCTTGATGGAGGAACAACTCCGGGGGGAAAGGCCTCGACACTTGTCGGCAGCGAAGGGACATCTCTGCGTTGTCTGCGCGAGGGGGCAATTCCCTTTGCGGATGTGCAGGCCTGCCTTGCTGCTGCGGATCCGGTTGTGGATTGGTAAGTGTCCAGCAACAGCTGCTTCCTCCCGGCTCTCTGTTGCGTTGTGCTCGATTCGGAGGAGAGTATCTTGTATGCGGATGTATGCGGGAGGACCTGTTTGTACGGAGAGAAGATATGGTGGATTTACAATGGAACAGGGATTTTGCCTTGGAGCAGGTGGCCGATGATGAAGAACTCCTTGATGAACTGCTGGCGCTTTTCAAGGAGTCCTCGGCTGCGGATCTCGAGCTGTTGCGCCAGGCCGTGGCCGCTGATGATCCCGACAGTGTTTTGAGAGCAGCCCATAGCCTCAAAGGGGCCTCCGCCAGTCTCGGCCTGGAGGGGATCCGGCAATTGGCGCAGGCCATGGAAAACGACGGTCGCAACGGGTCGGTCACGGTCGCCTCGGCCAGGCTGTCTGATCTTGCTCTGTTGCTGGCCCAGCTCGATACCCTGTAGTTGGTTGTGGTCTGTGGTCCGGGGCGAGCGTCGCGTTCCCTGGATCCTGAATCCGTGACGGCTGGACGCTTTTTCGGATATATCTCTTTGTAATTACAGTATAGTTACACTACATCCTTGATGATAACCTTCACCAGCCGCCCTTCGGGGCGTCCGTCCGCACGCCATCTTCATTGCCCGTAACCGTCCGATAAAGTGTCCTTTAATCAAACATCAAACGGTCACGGACAATAAAGCTGACGCACGGATGAACGCTCACGGATCCAGGTGGATAGCTCATGACGGTCCCGTTCTCAAGTCTTGTCGCGTACAGAGAAGATCAGGGGTTGGTTCGATGATATGAAAAAGGCCGTCCGTGAAGCGGACGGCCTTTGTTTTTCCCGAGCTGGTTGTCTCAGATGACCTGCTCTTCAGGCCTGATGATCTCGCAGTCACATTCGGCATCCTGAATGTCCAGGAGCAGGAACTTGACATCAAAGCCGTTGTTGACCAGTTCGCTGTAGGCCATGTCGGCCCGGGCGCCGGTGGCACAGTGGACATAGAGTGTTTTATCCCTGGGCAGTTCGTCCATCCGCGAAGGGATTTCATCAAGAGGCATGTTGATCGTGTGTCTGAAGGTGCCCAGTTCAGCCACCTCCTCTCTGGTCCGAGCGTCGATGATGATGGCACTGGTGTCTTCACCGGACGCTGCTCGACGGAAGTCCGCCACCGAGACCTCGCCTCGGCCCAATTGACGGACCCAGGTGATTTCCGTGGCGAAAATCGGGCCTGACTCGATGGCGCCATCGTTTTTGAGCCAGCCCTGATACCCACCCCTGACCAGGGAGACGTTCCTGAACCCCTCGGCCCGGAGTATAAAGATAGCCTCTTCTTCTTGATATTCATCTTCCCCGTACAGTACGATCGGGGCATTACGGGCCAGGTCACCCAGGGCATTTTCAAGGGTGGCGAAGGGAACACTGTAGGCCCCCTGTATTCTTCCCTCGATGACCTGGTTCCTGGGTCTCATGTCGACAAGAACCACATTGCCGTGGAGAATAAACTCTTCGGATGAATAGGTGGGCAGGAAGGCCTCCAGCCAGACAGGCTCGCCTTCCAGATAAACGCGTACATCGGTATATCCCAGTTTCTTCGCCAGACCGGCGGAGGCAGGTGACATACCTCACGTGACCCCCCCGCAGTAGAAGACAAGAGGTATGTCTTTGTCTTCAGGCAGGACTTCCCCCTGCTTTTCATTCAGCAGAGGGACCGGGAGGGAGTGAGCCCCGGGCAGATGGGATTGCGCATAGCGGGCCGGGGGCCTGGAGTCCGCCAGAAACAGTGGCTCACCACTGAAGATCAATTCTTCAAGCTCGGCTGTTTTAATCTCGGAAACGCCTTCAGGCAATCTGGCAAGTCTAGGACTGACCGCGGTGGCGTATAGATCCGCACCCCGTGTTTCATAGGTTAAAACGGCGGCATACCCCTGGGCTACGGTGTTGATGCCTTGGGTGTCCGCGTCATATTTGACCATCATCCTTCTGGCATCTTCACCTCTGCCAACCATGATGGATATGGTTCTTGCCCGCTCCGATATTCCGACAATTTCACCTTCATAGGTGCCATGCCCGGCCTCCGCAACCGCCTCCGGCGGGCCGGTATCTCTGGCTGTTTCAGTCTTTTGAGGTCCCGCGCACCCGGTGGCCAGCATCGCAGCCACCAGACAAAGCAGGAATAGATACGGTAATGATCTGTTCACGGCAGTCCTCCTTGGCATTCAATAGTGAAAAGGGTTTTGTGGACTCTAACGTTATCCAACAATTTTTTATAATATAAAACATTGTCCACGTCCATGATAGAGGAAAATGGGAATAGGAGTTATTTTTCAGTAACGCCCCTGAAAGGCCACTATTCAACCTTTTGGCACGTCTCCATGACTTGACGCCATTTTTGCTCCAGTCGCTGTTCCGAAACCGGCTGAGAAGTGCCCAGCTCCGGGGCAAAGAGAGAAACCCGGAATTCTTCCACCAGTTGCCGGTATTCCTCCAGCAGGACCTGGCAGGGCGGAGAGGGATGGTCAAACTGGAGAAAATGCCGCAAACGATCAAGCGGTATCTGCAGGCGCTTGGCTTTGGCGTTGTCCTTGAGGGGGGAGTGGTCAGCCCGTTCGATACGCCGGGCCAGGGCTTGGAGGTGGCGGGACTTATGGGGTAGGGACTCGGCCGGCAGGGTTTGGAGAAAGGACGCCGGCAGGATCTGCTCCAAGGCGGCCAGATATTCATCGTGGCGGGACTTTTGATAACTTTTATTTTTTTTCTTTTTGGTGGCCCAGTCGGCTATGGTGCGGGCAACCATCCGACGTTGGCGCAGGGTTTCGTTGATTGTGTCGAGGAGGGCGGTGGCTGTGCGCGGAATCCCCTGCGCCCTGGCCCGAGCGATGTTTTCCAGAAATTGCGCCTGTGAGGGCAGGGCGCCATCGGCGGCTCCGAAGAGTGCGTCCATGAGAAAGGCCTGGAGGTCGGCGCGCAATTTCGCGGCCGGAACCCCAGCGCCCAGGCTGAGCCAGGAAGAGGAATGGCGACTGAGAACCGTTTTGCACAATGAACGGATCGCCGCAACTTCTCCGCTACAGGCCTGTGTATAGAGATGGTGCAACCCGAGACGGTTCAGGCGTCTGCTTTCCGCTTCATTGTCGATATACCGCAGTTCCAGCCTATTGCGCAGCGGGTCGATCTCAAGGGCGGGAAAAAACAAACCCGTTACGCGTCCGTCGGCATCGGTGCACAGGATTTTTTTCTCGATGGCGTCGAGATCTTCCGCTGATATGGTTCGAGGAGCTGGCAGCGTGGCGCAATCAGTGGCATGGGTCTCGGTTGCCAGCGATTGCTCATGGTTGAGCAGGTCGGTGAAGGAACGGCTGGTGCAGAGGACAGTCCCCTCTTCGTCCACCAGGAGAAAGCGCATCCGCAGGTGGGGCGGCAGGGCATCGGCCTGCCAGTCGGTCCGTTGCACCTGGACCTGGTAGGCACGCAGGAGCACCCGTTCCAGTTCCTGGTACAACGAGCCCTTGTACAGCGAGAGACCGTCGAGGATACGATCGACCGCATCGGGCAGGGGCACGAGACGGCGGCGAAGCTGTTTGGGCAGTCGTTTACAGAGCAGCAGCAGTTTTTCCGGCAGAAGACCTGGAACCAGCCACTCGAAAACAAGCGGATTGATATGGGGCAACAGGTGTCGGGGAATATGGACCGATACGCCGTCTGCCTCGTCACCTGGAGCAAAGAGATAACTCAGCGCAAGTTCGATGTCGCCGCAGCGGACGGCGTGGGGGAAGCGATAGGATTCTTCGCTTTCAGGGACCGCCAGGCAGATGTCTTGTTCGCCCATGTGGAGGAACTGGTCGTTTTTTCTGCGCCGCAGCAGTCGGTTGAGGGTAAAGCGGTCATACACTTTACCGAGGCGGGCATCGTAAAAAGCGTACAAGGTCTCGTCATCCACCAGAATGTTCCGGCGGCGGAACCGTTCTTCCATTTCTTCATAGGTGGCGATCAGGGCCGCATTGTGCATGAGAAAGGGGTATTGTCCACCCAGCTGGTTGCCGATCAGGGCGGACCGGATAAAGATCTCCCGGGCCTCCTGGAGGGTGTTTTCATTGATTCGTCCATAGTCCACTTTGCGACCGGCAACAATGGACAGGCCGAACAGGCTGACCCGTTCCAGGGCCAGAACCTTGCCGCTCTTTTTTTCCCAATGCGGATTCGACCAGGAGCGTTTGCAGAGGTCACCGCCCAACCGTTCCAGCCAGGTAACATCAACCGTCGCTACCGTACGGGCAAACAGCTGGGTGGTGGCCACAAATTCGGCGGCCACGGCCCATTGAGGCCCTTTTCCGTAGAGTCCGGAGCCAGGGAAGAGGACGACTTCCTTGTTGCCGGCGGAAAGATAGAGGTTTTTTTCTTTTTTTGTGCAGATATTGCGGAGAAAACCGCTGGCCAGAGCAGTGTGGATGGCGGCATAATCGGTCTGCTGTTCCTGTCCGGGAACGATCTTATTGGTTTTCAGCAGGCGACTGATCTGGTCGTGGACATCAATCCAGTCGCGCGTCCGCTGCCAGGAGAGAAAATGGGCTTTGCAGAATCGGGAAAGCCTTGATTTGGAGAGGTTTTCCCCCTCGGCGTGCAAGCTGTTCCAGATGTTGAGCAGGGTGGAAAAGTCGGATCGTTGATCGACGAACCAGCGATGGGTCTCATCAGCCTTGTTTTCCTTTCCGGGTGGTCGAATCCGTGGATCCTGGATAGAAAGGGCGGCGGCCAGGATGGTGACTTCCCGAACCGCATCCGTCAGCGTGCCTTCGATGATCATTCGGGAAAGACGGGGATCCAGGGGGAGTCGGGCCATGAGGCGGCCTCGGGCGGTAAGACGATGGTCGTCGTTCAGGGCACCCAGTTCCTTGAGGGTACGATAGCCGTCGCGGATGGCATTGGAGGAGGGAGGATCGATAAAGGGAAAGCGACCGGGGTCCCCAAGGTTGAGGTCGATCATCTGCAGGATGACCTCGGCCAGGTTGGCTCGTTGTATCTCCGGGGGGGTAAAGGATTCCCGGGAAAGAAAATCCTCTTCACTGTAGAGGCGGATGCATGTCCCCGGGCCGGTGCGTCCGCAGCGGCCCCGGCGCTGTTCGCAGCTGGCCCTGGCCACTCTGCTCACTCTGAGGCTGGTGGTGCCGGAGCGGGGATTGTATCGGGAGATCCGCGCCAGGCCAGTGTCAACCACATAGCGTATGCCCGGTACGGTAATCGAGGTCTCGGCAACATTGGTGGCAACAATGATCTTGCGTTTGTGGGCCGGGCGGAAGATTTTTCGTTGCTCTGCCGCTGGCAGGCGACCGAAGAGCGGCAGCAGCAGATGGCTCTGTTCATACGCCTGGCGCAGACCTTCGATGGTGTCGTTGATATCACGTTCGGTGGGCATAAAGACCAGAATGTCACCGCCGGCGGGCAACATGGCCAATTCCGCTACCGCGGCAATGGCCTGGTCAACATAGGTGGTGCCGTCATCCTCATCGCCTTCTTTCGCTTCGCGGTACTGGGTGGTGATCGGATAGGTCCGTCCTGACACCTGAATCACCGGTGCCTGGTCGAAATAGCGGCTGAATTTTTCAGCGTCGATGGTGGCCGAAGAAACAATCAGCTTGAGATCGGGCCGGGAGGGCAGCAGGTTTTTCAGGTATCCAAGGAGAAAGTCGATATTGAGGCTGCGCTCGTGGGCCTCGTCGACAATGATGGTGTCGTAGCCGCTGAGTGTGCGATCCCGGCGGGTTTCGGCAAGCAGTATGCCGTCGGTCATGAATTTGATCAGGGTCTGCTCCGAGGTGCGGTCATGAAAACGGATCTTATACCCAACCAGGTTTGGGGCCCTGAGTTCTTCACCAACCCGTTCCGCCACCGAGAGGGCTGCGATTCGGCGTGGCTGGGTGCAGCCGATGAGGCCGGAGCTGCCTCGGCCGGCTTCAAGGCACATTTTCGGCAGTTGGGTGGTCTTGCCGGAGCCGGTGTCACCGATGATGATCAGAACCTGATGCTCCCTGATGGCTGCGACAATGTCGTCCCGGCGGTCATTGACAGGGAGCGTCAGGGGATAGGAAAGATACATGAAATACGAGGGAATTTTTTGAGGATGCGACGGACTGCGGAGTATAGTAGATTATGCCTTTGTTGTTTGAGGTCTTTTTTTATCTCGGATCCGTGACGGCTGGGCGGCAGTTTGGGTTGTATTGTGCTGTAATCAGAGTATAATTGTAAAAAATTTTCCAAAACGCCTGCACCCGCCGCCTTTGGCGGCGTCTGTCCGCACGCCATCTTCATTGCCCGAACCCGGCCGATACCTGCACCTTAATCGAACGGTCACGAACAACAAAGCTGTCGCAGCGGCGAACGTTCACGAATTCAGGTTTTATACCTGAATTTTTCCTGGAGTACATCTGAAAATACAGCCGAGCAAAGAGGAGACCATGAAAGCAATCAAAAAGGCGGTGATCCCGGTAGCGGGACTGGGGACGAGATTCCTTCCCGCAACCAAGGCCATCCCCAAGGAAATGCTGACCATAGTTGACCGTCCCACGATTCAATATATCGTTGAGGAGGCAGTAGCCTCCGGAATCGAAGAAATTATCTTTATTACCAGTACCGGTAAGTCGGCCATTGAAAATCATTTTGATTACGATTTTCAATTGGACACCGTACTCAAAGACAAGAAGAAGGTGCAGCTGCGAGAGGAACTTGCCAACATTTCCAATCTGATCGACATCATTGCAGTGCGGCAGAAAGAACCCCTGGGATTGGGACATGCCATTCTGATGGCGCGCAATGTGGTCGGCGATGAACCCTTCATGGTGCTGTTGGGTGACGACCTGGTGAAAAGCCAGGTGCCGTGTTGCAAACAGATGATCGATATGTATAATCAACTGGGCGAGTCCATCGTGGCCATTCAGCGGGTGGATATGGATCAGACCCATCAGTACGGTATAGTCGAGGGCACGGAGACCGATCATCGTCGGACCTTCAAGGTCAATCGCATGGTCGAAAAGCCGGCACCAGGGACCTGTCAATCCAACATGGCTATCATCGGTCGGTATCTGCTGATGCCGGACATTTTCGAGCTTCTTGCCAAAACCACTCCGGGCCATGGTGGTGAAATCCAGCTCACCGATGCCCTGCTCGCCCTTGCCAACCGTCGGGACATGTACGCCTATGAATTCGAAGGGAAACGGTTTGATGCCGGTGATAAACTGGGGTATTTAAAAGCGATTGTCGACTTCGCCCTTGAACACCAGACTCTGGGCCCACCGTTTCGCGAGTACCTGGAGAGTGCCTGCAAAGATGTCATCGCACCCTGAACGACTGCTCGTGCCCGATAGATGGTTGAACCCTGAACCCGTGACGGCTGGACTCCTGTTTTGGATATATATTATTGTAATAAGGTTATAATTGCAGCGGAATCCTTGGCAACAACTTTCACCAGCCGCCCTTCGGGGTATCCGTCCGCACGCCATCTTCATTGCCCGTAACCGTCCGATAAAGTGTACTTTAATCGAACGGTCACGAACAACGAAGCTGACGCACGAACGAACGCTCACGGATTCAGGTGAACAATAGGTTCGGGTACGACCCTCATGCACTTGCACCCGCTGAACGCTGACGACCTGTATTACGAAGTCGCGGTCGATGCCCCCCTTGACACCACACTGACCTACGGGCAGCCGCAGGGGAGGGAGCGGGTTATTGCCGTCGGTTGCTGCGTTCTTGTTCCCCTTGGTGCCCGGAAGATAACCGGGTATGTGCTTGGCCGGGTCAAGCCGCCGGCATCCGGGTCCTCGGATTTCGTGATCAAACCCATTGCTGCTGTCCTCACTGAAGAGCCTTTTTTTCCGGCATCACTCCTTCCTTTTTACCGCTGGATTGCCCGTTATTATCATCATCCGATCGGCGAAGTGGTCAGAACAGCCCTGCCCCTGGCTCCTGGCCGCAAAAGCGGGCGAAGGGTTGTACTGACCGAACAGGGAAGGGTCGACTTGACTTCAGCATTCATCGCCGATGCCGGGAAGCATTTTACCCATTGGCTTGATCCCCTGGTGGACAATGGATGCCTGGAAGCCGTGATGACGGGTCGACTCTGGCGTCAGGCAGGGGACAGAAATTTTCTGCGTAAACTTGAACAACAGCAACTGATCACCATTGAGCCCGTTCTGCTGACAAAGGGAGGGCGGGTGAAAACCCGGACTGTGCTGCTGCCGGGGCCGGAGTTGCGACCCTTGCTCCAGGACCAGGGCTCAGAAAGCGACGCGACCCTGGTCACGGATCTGTGCCGGGCAGCGGAACCTCCTTTGAAGAAATCGGAAATACGGGCGCTTGGTCTTTTTGTCGAGCTTTTTCTGGCCAGCAGGGGACAAGCCGTTGCCCGGACAGCAATGACCCGAAAGTATCCCGGCTGTGGGCCGCCTCTCAAACAGCTCGTACAGCGGAATATCCTCGCAACGACAATGGAACGGGTCCACCGTGACCCGTTTGCGGTCACGCCGGAAATCCAACCCGTCCCGGAGCAGCTGACTGACGAGCAGGAACAGGTGCTCTCTCAATTCCTCCCGGCCATCACCGCCGCTTCCTTTGCCCCCTTTCTCCTTTTCGGGGTCACCGGCTGCGGAAAAACCGAGGTCTATCTGCGGGCGGTAGAGCATGCGCTCAATCAGGGACGAACCGCTCTGGTGCTGGTGCCGGAAATCGCCCTGGCTGCACAGCTTGAAGCACACTTTCATTCCCGTTTCGGCTCCCGGCTGGCCGTCCTCCACAGTGGTCTCAGTGATGGTGAACGTCTTGATCAATGGCAGGCGGTGCTGGAAGCAAAAGCTGCCGTTGTCCTCGGGGCACGCTCCGCTGTTTTTGCGCCCCTCGACAACCTCGGAGTGATCATTGTCGACGAGGAACATGAACCGGCCTATAAACAGGAAGACGGACTGCGGTATCATGGCCGCGATCTGGCGGTACTGCGGGGGCGAATGGCGGGATGCCCGGTCCTGCTCGGATCAGCGACTCCCTCGGTGGTCAGCTATCATCATTGTCTGCACAACAAATATTCGCTGCTGACCATGGCAAAACGGGTTGCAGAGCAACCCCTGCCGGTGGTGGAGATTATCGATCTGGCCAATACCAAACGTTCACGGCCTGATCTGGTTTTTTCCGATCAACTCATTGCCGCGATCCACGAGACCCTGGCCCAGAAGCGGCAGAGCCTTCTGTTCGTCAACCGGCGTGGTTTTTCATCCTTCATGCTCTGTCGCGAATGCGGGCATATTCTTCAGTGCAGGCATTGCCAGGTTTCTCTGACCCTGCACCGGAGCAGGAACAGGCTCCTGTGTCATTATTGCGGCTACAGCCTGCCTCTGCAGACCCTGTGTCCCAGCTGCGGGTCAATGAAAATAACAGGTCTCGGCATTGGCTCCGAACGGATCGAAGAGGAGGTCCGGCAATTGTTTCCCGAGGCCAGGACGGCCCGTCTCGACAGTGACACCTCGTCCAACCGTAAACAGTATCTGGCGCTGCTTGCCGCGGTCCGATCGCGGCAGATCGATATTCTCGTCGGCACGCAGATGATCGCCAAAGGCCTCCATTTTCCCCATATTACTCTGGTGGGGGTTGTCTGGGCAGATTCCGGCCTGGGCATGCCCGATTACAAAGCGGCGGAGCGTACTTTTTCCCTGCTGTCCCAGGTGACTGGCCGGGCAGGACGCGGGGACGATCCGGGAAGAGTGATCATTCAGACGCATCAACCCCATCATTACGCAATTCAGCAGTCCCGCGACCACAACTACGACGCATTCTATCAGCAAGAGATTGCGGTACGTTCACCTTTGGGATATCCGCCCTTTTCCCGGCTGATCAATATCCGCTTCAGTGGCGTTGACGAGGAGCAGGTGCAAAAAGCGGCCGCCAACGTTGCGGCTTTTCTTCGTGAAACCGGTGAAGGCGGGGCAGTGGAGATTTTGGGACCGTCACCGTCGCCATTGGTCAAACTCAGGGATCTGACCCGTTGGCAGTTGCTGCTGAAAAGTCGGTTTCCCGCCGCCATGCATGCCCTGTGCGCAGCGCTCCAGGCGGAAAAAAGCAGACTGTGTTCCTCGGCGGTGACCATGGGGGTTGATGTGGATCCGGAAAACATGATGTAAACCTGCACGCTGCGTTCTCAGGACGGTGACGTACAGATTTCTGTGGTGCGCTGGGAGTTGTTGAAGCAAAACCCTGGATCCGTGAGCGTTCGATTAAAGGAGACTTTATCGGAAGGTTATGGGCAATGAAGATGGCGTGCGGACGGACGCACCGAAGGGCGGCTGGTTGGTGAAGGTTATTATCAAGGATTCCACTGCAATACTCATATGATGACAGCAAGATACATCCAAAAAAGAGTCCAGCCGTCACGGATTCAGGAAAACGCCCTGGTGGCAAGGAGGGGGTGACCACCGGGGACGCCATGAGAAAACGCCCCGGCGGCAAGGAGAGAGTTACCACCGGGACGGCAGGAGGGAACGCCCCGGCGGCAAGGAGGGAGGGGCCGCCGGGGCGACAGGAGGGCATGGGTGTTCAGGTGTTGATGGGCACAGAGGAAATTATCTGTTCATGCGACCGCCTCGAGGGCCTTTGCCGTAGCAGGGCATAGTCCCTTTGGTCCCTTTGCCGCCCTGTCCCATCATCAGCATATGTAGCGGTAATCCGGTTTCCTGTGCTTTCAGGCGCAATGTTTCGCGCAGTTCAAACAGTTCGCCGGCGATTTGTGATGCCTGGGCGGTATCCGGGGTGCCTGCATTCATCAGGGCCCGCATAACAGCGTTCTTCTCTGCCAGTTGTTTTCTGGTTTCCATGGTTTCATCGAGAAATCTGTCCCTGGCTTTCTGGGCAACCGGATCCATCTGCATCAGGCAGGGATGTTGACCCCGTTGGCCCTGAAAACCAGGCTGGGCGATTGCCGACTGGGTAATGGCCAAGGCTAAGCCACTGGTGAGAATGGCAGCTAAAACTATTTTTTTTCTGCTGGTTGATTTTTCCATCGTATCTTTTCTCCTCTGGTTCGTATTATGGATGCCTGTTGTTGTCTTGAGTTTAGCTATTTTCGTGCCAGGAAATTTTTTTGTTCTAACATTATGATATTAATGATAATTTTTTGCTTGCCTTCTGGTATTTGATTTATACGGACCACAATACATATGCGGCATGTTTCTTTTCTACCCAGGCAACAAGCCTGCAAATGGGTAAAAAGTATCCATTTGTCCCGCCGGGTACATTTCCAATCTCCTGTTCTCAGGGCGGTGGCGAAATTGTCTCTAACTTCATCCTGGCGAGATTTTTGCAAATTGAGTCGTCATGATACTTAGATTACGGAATTTGACCCGGCCGGCGTATATCTCCACCTCCCCCTGGCTGCTGGCGGCGGCGGCGGGATTGCTGATTATGATTGTGGTCACCTTTGCCTTTCATAATTTCAGACTGGAACAGCGCTTGATGACCAGTGCTCTGCTGCAGAAGGCCGCCACGCTGATGCGGGTTTTGGATTCCGGATCCAGAGCCTCTTATATTAACGATTTACGTAAAGATTACTGGAATAACGACCCGTGGAATCTGCATGTGCAGCGGGTCATCGATCATCTTGCCGAGGATCCCGATTTACGCTTTCTTGCCCTGGTTGATGCCCAGGGGAAGGTTATCGCGCACAGTGATCACAGCCGGATCGGTACTTTGCTGCCGCTGCCGGAGGTGGAGGGGCTGGGTGACCGAACCGATCAGCAACCCCGAATGGTCTACGCTATTCAGGTCACTAAAGAGTACGGACGGGTGTTTGAGGCGGTACGCCCCTTTACCACGGCCTTTCCCACCCTGATTCCGACTCCCATGCGGCAGCAGCGGGAAGGGCAGCGGGGAATTTTTCTGCAAAACCAGGACGAACGACGTCCCATGGTCCGGTTTTTTCCCCGGGGCAATGAGGTTGGTGAAGGGCACCTGGTATTGGTTGGCCTGGACATGAAGGAGTACGATCGGACTCTCGGTCGCCTGCGGTTGCAGATCCTCATGCTTTCCCTGGCCATGCTCCTTGTCGGCCTGGGGGGATGGTTTTCTTTGTCTGCTGTCCAGGGGTACCGTATTTCCCAGAAGACCCTGGTTGAAATACAGGCCTTTACCTCACTGCTGATTGCCAAATTGCCGGTGGGAGTCGTCGCCACCGACGCCTCCGGCAGAATCACCACCTGGAACCAGGCCGTTGTCGAACTCACCGGTATGGCCCGGGACACGGTGGTGGGCAGAAAGCCGCAGGAGGTGTTGCCGGAGATACTGGCCGCCTTTTTCCTGGATGTCGGCACAGTCGTGACGGATCATGAAAATCACTTCAGGGAGCAGACCATCAAGGTCATTTTCGGTGGTCGCCGGTGTGAAATACTTTGCCACCCCTTATTGATTACGGACAGCGAGCAGCAGTATATGGGCAAGGTCCTGCTGCTTTCCGATGTGACGGCAATCAAATCCCTGGAACAGCGGATGCGGGAAAATGAGCGGTTGGCAGCGGTCGGTCGGATGGCGGGTGGGGTCGCCCACGAGGTGCGTAATCCCTTGAGTTCCATCAAGGGATTGGCCCTTCTGCTCAAAAACAGATTCCCCTCGGGCAGCAAGGAGCAGGATACGGCGGACCTGTTGATCCAGGAGACCGAACGGATGAATAGAACCATCACCGAAATGCTCAGTTTCACCCGGCCGACAGCCCTTCATCTCGAACAGGTCGACCTCCCAGTCTTGCTGCAGCGAAGCTTGCAGTTGATCAAAGCCGAAGCTGCTGACAGTCGTATTACAACGGTTATGGAGGTCGAGGATGGGATCGTACCTATTCGTGGTGATGTCGACCGGTTGCAGCAGGTCATGATGAACGTGCTGCTCAATGCCATGCAGGCCATGGAAGAGGGAGGGACATTGACCGTGGCTCTAGCCAATCTGGAGCAAGGTGAAGGCGTTGAACTGCGGATCACCGACACGGGCTCGGGTATTGCTCCTGAACTGTTGTCCCAGGTCTTTTATCCCTATTTCACCACCAAGCCGAGCGGCACCGGCATCGGCCTGGCCATTTCCCAGAAAATCATCCTTGATCACGGTGGCTCAATCGATATGGAGAGTGAACCTGGCAAGGGGACAACGGTGATTATCCGCCTGCCGACGCATGGGCCGGGTCAGGGTGCCGGTATCCTGGATCCGTGAGCGAACGTCCCGAAGGGCGGCTGGTGAAAGGTATTGTCAAGGGTTCCGCTGCGATTATATTATGATCACAGTAAGATGTATCCAAAACCAGCGTCCGGCCGTCACGGATTCAGGGGAATGAAAATGGACTCCGATACCTGAAACAAGGTGGTGACCAAAACAGACTACGGTTATTCGTTGCTGAAATGGGTGTCAAGAAATTCGCATTCCAGCGGTGTGAGATCGAAACGTAATTCTGCCTCCCGCAGGATATTGATCCTTTTTTTTCCCGGATGCTCGGCAAGAGTTTCCGCCATCCAGGTCAGGGCTTTTTTCAGATTTGCCGATGTGCTGATCAGGGGTGATTGTCCACTCATATCTGTTTCTGTTTTCCTTGCATAGCGGTTGCCAGTTGCTGTGAATATGTTTACACTGTACCCGAAAGGCTACAGTGAGACAACTCCCTTCCCTTTCTCTGAACAGCAGTGGACCGCTCTGCCTTCGATCGTACCAGGAGTTGATGAGGTCCTCTTTCGATTAAACGAGCGAACGGATAAACAGAGACTATGGAAAGCCTTGCTGGACAATTTCTTATTTCCACTCCCCAGATGCCCGACCCTCGATTTCAGGAGCAGGTGATCTATATCTGTGCCCATAATGAAGAAGGGGCCATGGGGCTGGTGATTAACAATCCCAACCCTGAAATTACCCTGCTAGATATCCTCCATGGATCCAATCTCACTATTCCCGAAGGACCACTGCCGCCGGTATACATGGGCGGACCCGTGGAGATGGACGCAGGTTTCATTCTCTACTCGGATACCAAACATGATCAGCGCTACGCCGTTGAAGTCAAGCCCGGTGTTTTTCTGAGTCGGGACTCAAGACTGCTTGAGGATATATCGTTGGGGCAGGGTCCCAAGGAATATCTGTTCATACTCGGCTACGCTGGTTGGGGAGCTGGGCAACTGGAAGGCGAATTGATCGATAACAGCTGGTTGACAGTCCCCGCGGACATAGAAGTGCTTTTCCATACACCGGATGCCCTGAAATGGAAACGGGCGGCACAGAAATTCGGCATTGATATTTCAATATTCGGTGACACTATCGGCTACGCCTGAGAGCTGTTCAGTGCCTGCGTATAACCTGGATCCGTCCGGTCAGCTTCAATGTTGGTGACCAATAGGATAAACCTGGATCCGTGAGCATGCCTCCGTGCGTCAGCTTTATTGTCTGTGACCGTTCGATTAATGGGCACTTTATCGGACGGGTACGGGCAATAAAGCTGACGTGCGGACGGACCCCCGAAAAACGGCAGGTGACGGTTTGTTAAAAAAAAACCGCCCCACATATGAGCCGGCTCCAGCAGAAGAGATCCAAAACAGGAGCCCAGCTGTCACGGATTCAAGGTTCCATCCAACGTCGTCCTGGTTCAAGGCCGACGTTTTTTCTTGTTTTTTAAACTGCTGGATCCGTAAGCGCTTCTTCGTGCCTCAATTTTGGCGTTTGTGATCGTTCGATGCAAGGACACTTGAACGGACGGACTCAGGACAATGTATTGCAGACAAATGTATGCCGTCACGGATTCAGGAAAGCGATATGAGCGGAAACAGGTATCAGTTGAGCGATATTTTTCAATGTGTCCGTTGCGGTTTCTGTTGCCATGGTGAGACCACGGTCTCTCTGGACGAAAAGGACCAGGCGCGGATGATTCGGGTCCTGGGTCTCAGTCCGGAGGAGACCCGTCGCCGGTACTGGCGGATCACTGGTTCAGTGGTACAGATGAAGATTCAGGACGGGCATTGCATCTTTTATGACGGCGAGGCCGGATGCACTGTCCATGCCGGCAGACCCTGGCGGTGCCGGCAGTGGCCGCTGCATCCGAGTATGCTCCACGATGCAGCCAACTATCAGGCCATTACCGCTTCTTGTCCGGGTTTCAACAAAGATATAGGCTATGACTTGTTTTGCCGTATTCTCCAGGCCTGCCTGGAGAGTACCGAAGGCGGTGACCAGGGAATATGAAATTTCTCATTCCTCTGCTCGGCAAGACCAGGGAAGGATATCTCGAAGCTGGAATCCGTGATTATGCCGGCCGCCTGGGGCGATTCGCCACGGTCGAACTGCCGATCCTCAAGGAACGGCATGGCCGTAAGGACCCGGAAGAGGTCATGAAACAGATTGAGGCGGATCTTCTTCTGCAACGAACCGACAGCGCCGGTGTACGCGTCGCTCTTGACCCTTCCGGAGCCCTGCCCAATTCAGAAGAACTTGCTGTGTTGCTCTCCGGCTGGGAGGAGAGGGGCGTGGGGACGGTCAGTTTCCTCATTGGTGGCCATCTGGGCCTGCACTCTTCCCTGCTGGCGCGGGCCGATACGATTCTGTCGCTGTCCAGGCTGACTTTTACCCATGAAATGACCAGGCTGATTCTGCTGGAACAACTTTATCGGGCCTGTACCATCAAAGCCGGTCATAAGTATCATAAGTGACAGTCACTTGGATCCGAGAGCGGACGGACCAACCAAAAGGGCGGCTGGTGAAGGGTATTGTCAAGGATTCCGCTGCATTTATAATTTGATGACAGCAAGATATATCCAAAACAAGCCTCCAGCCGTCACGGATTCAGGAGTCAGGTATGGCAGGTGACTCCAGACAATACAAGAGCGTAATAGACGACCCGGTTATGGTGTATATTTCCGAAAAAACGAGGGCGCAACTGAGAGTCAGAGGAAAGGAACCGTTTCTGGATGGGCGCTGCCTGTGGTCTGTTCGAGACCGCTTTATGACGATTGAAGCTTGCCTGAGGACTGATTCCACCGTACAATAGAACTGCGGTAATGCGGTGATTCGTTACTTTTTCTCCAATATTCGCAAAGACATGGAGCTGATGACGAAGAGCAATTCCATGATAGTTCCTCTCCAGATCAACCAGGGCCCTGGACAGGGTGAGGTCGCATCTCTGGTCTGTGCGGTGGAAGAGGATCTCACCCGGATCGCCACCGCCCTTGCCGGAGTTCTGGTGCCCGGCGATGTTCTTTTTCTGTATGGTGCATTGGGCGCCGGCAAAACAACCTTGGTCCGTTTTCTTGCTCATGCCCTCGGCGTTGGAGCGGAGCAGTATGTTTCCAGTCCCACTTTTGCCCTTCTCCATGAGTACCATGGCCGTCTGCCGGTGTATCACATGGATTGCTACCGGCTCAATGACGAAGTGGATGTTGAGGAAGCCGGTTTGCTGGACTTTCTCGAACTGGAGGGCGTGACCATCATCGAATGGCCGGAACGGCTCGGCTCCCTCGCCCCGATAAATCGCTTGGATATCCGGATCATGATCGATCCGCAGGGGAGAAGAGAGGTTACCCTTGCACCCTGTGGGCCTTTTTGGCGATCAAGAATGGCCCAGGTTATCCCCATGCTTCATTGAAGCCTGGATCGGTGAGCGCACCTCCGCACAACCCGAAGGGCGGCTGGTGGAGGTTATTATCAAGGATTCCACTGCAATTATAACTTGATTACACAGGATATATCCAAAACAAGCATCCAGGCGTCACGGATTGAGGTGAAGGTTTTTTCGGGCACTCAATGACCTTACCCGTTTTGGAGCTTTGTCCCTGTTCGGGGCGGGCTGAACAACTGTTTCGATCTTAACAGCATTTAAAACGATGGATGGAATGGAAAAAAAAATGATCACCCTGCAGGCCTGCCGCAAAAAATACACCTTTGATCAGGACAAAGCCTGCACCCCCAACGAAACCGTAGCCCGATTTCAACAGCGACTGCAGGCTTGCCGTCTCGATATTCTCAAGGACATTCGCCGTATCGATAACGGCCGTCTCGGTATCCCCGTCTATTTCAGCCTGTGTGGGGCTGATGCCCGGCGAATTATCGGCAATAAGAAGCAGATGGGCAAGGGGTCGACTCCGGATCAGGCCCGTGCCAGCGCTTGTATGGAGTTGGGCGAACGTTTCAGCTTCTTCAGTTTTCTCAACGACAAGGATAATTTTCTCGTCGGTGATTATGAGCGCATGGAAGCACAAGGGTATCCGGTGCTGCCCATTGAGACCTTACTACATTCAGTGCACGATGTTGATCTGTCTCCAGAATTGTTGCGTCGCCTGCTTGCCGATCTGCCACTGCGCTGGACCTGGGCCCAGCGTCTTGGCGACAATGCTCCGGTGCTGATCCCCTTTTCCTGGTTTTATGCCATCAATGAGTTCAATGGTCCGTCCGCGGGGAATACCTATGAAGAGGCGGTCCTGCAGGGAATATGCGAGATCGTCGAGCGTCATGTCTGTGCTCTGGTCACCCGGGATCGTCTTGCCACGGCAAAAATCGATCCGGCATCGATTACCGATCCAGTGGCCTGCGAACTGCTCGACAAGTTCAGAAACAATGGCATCGAGGTCCATCTCAGCGACTTCTCTCTGGATACGGGCATTCCCACTGTCGGTGCCCTGGCCTGGGACCCCGCCACCTTTCCGCACACAAGCGAGATCGTCTACACCGCCGGTACCACACCCGACGCCAACAAGGCACTGATCCGGGCCCTGACCGAGGTTGCCCAGCTGGCCGGTGATTTCAACACCGGTTCTAATTATGTGGCAAGCGGTCTGCCCAAGCCCCTCAGTCTGGACGAAGTCGATCATCTGCTCCGCAGCACTTCCACCGTCACCCTGGGGGAAATGGCTGATCTTGCCGATGAAGATATCTTTCAGGAGGTCAACAACTGTGTTGCCGCGCTGCAGCGCAATGGGATGGAGGTTTTGATCATCAACACCACCCATCCGCAACTGGAGATCCCGGCCCTGTACACCATTATCCCCGGTGCCCATTTCCGGGAACGGGCCATGGGCGGCAATGCGGCCCTGTTTGCCGCCAAGCTGGCCGCTGACCTGCTCGAGGGTGATCAGCTCGATCTCTGGCTGACGGCTATGCAGCGCCTTTTGCCATCGGCCTATTTTCTCCATTTTTACCGGGGCCGCCATCTTTACGATCAGGGAGCCGTCACTGAAGCTCTGGCCTGTTTCGAAGAGGCTCTGCGATGCAGCCCGCAACAGGAAGATCTGCCCTATCTGTATTCCTATCTGGGCTGCTGTCTGCGCGATCTCGGCCGATATGAAGAGGCTATTGCCGCACTGCGTCAGGGGCTGGCCCTGGATGAAGAGCGACCCGACATCTTCAATACCCTGGGTGTCTGCTGCTACAAAACCGGACGACACGCAGAAGCGGTGGATCATTTCCGTCGCGCTGTTCTCTTGAACCCGGTCTCAGCCATTGATTACGCCAATCTGGCCCTTAATCTGGAATGTCTTGGCGAGACGGAAGAGGCTATGGTCAACTATGAGATCGCCTTGTCTCAGGATCCGGCCATCACCTTTGCCGTCGAACGGCTTGCCGGTTTATTGAGCGTCGAAACAACGAACAGTCCTTCATCATGAGTCCCTTCCCCCAGAATCCTCAGAAAATTCTGGTTCGATCCACCAACTGGATCGGCGATGCGGTGATGACCACCCCGGCGGTACGAACGATTCGTGAAAATTTTCCGGAGAGTGAGATCACCATGCTGGTCCATCCCTGGGTGAGTGATATCTTTCGCTACAGCCCCCGGGTCGACCGGTTGTTTCTCTATGAAAAAAAAGGGATGCACAGTGGACCCAAGGGGATGTTGCGGCTTGCCAACGCACTTCGGGAGGAGCAGTTCGATTGTGCGTTGCTGTTGCAGAACGCCTTTGAAGCTGCCCTGATCGCCAAAGTCGCGGGTATTCCGGTGCGCGGCGGTTACACCACCGATGCCCGGGGCCTTCTGCTTACCCATGGAGTCCGCCGGGAACAAGAGCTGATCGGCAGGCATCAGGTCCATTATTATCAGCGTATGCTGCTGGGGCTGGGATTGAAGCCGGCACCTACTGCCCTGGAACTGTTCATTCCCGGCTACCAGATCGAGGCCGCCCGTGCGATGCTTGAGGAACGCATCGGCCAGGTTGCGCGCTCAGTGCCACTGATCGGTTTCAATCCCGGAGCCGCCTTTGGACCAGCCAAGCGCTGGCCGGCTGAGAAATTTGCCCAACTGGCTGAGCTGATCGGACGTCACTCCGAAGCGAGAATACTTATCTTCGGCAGTGCGGCCGACAGTGGTACAGCTGCGGCAATCATGGATCGCGCCGGTAAGATGGCTGACCGTCTGGTTGACTTCACCGGGGCCACCAGCCTGATCGAAGCCATGGCTTTGATTGGTGAATGCGATGTCTTTGTCAGCAATGATTCCGGTCTGATGCACGTGGCCGCTGCCCTGCACACCCCGCTGGTCGCTGTTTTCGGATCCACTGATCATATCGCCACCGGTCCGTTCTCCGAGAATGCCATCGTTGTCCGCAAACCACTGTCCTGCAGTCCCTGCAAAAAAACAAAATGCCCGGAGAAACATTTCCGGTGCATGCAGATGATCACCGCGGCGGAAGTGTATGCGGCCGTGATCCAGGCCTTGCAGGAGAAATAAATGGCGTTCCAGGAGAGCAGTCCGGTGTGCAGCAATGCCAAACCTGGTCGTGCGGCGGTTTTCCTTGATCGGGATGGGACCATCAACGAGCAGATGGGCTATATCAACCATATTTCCCGCTTTCATCTTCTGCCCGGGGTCGGCCGGGCCATTCGTGCTCTCAACGAGTGCGGGTTGCCGGTGGTTGTGGTCACCAATCAATCCGGCCTGGCCCGCGGCTATTTTCCGGCCTCCCTGCTCGATGAAGTGCATCGGGAAATGCATCGTCTCCTTGCCCTCGAAGGGGCCCGTGTCGACGGTATCTATATCTGCCCTCATCACCCCGAGGCCAAGGAGGAGCGATATCGGCAGCACTGCAACTGCCGAAAACCCAAAACCGGCCTGATCGAACAGGCCGCAACGGAGCTGGGTCTGGATCCAGCCTCTTCCTATATAGTGGGCGACCGATGGTCTGATTTGCGCTGTGGTGCCGCTGTCGGTGCCGCTACTGTTCTTGTCCTCACCGGGTATGGTCAGGGTGATGCCGCTTATATCGGCCCCAAGCAGGCGGTCCAGCCTGATTATGTGGCCTCTGACCTGGAAGAGGCGGCCCGTTGGATCATTGCTCGCACCGCTGCGGTGCAGGAGTGAGACAATTGCCGCCGAGGGCACCCGGAAGAGGCGCGGTTTCGTCTTCTGGCAGCTGTTTGTGACTACCGCAATCCTTGCTGGTTCCCCCCGGAACCACCGCTTTTTTGATCGTTTTGGAGCGCAGCCGCTGATCATTGCCCATCGGGGGTATCGGAGCTGGTATCCGGAAAATACCTTCAGCGCCTTTACCGCCTGCCTGGGTCGTTGTCGCATGATTGAGCTGGATGTGCGCCTTTGCCGGGACGGTACGGTCATGGTCTTTCATGACCGTAACCTCACCCGCACCAGCAATGCTGCCATGATGGCATGGGACCTGGGCCTGGTCAGCCTGAATATTGATGACTGGCGGTCTGACCAAATACGCCGTCTCGATGCGGGTTCCTGGTTTGTCGAGACTGATCCTTTCCGCACCCTGGCGCGCTGTCCGGTTCATCGAAACCGTCTTGTCACCCTTCTGCCGCAGCGTATCCCCACCTTGCAAGAGGTGCTGTCCTGGGCTGCGGTCCACTGTATGCCTTTGAATGTTGAAATCAAGGATATGAAAGCGTCCAGTTTGGGCCCTCAGATTGTCAAAGAGGTGATCCGTCTGGTCCGTACATCCGGGATGAGGGGGATGGTGGTCCTGTCTTCGTTTAATCACGACTACCTGCGTGCCTGCCGGCAACATGCACCGGAAATAGCCACCGCCGCCCTGCAGCAGCGTTACCACCCCGAGGATCTCGTCCCCTACCTGCGCTCACTGGGTGTTTGTGCCTATCATCCTGAAAAGAGCATCACTGACCAGGCGTTGGTGAGCATCCTGCGGGCAGAGGGTCTGGCGGTCAACGTTTTCACCGTCAACGATCCGACCCGCCAGAGCAGGTTGCTGGACTGGGGGGTAACCGGCGTGTTCACCGATTTTCTCGAACAGAAGGAGAGGTCGAGCCGGGGCACTGAGCCCCGGGGAGGCCGTTAGTGCCCATCCGCAAACCGGTTCTTTTATCCTGACTCTTCTTGTTGTCCCGCTGAATGGACCCTTTGGTCGATAAACCGGCACCCAGCTGTCACGGATCAAGGGTTTCTTGATGGGTGCCAGTGAGGGATTGGTCAAGAGCGGGAGCCGATGTCAATATACGGCTGCAGGGATGGGCCTGTATACTGGGCATTGGGTCGGATCAAGCGGTTGTTTTTCCACTGCTCGAGGATATGAGCCGTCCAGCCGACCGTTCGGCTGACGGCGAATATGGGGGTGAACAGTTCCTCCGGTATACCCATGGCCTGATAGAGGGGTGCGGAATAAAAATCGACATTGGGAAACACCCTGGAATGGGTCAGCATAACCTGCTCCACAGCCTGAGCGATTTCAAAGTAGCGTAACTCACCGGTGAGAGCCGTGATTTGCTCGACCTCTTTGCGCAGGACAGTGGCACGGGGGTCTTCGCAGCGATAGACCCGATGACCGAACCCGGGGATTTTTTCTTTTCTCCGTAAACGGGGCAGGATCCAGTCGGCAGCTTTTTCCGGGGTGCCGATTTCTTCAAGCATCTTCATGACCTCGGCGTTGGCCCCGCCGTGCAGCGGTCCCTTCAGGGCGGCGATGGCACTGGTCACGGCTGAATAGATGTCGGTCATGGTGGCTGCTGTCACCCGAGCGGCAAAGGTCGAGGCATTGAGTTCATGATCGGCATGGAGGATAAGGGCGGTATCCATGGCCCTGACCATGATCGGATCCGGCTCCTTGCCCTGCAGGGTATAAAGGAAATTGAAGGCAATGCCGTAGTTGGATTTCGGTTCGAGTGGTTCCATGCCTTCCCGGAGCCGCTGATGGGAGGCAATAATCAGGGGGATACGTTCGGTGAGACGCTGCGCCTTGCGCAGACAGGCGTCAAGCAGGGTGTTGCCGCTGTCGGGATCCCAGTGGCCCAAGGATGAAACCGCTGTGCGCAGCACTTCCATGGGGGTGGCTGCATTGGGAAACATGCGCAGAATCATCACTGTTTCCACCGGCAGCTTCATGCAGCCGGTAAAACCGTCGAGAAAGGCCTGAAACTCGACGAATCCCGGGAGTCGACCGTACCAGAGAAGGTAGGCAACTTCCTCAAAGGTCGAATGTTCGGTGAGATCGACGATGTCGTACCCGCGATAAAGCAGGCGGCAGTTCTCACCGTCCACCAGGCAGATGGAGGAGTTGCAGGCGGTGATATCCGCTAATCCTGCTTCGGGATGGAGGGACGGAGTTTTGGCGGATCCAGTCATGGTTTTTTCTCCTTGCAGGCAGATTGCGGAGTGGTTTTGCTACACCAGGTATAAATTTTAAATATTAAACATTTACCGGTTGGATGTAAAGATGCGCGCACGTTCACCAGGGCGAGCAAATTGCTGCCTGACCTCAGCATTGCCACCGGTTATCATCCTCCTCAATCCGTGATTGAAAAGGTTGCTGATGGGCGAGCGTCTCTGGTAGTACTCTGGCAACACAAGTGTTCCATTTTTTGCTTCGCTATGCCGATTTTCCCGCTCAGGAACATCTATAGGAAAACAGTATGATTCGATATGTACGGAATTGGTTTGATCGACACTTTTCCAATCCCCAGGTTGTGATTCTGGCGTTGGTCCTGTCCTTCGGGCTGCTCTTTGTCATACTCGCCAGCCGTCTGCTGGCACCATTGATTGCCAGTATCATCATCGCCTACCTGCTTGAAGGGGGGATCCGTGCTCTGGTGCGATACCGGTTGCCCCGACCAGTGGCGGTCATTCTTGTTTTCAGTTGTTTTCTGTCCATGTTCGTGGCCATGATCCTGCTGCTTCTCCCCCTGCTGGCAGGTCAGCTCACTCAGTTTGCCCGGGAACTGCCAGCGATCGTCACCAAGACCCAGGCAGTCATGCTGCAGTTGCCGGAACTCTATCCGCAGGTTTTTTCCGAGGATCAGGTCAATGAATTATTGAACACCATTCGCCAGAATCTGACCAGCCTTGGTCAGCAGTTGCTGCTTTTTTCGCTGGCTTCGGCCATGCAGCTGATGACGATTGTGGTGTATCTCTTTCTTGTCCCGTTGCTGGTCTTTTTCATGCTGTGGGATAAAGATCGGATCGTGGCCTGGTTTCTGCTGTTTCTGCCGCCCAATCGCAGCCTGGTGAACTCAGTCTGGGTAGATGTCAATGCCGGCATCGGTAATTATGTCCGCGGCAAGTTCATCGAGATCCTCATCGTCTGGGTAGCGAGTTTTATCGTTTTCACCGCGCTTCAGCTCCCTTACGCCATGCTCCTGTCCCTGGCAACCGGGCTTTCCGTGATCGTGCCCTACGTGGGGGCGGCCGTGGTTACGGTCCCGGTGGCGGCGGTGGCCTATTTCGGTTTTGGCTTCACCGCCGAGTTCGGCTACATCATCCTTGCCTACGGCATTATTCAGTTCATCGACGGCAATCTGCTGGCTCCGCTGCTTTTTTCCGAGGTTGTTGATCTGCATCCGGTGGCTGTGATCACCGCTATTCTGTTTTTTGGTGGTATATGGGGGTTATGGGGCGTCTTTTTCGCTATTCCGCTTGCCACCTTGATCGCTGCGGTTCTCAAGGCCTGGCCGGTTATCGAGGAGGAGAGAAAGTTTGATATCGGTGGCCCTTGAAAACGAGGATGGACAACGAAGGGTCACCGCCGTCCTCAGTACAATCTCAGTTCAATCGTGGGCATGGCCCGCTCCTACAAGGGCCAATGCAATTGCGGGCATGGCCCGCTCCTGCAAAGGCCAGATGAACTGTGTTTGCGCAGTAGGAGCGGGCCATGCCCGCGAAAAAAATCTTCAAAAAAATCTGTCCAAATTTTTCGTCCTTTTCCCTATTGATTCCCTCCCAACGCCTTACACAGGGTGATGTAATTCAGCAACAGGTTGAGATGATTTTCCGCCAGGGCCGTTTCAGCCTGCCGCCGGTTTTCCTGGGCATCCAGCCAGGCCTTGATGGCAACATTGCCGGCCTGATAACGGACACGGTATATTTCCTCCACCTGCAGAGCGGTTGCCAGAACCAGTTCCAGTTGTTCGCCCTGCAGCAGATAGTGCTGACGAGCCGAAAGACTGTCTTCCACTTCGCTCAGAGCGGTGTAGAGCGTCTGGCGAAAGTTGACCACAGCCACCTGGTACTCGGTTTCTGAAATCTTGATATTGCGCTGCATGTCCCTCCATTGAATAAATGGCAATGTGAGGTCGGCTGCGAGAACCCCGATTGGGTTGCGCACCAGACGGGAGAGCGCATCGCTGCTGACCCCCAGGTTGCCGCTCAGGCTGATGGCGGGGTACCAGGAGGCCCGGGTGGCCTCGCTGGTGGCCAGGGCTGCCTGGAGACGGGCCTCGGCAGCCCGCAGATCCGGACGCCTGGCCAGCAGAGAGGCGGGCAGGCCCGCTGCCACTTTCGGTACGGCGACATGGGAGAGGTTTTCGGGTTCGGATATGGCAAGGGTCCGGGGCGGTCCGTCAAAGAGAATTGCCAGGGCATTGCGTGCCTCCATCCGCTGTTGCAGCAGGGTTGTCCGCGCTGCCTTCTGGTTGGCAAGCGTACGCTGGGCTTCGAGAACATCAAGCCTGGTGGCGGCACCCGCTTTTGTGCGCACTTCAGCCAGGGTCAGGGTCTGGACCGCATAGGCAATGCTTGCATCGGCTGTGGCAAGCCGCTGATTGAAATAGGCAATCTGCCAGTACAGGGTGGCAGTAGTTGCGGTCAAAACAAGGGCCGCGCTGGCCCGGTCCTCCTCTGTGGCCAGCATTTCCCAGTGGGCCGCATTCGCGGTCTCAGCCAGTTTTTTCCACAGATCGAGTTCATAGCTCACGGTCGCTGAAGAAGAAAAATTGCGAATTTCTTCCTTGTCGCTGCTGCTCAGATTGCGGCTCAGGCTTGCGCCGGCGCGCACCGCGGTCGAGGGCAGCAGATCGCTTTCCGCCTGATCTGCACGCAGTTGCGCCCGCTGGACAAGCAGGGCCGCGGCAGCCAGGTCATTGTTGCGAATCAAAGCTTCATCCACCAGCTGATTGAGGGTTGGATCTGCGAAGGCTCGCCACCAGTGTTCGTCATCGGGCAAGACTTCAGTGTCGCTTGCCTGTTCCCAGCTGGTGGGCAAGGTCAGTTTCGGGGTCTGGTACGATCCTGAGTGGCTTGCACAGCCGCTGAAGAGCAAGGCCAGCAGCAGTGGCCAGAGTATGGGGAGTTGTCTCTGTTGCATGGTATTATTCGCGTGCAAGGGCGATCACCGGATCGAGGCGGGCGGCATTACGGGCGGGGAGAAAACCGAAAAGGACCCCGATCCCGGTGGCGCAGATAAAGGCGCTGACAATGGCGGTGGTGGAATAGATCATGGTGAAGGTGCTGCCGGAAAAGGAAAGAGCCAGGCCGGCGCCCAGGGCCAGGCCGACTCCCAGCAGACCACCACACAGGCAGACGAGCACTGCCTCGATAAGAAACTGCTGCATAATGTCGCTGTGGCGCGCGCCCACCGCCATGCGCACCCCGATCTCCTGGGTCCGTTCGGTCACCGATACCAGCATGATATTCATCACCCCTATACCCCCCACCAAAAGAGAGATGAAAGCAATGGAGGAGATCAGCAGGGTCATGGTGGCGGTTGTTTTTTCGATGGTCTGGCGGATGGCGTCTATGTTGGACACAAAGAAATCCCGGGTGCCGTGGCGCAGGGTCAGGAGGTTGACGATACTCTGCTCGGCAACCGCGGTGGGCACGGTATCCGCAACCCGCACCGTGATAGTCCGCAGGTGCTGTTGCCCGGTGATCCGGTTCATGGCCGTGGTATAGGGAATCCATAGATTGAGGGTGTCGCCGTCACCGAAACGGGTTTCACTTCTTTTCGTGACTCCGATTACCCGGAAAGGGACTCGCCCCAGTATGATCACTTCGCCCAGGATCTCGTTGGACCCGCCGAACAGAGAACGGTGGGTATTGTCATCGATGACCACTTCCTGCACACTGTTGCGGACGCTGGCCCGGTCGAACAATCGTCCCATGGCCAGCTCCATACCCCGTACCCGGAAGAAATGCTCGCCCACGCCATTGACCTGTGCACTGACGCTGATATTGCCGTACCGCAGAGTCTGGGCTATCCGCACCTCTGGTGTAACACTGTCCACATAGGGTTGCTGAGCCAGGGCGTAGGCATCGTCGGGGATCAGGGTACGCACCGCTCCGGAGCGCAGGTCACCGAAATCACGTCCCGGGTAGATATTGATGGTATTGGTCCCCATGGCACTGATATCTTGGAGAATGCGCTGCCTGGTCCCTTCGCCCAAGGCCACCACGGAGACCACCGAGGCAATGCCGATAATGATGCCGAGCATAGTCAGCAGGGTGCGCAGGCGATGTGAGGTCATGGCGAGCAGGGCCATCCGGAACGCCTCAACGAATCGGTCCCACCTGGCCCGCCAGGGATGGGAAGGCCGGGTGGAGTCAGGCTTGATCATGGCTGCCTCACCGGGTTGCTGAGTGCTCCGATCGGCGGAGATAACACCGTCAGTGAGTTCGATAATCCGGTTGGCATGGCTGGCGACCTGGTGATCATGGGTGACGATGATCACGGTATGACCGTTCCGGTTGAGTTCACGCAGGATGGTCATCACCTCGTTACCGCTGGCAGTATCCAGGGCGCCAGTGGGTTCATCGGCGAGGATGACGGCGCCGCCGTTCATCAGGGCTCGGGCGATGGAAACCCGCTGCTGCTGGCCGCCGGAAAGCTGGCCCGGGGTATGATCCAGGCGGTCGGCCATGCCCAGGCGGGCGAGAAGCTCAGCAGCCCGCTGACGTCGGGCCTGGCTGCTCTGTCCGGCATAGATAGCCGGAATCTCAACATTTCCCAGGGCGCTGATGCTGTTGAGCAGATGATAGCGCTGGAAGATAAAACCGAAATGAACCCGGCGCAGGTAGGCGAGTTGGTCCGGTTCCAATTGGCCGGTTTCCTCGCCACCCACCCGATAACTGCCGCGGCTGGGCCGATCCAGGCAGCCGATGATATTCATCAGGGTTGACTTGCCGGAACCGGAGGTGCCGACAATGGCCACCATCTCGCCGGCGGTTATGGTCAGGTTGATGTCCTTGAGAACGGTGAGAACCTCGTCACCGGCGGGATACTCGCGACAAACGCCCCGGAGTTCGATGAGCGGCGCATCCATCACAGTATTCTCACTCCCCCGCGTCTTCCCCGGGGCATGGATGTGTCAGCCTGGGCAGAGACCTGTTCGCCTATGGCGACACGATCTCCTTGCACCAGTCCTTCCAGAACCTCGGCTCGGACATTATTGTTAAGGCCGATGCGCACCGGTCGTTGCTCATGCCTGTTTGGTGCTGTTTCCACCCAGACCAGATAGCGTCCTTGCTCGTCCCTGTCGCCGAGGGCTGCGGCCGGCACGGTGAGAACATCGTGGGCCTCGGCCAGGACAATGAACACCTGGGCGGTCATGGCAATGCGCAATGTGCCCTGATCATTGGGGACATCAAGGATACCCATGTAATAGATGGCCGCTCCCGCGGCAGCGGAAGAGCCGCTCAACCCTTCGCTGGATATGGATTCCGGTGCCGGTTCAATGAAACGAAGCTGGCCGGGATAGCGGCTTTCCGGTTCACCGAGAATGGAATAGTAGACCTTCTGGCCGGGCTGAACCCGGATGACATCGGCCTCGGAAATTTCCACCTTGATGGTCATCTGGTCCAGACGGGCAACCTTGATGATTGTTGGGGCCAACTGGTTGGCATTGACGGTTTGTCCTTCTTTGGTGACGATGGCCACCACCACACCGTCGATGGGTGAGGTGATCATGGTATAGCCAAGATCCAGGCGCGCCGTATCTACGGCGATTCTTGCCTGTTCAATCTGAGCGTCCAGGGCAATGAGTTCAGCGCGGATCACGTTCAGGTTGGCTTCGGCATTGTCGAAATCATCCTGAGAGGCGGCATCGCCTCGCAGCATCTCGGCCTGGCGCTGCAAGGTCAGTTCAGCCAGGTGGAGCGAGGCTTCCTTGGCCTGCTTCTGTGCCAGGGTGGCTGCCAGGGCCGCGGTTCTGGTCTGCAGGGTGTTCTGTTGCGGCAGCGAGTCGATTTCCGCCACCACCTGTCCAGCTTCGACTGTGTCCCCCAGTTCGACCTGCAGCGATTTCAGTTGCCCCGAGACCTGGGCGCCGACACTGACCAGGTTGCTTGATTCCACCGTGCCGCTGGCCAGAACCGTGATTTCGATGTCACCCCGGGTCACTGGAGCGGTCATGTAGGCTGGTTGTTTCTCCTCACGGAAGAAGAAATAGAAGGTCGCGGCCGCGGCGGTGATCATGAGTGCGGCCAGGACCGCCCAAAAGCGAAGCTGAAGTTTTTTTCGTGCTGATTTCATGGTGTCTGTAAGACCGTTGTATCCTCCAGGAGGAAGTAAGCCAGGTATATCCCGCGGTGACCCGGAAAGACCGGTTCCTGCGCGGGTAGTGAGAGTATATTTGTACAACGATATGGCATATTATCAAAAAACCCAGTGGGTAAAGGGGACGACAACACGCTTTACCCGGCCGGAAAGGATCATCATCCTGGTGTCTGTTGATCCGGAAGATGAGTGAAATCAGTTACCTGAACCCGTGGCGGCTGGACGATTGTTTTGGTCATATCTTGCTGTAATCATCATATAATTGCAGTGGAATCCTTAACAATACCTTCAACCAGCCGCCCTTCGGGTATCCAGGAGTCAATCAGTCCGAATGGAATCAGCAGACAACGCCTGCCCGGGTTGTCAGGGCAATGACCGATTTCTGCTGCATTTTTTGGGGACAGCCATCATCCTGTTTTGACAGTGGACTGATATCTGTTTTCTCCATGAGCCACTTTAGCCAACAAAGGTGCAGGAAATGTGGAGGAAATGAGGAAAAACGAACCAGCAACGAAAAGAGGGTGAGGCCGGCGGGGAGATTGTGCTAGGAGATAGGCAACGAGACCACACCGGCTGCGACTGTCCTGGAGGTCTATCCGGTGAGGGGGGCAAGGAAAACGGCAAGGAAGTTGCGCAAATGGACAGAAAGATCAAAATCGGCATCCGCTACCGCCTCTTTATGGCCTTCCTCATTGCCACCATCTGCGTGGTGGTCAGCATGTTCGTGGTGACTCGGATGAGCTTCGAACGGGGAGTGTTCCGGTACGTCAACCATGTCGAAAGGGAACGACTGGAAACCCTGGCTCGCATTCTGGAGCAGGAGTATCATGAACAGGGACAATGGGATGCGCTTAAGGAATCCTCGGAACAGTGGATCGAACTGGTGGCGTCCACCAGGCCTCAGCGGGTCCGCCGCCAAGAGTACCGGCAATTTCATGATGCGGCGCTCAACAGCAGTAAACTTGCCAATCAGGAGGAGCGATTGCCGCCGCCGGTGCCCAGAGGTGCCCAGGCTTTTGATCTGCGGGTCGTACTTCTTGATGTCCAGAAAGAGGTGATGCAGGGGCCCAGGCCACCCTGGTCCCAGTCACCGATGTTTATCACCCTTGCCTTGGATAAGGAACCTATCGGGTACCTTGGCTTGATTCCTCCTCGTATTCTTGTGGATGAGCGAATACGCCAGTTTTCCGGCGAGCAGCATCGCCATCTGGTCCTTATTGCCTTGAGCATTGCAGCTGGCGCGGCTCTGTTGGCCCTGCCGCTGGCCGGCAGAATGGTCCGGCGTATCACAACCCTGGCCACCGCCACCACCCAACTGGCCGCAGGTCGATATGACATCCGGGTGCCGGCGGAATCGTCCGACGAACTTGGTCAATTGGCTCGGGATTTCAATAGTCTGGCCACAACCCTGGAACAGAATGAGGCGCTGCGTCGGCGCTGGGTCGCTGATATTTCCCATGAATTGCGGACTCCCTTGGCCATCCTCCGGGGTGAGGTGGAAGCCGTGCAGGATGGCGTACGCCGGTTGACACCCCAGACCATGGATGTTCTCCACAGTGAGATACTTCACCTCAGTCGTCTGGTCGATGACCTCTACGAACTGTCTCTGGCTGATATCGGTGCCCTGACCTATCATAAAGAATCTCTGGATTTCGGTGCCCTGGTCAAGCAGGCTGTTCTCGCCTACCGAGAAGAGTGGAATGAACAGGGGCTGTCTCTGACTATGGATATTCCGGATCGGCCTCTGGTCCTGTTCGCGGATGCGGAGCGGTTGCATCAGCTGCTGGGTAATCTGCTCCAGAATACCTTGCGCTACACCGATTCCGGCGGTCGTCTGGAGGTGGTTGTGCGTGAGGAGACAAAGAACATCCTGCTGTGCATAGCCGATTCCTCCCCCGGGGTCCCCGAACAATTTCTTCATCGCTTATTTGATCGTTTATATCGGGTCGAGGAGTCGAGAAGCCGGAGCCATGGCGGAGCCGGTCTTGGCCTGGCCTTGTGCAAATCGATTGTCGAGGCCCACGGCGGAACCATCGAGGCGGCACCGTCTCCGTTGGGTGGCCTGCGGATAACCGTAACCCTGCCCAAAAAAGGATGAGGCCATGCAGTGTATATTGATTGTCGAGGATGAAAAGCGGCTGGCGGCAATTCTGGCTGATTATCTCCAGGCTGCCGGTTTCTCCGTTCGTCTGCTTGCCGATGGCAGCAGCGTCGTATCCCGGGTGCGACAGGAACAACCAGACCTGATTCTCCTGGATCTGATGCTTCCCGGTCGGGATGGTATGGATATCTGTCGTGAGATTCGTTCGTTTTCGGCGGTGCCGATCATCATGGTCACCGCCCGTATCGAAGAGATTGACCGGCTGCTGGGTCTGGAATTGGGTGCCGATGACTATATCTGCAAACCCTTCAGCCCCCGTGAAGTGGTGGCCAGGGTCAAGGCTGTCCTCCGGCGCGCCAACGGCACGGTTGCACCGAGCCATGGACTGGTGCTGGACGAATCGACCATGCGCGCCGGCCTTGACGGCTGCAGCCTTGATCTGACCGCCGTGGAGTTCAAACTCCTGGCTATGCTGCAGGCCCGGCCCGGACACATATACAGCCGGGATCAGCTCATGGGACGTATTTACCCGGATCAGCGGATCGTCAATGATCGGACCATCGACAGCCACATCAAAAAATTGCGACGTAAGATGCAACAGGCTGCGCCCGGCCGCGATCTGATCCGTTCAGTGTACGGAGTCGGGTATACATTCGATCCCGATCAAGGGTAGGTGATCGGCCTCCTTGTGGAAAACCACGGCCCAGTGCCATGATCCATGGGAATTTATCGAGGATTGTGCTATATTTGCGGTTTGTTATCGAAACACGATTCCTCCCCTCAACAAAAAGTATCCTAACGGAGGCTTCCATGTCTTTATTGCCGGCCATCGAGCAGGAAACCCGCAGCAACCCCGATGCCAGTGTCATCTGGCTGCACGGCCTGGGGGCCGACGGCTACGATTTCGCTCCCATTGTCCCGGAACTGGCGCTTCCCGAGGATCTGGGCATCCGCTTTATCTTCCCCCATGCCCCGTCTCGACCGGTGACCGTCAATGGCGGTTTTGTCATGCCCGCCTGGTTTGACATCTATGAGATGGCTATCGACCGCAGGGTTGATGTCGACCAGCTGATGGTTTCCGCCGAGGCCATCAACAACTTTGTCGACCGTGAGCTGGAGCGCGGTATCGATAGCCGCCGGATCATCCTGGCGGGTTTTTCCCAGGGCGGTGCGGTGGCCTACCAGGTGAGCCTCAGTCATCCCCGGCCGCTGGGTGGCCTGATCGCCATGTCCACCTATTTTGCCACCAGCGATTCCATTACCCTCAGTGAGAGCAATCAGGACCTGCCCATCGAGATTCAACACGGCCTGCATGACCCGATTGTCCCCCAGGTCCTTGGCATCCGTGCCGCTGAATTTCTCAGAGACCGGGGGTATGCCGTTGCCTTTCGGACCTATCCCATGGATCATTCGGTCTGCCCGCGGCAGATCGGCGATCTTTCCGCGGCCCTGCAACGCTTTCTTGACTGGTAGAGCAAAACTGCCCGCACGCACTTGCCAAGAATCCAGCCGTTACGGATCCAGGAGAGGGAAAAAGGGCTGTTTCCGGCTGGGCACTGCATAAGAACAAAGGAGGTATCATGATCGAAAAGAAACGAAACGGGTTGGCGCCCACAGCGGCGTCATCGAATGTACGGTCCTGTTGGTTTGGTGTATTGCTGGCCCTGGCACTGCTGCTGGTCACGACTTCAGTCCAGGCCCAGACTCCCTGGCCTCAAATGGCCTATTCCAAGGACGGTACCCCGATTGCCTTTACAAGCTACGGGACAGGAGGCACAACCCTGGTGTTTGTCCACGGTTGGAGTTGTGATGCCCGGTACTGGCAATCCCAGGTGCCCGCTTTCTCCGCTCGATACCATGTGGTGACCCTTGATCTTGCCGGTCACGGTCATTCGGGCATGAACCGCACCCGGTATACCATGCAGGCCTTTGGCGAAGATGTGCAAGCCGTGGTCGAGACCCTTGATGCCCGTCGTGTCATTCTGATCGGCCATTCCATGGGCGGCTCGGTTATTGCCGAGGCAGCCCGGCTCATGCCGGAGCGGGTCATCGGGCTTATCGGTGTCGACACCCTGGAAAATATCGAACACCCTCTCACCAAAGAGGAACTTGAACAGATGATCGCGCCCCTGGAGCAGGATTTCCCCGGCGAAACCAGGGAGTTTGTCGAGGCGATGCTGTCGCCAACCGCCAATCCGGCGATTCGTGAGTGGATTCTTGCCGACATGGCAGCGGCGCCGCCCGCTGTTGCTCTGAGCGCCATGCGGGAGATGATGACCCAGTACGTTACCGGTGAGGCGGCCAGGATTTTTCAGGAAATTCGCGTGCCGGTAATGGTTGTCAACGGTGATTACTGGCCTGTTGATTATGAAGCCAACCGGCGGCACATGTTCTGGTTTGATGCCATTATCATTGATGGAGCGGACCATTTTCTCATGCTGACCCGACCGCACGAATTCAATCTGGCCTTGACCAGAGCGGTGCAGACCATTCAGAGGCAGGTGCTGCGGATGAACTGAAACCGACACGGTCAACCGTGACAGCGGCTGGCCGTGCGCATGGGAAAGGCAGAGCAAAACCTGAATCCGTGACGGCTGGTGAAATTTAGTACCAAGGATTCCGCTCCAATTAAAACATGATTACAGTAAGATATATATAAAACAAGAGTCCAGCCGTCACGGATTCAGGCAAAAGAGACTTGGGCCGGTCCACCCTTTCTGGTGGGACCGGCCGTTTTTTTATCGATGATCAGCAGGCCGCAGCCGATGTATCACGGTTCAGGCAGGGTGATCATCACCGGTTTTGCGGGGGCGGTTTCGGTCGCGCACAGGGAGAGCAAGGTGTCGTTCGGGATGACGATGCACTGCAGCTGCAATGACCATCGACGCAGTACCTCAAGCAGCTCAACCTGCTCTTCCCTGGGCAAATTCAGGGCCTGAAAATCGAGGAGAACAATCGGTGGGCAGCCAATCAGCGCCCCATGGAGTGCGGTAAGGCCTGCCAGCAGAGCATTGAGCCGGGGAACAGGGGGCAGGCGGGAGATGGGTTGAGGGGTGCCATCCTGCCGGTTTTTCAGCAGCACCTGGTCACCCTGGACCGTGAATCTGAGGTTCAGGTCGGGCTGCAGGGTGTGCAGATCCTGGTTGAGCAGGTGGAGACGCTCTGCGAAAGCAGCCTGGTCGGCATGGCTGGAGCGTAACTGATCGACGAGCCGGGAAAGGAGTTCGCCGCCGGCTGCAGTCTCCGCATCAGCAGACAGAGTTGTTGCCGAAAGCGCCAGAAAAAGCGGCAAACGGGCTGCCACTGCTTTTTTAGCCTGGAGGAAGTGACGGGCTCGATCAATGGACTGGCAGCAGCGGTTCATTTCGACCTGACAGGATGCCGGCAGATACGTATCCAGACGCTCCAGTTGCTCCCGCAGTTGCGTTGCCACCTCACCCTTGATGCGATCAGTGGCCTGCAGATCCTCCATGGTGGTCTGCAAAGGCGCCACCGCGTCGGCAGCCTCGGGGCCAACATGGGACAGCAAGGCACGGATCAACGGTTCGACTTCCTGCCAGCGGCTTGATGCGGACAACTCGACAAAGTTCATCCATCGGCTGTAATCCCGCCGCCTGCCAAGCTCAATCCGGTCTGTTTCATACAAAGCCGGATCAAGGGCCGCCAATTCCTGCACCATCTGGGGGGACGCGGCATAGATCGCCAGGGCCGCGGTTTTTTTGGCGGGAATAATCCTTCTCTTGTGGTGAGAACCCAAGGCATACTCGGAAAAATCAGCAAAAGGGTCTTGATGGTGCAGGTCGAAGGGGGGATTGATGGCCTGCAGGGCCCGCAGCAGCACTTCAGCCTGCTCGCTTTGCCGGGTGTGGACAATGCTGAGGTTCGGGCCGACCTCCAGCCAGGAGGAATCGGCGACCGCGGGATGGCCGATGACACGAAAGGAAAGCAGGAGCATGGTGATCCGAGGGTTGATGCCAGGGCAGAGAACAGCGCCGGCAGGCTATGGGGCAGTGGTTGACCTGGTGCCTTGATCATACTCACCAGGCTTTACATAATAATGAGTACTTCAATTACAAGCTCATCTCAAGGATTTCCCGCGTTCTGCCGGCCCGGTTGAAAAAGAGCCCACCTGCAGCGGATACAGGCTGAAGGCGTCCTGACCTGAGCACATGAAGGGTTCAAAAAAATAATCACCGCTGGGTACAGGAAGAGCAGAACATCTTGTATCGGTATGGTATAAGAGGCCCGGACTTGGCGGCATTATGGCCAACCAGTCAGGCATCATGGGACATTACCACCCGCATCAAAGATACCGGATCTGTCCGCGGATCCATCACCATCTGGAGAGGAATTTATGAAAATCGGCATCATCGGCTTACCGCAGACAGGTAAGAAAACCCTTTTCCAGGTATTGACCGGCAGCAAGCTGCAGGAACTGACCGGCCCGCCCAAGCCGGTACCTGGCGTGGCAACCATTGTTGACAAGCGTTTTGATCGTCTCGTAACCATGTACCAGCCGAAAAAGGAGACCCGGGCCCGGATCGATCTGGTCCTGCTGCCCAAAATGGAGCAGGAATCGATTGCCAAGGGAGATATCTTCCGTGACATCAGTGATGTGGATGCGCTGTGCCATGTGGTGCGTGCCTTTGAAGACGAGGCCATCTATCATGCCGCCGGATCGGTCAACCCGCTGCGCGATGTGGCCATGGTCAACTCCGAATTGCTGCTTCATGACCAGGTTTTTCTGGAAAAACGGATTGAACGTCTGCAGACAGCGTTGAAAAAGATCAAGGACGAACGCCAGGGTCGTGAACTGGAACTCATGCAGCGGATGCAGACCCATCTTGAACAGGAACAACCACTGCGCCTGATGGACCTGAGCGAGGAAGATGACCTGTTGATCCGCAGTTATCCCTTGATCACCCGCAAGCAGTTGATCCTGGTCTTCAACGTGTCCGAAGACGGGCTCAGCGACACCTCGCTGCTCGACCAGGTCCGGGACCTGTGCGCGGCACAGAGGATGGAGGCGATGACGGTCTCCGCCAAGGTTGAGGCGGAAATAGCCCTGCTGGACAGCGAGGAAGAACGGCAGGAGTTCCTGCGTGACCTCGGTATCGAGGAAGCGGCCCTGGAAGTCCTGACCAGACTCTGCCTCAAGGCGCTCGGCCGGATTTCTTTCTTTACCGTGGGCAAGGATGAGGTCCACCAATGGCTTGTCCGTCTCCACTCATCGGCCCCGGTGGCTGCCGGTGCCATTCATTCCGACCTGCAAAAGGGTTTTATCCGGGCGGAAGTGATGAAGTATGATGAACTGATGGCTTATGGCAGCGAGGCGGAATTGAAAAAGGCCGGCAAGTTCTATGTCCAGGGCAAGGACTATATCGTGGTCGACGGCGATATCCTCAATATCAGATTCAATATTTGAACAGAGCAACAGGGCGGGCAGGGTGGTGTGGCCCGGCTGTGACCACCACCTGCAAACGATAACCGCTCAATGCAAAAGAAATAACCCGCATCAAGCAAAAGAACTCAATCATTACCCCCCGTGCCCCCTGTAGGAGCCCACCATGTGGGCGATAATGCTATGGAGAAAAAAGCTTATCGACAACCAATCCCACCGATTGTCGCTGCGCAAATATCCATATTTCCCCGTTGTCCACAGCTACGTAACATGCACCGAGGCCGGAGATCAGCAAACAAGCACCGCCTCCAGGACCAGCAAGACCCGCGGCCGAAAAACTGATCGAAAAGGTATGGACACCGGACCAAAACCATGCTAAATGAGTAGCCGCATTTGACGATGTCATGGTTCGGGAAGTGGCTCAGTCTGGTAGAGCACAGCGTTCGGGACGCTGGGGTCGGAGGTTCAAATCCTCTCTTCCCGACCACTTACAATATATAAAGCTGGTACCTGTCGGTACCAGAAGTTATCCAAAAAAAGCCCAGGCTATTCCTGGGCTTTTTTTTTTGCAAAAATCCAACTTTCACGGGCAGTTGTGACCGTGTAACAATGGGGTGCCTGTCATCGCGACCGGTAAATATGCCTGGAGAACACTAGTTAAATATACCTAATTCTGAAGATATTTGAGGATGAACTGGTTGCACTTGCTGGGTGGAACGGGTAGATTTTGCTTATGGATAAATTTGTCTTCCTGCTCATCTTTCTGTTGCCTGTACCCGTTCAACTCGGTCATGCCGAGAGCAATAATCCGGGCAGGAAGGATTGCCGGGAGAAAGCGAGTTGATATGACTGGCCTGCTCTGCTTGAGAAAAATCCCAAAAATAATGCCTTCCATTCCCTGTCTGCCTTGTGATTCGGTTTTTACCCCATAGTCGAGGCGTCTGGCAATATGACCAAGAGTCGAGCCACCGGTCTCTTTGAAAATATGCGGAAATCTCTGATCGAATAATAAAAAGAGCGTAATAAGGGATCGAAGAAACTTAGAAAACATGGGGAGTGAGGTGAAGGTAAAAAACAGAAATGATGGTATCAGGTTTCCGGTTACCATGATGACTATGTTGTTCATGGCGGCTGCGCCGCCATGAATCGCGGTGCTGACTGCGTCGAGCACCTGGCCCCGGCGCTACGCGCCAGAACCAGATACTCGACCGGACACCGCACACCGATCATTCAAACTTCGTTTGCCTGATCGGCGCACGGCGCCGGTCAGCACCGCGATTAGGTTGTTGATAGTAATAGAGAAAACGATCTCATGCATAGCGACGACAAAATGGTTGTGACAGAGTTGGTTCTAAGGCGGTTTGCAGAGGGCGAGAGGATCTGATGAACCGCTACTTCTACAAATCCACGATCTCCCACTTCGCCGCTGCTGACCAATCGGCCATCCTCGGCCAAATGGCAACCGTAAACTCATTTGACCTCACCCCCCAACAACGCGATGCCTGGGTTGACCAGATTCAATGCCTGAAACTCGGTCTGGCCGGCCACGATGGAGACATCTATTTCGAATACTCCATCCCGCGCATGGGCCGCCGTGTGGATACAATCGTGCTAATCGGGCCGGTGATATTTGTCATTGAATTCAAAGTGGGCGAGAAGGTCTTTAACGCGCAAGACCTGGATCAGGTTATAGACTATGGCCTAGATCTTTCCAACTTCCACGAAGGGAGCCACGATAAATTCATCATTCCTGTATTGGTCGCCACGGAAGCACAAGACACGCATACATCTAAAGAGGCAGTTCTTGCCAGAGGCAGGCTATTTAAGCCATTCAAAGCCAACGAGAAGACATTTTCCGAGGCCATCGCTCTGGGCCTGGCAGCAGCGAAAGGGCCGGCGTTGAATTGCTTGGAGTGGGAGCAGAGCCGGTACAAACCGACTCCAACAATAATTGAAGCGACTTTGGCGCTCTATCGCGGCCATTCGGTAGTGGAGATCACAAAGAACGACGCTGGCGACAATCTGACCACGACCTCTGCATCTGTTTCTGAGATCATCCGAACCACCAGAGATAATGGCGAAAAGGCGGTCTGCTTTGTGACCGGCGTGCCCGGCGCTGGCAAGACTCTTGTCGGGCTGGATATTGCAACAAAACATATCAATGCCGAAGACGAGCTTTATAGCGTGTACCTTTCAGGCAATGGCCCCTTGGTCGCGGTATTGCAGGAAGCCTTGGCCCGGGACAAGGTGCTGCGCACTCGAGAGATGGGTGCGAAGATCAGAAAGGGTGAGGCCCTCAGCGAAGTGAAAGCTTTCGTTCAAATAATTCACCATTTCCGCGACGAGGGTTTGCATGATCCCATCAACCCACCCATTGAGCACGTTGCAATATTTGATGAAGCCCAAAGGGCTTGGACTCGGGATATGACCATCGATTTCATGAAGCGAAAGAAGAATCAGCCGAGCTTTCGTATGTCCGAACCTGAGTTCTTGATCTCTTGTATGAACCGTCACCAAGATTGGGCCGTAGTAGTCTGCTTGGTCGGCGGTGGTCAGGAGATCAACACGGGCGAGGCTGGAATTGGTGAATGGATCGAATCGGTGAACCGATCTTTCCCGGATTGGAAGATCTACGTCTCTGACCAACTCGCAGAAGCGGAATTCGGAGCAGAGAAAACCGAGAAATCGTTGGCTCAGCACAGCGCGGTGATTCGTTTGCCCGAATTGCATTTGAAGACCTCGATACGATCATTCCGCAGTGAAAAAGTGTCCTCGCTTGTGAAGCATCTACTCGATGTGGAAGGCGAACTTGCCCGCAATATGGTGCGCGAAGTTTCAGAGCATTATCCTTTAGTGCTCACACGCGACATCCATAAGGCAAAAGCCTGGCTGAGAGCACAGGCGCATGGTTCTGAAAGGTACGGCATAGTCGCGTCATCCAAAGGAGCCCGACTTAGGCCACTGGCGCTTGATGTGAAAGCCAAAGCCAGCCCAGTGCATTGGTTTCTTAATGGCCGCGATGATGTGCGCTCGTCTTTCTTCATGGAAGACGTCGCCACTGAATTTGACGTGCAGGGGCTTGAACTCGACTGGGTCTGCGTGGCCTGGGATGCTGACTACAGATACGCGGGCAATAACTGGGAAACATACGAGTTTCGCGCGGTTCCAAATCAGCAGGCCATGCGGTGGAACAGAATCCGGGCGGTTGAGAGAAAGTCATATCTCAAGAACGCCTATCGCGTCCTCTTAACTCGAGCCCGGCAAGGCATGGTGGTGCTGGTACCGGAAGGGTCGGAGAGTGATGTGACGCGAAAGCCGGAGTATTATGACAAGACTTATGAGTATCTGGCCGGGTTGGGGATGTTGAAAATATAGTTGTGAAATCAAAAACGGGCAGTCGTTTGGATACCAAGAACAGCCTAACGAATAAGGTTAGATTGTGCGAGCGTAGCGAGCCACAATCTGAACCGTTTGTTGGACAAGCCCGGTGGTCATCTATAGAAAAGAGATTTTGGGTACCGAGCAGAAATCAGGGGTCACAAAATCAGGGGTCAGGTCTTGAATCTTGAATCATCTGGAAAATGGAATAATTCAAGATTCAAGATCTGACCCCAGCTTGTGCTTCGGCCCTCCGTAGCTGTTGGATAGTGTATTGACTCCCGGGCTATTTGTGGGGAGTTGACAGTCCAGTCTGAACTGTTCTGGAAACGCCTCAGCGATTCGTCCGTCCTGAACGGGAGAAAGATCGCCGTCGACCAGGGCCCTGCCTGGAAGCCGAACGATGCGCTCGTGTTGGCAAGGTAACGTACTGTCTTGCCGTCAACGCGCAGCGCTCCCTGGAGATCGGACGTAGGGAATCGTTGGTCCGACGTAGCACCAGGCACTGACGACCTGGCGTTACTTGTACAGTGGCAGCAGCAAAGGGACAAGCATGACGGAGACCACCATCACTATTAAGCTGAACGGTACTCTGATCTTTATGAAATCACCGAATTTGTAGTTGCCCGGGACCACGACCAGCGTGTTCACGGGCGATGAGATTGGAGTCATGAATGCAGTCGACGCAGCCAGTAGTAGCAGGGGGTCAAGTCTGCTTTTGACTCCTTTCGTGAAGCCCGCTGGCTTTAGCGACAAGCGATGGGCCGCCTCTGTAAGATCCATAGCATCTTCCGTGGCACAAATTCGCATGGTCGCTTCGTCAAGGTGAGGTCGTAAAAGCTCGTCTTTTTGCTGGAGTATGACAAAATTGTCCATGCTGCCACTGTGCAGTTTAAAAGGATTGTCAACGCAGATCAAAAGTGCACAAGGTATTGTTGCTGGATTCCTGACAGCGTTTCATAATTGAACATTCACCTGCTTGATGACCGTAGCCTTGAGAACTTGTTCGACCCTCAGCTCCAGGGCACCAGTCGCACAGAGAGCTTTACCTGAATCTTGATGGATCAGTACGTATATGCTATTGTTCTCCTTTATGATCACATTGATCTCTCCCAGCTCTTTTATCCTGGGGTGGACAGGGAGCCGTTCACTGAGTGGATTTTTTTGTGGGTTCTGCGCAGGGGACAAAATTTCTTCACTGACTTGTCATGTACTATCAATTGGTTGCCATAGTATACAAACCAGAGACCAATAAATAGTCCACCCTCATTTCCCTCATTTTTTAAAAATTAAAATAGTTACCTGGCGCTGATCTGGCACTGGCTAAGCTTTAATCATTGAATTCCGCGCTATGTGTGGGGAGTTGACAGATGCTGTACAGGATGTCGGCGACAGCACGGAAACCGCCCCGAAACTGGAAGTTTTCATTGCCACATTGGCACGAGAGAGGGGGAGGGTGACCGCAATGGTAGACAAGACATCTTTCAAGAGCAGGGTCGGTCGATTCTGGCGGCAGCAGGGGAATGGCGCCGGTCTGCCCGTCCGTCTGACATTGGCGGCGCTGATCTGGTGGATTCTCATGGACGGCGCCTGGTCCGACATGTTGCCCGGCGTGCCGGTGATATTACTCGTGGCGCTGATTCCCCCCTACCTGGGACACGCCTCGCCCTGGCGGTGGAGTTTCCCAGCGTTGCTGCGCCTTGTCCCTGTGTTCCTTTGGTTCTCAGTATGGAGCGGGGTACAGATTGCCTTTCTTGCTTTGAGCCGCTTGCGGCTTGTGACTCCGGAGGTGGTTGAGTTTTCCTGGCGATTGCCTCCGGGGCCGGCGCGACTCTTTCTGGCAGGCATTATCAACCTTGTCCCGGGAACCCTGAGTCTGCAGATCCGGGAAGAGGCCCTGAATATTCATTTTCTCTACGATGCCCGAGGCAACATGTCCTCTGTTCTGGTGCTGGAAGAAATGGTAGCGGCCCTTTTCCGGGTACCGCTGAGCGAGGTATCGCAATGACCACCTTGTACCTTGTTCTGGTCGGTGTTTTGATGGGGAATATCGCCATAGGATTGATCCGCATCCTGCGTGGTCCGACTGTTGCGGATCGCATGCTGGCTGCGGAATTCTTCGGTACGGTCACCGTGGCCATTATTCTCCTGTTGGCCATCGCTATGGATAAATCCGTCTACTATGACGTAGCCCTGGTTTTTGCCCTGCTGTCGGCCCTGGCGGTAGTGGCCTTTGTCACCCGCGGCTGGCCTGATAGGAAATCCGGAGAACAAGAAGATGAGCGCGGCTGATATTGCCGGCGCCGCCCTGGTCGTGGTCGGAGTTCTGTTTTTTCTTTCCGGAACGCTCGGTCTGCTGCGATTTCCCGACATCTACACGCGGATTCACGCTCTGACCAAGGCCGACAACCTTGGTCTCGGTTTGATCTGCCTCGGATCGGCGGTGCAGTCGGGAAGTCTCTTGACGGCCTTGAAACTCCTGCTTGTCTGGATTCTGGTCCTTCTGGCCGCCGCCGCCGGGGCCAGCCTGATCGCTCAAACTGCCCATGAACGAGGTATTCGTCCATGGGAGCGGCAGGAATGACCTATGGTGCTCTTCGACCTGATCCTCGGTCTGTTGCTTGTGGTCTTGGTCCAAAAGTGCCTGAGCGTGACGGATTTGTTCGGCGCGGTGATCAGTTTCATGGCGTTTGGGTTGCTCATGGCTGTGGCCTGGGTCCGGTTGGAGGCGCCGGACATTGCCCTGGCAGAAGCAGCCATCGGGTCCGGACTGACCGGGGCCCTGCTGTTTTCAACATTGGGCCGACTGCCGCACTCTGAAGCCCGACAGCCCATTGCTTCAAGAACCGTTGGAAGCGGGCCGGGCTACTGGCTGGCCGCCGGGTTCTGGTGGGTATCTATCATGCTGTTGTCGGTCGCTTTTTTCTTATCGCTTCTTGAACTGCAAGCGCCAGGACTGGGGGGGTATCTCCAGGAAAGACTTTCCGAATCCGGCGTCCTCAATCCGGTCACTGCCGTACTGCTCAATTTTCGCTCCCTGGACACCGTCATGGAAATCGCCGTGCTCCTGTTGGCGGTGGCGGTGGTGTGGTCATTGGGAACCGTGGGATGGCCTGCGAAGCAGAAGCTTTCCTTGCCCTTATTGGTGGGATTGGTTCGTCTGTTGACACCGGTGTTTTTGCTGGTGGCGTTTTCTTTGCTCTGGAGGGGAAATCATGCCCCTGGGGGTGCCTTTCCCAGCGGAGCGGTTTTGGCGGCAGCGAGCATTCTGCTCCTTCTGGCCGGGAAGACAATTCGTATATACCCGCTGACCATGTTCTGGTTGCGATGGGTCCTGGCTGCGGGGCTTCTGGTCTTTGTTCTTGCCGGAATGAGCCTGATGTTCGCCGGATACGGTTTTCTCGTCTATCCTGAGCAATGGGCCGGAACAATGATCCTGATCATCGAGGTAAGCGCTGGAGTTTCCATTGGAGCCATGTTGATGGCGCTCTACATTGGCGGCGAACCAGACTTTCACGCAGGGTGAACCCCAGTGCTGAGAACTCAATGACAGCCTATTATTTGATTCTGGCCGGTGTGATCCTGGCCATGGCCTTTCATGGCCTCATGACCAGAGCCAATCTGCTGCGCAAGCTCATGGCGTTGAATATCTTTACCAGCGCTGTTTTTCTGTTTCTCGTCGCGCTGGCCCGGATGGCCGAACCCCTTGACCCAATACCCCATGCCATGGTGCTGACCGGCATCGTGGTGACCGTGAGCACGACGGCAGTGGGCCTGGTGCTTCTGTTAAAGTTGTATCGCCGCACTGGCTCCCTTACCCTGCAGAGTGCTGATGATGACTAAATCCGGGGTACGGCATGGCTGACTGGATCCCGGTTGTCATCATTTTTGGACCATTGCTGGCGGCCGTGCTGGTATTTACGCAGACTGTGCGGGGCGTTACTGCTACTTTGGTGACAGGAGGAATCCTGTTGATCGGGTTGGTCGCCCTGGGAGGCGAGGTTTCCGGACAGGGACCATGGCTGACCTGGCAACCCGGTGGATGGCCCGTGCCCCTGGGGTTGCGCTGGCAGGCCGACTTTTTCAGCGTGGCCATGCTGGCCATGACATTCCTCGTGGCAGTCAGCGGAGGCCTGTTTGCTATCGGCTTCCTGCCCGCCGCCATGCCGTCGGCCGCACGGCACTTCTGGACACTTTGGCTTTTTACCTGGGCCGCTATGAACAGCCTGCTTCTGGCGGCAGATCTTTTCAACATCTATGTCGGGCTGGAGCTCATGGCCCTGGCCGCCGTGGGGTTGATTTCCCTGACCCGGGAAACCGAGGCCCTGCAGGCGGCTATGCGCTATTTTCTGGTGACGCTGTTTGGCTCCATGCTCTATCTCCTGGGAGTAGCGCTGCTGTATGGACAGTATGGAATGCTGGACCAGGCGGCTCTGGCCGCAGTCATCGAGCACGGTCTGGCAAACGGGGTCGCTGCGGTGCTGATGACCCTCGGGCTGCTGGTCAAGACCGCGTTGTTTCCCGTGCACTTCTGGCTGCCTTCGGCGCATGGCAAGGCACCGGTGCCGGTCAGCGCCCTGTTGTCCGCCGTGGTCGTGGCGGTTTGTTTTTTTGTTATGTACCGGTTGTGGAGCGGCCTTTTTTTTGTTTTCCTCGCGGAACGACCGGCTATGGTTCTGGGCGCCATCGGCCTGGCATCGATTCTCTGGGGTGGGATGCAGGCGTTGCGTCAGCAGCGCCTGAAAATGATCGTGGCCTATTCTACCATTGCCCAGTTCGGGTATGTGATGCTGGTCTTTCCGGTGTTCGTAGCCGATGGGGCTGCGTTTCTAGCCTGGCATGGGACGGCCATGATGGTGCTGGCGCACGGTTTGGCCAAGGCGTCCCTGTTCTTTGCGGCCGGCTGCCTTTCCATTGCCCATGGTCATGATCGAATCCGCGAGCTGACGGGAGGCGGCGGCCGCTTGGGCTGGGTCTGGCTGGCCTTTGCCCTGGCGGCGGCCAGTATTGTCGGATTGCCACCCAGCGGCGGTTTTGTCGGGAAGTGGTGGTTGCTCCAGGCGGCTGTGCTCGGAGAAGCCTGGTTTTGGGTCGTGGTGATGGTCCTCGCTGCGCTGCTGACCGGGAGCTACATGTATCGCGGACTGGAGGCGGCCTGGCGTCCGGCACCCCCCGTGGAGGCTGTGCGGCCGGTGCCGGCAATCATGGTGGCAGTGACTCTGTTTTGCGCGGTGGGGTCGGTGGCCATGGGCTTCCTGGCGGTTCCGTTGGAGGGCTTTTTGGGTCGGACATTTCAACCGTTGCCAATTGCAGGCGGTTGACGACCATGCCCGGTGATTTCTTTTTCGGCAACAGTGCCGCCTTTCTTTTGCTGCTCGCTCCGGCCGCACCCCTGGTCTTCCTGTTGGCTCTGGCCTGGCCAGCTTCGCGAGAAAAGCTGGGCAGGATCGCCCCTTGGTCCGCCCTGCCTGCCCTGCTGCTGGGACTTTTGTTGCCGGGAGACGTGCAACTTGGGTTGCCCGGAACATGGTGGCAGGCCGGCCTGATCCTGGACGATCTGGGCCGTTTCTTTCTGGTCGTCAATGCTCTGCTCTGGCTTCTGTCCGGTGTTTTCGCCACAACCTGGTTCCGCGGAGATCGAAGGATTCATCTGTTCATGGCCTTTTACCTGGCAGCCATGGCCGGCCATTTCGGTTTGACCTTGGCCCTGGATATTCCTACCTTCTACCTCTGTTTTGCCTTGATGGGCTTTTCCGCGTACGGGCTGGTCGTCCATGAGGGAACGCGGTTCTCCCGTCGGGCCGGCCGCCTTTATCTCTTCATGTTGATGATCGGCGAACTTGGCCTTTTCGGGGGTGTGGCCCTGGCGTCAACCCAATCGTCTTCAATGGTCCTTCCTGGCCTGGGCGGCTCCTGGGTACCCGGTTTTACCGCAGTGATGCTTTTTGCCGTGGGCTTCGGTATCAAGGCGGGCATGTTGGGAGGGCATGGATGGTTGCCCCTGGCCCACCCGGCAGCCCCTGTGCCGGCCAGTGCCGTGCTCAGTGCCGTGATGATCAAGGCAGGGGTGTTCGGATGGCTGCGGTTGACACCGCTTGAGAGTGGATGGACGGCAGCCTGGTCCGGACCATTGTTTTCAGGACTGATGCTCTTGGGTGGAATTGCCGCGATATATGGCACGGTGGTTGGGCTGTGGCAGAAAGGCCCGAAAACGATTCTCGCCTATTCCAGCGTCAGCCAGATGGGGTGGCTGACCCTGCTGCTGGGTGCGTACTTGGCTTGTCCGGATATGGGTGGCCTGGGCCTGAGTGCTCTGTTGCTGTTTGTTCTCCACCACGCTTTGGCCAAGGGGACCCTGTTCCTTGGCGTTGGCATGCTGCAGCGTAATATGGGCGTATCCCGGCGCCTGGTCTGGTGGCTGTTGCTGCTGCCCGCGGCTGCCCTGGCAGGCGTGCCGGCAACCAGCGGCTTTCTGGCAAAGTTTGCCCTGGAGACGATGGTCGGACTTCAGGAGAGTGTGACGTTGCTGACGCCAATGCTGTTTCTGGCCACCCTTGGCACCACGCTGCTGATGGGACGATTTCTTTGGAAAGCAGCCTGCCACGGTTTGGATGCAAAAAAGGTCGAGGCTTCTTTCGATCTCGGCCTGTGGGTGCCGTGGTTGTTGCTGCTGGGGCTGAGTGCGTCACTTCCATGGTTCTGGCTTCTGTACGCAGTCCCCGATGAAGCCGCTGCATGGATTGGCGCGGTTTGGTCCGTTGACGTTCTGCTCAAGACCCTTTTGCCACTGCTATTGGGTGGTTTCTTGGTGGTCATTGTTATCCTTTGGCCCTGGCGTCGGGTTTTGTTGTTCGGAACGGCGCTATTCGTCGGCCAGCGAATCTGGCGTCGTAACCAGCAACGATACCTTCGTCGCTGGTGGCGACAACAGCAGGCCGCTGCTTTGCATTTCGAGCGCCGGTTGCAGCAATGGCCCATGGCTGGCCGGGCCTTGATCCTGCTGGCTGTTCTTCTGGGAACGAGTCTGTTGTTGGCACATTGAAAAACACGAAGTGATCATTTTTTTGTATGAGCAGGAGGTGCCATTATTCCACCGACCTCATCCCGAACGGGTAACAGATAAAGGCGCCGTCAGTTCCATGAGACGGTTCTTAACGGAAGCCGAGGTGATATCATGATGGAATACAAAGGATATGTTGGACAGGTTGAATTTGATGATGACGCTGATATTTTTCATGGTGAAGTCATCAATCTCCGGGATGTCGTAACGTTCCAGGGATCATCCGTCCAGGAATTGCGTAAAGCCTTCGAGGAGTCCGTGGACGATTATCTGGAGTTTTGTGCAGAGCGCGGAGAGTCACCTGAAAAACCTTATTCCGGAAAATTCATGGTGAGACTTGACCCGCAACTCCACAAGATGCTGGCGATACGCGCAAAAAAGGAGCGCAAGAGCTTAAATGCATGGATCCATGCCACAAAATGAATTTCATTCAACCAAAAGTTTAAGAAAACTGTCTGCAGGTACCACGTTTTACTGGGTTTCAGAGCAAAGCGGGGACTGCTGATAATAGGGGACACACAATGCTACCAGAAGAGCATGACGACAGATACATCAAAGAATACAAGAAAATGATCAAGGAATACGCCAGAATGGCTGCTGATAATCCAGATATGATCGAAGAAATGAGAGCTTCCTTAAAGGCCAGCGCGTCTCTTATAATAAGTAACAAACCAGAGGCGGTATCGAAGTTTCGAGAGATTGTAAATGAGTTGGATGCATTTCTGCACGCATGTCAAACCGGTGAAGTGGATCCCCGTGCATTATCGGAGAGCCTGGACGATGAGACCTAGCCAGAAATCGTCACCGAACGAAAAGGTTAGATTGCACGGAGTCATTTGGGGGCCAGTTCAACCCCAGGGCAGCTCACTGGACCTGGATCTTTCCGTCTCACAGGAGGGGCTTGAATGAAGCGAAGAACGTTTATAGTACTCGCCGCGTGTTCTTTTGCCGGGTTGAAACTCACCGGATTCAAGATGGTTGCCGCCAGAGAAAAAGCGATTTCGGACTCTGAAGTCGGTGGCAGCCCGATGCCCACAAGGACACTGGGATTAACCGGCCGGAAGGTGTCCATTTTTGGCTTGGGAGGCGAATCCACTCTGGAGCGAGTCGAAAGGCAGGACGATGCCGTCGCGATAATCGATCGAGCGATTGATCTCGGGGTGAATTACATCGACACCTCTCCCACGTATGGTGGAGGCGGCAGCGAAATCAACATCGGCAAGGTCATGGCCCGAAGGCGAAGGGAAGTGTTTTTGACATCCAAGACCCATGACCGCAGTTACGACGGTACCATGCGCCTCATCGAAGGCAGCCTCGAACGCCTTCAGACCGACTATCTCGACCTCTACCAGGTACACAACCTCCGAGTGGGTCACGAACTTGATCGGGTTCTTGGCAGAAACGGCGCCATTCTTGCGATGGAAAAGCTCAAATCACAAGGTGTAATCAAACATATAGGCATAACCGGCCACAAAGACCCCGACCTGTTGGTCCGGGGAATCGAGAGCTACGACTTCGATACGATCCTTTTGACTCTGAATGCAGGGGATATCCATTACGCCCCTTTTAAGACCGGGTTGTTGCAGAAAGCGGTGGCGAAACGGATGGGCATCATCGCGATGAAGGTTACCGCGGTAAACCGGATTGTCCGCCCAGCCGGAATACTGAGCATGGAGGAAGCACTGGGATACACCCTTAGTCATCCAGTGGCGACCGCGATCGTGGGCATCTCAAAGCTCGATCAGATAGATGAGAATGTCCGGATCGCGAGGAATTTCAAACTTTATTCCGAACAAGAACTGGCCGCAATCGAGGAAAAGACGAAACCGCACCAAAGACAGGCTAATTTTTTTAAGCATGACTGGTAGTTTTCATTCTGTACCGCGAGGGCTCAGTGCGGGAAAGAATGAAAATGCGGAGAATCAAAAGAAATCGGACCCAGCTTATTTCTTGACCAGATATTCAAGAACGGCCGCTCTCTCATCGGTATTGAGCAGACCCGATCTCTTCCCCATCATGCGGTTCACCGTAATCTCCCATGCAGCCTGATCTTTTACAGCCATAGCCCTTTCAATCCTTCCAAAGCTGTGACACTGGGTGCAACGTTGCTTTACAATCTGCTCACCGTCGAGAGCTTCCGGAACCATTGCCGAGGTGCCGCCCAACACCAATAACCCGACGAAGGCCAAGCTGATCATGAAGGTTATTACTTTCATTCTCAATCTCCCTTGGTTGGAAATTTATGACATCGACATTCTGGTGATATGGATGTCAAGAACTTGCTTTATGCCGGGAAGACTATTTGAAGAAAAGTATTGTGTCAAGGTTAACATAGGGCAGGGGGGCAGGTCCGCCATTGGCTCTTGCCGTGAAGCTACCTCTCTCATGCTGGCACATTTGGAGATAGGGAAACAAGCAGAAACAAAGAAACAAGGGTCAGGCCTAGAAGATAACAAGATGGTCTGGTGAAAGGCCTCCAGCGGGGGCCGGCCTTTCAAAATTTATAAGCTTTACAAACCTATTGAAGTATAAAATGAGGATGATAGAGCACGATTCAAAAATGCAAGCGCCAGCATCGGAAACGGCGGATGTCATCAGCAGTATCATGGGAGCAGGGGGTTTGGGTAGCGATCAGCGTAGATCAAGAACATGATTCGACCTCAGAGGGAAAAGATGTCATGAAAAAAAATAAGTGCCTCATTTGTTTGAAAGTAAAAGGAAAGAGGAGATGCAAAATCACTCAGGATGCTTTGATATGCTCTCAGTGTTGTGCTGCGATAAGGAAATCGGATTGTGGAAGTTGTTCTCATTACATCCAGTCTGAGAGGTATGCTGTTGAAAAATCAAAAAAATCTGGATTTAAACACTTCATGGCCATGATTGATCCGGAAGTGGATGATGCGGTGGATAAAGCACTCGAATACGCTGAAAAAGGCAATGTCCGGAAAGGAGAAGAGTTGATGGTCAGATTATTAAAAGAACATCCAAACCTTCACATTGTTCATTACGGCATGGGCACTGTCTTGGCCATGAAAGGTAACTACAAAGAGTCGATTGTATATTTTGACAACTGCCTTGAAATATTTCCCTATTTTACCGAGGCATGGTTCAACAAAGGAGTTGCTCATAAAAATTTACTTGATATTAATGGAGCTTTAACCTCTTTTCAAAAAGTCGTTGAGCTTGGTGATGAAGACGAAGATTTTGTCAAGTCCACACGAGAATTATTGAATGATATGGATGCCGATATTTACCGAGATACGGGCCTGTCTTTGGAATTGTATATTCAATCCATGGAAGAATTTGACCGCTCGTTTACGTGCATGCGAAATCGAAAATATGAAGAAGCCATAATCGGTTTTAATAACGTATTGAAACTTAATAACAATCACACGCAATCCTACGGAAATATTGGACTGTGCCATGCTTTTTTGGGAAATAGACAAGAAGCCCTATCTGCTTTCGATAGGGCACTGGAGATTGACCCAACATATCAACCGGCGATCGATAATAGGAAAATATTTCTTTCATTGAAAGAGGGGGAGGCAATGAAGGATATGAATGTTGCGGTTGTAGAATATTACAAAGATGTGATTAACAAAGAACCAATGGAGTGATATTGATTTTGCAAGTCATCTTGTGTGAACAACTACAAGTCTGTCAACTTTTCGGAAGTTTCTGGATGACGATCAGGGGAAATTTAAAAATAATTTAGAATAGTTGCATGTAGAATTCCACAGGGTACGGCTCACTGTGGCCAAGGAATTGATCGAAAAATGAGGCGGAGAGATCTGGTGTGAAAGTCAATTGGGACAAGGATCATGCTTTGCGTTTTGTTTGCCTGTTCACCAGCAATCACTCTCGGGCTCCAATCCTGACACAGGGAATTGACAAAAAACCAAAGGCAGGCTTGATCCCTGTACTTAAGATTGACGCAATATCAGCAGGCAATGCCTGGCACCAGGCCTTCTCCATGGTGCAGGAGGCCCGTGTCCCCGGTCGCTGGTGATCATTGCTCCCGTGTCCACGAACAAAACCAGGCACGGTTCAGGGTGATACGATATACATCATACAATCCCCCCCCAAAAAAAAGGAGGTGTTGAAGCCATGAAATCACATTTTGCTCTACCCATCCGTTTCTTGAGGATTGTCCGCGGCTGGGTCCTGTCCGTCCTGGCGCTGTGTTTGTTCGCTTTGCCGGCATGCGGGCAGGCTGATCCGGCCTATCAGGTCACCACGGTTGCCGAGGGGCTGAACACGCCCTGGGCCATGGCCATCCTGCCCGGCGACGGTCGCATCCTGGTCACCGAACGTGGTGGTACGCTGCGGATCATCGATCCCGCCAGCGGAGCAATTAACGAACTGACCGGCGTTCCGGCGGTCGCGGCGCGCGGCCAGGGAGGGCTCCTGGACATTGCCCTGCATCCTTCCTTTCCTGAGCAGGGCTGGGTCTACCTGACCTGGGCGGGCGAGGATGATCAGGGCCGCACCGCCACCCATCTGGGGCGCGCAATGCTCGATCTGGATGAGCTTACCCTCTTGAACCTTGAAGTGCTCTATGTCGCCAGTCCCTTTTTCGACAGGGCAGCGCATTACGGCTCGCGGATCGTGTTTCACGACGACTTCGTCTTCGTCGGTTTCGGCGACCGTAACTTCAAGAACTTCGGACCAGACCACATTGCCCAGGATCTCTCGAACGCCAACGGCGCGACCATCCGCCTGACACTGGACGGCTCGGTGCCGGACGACAATCCCTTTGTCGGCCTGCCGGACGCAGACCCGGCTATCTGGTCTTATGGGCACCGCAATATCCAGGCGATGGCGGTCCACCCGGAAACCGGCGCGGTCTGGCTGGCCGAACACGGCGAGGCGGGTGGCGACGAGATCAACGTCGTAACCCGGGGCGGCAACTATGGCTGGCCGTTGGCCGGTTACGGTGTGGATTACCGCACAGGCCGAGCCTTTGCCATCCCCCATGATGAGACCGACGCATTCATCGCGCCGGTTTTCCACTGGGGTCCTGGCCGCGCGGACCACTTCCCACCCTCGGGCATGGCCTTCTACACCGGCGAGGCCTTTGCGGAGTGGCGGGGCCATCTGCTGGTCGGCAATCTCTTCCACCGCTACCTGGGGTTGTTTGCTGTTGACGGAGAATCCGTCTCACCCCCGGTCCGACTCCTCGAAGGCAAGGGCTGGCGGATCCGGGACGTGGCCGTGGGCCCGGATGACGGCTATATTTACGTGATAGCCGACGACAGCGCCTCACCCTTGCTGCGGCTTGAACCGTCCACCACCGGCGCTCACCAGTGACCGACCTGGTCTGGCAGGCATTCCCCTGGAACCATACCATTCTCACGTTGTGACGATGGTTCATCCGGTCCCGGGGGACAGCTGGTGAAGGCGAAGCGTCAACAATGCCAACGCTTTTATAGCCTGTTACAGTAAAAGAGATCCAAAACAAGATCCAGCCGTAACGGATTCAGGTGCGAGCAAGATCCCTGGAGCCGGGAAATGCATGAGGCGAGTCCGGCAACCACCCATTGATGGTTGCCGGCCATCAACAACAACGGGCTCCCCATGGGGAACCCGTTGTTGTTGATCGTGCAAGGAGAGGCCTGAGAAAAAACCGGTTTTCAGAGCTTGCGCAGACGGCACATGAAACTGCGACTGGTGGAGGTGCCGGAGACCGGACCGCGGACATCGTCCTCGGTGAGGGCGTTGAGGTTGGCGCGGGGGTCATAGTCGCCCCAGCCCCAAGCTAACCGAACCATGCCGGGCCGCACCGTTGTCGACAACCGAGCCGTCATCTCGACCTGTCCCTTGGGGGTTTCTATGGCAACTCTATCCCCCTCAGTCACTCTCTGTTGTTCGGCATCGTCGGGGTGGATATCCACCACGCAGACCGTCCCTCCCTTGAGCAGGGCAGGGATGGTGCGGAACTGGGAGTTTGTGAAGCGGATGTCGCGGCTGCCGCTGATACCCAAAAGAGGGTAGTCGGCGCGCCGGTCGGTGAAACTGATCGGATCCGGTCCCAAGCCCTGTTCGAACGGAACCCCGGCAAATCCCGCCTCGGCCAGCCGGGGTGAGTAAAACTCCACCTTGCCCGACGGTGTCTTGAGGGGCTGGTCGCGGTATTTTTCGTAACGCATGGTCTCAAGGCGCAACCCTGTTTTACCGTGGCTGCGTAGATCGGCCACCGTCACCCCGGCGGGCTCCAACTGGTCATCAATGGCTTCCTCGGCAGTCTGCCAGGGAAAGTCGTCACCATAGCCAAGCCTTCTGCCCAACTCGAAGACGATCCGCCAATCTGGCCAGGAATCGCCCAGTGGTTCGATGACCGCATTCTGGAGAATGATCGGATTGTTCCGGATCGAGGCCCGGTTGAGCTGAGTCTTCTCGAAGCAACTGGCTGCCGGCAGAATGACTTCGGCCAGCTTGGCGGTCTCGGTCATGAACATGTCGATGACCACCAGGGTCTCCAGCTTGGCGAAGGCGGCCCGGGTGCGGTTGGAGTCGGCCATGGTCACCAGCGGGTTGCCCGACTGGACCACCACCATCTTGAGCGGATAGGGTCGCTGGTCGAGGATGGCGTCGACCACGCAGCCCTGGACCTGGTTGCCCCAGGTTTCTGAGAAGGTGTTGAACAGCGAATAGGCAGCGGTAATGGGCTTCAGTCCTTCCGGCAGTCTTTCTTTAAGTTGGATGTTGCGTGCCGGAACAGGCTGGGGCAGCACGTCGCCGCCCGGCTTGTCGAGGTTGCCGGTGAGGGCGCGCAGCATGGCGACAGCCCGGGTGGTGTCGAAAACCTCGCGGTGCATGTCGAGGCCGTTGCCGTCGATGATCGCCGCCGGTTTGATGGTGGCGTAAATCCGGGTGACCTCCCGGATCACGTCGGCATCGAGCCACACCTGCCCGGCGACCGTTTCGACCGGATAACGGGCCGCCACCGCGCGCAGTTCCTCGAAGCCGACAGTGTAGCGGTCGATGAATGCACTGTCATACCATCGCTCCCTGATGATCTCGTTGATCATGGCCATGGCCAGCAATCCGTCGTGGCCCGGCTTGATCGGCAGCCAGATGTCGGCCTTGGCGGCCAGGGCGGTGCGCACCGGATCGATGACGATCAGCGTCGCTCCGTGGGCCTTGGCCCAATGGATTCCCTCGGCCGCCCCCAAAGCGGTGTTGCCGTCGTTCTTTCCCCAGACGATGATGCATTTGGCGTTCTTGGCCTCGGGAAAGGCCATGGAGCCGTAGACATAACTGTGGGCAAAATCGCGGGCCACGAAACAGATCGAGCCGTTGCCGATGGTGTTGGGGCTGCCGAAGGCATGCATCAACCGGTTGGGATAATCCCAGGGCGCGCCCCAATCGGCGGCCATGCCCCGCAGCCAAGCCACTGATTGGGCGCCGGATGTTTGCCGGTGGTGGCGCATCCGTTCCGCCACTCGTTCCAGGGCCTCGTCCCAGCCAGCCTCGCGAAAGCCGGAACCATCCTCCCTGCGGATCAGCGGCGTGGTCAGGCGATCGGGCGAATAGACGATGTCCGGGGCGGCCGCCAGCTTGGCGCAGGCCAGCCGTTTGTAGGGGTCGAGGAAGGATTTTCGTCGGGCGCCGATCAGCCTTCCTTCCTCCACCTCGGCCTCGATGGGGCAGCACGACGAACACAGACGGCAGACAGTATCGATCAACATTGCTTACCTCTATCGGCTGGCGTGCACATAACAGCTGCGGATCAATTCATAATGATTGCTGTGGGTGCGGATGGTCCACCAGACGCTGCCGGTTTCGCCTACCCGCCAGGTTGGGGCCAGCTCGCTTGCTCCATCGGCCAGCAGGGCCTTCACATTGGCCAGCCCCTTGCCTCCAAACCGGCCCTCCGTCGTTCCTCCCAGCCACTCTTCGACTGGGGCAGCCTCGGTGGACCAGGAGAAAGGGTCGGAGAGGATGAATTGGGCCTCGACATCGCGGGTCACCCGATTCATTTCCCGCAGATGTCCAAGCGGCGAAGGCACCTTATCGACCAGGTTGAGCGAGGAAAACAGTCCGATGGACTTACGTCGCAAGGGCAAGGCCAGGGCATTGGCAACGATGAACTCCGCCCGGTCGCTCCGCCATTCCTCCGGTAAACGGATGGTGACCTCTCGTCGCAGCATCCCCTCGTCCTTGAGTGAGACCTCCAGGGAACGTTCCAGAAGTAATCGCCGTGCCGCCTGGATGAAGGCCTGCGAGGTGTCGATACCAAGGGCGAAATCGCAGCGGCTACTCATTTCGAAGGTGAACCGTCCCACCGCGCCGCCGGCGTCGAGGGCCACCCCGCCCTGTGACCGCATCAGGCCGGCCCAGGTGGCATAGGCCTGCGAACCCTGCGGATCGTCAAGCAGGTCGCTGAAATGGCTCCACAGGTAGGACGACACCACTTCATCGGTCTCGTACTTGTCGGCGGCCCGTTGACTGTCGGTGGCGTGGGGGTCAAGCAGAGCGATGCCATCGACGATCGGGAACAGGGCGGCGCAGTGCGAACATCTAAGTACGCCGGTTTCGATATCGCCTTCAGTCTCGTGGGTGATGTCGGCGGCCAGGCCGTACTCGTCGGGCAGGCAATGTGGGCAGATGAGCAGTTCGAGTAGTTGCTTTTTCATGTGAGGAATAATCGATACAGAGGATGGAAAAACTTCTTGTGGGCGAAGAAAACAGCTGTTTATAGATAGAAACAAGCTGTTAACTGTTGAGAAAGAATAGATTTTAAAACTACCTGCCCATCCAGGACGAGTCAACCCTTAAATGAGACTTCGGGGCATTGCTTCAAAGAAGCACCCAGCATGGTCCTGGGAGGTCGCCTGTTTGCAAACCGAACCGGATGGGCGAGGATGAGCCGTCCACCATTGGCGCTCAACAGTGACAAACCTGGTCTGCACGCATCCCCCTGAGGCCATGCCGTTCTCACGTTGTGGCGACGGTTCATCGGATCCCGGGGGTTCCAGGGCGGGACAAAGGACTTGTCATGAATTCGCGAGCACCGCTTAACAGATTATCCGTCACCGCGCTACCGATGGATTGATTATGCAGGCTTAAAACCAGGCTCGCTTCAATGGGTCCTGCTTTTGGGCAGGTTGTTTTTGGGGGTGACAGATATAATAGCCCTTGTTGGTCGGATCGGGTCAGTGGTAAGCTATGTGAAATTTTATCAATAGAAGGGAGGTTCGTCGTGGAAAAGATTCTGATTGTTGGCTGCAAGAACACCATGGACGATGTCTGCATTGGTTGTTCTCGCTGCCTGGTGGCTTTTAACCGTCGTCAGGGAGTCTTTGAGATCTATGAAGGCGTCGATGCCGAGATTATCGGCATGGTCGGTTGCGGTGGCTGCCCGGCTTCGGCCATTGTCACTCGGCTGATGCAGGTGAAACTCTGGAATGACCCGATGAAGGAAAAACCGACGGTCATTCACATAGCCCCCTGCATTGCCGAGCAGTGTCCGCACAAGGAGGATATAATGCAGAAAATCAAGGCGAAGGCCGGTATCAAGGTGATTGAGGGTACGCACCCGTACGTTCCCGCCGATGTCTTCGCTTGATCGTGCTTCAGTCTGACGGCGGCGGAGTTTAGTGCTCTGTTGTTCCCCGCTTTGCCGGGACATGCAGGGTCAGGTCTTGAATTAACAGAGTATTGATAATTCAAGACCTGACCCTTTTTCTTGCTTTTTCTTGCTTTTTCGTACTCGAGTGTATCCGACGAAGGGGAAACCACTATTTTGCCCCAAGTATTCGGCCCCCGGTTGTTATCGCAAAGCAGAGCTGAACACGCTGGATCCGGAGACCGGGTGAAGAGGGTCAGCGGGTGAAGAGTTTGACATTCGGCTGCATCATATACTCGGCAACCTCGGCGGGGTTTGCCACGCCGATTCCATCGGTCAGATCTTCTGCGGAATATCCCGTGTTGGGCAGAAAAATTGCGCAGACTTCCACAATTGCCCCGTTTTGCATCAGATTTTCCAGCAGTTGTTTGGGAGTAACGTCCCGGGGGCGCAGTTTTGGAGGGTTGTACTCCCTGAGGGCAAGCTGGGCGCCATCCCCACACAGCAGTACCCGGACCTCCGCGCCCTGGGCGGCGGCCTGGTTGGCCAGGACAAGCGTCATACCACGAGCCTGGGAGTCCACATCCACCAGGGTGACAAACAGCTTCTTTTCCTGCACAGCTTCCCCGCCGTGTCCGGCGGCTGCAGCCGGATTCCCGCCGGCAGCAAACAGCGCCATTGCCGCAATGAAGATCATAAGCTTTTTCATATCCACGCTCCTGGTTGTTTTGTTCTGCAGGCCTGGGCTGCCTTTGAAACCGAAAAAACCTTTCCGGTACAGGGCCAGCCCGAAATTCCGGTTAATTGACTGCAAATAGATAGAAAGGTTACCCGCGGACATACGTCGTGTCAAGCCGCCGTGGGCATCTTTTTTGAATTCCGTTGTTACCGTATGTGTTGCGGAACCCTTTGCCGGCGTTTTTCCCATTTCAAGCGAAAGTCATTTATGTTATTGCTGAAACCGTACAAGGCGCCAGTAATTGAACAGCTTCAGCACACCTTTTGCTGTGGCAGTGTCATCCTTCAACTTGAACCTACTTTTTTGCAGTTCCAATCGAGATTGTTTCCAGGAGTTCATGAATCAGCAGGAAAACCTATGAAAATTCTGACCGCGCCCCGCATGGACCGATGCATTGGTTGCCACTCCTGTTCCCTGGCCTGTGCCCGGCTGCTCCATCATCGCCTGTCCTGGGATACCGCGGGGATCCGAATCCAATCATCCGGTGGTTTGACCACCGGATTCACCGCCGTGTATTGTCTCGCCTGCATCTCTCCCCCGTGCGCCGAGGCCTGTCCCACCGGGGCCCTGCAGCCGCGCCGTGATGGCGGGATAGTACTCAGGAAAAAGCTGTGCAATCGATGCGGTTCCTGTGCACCCGCCTGCCCGGTTGATGCCATTTATATCGATCAGGAAGGAGAACCGTTTCTCTGCCTCCACTGCGGCCTGTGCATCCCCTTCTGTCCGCATGACTGCCTGGAGATGGCGGAGGCAAGCAATCTTCGGCCCCGATCCTCCAGTAAACCCTTGGAGCCTGCATCATGAACGCCGATCATTTCACTGTCCTGCTCTATGATCTGACGACCGGAAAAGGGGAGCGGATCCACTTGGAGGGTCGCGACCGGGTGGCCGGCGGCAGCGGACTGGCGGCCCTGTTGTTCAACCGGTACGGGCAACCGGGAGCCGCCTGGGATGCCCCCGAACAGCCGCTCATTTTTGCCATAGGCCCGCTCACAGGCTACTTCCCGTTAATGAGCAAGACCATCTGCGCCTTCACATCGCCCTACCACGATCAATACACCGAGAGTCACGGTGGCGGTCGCAGTGCCATGGCCCTCCGTCTGACCGGCCTCGATGCCCTGGTGGTCATTGGCTGCTCCCCAGGTCCCTGTTTTCTGGAAGTGAACAGCACGCATGCTCACACCAGGGATTGCGGCTTCCTCTGGGGTCAGGATGTCTTCGAGGCCGGCAAGGTGCTGCGGCGCATAAGCAAGGGGTCCGGGCACCGTTCCATTCTCCGCATAGGTCCGGCGGGTGAGAATGGCGCTGCCATTGCGGGCATCAATGTCGATACCTATCGCCATTTTGGACGAATGGGCGGCGGGGCGGTCATGGGCGCCAAAAATCTCAAGGCCATCATCCTCCAGGGCGATGCCGTCTTGCCGTTGCCTCAGGGCAACCGGTATGCCAAATTGTTTGCCGAGGTGCACAACCAGGTGACGGCCACCGGGATGATGAAGAAGTACCACGACCTCGGCACCCCGGCGAATCTAGAGGCGCTCAATGACTTGCAATCCCTGCCATGGCGCAACCTGCAGGCAACGGCCGACGAGGCGGTTGAGCACATCTCCGGCCAGCAGTTTGCCGAACAGGCCCTCTTGCGCAACTCGGCCTGCTCGGGATGCCCGGTTGGCTGCATCCATGTCGGCTTTGTTCGCGAAAAATTCATGGACAGTCATCGATACCTCTATCGGCAGGTGAGCTATGATTACGAAACCATCTTTTCTCTGGGGACGATGCTGGGCGTGACGGACATGTCCGGGGTGCTCAGCCTGCTCGATCTGTTCGAAAAAGCCGGCATGGACGCGATGTCGGCCGGGGTGGCCCTTGCCTGGGCGACTGAAGCCACGGCAAAGGAACTGATCTCCGTTGAAGAGACGCTGGTGCCGTTGACCTTCGGTGATTGTGCAAGCTACCGGCAGGCGGCCCACTCCTTTGGCAACGGTGCCAACGAGTTCTACCGGCTTCTTGGTCAGGGAACCCTCAAGGCAGCCGCAGTCTATGGCGGTGAAGATTTTGCCTGTGTGCTCGGCCAGGAAATGGCGGGTTATGCCACTGGCGAGGTCTTTTTCGCGGCCCAGGCGCTTGGGTTTCGTCATTCCCATCTGGACAGTGGTGGTTATTCGTACGACCAGCTGCACGCAGACAAGGATATCGATGCTGCGGTGGCGTTTCTTGTGCGGGATGAAGCCTCACGCGCCTTCATGACCTCGATGGTTGCCTGTCTGTTTGCCCGCAGTGTCTACACTGAAACGCTCATGGCAGAGTGCCTGCATACCCTCGGTTATGAAAATCTGGCCGCCACCATTCCCGAGAGTGGCGCAAATATCCAGAAAATCCGCTGGCAAACCCGCTTTGCCGGTGGATTCCAACCTGCATCGATACCCATCCCCAAACGGTTTTTTCAGGTCATCACCTGGAAAGGGCCCATTGATCCCCGCTATCTTCAATCCCTGCAAGCTGCATATGGTCAGGCGATTTGTGCGCTTGCCGGCAGGTGAGCGGATGCCGCGAAGTACACAAGGTCTCCAAAGCGTCCCCAGTGGCATGGGCTGTCAGAAGGGGTTCCCGAAAAAGAAGAAGAACGCGTCGTTGCCGCCTTCCGCCTGCCCGTAGCCGAGGTAGATCGGTCCCGCCGGGGTGTCGGCTCCCAGAAACAGGCTGCCGGCTGCAAATCCATCGTTGAACAGGTCGCTACGGTCCTCCCAGACACCGCCATATTCAAGAGATGCACCGGCAAATCATGAAAAGGTGAGCATATCAAGCACTTATTTCTCCAACTCTCTGTCTTTCAACACCTTTCAGCAGCAGCAAACATTCCTAATCAAAGGGGAACATGCTATGGGAAAAATCAAAATTGATAACGGCGCTGCCTTTTTGTACCCCATGCCCATGGTATTGGTAGGTGCAGTGGTTGATGGCAAAGCAAATTTTTTGGCTGTAGCCTGGGTTTCGAGAGTCAATTTTAAACCACCCTTGTTCGCCATAACACTGGGACCGCATCATACCAATAAAGGTATTGATGAGAATAGAGAATTCAGCATTAATATCCCAGATGCTTCATTGGTCGAAAAAACGGATTATTGTGGACTGGTCTCAGGCAGCAAGATAGACAAATCTCAACTTTTCAACGTTTTTTTGGTGAGTTGGAGAAAGCCCCACTCATTGAAGAATGTCCGGTATGTATTTCTCTCTCTCTGTTTGATACGGTAAAACTGCCTTTTAATACCCTCTACATAGGAGAGCCGATAGAAGTCTTTTCAGAAGAGAAGTATATGTCGGACAAGATGCTGGATATAAAAAAAATGAATCCCTTCACCTTGACAATGCCGGACAACAAGTATTGGACAGTCGGAGACAATCTCGGCAAGGCCTGGAATATCGGGAAAAGTCTGAAGAGAAATAGTCAGGAAGATAATAACGAATAAGATTGGACGGCATGAGACCAGGTTTTGGACAGGGACTCTCCATGCAACAAACTCTGCCAGATCTGTTTCTGTGGCTTTATTCACCAAAAAAGCCAAAAACAGACTTGACCCCTTTGGCATGAAATGGAGCGGCATTTATGTTTCATGAGATGATGGGTGTTGCTGGGTGTTTAGAATCGCCTGTACGATCCCGGCAAAAAACAAAGAATGTTTATTAAAGGCTATTGAAAACTATTGCGAGGGTCTTGTTTTCGTGTTAGCACCAAATTGTTATTTATAACTTGCTGTTTGGTGAGCATTCATGGCCACTTTTCAACTTTTAACCTATAAGGAGGGAACGATGATGCGAAATTGTCTAATCATTGCTGGGGCTCTGGTGGTTTTTACCGCCTCCACAAGCTATGCACAACACGACTGGTATGTTGGCGGCTCTCTGAGTTATCTGAAGCAGAGCGATAGTGATAACACTGGCACCACCGGCAATTTTACGACTGGAAATGGTTCGCCAGTTATACCTTTTGGGACTCCCATTTCTGCGGGAACCCCATACGGTTGGGAAACCGAATTTGAAAGTGGATGGGCTATATCCGGCGAAGTCGGGCTGTTGTATGCCAGTGGACTGAGGTCGGGAATAGAGCTGACCTACTCAACTGCGGATGTTGATAAGCATAAAGGCGTAAATGTCGCCGGTACCGTCATAGACGGTGTTGATGCAGCTGTTCTTACCGGTTCACGCAATCAGCTCGGAGCAACTGTTGGTCAGGTCGTCGCTGATGGGCAGGGGTCAATATCTTCGACAGGGGTTTTTCTGAACCTCTACTATGATTTTGTTGATTTGGGATCCTTTTATCCCTACCTTGGCGCTGGTATTGGGCTTATGTCGGTTGATGTCGAGTACAAACCTTCAGGGGTGAAAATCATAGACCAGAGCGAGACCAAAATAGGTTTTCAACTGAAAGCCGGGTTAACGTGGCGTACCACAGAAAATATCGATCTCTATGGTGAGTATGTATTTCGTATGACCGATGATGTTGAGGTCGATAATGCCTTATTTCCGGGGACACTTGATATCGAAAACAAACAACATCTGGTAAGCGTGGGAATAAGGTACCGCTTTACCTACTAACCCCCATGACAAGAAGTCACAACGAAGCATGAAACTTAAGTGTTGAAAACGAAGGCGAGCCATGGCTATACATCCTTTTGAAAAAAACCCGTTAAATTCAATCAAAAAGGAGAATAGCCATGACTCACCAACAAGATACCGCAGCGATCAGAATTATTCACCCGGTATGTTGCGGATTGGATGTTCACAAAGAGAAAATATCGGCCTGTCTGATGACAATTGACGAGCAGGGTCATGAAGAATCGGAGATCAGGGAATTCGGCACGTTTACCGATGAACTCGTCAAGCTCAGAGGATGGTTGCAGGAAAGAGACTGCCCGATTGTGGCGATGGAGAGTACAGGCATCTACTGGCGACCGGTTCATAATGTACTTGAGCATCATGTGGAGGTAATTTTGGTCAATGCCCGTCACATTAAAAATGTTCCGGGACGAAAGACCGACATCGCCGACAGCAGATGGCTGGCCAGCCTTTTGAAGCATGGATTGCTGCGCGGCAGCTTCATCCCTTCAAAGGATATTCGGCAGTGGCGTGAGTTGACCCGCCAACGCCGTAA
>NZ_JAFFQC010000139.1 GCF_016918545.1 Desulfobulbus alkaliphilus | reverse complement strand
ACCCAAGAGTATGTCGAGCCGCTTGATGGCGTGGACCAGATCGTCATGCTCAAGTCGATCATCTCAGGCTCCTGCGTCGTTCGCACGAACCTTGAGCACCTGTTCGACGACATTTCGCCTTCGCGCGTCCATGTGGTTGCGCCGGTGATGCTCGACGGTGCGGACGAGCGTCTGACCCAGGAGTTTCCGCGAGAGCTGTCGGAACGATTCCAGTACTGGATGTTCGAAGTCGATACCGAGCGTGAGAAGAACGGCGACGTCGTGCCCGGTATAGGCGGAGAGGTCTACGGGCGCCTCGGCTTGGGGGATCAGGCAGCGAAGAACAAGGTCATGCCTGATCTCGTTCGGCAACGGATTGGCGCTGCGGCCTAGAAGGGGCGTCGTTCGGGGTGGCCCCACGCCACAGGCCGCGAACGGCGAAGACGGACATCTGGACCCTTAGCAGGTGTGATCGGACGCTCGCGTCGCAAAGCTAGCCACGCTTCGACTTCGCTCAGGTCCCAGACCACACATCGGGGGGTGAGCAGGAAACGGCGAGGG
>NZ_JAFFQC010000138.1 GCF_016918545.1 Desulfobulbus alkaliphilus | reverse complement strand
CCTGAACTATCAGACCCACTACCGTCCTTGGCCGGTCTATCAGCAGTCCAAGCTGGCCATGCTGATGTTCGCCTTGGAGCTTCAGCGCCGCAGCGACGCCCACGGCTGGGGCCTGATCAGCGTGGCGGCCCACCCCGGCTTCGCCCGAACCGACCTGATCGCCAACGGCCATGCCGGCAAGCCCGGCCTGTTCGCGCGCGGCGCCCGGCTGCTGGAGGCCGTGCTCAGCCATTCGGCTGCGGACGGCGCCCTGCCGATCCTGATGGCCGCGACCCTGCCGGACCCGACGCCCGGCGGCTATTACGGCCCCACCGGCTTTCAGGAGATGAAAGGCCCGCCCGGCGTTGCGGCGATCAAGCGCCAGGCCAAGGACGCTGATGTGGCCAGGGGTCTCTGGGCGGAATCAGAGCGTCTGACGGGCGTGACCTACGGCTGACGGCGCGGAGCGTGTCCGTCGCGACACGACGCGGAGAGATCGTCTCTTCATGACCAAAGCTTCACCCGCCGGACATCCATCTGCCATGGACGCAGGGCGTTAAGG
>NZ_JAFFQC010000137.1 GCF_016918545.1 Desulfobulbus alkaliphilus | reverse complement strand
GCCCCCCCGGATCACGACCAACCCCCTGCATCAGTATGCCCCACAGGCACCCTATCCCCCGGCCCAGCCGGCTATGCCCTCCCTGCCGCAAACGACAACGGCAAGCGCCACCTCTCCGATTCTGGCCGTCGGCCTGTTCGGGGTGATCGTTGTCGCCACCGGCACCCTGGGGCAGAATCTGCATCGGGTGGGCGCGGGCGACATGAGCATGACCGAGGCGGTGAGCGACAGTCTCCACAAGGGCGCCATCGGCGGCATTGCCGCGGCCTCGGCCACCGCGGCGGCGTCCTCCCTGACCGGAGGCGGTCTTCCCGGCCTCGCGGTCACCGTGGCCACAGCCACCGGGATGAGCTACCTGCTCGGCCGCCCCTGACCAACTAGCCCTCTTTCCAAGTTCCTCGCAGGGAATCAAACCCATCCATCATCAAGGAGAATTGCCATGGATCCAAACCTGCAGCAGCAAACCCAGGCCTATTACCAGCAGCCCCAGTTTCAAGCCCACCCGCAACTGCCGCCAACCACCCACCCCTATTATCAGCAG
>NZ_JAFFQC010000136.1 GCF_016918545.1 Desulfobulbus alkaliphilus | reverse complement strand
GCAGACCGAGGAACTCGGCGCGACAGGTGGCCTGATCCCGCTCTTGGCCGAGTTGATTGATCTGCTCCCGCAGGGCCTGCAGTTCTTGCCAGGCCTCCTGCACCGATTCAGGACGATCGGCCGGTGGTCGTCCGACCTGGCGGGCAGCGAGCAGGCCGGTCAGCGACTCCTCCATATCCTTGACCAGTTGATAGAGATAGGAACGGTCTATGCCCCACTGTCGGGCCAGCTCACTCTTGTTGTCGCTCCGCTGAAAGGCCCGGTAGATCTCCAGTTTATCGGGCACACTCAGCCGGCGACCTTTTTTCTTCCGGGCCTGCAACACCTCATTGGCATCCTTATGGCCATCAAGGGGATACGGGACCAGTTCCGTATCCGGATACCGTTGGGTCAGATCAACCACCGCGCTGATGCCGCCCTGATCATTGTCCAGGGCGGTGACCAGGCGTCGGCAATGCGCCAGGAGACCTGGATCGAACAGCAGTTGGTTACCGAGCAGGGCGATCCCCACGCCCCCATCCATGCTCTTGATGCTGAGGTAGTCAAT
>NZ_JAFFQC010000135.1 GCF_016918545.1 Desulfobulbus alkaliphilus | reverse complement strand
GCAGACCGAGGAACTCGGCGCGACAGGTGGCCTGATCCCGCTCTTGGCCGAGTTGATTGATCTGCTCCCGCAGGGCCTGCAGTTCTTGCCAGGCCTCCTGCACCGATTCAGGACGATCGGCCGGTGGCCGTCCGACCTGGCGGGCAGCGAGCAGCCCGGTCAGCGACGCCTCCATATCCTTGACCAGTTGATAGAGATAGGAACGGTCTATGCCCCACTGTCGGGCCAGCTCACTCTTGTTGTCGCTCCGCTGAAAGGCCCGGTAGATTTCCAGTTTATCGGGCACACTCAGCCGGCGACCTTTTTTCTTCCGGGCCTGCAAGACCTCATTGGCATCCTTATGGCCATCAAGGGGATACGGGACCAGTTCCGTATCCGGATACCGCTGGGTCAGATCAACCACCGCGCTGATGCCGCCCCGATCATTGTCCAGGGCGGTGACCAGGCGTCGGCAATGCGCCAGGAGACCTGGATCGAACAGCAGTTGGTTACCGAGCAGGGCGATCCCCACGCCCCCATCCATGCTCTTGATGCTGAGGTAGTCAAT
>NZ_JAFFQC010000134.1 GCF_016918545.1 Desulfobulbus alkaliphilus | reverse complement strand
CCACCTCACCGGCGGCGAAGATCTCACCGATGATGACGGACGCCAGCAGGGCCAGCGAGACCAGCACGTCGGCCTTGATGTCGAAGCGCGTGAACAGGCCTTCGGCGCCTTCCTTGATGATGGGCACGCCGCACAGCAGCACGGCCAGCCAGGCCGGGTCCACAGGACCGGGGACAAGTTCCAGAAAACTCAGCAGCAGGGCCACTGCCGATATGCCCAGGGCCAGTGCCTGCCGGGGCTCTTCCCTGAGCCATTCCTTGACGTCTGCCAGCATGGAGCCTCCTTGTCTGTCCGGGGCGTCATGAGCATCGCAAGTCCGGCATGTGCCGGAAGGCTCTGCGGCGGATGTGCGCGGGGACAGGCGGGTGGAAAAGTATTCGATCGGCCTCAAGATACCTATAGGGGTATAGGTAGTCAAGCAGGGGCCAAAAAAAAACCGGGCAAGCCCGGCTAGCTGCGACGGGAAAAATGTTCCACGGCCTTGGCAAAGGCTGCGATGGTGGCGTCGGCATCCCCGTGTTCGATGCCGTCGCGCACGCAGTGCTGCAA
>NZ_JAFFQC010000133.1 GCF_016918545.1 Desulfobulbus alkaliphilus | reverse complement strand
GCCTTCCCGTCGCCGATCAGCGTGCGGCTGGAGGCTCCCGAGATGTGCCCGGTCTTCGCCGGTCGCGTCATTCGCGGCGTAAAGAACGGCCCGTCGCCGGCCTGGCTGCAGAAGCGTCTGACGGCCATCGGCCTGCGCTCGATCAACCGTCTGGTCGATGTGACCAATCTGATCGCCTATGACCGAGCTCGCCCGTTGCACGTCTATGACGTCGCCAAGCTGTCGGGGACCGAGATCGTGGTGCGGGCGGGCCAGGTTTCGACCGCGACCGGCGAGCACGAACATCTGATCGCCCTGGACGGCAAGACCTACGCCGCATCCGCAGCCGACTGCGTCATCGCCGACGGCGGGGGCGAGCGCCCTATCGGCCTGGGCGGCGTCATGGGCGGGGAATCGACCGGCTGCGACGAGACCACCACGGACGTCTTCCTGGAAAGCGCCTGGTTCGCCCCGCTGGTCATCGCCCAGACCGGCCGTGCGCTGGGCATCCATTCCGACGCCCAGTACCGGTTCGCGCGCGGCGTCGATCCGGTCTCGGTCACGCCGGGGCTGGAACTGGC
>NZ_JAFFQC010000132.1 GCF_016918545.1 Desulfobulbus alkaliphilus | reverse complement strand
GGTGTAGTCGCTGATCCTGCCCACGGCCAGGCGCGGCGAGGGCAGGTTGTAGCGACGGGCGTAGTCGGCCAGGCAATACAGCGCGGCGGAATAGGGCGTGGGGTTTGCGGTCACCGGCGCATTGCCGATCGGCGTCGCATATTGCCCCGACGGACCCGCGACGGGGCTGACGCAGCCGGCGAGCAGAAGGGCGACGGCCGAGACGGCGGCGGACCCCTTGATGAGATGACGGCGGCTCATGGCAGGGTGATATTCCCGTTCAGGGCCGTACCGGCGTTGATGGCGCCGGTATTGGTCTGGGTCGAGTTGACGATGACGGTGTTGCGGCTGCCCTGGACCACCACGTTCAGCTGATTGCCGATGGCGGTGGAGCCGCCGATGGTCGTGCCGCTGTTGCTGGACGCGCCTGCGCCGGCATAGGCCGAGGCCGCGCCGCCGGACTGGCTGGAATAGGATGAGGCGCCGGACTGGATGATGCCGTTGACGATCAGACGATTGCCGTTGGCGTCACGCGTATAGCCGGTCGCGGCCGTATTGGCGGCCGTTCGCGCGCCGCCATAGCCC
>NZ_JAFFQC010000131.1 GCF_016918545.1 Desulfobulbus alkaliphilus | reverse complement strand
TGTTGGGGTTCGTTCCTCACCCGCAACCTACAAAGTCATTTCATGGGTTGCGCCCGTGGTGGAGTTCATTCGGGAGGCCTTCCTATATGTGACAGCATGGGCAAACGATACGGCTGTTTGCCCATCCCGCCGCGTCTGTAAGGAAGAACGAACAGTGCGTTTTAAAAATAAGGGAAGCGTCCCTAATTTTTCCTGATTTTTCGAGTGGTTATCCCTCAGGTTGTTGCGAATGGATCTCCTGAAGAACTTTTTTGAAGCTGTCAATGTCCTCGCTTTGAGCAGCTGATCGGAGCAGCTTTTTCAACAGAATCCTGTTGTTCAGGGCTTGTACCTTTTCATAAACATCTTCTGGAACGTCTTTGCTGAATCTTGCATCAAGGGCTTCTAAAACCATTTCTCTTGCATCTGTGAGCATGCCCTGCTGGATGCCTTGCTGGATGCCTTGCTGCATGCCCTGCTGCAAGCCCTTCTCCTTGCCAATCCTTTCCGCACTCATTATATAGGGCATTTTCTTTTCCTCCTCGTACTTGATCAGGTCTTCAGTGAACCGTTTTGTCAAATCCT
>NZ_JAFFQC010000130.1 GCF_016918545.1 Desulfobulbus alkaliphilus | reverse complement strand
GGAGGCGACGACGGTCATGAAATCTGCAGCAGATGCCTGCCCTGACTTAGAGGGTGAGAAGCCTCAGTAGAAGCATCGGATGCGCAGACGGTTCGATCCTGACCGAAAATGTCATGACGTCGAATTATTCAAGCGGCGCCATTCGGCCGTAGAAGCTTCGCCGTTTCGATCGGATTCAGCTTCACCGTTAGCCACCCCGGACGACAAGGGGTTGGAAAACGGAACTCAGGATCATGCTCAAAATCGTCTCTATCACGGCCGCCGCGGTCCTCTCGGCCGGTTCAGCAAACGCCGCGCAGTTCGAAGCCCACATCCCCTATGGCGATCTCGATCTGTCGACCCGACATGGAGCGGCTGCATTCGACGCACGCGTCAACGGCGCCGCAGATCGCTTTTGCCGTAGTGTCCGATCGATTGAGCGCCCGGTCTGTCGCAATAGTTTCCGGCAGGAAGCGTTGTCTCTGTTGCCCGACCATCGCCGAGCCGAATATGCGCGCGGGCGCTTCGCCTTCAACGCTTGAAACGCAAGACGCCGCCGGACAGATCGTCCGGCGGCGTCCGACTTATAG
>NZ_JAFFQC010000012.1 GCF_016918545.1 Desulfobulbus alkaliphilus | reverse complement strand
TGCTTCCGCTCCCGCCGAGGAACAATCGAGATCGGGGGAGAGGCAAGGCAGGCGCTGACGTACTCCTGGGCGAAACGGGAAACCTCCGTTTTCCCCTTGACAATACTTATCATGGATGTCCCTAATTACCCGCTAATTACCCGGGCGGTATCCCCAATGAAAACAGGAAAACATGGGGAAGTGTCCCTAATTGCCCCGTACCCTTTGCCCACCCGGGATTTGCTTTACGGTCTTTCAAGTTGATGGAAATTCGATCAAATTGTATAGTGTACCCCAGTGCTAATCCGAAGTAATTAGGGACACTTCCCCTATTTTGAGGGTAAAAATCAAGAACATTCCGCAAAATGCGGAAAATAGGGGAAGTGTCCCTAATTACCCCTCACGGGAAGTACCCCAGCGAGGTAACCAATGGTGACAGCCACAACAATTCGGGAAACCCTGCAAGCCGGTCGGCTCATCGAGGCCGGCACCCTGCTGGTCATGGCCGGGGAGACCCTGTCCGCCGAGGAACGTCGGCAGCTGGACCAGGAAATAGAGCAGATACGCGGCAAGGCGGAGGTCCTGCTTGCCGAGGCCGACCAACTGGAACAGGCCGGCCATATCGAAGAGGCACGCCGGCGCTATGGCGCGGTGCAGGCCATGGCGGTCGATTTCCCCGGAATCGCCGAGCATGTCAAGCGGCTGGACGATTCCCTGTTCCTGGCCCGGGCCGTGCGGCACCGCAGCCGGCGAGTCCGTTCGACCATGCCCGGGGCCGCGCCGATCGCACCGATCGCGCCAAAAAAAAAGCGCCTGCCGATCTGGGCCCTTGGGCTCGGCGGCGTGGTGGTGGCGACCATGTTCTTTGTCCTGCTGCCGGACCGCGCCAGGATTGGCCAGGAGCCGCGCGAAACAGCCTCGCCACCGGCAAGCGAGCGGAGCGAGGTCGCCCCGGCGGCCGCCATCGAACCGGTGTTGGCAGCACCATCCGGGCAGGAGGCGGCGCCGGTGCCTTTGGCCCAGCCCGTGGAACCGGCCGAACCCGAGGCAACACCGCAACCTTCCGGGGACCCCGCGCCGGTTGTCGCCCACCAAGTGGTGGAGGAGCCGTTACCGGCACCCGAACCCGAACCCACCGAATTGGCCGGCACCGGGGAGAGCACCCCGCCTGAACCGGACCTGGTGGCCCCTGCGGCAGGGGAAGCGGATACCGCCGATACCGCGGCTGACACAGATGTCGCTGATGTCGCCGATGTAACGGATACGCAGGCCCCTGAGGAAACCATTTTCTTGTACACTGTCCAACCGGGGGACACCCTTGGCGCCATCGCTGCAGCCCAACTATGCCGCTTCTGGGCCTGGCGGGATATCTACGAGCAGAACCGCGATGTGATCACCGACCCCGATCACCTGAACGTGGGCACGGAATTACGCCTGGACCAACGAGATAGCCATTGCCCCAGTAATTAAGGATACTTACAGCAACTAGTAATGCTCCCCCAATTTTTGAAAGTAATTAGGGACACTTCCCCTATTTTGAGGGTAAAAATCAAGAACATTCCACAACGTCCGGAAAATAGGGGAAGTGTCCCTAATTACCCGCCACCTACCGAGGTTATCTATGTTGGCACCCACGAAAAAGCCCCATACTGAAACCATTCTGCGGTTCAAAGGGCCGGAAAATAGGGGAAGTGTCCCTAATTACCCGACACCTACCGTGCAAACAACCCGTCGTTAAAGAAACCGCCCAGAATAGGAAAGGTATCCCGAATTACCCCTGATCGAAAGCAAAAAAAAAGGGGGTGCTCCAAGAGCACCCCCAAATAACCACTAAAAAAAACCTTATTTAAGCCGCTCAGCAATAGCATCACGCTCGCTGACCAACTCAGCCTCGGTCAGTTTGATGCGCTCACGGCTGAAGTCGCTGACTTCCAGGCCTTCGACGATCTTCCAGTCGCCGCCGGCGGTGGTGATCGGGAAGGAGAAGATCAGGTCCTCATCCACGCCGTAGGGGTTGCCCTTGCTGTACACACCCATGCTGACCCACTGGCCGTCGCTGCCCAGGGCCCAGCTGCGCATATGATCGACCGCGGCGGAAGCGGCGGAAGCAGCAGAAGAAGCACCGCGGGCCTTGATAATGGCGGCGCCGCGCTGCTGGACCACAGGAATGAACTCATTGACGTTCCAATCTTCGCTGACCAGGGATTTTACCGGCTTGCCTTCCAGGGTGGCGTAGCTGATGTCCGGATACTGAGTAGCGGAATGGTTGCCCCAGACAACCATCTTCTCGACTTTGGTGGAGTGGCTGCCGGTTTTCTCGGCGATCTGGGACATGGCCCGGTTGTGGTCCAGACGCATCATGGCGGTGATGTTGCGCGGATTGATGTTCGGGGCGTTCTTCAGGGTGATGAGGGCGTTGGTGTTGGCCGGGTTGCCGACCACGAGCACCCGGACATTGGGGTTGGCATGGTCATTGAGTGCCTTGCCCTGCACCTCGAAGATGGCGGCATTGGCATTGAGCAGGTCACCGCGCTCCATGCCCGGTCCACGGGGACGGGCACCGACCATCATGACGTAATCAGCGTCCTTGAAGGCGACATTGGCATCATCGGTGGCGATAACGCCGGCAACCAGCGGAAAAGCACAGTCATTGAGTTCCATGAGTACACCCTGAAGGGCGTTCATGGCCGGGGGGATTTCCAGCAACTGGAGGATGACCGGCTGGTCGGGACCGAGCATGCTGCCGCTGGCAATACGGAAAATAAGGGAATAGCTGATCTGACCGGCAGCTCCGGTTACCGCTACACGTACGGGTGCTTTCATTGACGTTCTCCTTGGGTTGAACCTTTACATTGAAAAAAGAGCGCCCCGGCAAGGGGCGGCTCCCAATACCAATACCTCTCTATACCTTTCAATACCTCTTGGTGTGCCTTTTAATGTCCCTTTTGGCTGTGTCCTGGCTCGTCTTGGCCCGGCAAGGCAGACTGCTCGCAAAGATATCGCCTTGTTTCCGGGTCGTGGGATCTGGGACGGAGATGAACAGAAGGATGGGCCCGGGCGCATCTGTTGCCCTGTCGCCGGCACTGCATTGCCTGGCCGTCCCGGCCCATTGCGCCTGATCACCGTTCAAATTCGTTGGTATTGATACCGGTCAACGGGGAAAAAGTCAAGCGCTCTTTCCTTTTCCGCCTGCGACCGCCGCCTCCCTGTTTTTGTCGCCAATATGGCGATATCGGTCGGCTATCACCATCATCAGGGTCTCGTAGGTGAAGCCCCAGACAAAGCCGCGGGTGGCGGGGATGCAGGGGAAGAGCACTTCGGGGCAGCGGGGGCTCATCGGTCGCTCGATGATGTTCTCCCGGTCGGCGACATAGTCGAGGTAGAGCCACTCAGCGCAGCTGATCTCCGAGGTCTGCAGGCGGAGTCGCGGCTGCTCCGGCAGTTCGAACAGGTAGGTGGTCACCGGCACCGGCTGGTTGAGGTGGTTACCGGCCGGGCGGCAGGGGTACTCCTTGACCAGGTGGGCGGTGGACAGCTCGATGCCGCACTCCTCGAAGGTCTCCCGCAGGCAGGTGGCCAGCAGGGAGGGGTCCTCCTGGTCCCGACGGCCGCCGGGAAAGGCGTAGTGGCCGGACCAGGGGTCCTGGGGATTGGCATTGCGCTTGAGCACCAGCACCTCCGGCACCGGTCGGCAGGTAACGATGGTGGCCACGGCGGCCTCGCTGATGGTGATCGATTGCGGCGAGTTCATCTTAATATATATACCAGATTTCCCGCCACGAGGCGAGGGGAAGGTAATCAGGGACACTTCCCCAGTAATTAGGGACACTTCCCCTATTTTCCGCCCTTTGAGGAATGTTCCTGATTGTTACCCTTAAAATAGGGGAAGTGTCCCTAATTTCCTAATTTTTAACGGAGCAATAGCGTTTTGGTAGTGTCATTGAAATACCAAAAAGTTACCCGATGGGAAGTTGTACCGGGGTTTTCTCTCTATCTGGCAGAAGGAAGGTGAAAATATTCACCTGAAGCCGTGCGTGGTCGTCCAGGTGTTTGTTTTTTCGGCGGTGATTTTTTGTATAATTTTCATTTTTCAGACAGTTACGAGCAAAATGAGGGGGTGCGGCCCAGGGCGCTCCAAGGGAACAACTGGACGGTCTTTTGCGCGGCAAGCACAAATATTATTGAATTATTACATGCAAATAAGTTCAAATGCGATCCGGAGGAACATGGGTCGGCAAGGTTGTTGCCCTTACTGGCACGCTGTCTGCTATAAGTACGGCGAGCGCAAAAAGTTTTGAAAATGGTATTTATTATCATAACACTTGGTAATGAAAACCGCCGTCCGCAATAGCCTCCGCGGCGAAAAGATGAAAAGATGTAGAATATGGTGCACAGGGGTGTCCCTTGTTATCCATCAACTGACAAGCCGGTTGAGTGACTAAAATGAAATGTATTTGTGATGACGGCTTTTTTCGCTATGTATCTTTTTTTACGTTGAATTTTTTTTGGGGCAATGAGGATCGCCATGGGGATTGGGCGGTAAACGGCAATATAATGCTTGCTGATAAAAAAATTAGATAAATATTTTACAAGCAGGCGCCGATAACATATCATTCGGTAAGAACATGAAGATCTTGCCGCTATCAAAACACGTGCGGTTCTTTGGGGATCGTGCTAATTTAATCACGTAGGAGGAAGGATATGAAAAAGAAACTATGGACGGGTTCTGCACTTTTTGTCGGCGCGGCAATGCTGGGGGCACTGGCTCTTTCCGGGGCCAAGGTTGAGGCAGCGAGCCATGACGTTGAGGTGGAGGCCACTATCACGACCACATTGGTTGAAACCGTGGTGCGAGGGATTAACTTTGGTACCATAGATTTGGTTCCCGGTAAAACTGAAACAGTTGTTATGGACGCCAGTTCCTTAAGCTCTATAGCATCAACCGGGATCGATAATACATCGGCAAAAACAGTTCCCGGTGGGTCAACAGTTTCCGCATTTACCTACGACACTGGCTTGATAAGCGTTGCGGCGGCTTTTGAGCTAAACAATGTCGAAGTAGTATATCCTGTGGCACCCCAAGACTTAATTGGGCAAGTAACCGGGAACATACTCACCATCACCGATATGGCGAATAACAGCTGGGGCGGTGCAGGAACTACCCTTCATAAGGGGGCAACCGAAACCCTTTATATTCATATGGGTGGGCAATTGAACATTCCCGCCAACTCGCCCAATGATACCTATGTCGGCACGGTACAAGTAACCATCAATTATCTGTAATCAAAGACCTGTCGCTGACATGTTCTCGAGTCCAAGGCAACACATAAGCCGCTTTGGGTGGTTATTGACCAGCATATTCCTGGTGTCCCTGTTCACCACCCCCATCGCCTGGGCGGAGGGGGTGGTGGCCCAGGTTACTGGGCTCCATTTTGGTCAGATTGATCTGTATCCCGCAGGGGATACGATCACCATTGCCGCCCAGGATGGCCCGACGGAGAAATCAACGGCCGGTCGGTCGCTGGTGACCGGCGGCGGCAGTGGGCGTATCAGCCTCACCTCCAGTGAACCCTGCCTGGTGGAGGTGCTTTATCCTGCATCGGTCACCTTAACGTCGGGAGGTCATACTGTGACTGTCAGGGGCTTTTCATCCCTGTCACAGACAAGCGCCGAGTTGCCGGGCGGCGGTGTCAGGCGTGACCTCAGCATCGGCGGCAGCCTCGAATTGCCGGGTAATGCAGCACGGGGCACCTACAGCGGTACCTTGACCCTGCATATTCATTTTTTCTAGATGGGAGTTGCTTCATGCTTTCAGAATGTTCATTGCGACGGGGACGATCATTGTCCCTGTTTTTTTTGCCAGGCATTTTTTGCTTGTTGGTGGTAGTCGGTCTGGTTGATTTTGGCCAGGCAGCATCCAAGAATCTGATGGTGACCCCCATACGGGCTGTTTTCACGGATCGGCAACGTGCGGTCGAAGTCCGGGTCAGCAATCTCTCCGATGAATCGATCACCTATGCAATTTCCCTGGTCAGCATGCGCCGTGATGCCGAGGGGCAATTGTACCAGGTCGAGGATGAGATGGAGACCGAAGAAGAACGGCTGGTCAAGGACATGATTCGTTTTTCGCCGCGCCGGGCGACCATCAAACCGAGGGAACAGCAGTCCATCAAGTTGATGGTGCGTAAACCCCAGGATCTGCCTCCGGGGGAGTATCAAACCCGCCTGAGTATCAGTCCACTTGAAGACCCTGCCCAGGGGCAGGCAACGCTGTCCGGTATCCGAGCGGATGAGCACATGACCTTTCTTGTTGACGTTCTGGTCACCTCCACCATACCAGTGATTATACAGCATGGTGACATTGCCCCGGAAGTCACCCCGATCGCCCTGACCCTGCCGGCGCAGAACGCCGATCCCGAGAACCTGCGGGCCAGCGTGCGATTGGGCCGTCACGGTGAAGGCAGCGCTTTTGGCAGGCTCGTTCTTCGGTATTTACCCGCCGATAACCCGCGGGCCGAGCGACAGGTCGGCCATCTGGAAGGGATCGTCCTCTATCGGCCGGAAACGGAACGAGAATATTCCGTGCCAATGCACAATGTTTCTTCCCTTGATCTCTCTTCCGGTACGATCCGGGTTGAGTTTCTCCCTGATTCCGTTGGCAGGGGCCAAGCCGCAGCCATCAAGGATTTTCCTCTGCCCTGAAAGGCTTTCTTCACAGCCCGGGGGCACCCTTCCGTGGTGCTCCCGGGATTTTTTCTTCTCCGCCAAGCCGTACTTTTCTTTCCGAGCTTTATTTCTGCCGTCGTTGCATGGCTGCGTACCTGCCGGCGACCCCGGCGGCATTGAGAATGGGGCGCCCCAGCGTTCCCACTGCATACCCGGTTGTCCTTGTCCACTGGGGGGGGGCATTAACCAGTTCCTCGATCGGAGCAAAGGGCTGGATAACGGGGTGGTCAATGGGCCTGAAGATGTTCTGCCTGTTTTGGCTCAGTTGAGCAGTGCCTGCGTTGGAATAGCTGCCTGGATCTGTCCCTGTGACCGTCGCGGTCTCCGTTTGATTGTCGCCGGGAGCGCTCGGGTTACCGGCATTCAGGGTCAATTGGCCGCTGGTGGCCGGTGCCGGCGTGGTTGTGAGTGTTCCGCGCTCAGATGTGGGTATCGGAACGGGAGCCGTAATGGGGCCGGTAAGTGAACCCCTGGTACTGTTCGTTGGGTTTGTTGTCGGGGGGGTACTCGCCTTCGGTGTTTGCAGGTTTTGCTTCTCGGTTTGTTGACCAGGTTGGACGTCGGCCCTGGCAACCGTCTGCAATGGTTGGATGTTGATTGCAGGAGCGGGTGCAGTGACCACCTTGAGGGGCTGGATGGCAACGGTTGTGGGGGATGGCTCGATCACGCGCAAGGGACGGATGTCGAGGCGTGCGGACCTGTTCGGCTGGGTGGCAGCAACAGTGGGTGCGGTTGTGTCCTCTGTTTCGCTGTTGTCAGCGGGATGTTTCAGGGAAGATGGAGGAATCACGGCATCATTGCCCGGGGGGTCGGCTGGGGGCGCCAGAAAGATAATATCGTTGCCCCCGGCAATAGTCCCTTCGCTGCCGATGACGATTTCTTGACGCAGCTCCTCGGCCAGGTAACTGATGCGCGGGTCCTCACTGCGGACATGCAGGGTGTAGGTGCCGGGGAAGACCTGCTCAAAGAGGTAGAAGCCGTCAAATTCAGACGCGGTTGTCTGGATGAGTTCGCCGGCTTCGTCCCGCAGTTCCAGGCGCACCCTGGATAAAGGGATTCTGTTCCCGTCGCTGTCCTGATAGTAGAGGGACCCGTCAATTTCACCGGTGGAGACAATGGGGAACTCCAGGGCCTGGATTGTTCCTGAGCGCGCCATCATGGCCACCCCCGGACTGGCCGGCTGCCAGAAAGGGTCCTCCAGGGTCCTGGGATTCAATTGTACATCCGTGGGGGCAAAAGCCTGCAGGTTGCTGAGCAGGGCCAAGCCCTGTTCATCGGTGGTTGCCCTGGCGGCGGCCTGGGCGGCAATGACCTGGACCTCCGGCAAGGGAGTGTCGCCTTCGTCGAAGATGCCGTTATTATTGGCATCGTGATACACAAAGGCGGTGGCCATTCCCGTGCCGGTTCTTCTTTCTGACTGGACCTGCATCTTGTTGCTGATCGGGTCCCGACCCAGGGAAAAGGAGAGAGAGAGGAAGGCGCCGTAATCGCCTTCACTGTTATAGGTCAGTTGGGGCGAGAGGATGACCTTGCCGGTGTCATAGGACATGTTGAGGGCCGCTTCAGTCGTTTCTATCTTACCGGTTGTGTGGACGAGATCGGCTCCGGCGGTGATATCTCGGCCAAAGGGATGGATGGCGGAGAGTCGATACCTGCTGGTGGGATCCTCCTTGCCGAGTTCATACTGCATGGCCGCGGTAAGCCGTCCTTTGCCCAGGCGGCCCGAAGCCTGGAACTGACCGTCGATGGGAGCTAGGGAACCCGCTGTCGAATCATACCAGTTGGTGGTATTGGTCAGGCTGATATTGTGGAGTCGTCCGGAGAGACGGGCACTGGTGCGACCGGTCTGCCGGTCATCGAAGGTATTCTCTATCCTTGACAGGGAGTAGGAGACAGGACGTAAAAAACTCAGCTGGGGAATCCCCCCGCTGATCCCGTATGAGGTTCTCGCCTTCAGGTTGCTGGTCGGTCGGTCCGGAATGATGAAATCGGAGAAAATTTCATGGCTGGCGCGCAGGTTGAAAGGCCCCAGGCTGGTCTGCCCCTGCAGGGCGAGACCGCTGCCGCCTTCACTGTCAAGGATGCCGTTGAATGCGCCGTAGAAGGAGGAAATTGTGCCGGTCAAACCGGCCTGCAGGTAGTTCTGGATGCTCTGGCCGACGTCGATGCCGGCAAAACCGGCGTTTGCCGAGAGCCGTTCCGTCAATCCGTAGTTGAACCGGCCTGCAAGCCGGCCCTTTTCGTCCGTGTTGAGCTGTTGTTGGTCAAGACCGAACACGCTGGTGTTGTTCCGGGTAGCGGAGAGGCTGTAATTGAAGTCTCCGGGCGGGAGCATGCCGCCGCCGATCCGCAGATTTTTGCTCTCAACGACGCGTTGCTGCCCCTGGGGGCCGTGGGCCACCACCTGAAAGGCATTGGTGCCGACATTGATCGGCACGTCTTCGAAAAGATAGCGGCCGTCCTGGCCGACCCGGATGGAGTCGATCAGGATGTCATTACGATACAATTCCACATCCCAGCCGGGTTGCATGTTGCCCTCGAACCGGGTGGTGTCAAAATCTTGGCTGGCATGGATGTCGCTGTTGCTGATTGCCACCCCGATGCCCGACCCGCTGCTGCCGAGCAGGGGCAGGGCAACCGGAGAAAGGTCACCCATTGTTACCTGGCTGGCCTGCATCGGTCCCAGCAACTGCCCTTCCAGATCTTTTCGTTCCAGCCTGATGCGGGCCGTGTCGAGGGGGGACTGGTCGCTGCCGGTGAGAAAAAGCTGGGCGCCCATATGGGCGAGGTCACCTTCGGCGACCATTGAGTGCGTGAGCTGATAATTGTTGCCGTTGTTGAATCTGCCGGAGAGGTTGAAGTCCATCACCGGAAAGGAGTACATCGCATAGGGGGATGGGATCAGGTCGAATTTCAGGCCTGAATCCGTGTGCTCGCCGAGGCGCTGGCGGAGCAGTTCCCGTTCATACCTGGCTTGCAACGGGAGCTTTTCCCGGGGAATCATGGTGGCGGTGAGTGCTCCATAGGATATGCTGACATCCAGGGGCAACCATCGGCTCAGAACTTGGGCATCGAGATAGATATCATCATCGCCAACCGCGATGAGGCCATCATCCCACGGGTAGTTTTGCCCTTCGATCCGTATGGTCTGTCTGCCGGTATCCACGGAAAATGTCCGGTCTTCGGAAATAAACCAGCCCGAGACGGTCCCCTGCTCCACGTCCACATCAAGGGCAAGGTCGAGGGCCTGGGCTATGTCGCCCAAGGGGAGGAGGGTTTTCTCGCCGTCACCATAGGCGATGATGGTCTGGTTGAGGCCCACTTCCCGGCAGATCAAGCTCAGGATAAGCAGGTACTCATCGTTGAGTAGGGCGCCGGCGGGGAGGATCGACCGCGGCGGCGTGGTGGCTTGTATTGAAACCGCTGTTACCCCTGCTTGGCCTCCTTTGATATCCGTAGCTGTGGGCAGCGCGATGCCAGCTTGGCGCAATTCTTCTGTCAACTGGTTAAAATGTTGCCAATCCAGTGCCACTTCCTGGTGGTGCAGTTTCAATAAAGCTTCACGGGTCAACACCAGCTCGGCAATACGCCCTGCTTCGATGTCGGTATTTTGACGGATCAGTTGCCAGCGGGCGTACTGGTCTGTTTGCCGCAACAGGGTGTCAGCCTGTTCAACAGCCAGGTGTGGTGCAAACGAGGGCGGCGGTCCGTTGCGAGCTTGAGTCAGCTGCTTTGCTTGCGACCGAGCGTTTGCTATAGGAATGACAGGAGATGTCAAATGCAATCCCTGTAGGGTTCAGTTCAACGAAAAAAATATGTGTCTGTACCATGCTCATGCACGATATGTACCTGAATGACGGTGGCTCGTGTTTTTAAGGCACAATGTTCTGTTTTGACCACCGGGGATGCGATCCCGCGGTGGCTGTCGGTTGCAACCTGCCGCCACCCATGAGGCGCAAGAGGCGCGGGGCCACAAAACGATCGTTGCCCTCCGCCCGCGACATGATTCTGATACCCGCTCATTGGCTGCATGATGACTCGGACTTTCCACAACCTGGGTGGTAAGGTTGTATGGTTTTTGCATATAAGTGCGAGTGGGCAGTAAAGCTGGTTATCAGCTGCCGCATTTGCCTTGCCTGGACCTGCCCCGGGTACCATTGCCAGGGAACTGAGCATCAGGTCGGTACGGAACCTGTGCGGAGCCGTCTGGTGCCTGGCGGCTGAGGTCCAGGAGCATGGTTGTCATCTTGGCGGGAGAACAGGGGATCAAGCAGATCAATCAGTTCAATCAAATCAACCAGCAGGGGCGTGGTTAAGGCGTGCACCTTGTTGGACTTTGATTGCTGGGAACAGGTTTTGAGGAACTGGCGTGCATAAGAAATATGAGAATTTGCTGCATTTATGTGCTGTTTTTTTCTTGATTGTGGTTGCCTATGCAGGATCTACCTCAGGTGGCTGGTACCTTGATGATACTGTCAATATCGTCGATAATATCAAATTGCATGTCGAGGATTTATCCCCCGCTTCCCTTGTTGCCGCCGCGACCGCAAAGCCTGGGGCGCCGCTTGATGCGAACAATCTGTACCGACCAACCGCAATGCTCACCTTTGCGGTCAATTATGTCTTTTCCGGAACAGATCCTTTTCCCTATCGTATCGTCAATATCGCCATCCACATTATCACCGCTTCGTTCTTGTATCTCACCTTGGTGCTTCTGCTGCAAAGTGCAAAGATGCCGCCGGCTGTTCAGCAACGGGCTGCGACCATCGCCGTGGTCGCGACACTCCTGTGGTGTCTGGCCCCTATCCAAACCCAGGCGGTTACCTATATCATTCAACGGATGACATCGCTGGCCGGGATGTTTTCCGTCCTGGCCATGTATTTGTATATTCGGATGCGTGTGCGGCACCCGGATACGATCCGGGGCAGCTACGTCGTTGCTCTTGTTCTCATGTTTCTTCTTGGCCTTGGCTCCAAGGAAATCGCTGTCCTCATTCCGCTCAATCTGCTGTTGATCGAGGTGTTTTTTTTCAAGGAATCTCGCTGGACCAGCAGAAACACTCTGTACCTGCTGCTCTCTCTTGTGCTCATCTACCTGATTGCCGCCCTCGTGACAGGTCGGGTCAATATCTTTTCCCTGTTTACCAGCGGCGATTACAGGCCCTTCACCACCTATGAACGACTGCTCACCGAGTTCAGGATCGTTACTTATTATCTGTTTCAGATCCTTGTGCCCAATGCCCAGAATTTGACCCTGGTGCACGATGTGCCCATTTCCACCTCCTGGCTCAAGCCGCCGGCAACGCTGGCCGCTTTTATTTTTCTTGGTGCCTTGTTTGCCGCGGCTGTTGCCTCGATACAAAAATATCGCCTGTTCTCTTTTGCCGTGGTGTTCTTTTTTGTCAATCATTCCATCGAGTCCACCATCATTCCGTTGGAACTGGCATTTGAGCATAGAAATTATATTCCTTCCCTGTTTCTTTTTACACCGATAGCCGCGGTGCTGGTGCAAATGGCATATACCGCCCAATGGCCAAGGATTGTACGATCTTTCTGTTTTGTTCTCATCGCTTCATATATTGCCGTGGCAATGTTCAACACCATGCAGCGGAACCATGAATGGACCGATCGGGCGGTTTTCTGGCATAAGGAAGGCCGTCATAATGAACGAAGCCCGGGGGTCGCCCTGGAATTAGGCAACCTGTACCTCGATGTCCAGGAAATAGAGGTGGCCAAGAAGTTGTATGGGATCGGTCAGAACTATATCCACCGAGCCCAGAATCGACCCCTCACCGAGGCAGCCTTGTTCAACGGACTGGGGATTGCGCACTTCCGGTTGGAACAATATGATCACGCCTTGCAACAATTTAACGCCTGCCTCGATATCATTGTCGATGACCCAAGGTGTTGGGCCAATAAAACGAGAACCTTGGTGCAGTTGCATGAGTATGAGCAAGCCGAGCAGTCGGTGGATGTTTTACTGCGCTTCAGGCCTCATTCAGACGAATACAATTTTATAAAAGGGGTGATATACCTTCGCCAGGAGATGTATGCCGCAGGGTTGCCTTTTCTGGAAAATGCGTACAATTTTTCCCGGGGCGGGTACCATGCAACGATACATCTCGCGTATGCTTTGTTCAGGATCGGTAAGGTGGAACAGGCGCTTGCCACCCTGCGCGACACTGCGGAGGAGTTTGCAAGCGATAAGCGAATGCTTCTTTTTACCGCTTTCATCCACCAGTTCAACAATACGCCGGGTCATGCCGGCAGGCAATTGGCTACCCTGCGAACACTGTATCCGGAAATGACCCTGGACGACATGGTTGCCCTCGGCGAGACACCGTACGGAATCCGGTTGATGCAGCGAGAGGACATCGTGGAGCTTGTCGGCAACAGGTGATTTCGGGGAAAATTTAGAAAATTAGGGACACTTCCCTTATTTTTATGGGAAAAATCTGAACATTCCGCAATGCGCGGAAAATAGGGGAAGTGTCCCTAATTTTTGTTCGTTGACACGTGACATGGTGCACGGTAATGTGTATATACAATGTATAATTTATTGTTAAGGAGGCCGGCATGCAGGTGTTAACAATAAAGAAGTGGGGGAATTCGCTTGGAGTGCGCATCCCGAAAAATATCGCTGAACACAGCAAACTCAAGGTAGACCAGGAGGTCAACATAGAGGTGAGAAAGGGCAATATTATCATCACCCCGGTGGCCTCGGCCAAGGAGTATTCCCTGCAGGAGCTGCTCGACCAATGCCCGGAAGAATCATTAGTGCTGGACGATGAAGATCGTGCCTGGTTGCAGGATCAACCAGTTGGCAAGGAAATCCTGTGAAACGCTATATCCCTCAGCGGGGGGACATTATCTGGACCGATTTCGATCCGGCGGCGGGGCACGAGCAGAAAGGCAAACGTCCAGCTTTGGTTCTGTCACCGGAGAGGTTTAACAAAAAGATTCTCTTGGCCTTGGTCGCACCGATCACCAGCAGGGTGCGCGGCCATGCCTTCGAGGTTCCCTTGCCTGGACAAAAAGTGGCCGGCGTGGTTCTGTGTCAGCAGGTTAAAACCATCGATTTTGTTGCGTGCGGAGTTTTTTTCGCGGAAAAAGCAGAAACAGCCCTCTTGAACGAAGTGTTGGCCAAGGTGCGGGCGATCATAAGCTGAAACCAATAAATTTTCGACACTTCCCCGGAAAATTAGGGACACTTCCCCTATTTTTATGGGACAAAAAAGGCACCTTCAATCAAGCGCGGAAAATAGGGGAAGTGTCCCTAATTTTCACAACCGCCCCATTTACATCCCCACCACCAAGGCGCAGTCGAATGAATCGCCGATAACTGGCAGGGACGGGCTATTGCGCCTCTCGGCTTGGGCTTCCAAGAGTTTTCTGGCGACATCGCGGGCGATTTCCATCGTCTCGGTGACCGTCCGGCCTTGGGCTACGAGACCGGGAACATCGTCGGATGTGGCGAGATAGACACCTCCGGGCAATTTTTCCACATGAATGGAAATGAGCCTCTCCATAGCGTTCTCCTTCGACTTCTACCGGAAAGTAGGGAAATTAGGGGGGGGAAATTAGGGACACTTCCCCTATTTTCCATGCATTGCGGGATGTTCAGATTTTTCCCATAAAAATAGGGGAAGTGTCCCTAATTTCTTAATTTCTAAAGGACTATTTCGAACTTTTTTCTTCCTTTGATCGTGTAGATTGTAAAATCACGATCAATCGTTGCAATGGTATGTATGTTGAGTTGTTCAGCCATATAGACAAGACATGAATCGGCAAAATCCATGGGTACGTCACGATATTTTTCGGTGAGCTCTTTTAGTCGGTGAAAATCTTTATTGTGGATATCATGAATCTCAACTCCTCCTCTGCCAATCCACTCTAAAAAATCGATCTGCGCATTTCGGTTGAAATCTAATAAGTGTAGTGTCTCCGATATGGAGGCTATCGTTGTGATAAGAGGATGTTTGTTCTGTTTGATAAAATCAACCGATTCTTTATGGTATCTATCGGATGCATCAAACAAGGCAATTAAAGGGCCTGAGTCTATGAGAATTTTTTTCATGTTCTTTTAGCCCGGATTTTTTCTTTTAAAATTCTTTTTCGATCGACCGACAAATTTCCCAGGCCGCTGGAATATCTACCAAAAAAATCTTGACCCAATTCCCAGGCATTGGGACGTTCGAGCTTGCCGAGATATTCTATTAAACTTTGACGAATCAGATCGGATTTGGTGAGCCCGAGATTTTTTGCAACGGTACTGATTTCTTTTTCTAAATCCGGATCAAGTCGTACAGTGATCATACTGTCACCTCCGTAATACACAATGTAATACATGGTTGTTTGTCGTGTCAAGTTGCTTCTACCGTAAAATTAGGGACACTTCCCCTATTTTCCGAACCTTGTGGAATGTTCCTGATATTTCCCATAAAAATAGGGGAAGTGTCCCTAATTTTCTCCGAGGTAAGTACAATGCAAACATTAGACCCCATTCCACCAGGTGAAATTCTGCTTGAAGAATTCCTGAACCCCATGGGTCTTAGCCGATATCGTTTGGCCAAGGAGATTGGTGTCCCCGCGCAACGAATCAGTGAAATTGTTGCCGGTAAACGATCGGTTACAGCCGATACCGATTTAAGGTTATGCCGATTTTTTGGGTTGTCTGGGAAAATTAGGGACACTTCCCCCATTTTCCGAACTTTGCGAAAGGTTCCTGTTTTTTCTCTTAAAAATAGAGGAAGTGTCCTTGATTTACCATATTTATAGCCATATAATTATAATGACAAGTTTTCTTCATTTAGCTACCTTCCCTGCATGAGCAAACGATCAGATTTTGAGTGGGATGCAAAAAAAGATAAGCAGAACCAGGAGAAACATGGGGTTTCTTTCGCACTGGCACAATTTGCTTTTCTGGATCCTGAGCGTGTTCTTCTTGAAGACCTTGACCACAGTGAACATGAAAAACGTTTCTACTGTCTTGGACGGGTTTCAGGAGGGATAATGACGGTCCGTTTTACATACAGAATGAACAAAATCAGAATAATCGGCCCCGGTTTCTGGCGGAAAGGAAAGAGAGTGTATGAAAGAGAAAATAAAGTTCACGGATGAACCGATGGGCAACGTTCAGGTCGTCTCTGACTTCCTTCCAACGCCAGAAGAACTTGCTTTGAAAGATGAAACGGTTAAGGTTACCATTACCCTCAGCAAGGCGAGTGTTGATTTTTTTAAGAAAGAAGCAAAAAAATATAATACGCAATACCAAAAAATGATTCGCAGGCTGCTGGATGAATATACAGCTCATCATTAGGAAATCAGGGAAATCAGGGACACTTCCCCTATTTTCCACTCCTTGTTGAAGGTTCCTGCTTTTTTCCCATAAAATTAGGGATGTCCCCAATTTCCTTAAAAGGATAGAGGTGAAGGTGTGAATATATCAAACGACATCAGGCCGGTAACGTACCTGAAATCCAGGACCGCGGAATTGCTCAAACAAATTAACGATACGCATCGACCTGTAATAATAACACAAAATGGTGAACCCAGAGCAGTCATTCAAGATCCACAAAATTTCGAGGATATGCGAAATGCTCTTGGAATCTTGAAGCTGATTTCCATGGGGGAAGAAGATCTGAAGAATGAAAATTTTTTGGAGCAAGAAGTCGTTTTTAAAAATATAGAAGAACAATTGAAAGAAGGATGACGCAAGACTTCAAGGTTGTTTGGGCCAGGTCTGCCGTTCAGGACCTGGCAAGTATAGTTGCTTATATCGGTGAGCAAAGTCCCGCCAACGCCAGACAGACACTGTTGAAAATAAAAAAAGCAGTATCTGAACTTAATCACTCTCCGCATCGCGGACGCTTCGTACCGGAGTTGCATAGGCAAGGAATTCTACTGTATCGGGAACTTGTCATAACTCCATGGAGAGTCCAATAAAGGGTTTCAGAGCGTACGGTGCTGGTTCTGTCGAGGAAATTAGGGACACTTCCCCTATTTTTATGGGAAAAAACAGGAATACTCCACAAAGCGCGGAAAATAGGGGAAGTGTCCCTAATTTTCTAGGTGGCTATATTACCAAAAAATCGATAACAATGATGAGGCCCACCATGGCAACACTGAACATCTCCATGCCCGATGAGCTTCGCGCCTTCATTGAAGCCCGCGTCAAAACCGGTGAATATCAGAGCGCCAGCGACTATCTGCGTGATCTTATCCGGCATGACCGCGAAAAAACAGAACAGCACTTGCTTCAAGGGCTCGAAAGCGGGCCGTCGCAACCTCTTAATATGAACACCCTGCATGAGAAGGCCCAGGCCGCCTTTGAAAACATGCAGGGTCAATAATGCCCAAGATTCTCATAACGCCAGCGGCTGAAGACGATCTTATCAATCTTTGGATGTACATTGCCCGTGACAATCGCTCGGCTGCCGATAAAGTTTATGCCGCCGAGCAAACCTTTGCTTCACTCGTCGCCATGCCGGAAATCGGCACCCTCTATCAGCCCAAGCGGTTATGGCTGAATGGCATCCGCTTCTACCCCATCAAACAATTTCACAACTATGTCATCTATTACAAACCCATTGCCGATGGCATTGAAATTATCCGTGTCCTTCATGCGCGGATGAACAGAGACAGGAAATTAGGAGAAAATTAGGGACACTTCCCCTATTTTCCACGCTTTGTTGAAGGTTCAAGCTTTTTCTCATAAAAATAGGGGAAGTGTCCCTAATTTTATAGTGCCATGCCAAGAATCGCCCGTATCATTGCGCCTGGATATCCGCATCACATCACTCAGCGCGGCAACAACCGTGCCGTGGTTTTTTATGATGACGAGGACCGGCAGACCTATCTGGAGCTGCTGGCGACGTATGCCAAAAAATATGGGCTGCAGATATGGGCCTGGTGCCTGATGGACAACCATGTCCATCTGCTGGTGGTGCCGGCGACCGAGAGCGGGCTGGCGCGCGGTATCGGCTTGACCAATATGGTCTATACCCAGTATTTCAACCGTAAACAGGGCCAGTCGGGCCGGATCTGGCAGAACCGGTTTTTCTCCTGCGTGATTGAACATCAGGCCTACCTGTGGGCGGTGGCGCGTTATATCGAGCGCAATCCGCTCAAGGCCGGATTGGTCAAGCGGGTGGAGGATTACCGCTGGTCCAGTGGCAGCTGCCATGTCGCCGGGGTGGAGAACGCCTTGCTGCATCAGCCGGACTGGCTTGATCCGACGGAGCAGCGGGCCTATGCCGAGTTTTGTCGGGGTGAGGATGACGGGCAGGACAACGCCATCCGCAAGGCTACCCAAAGTGGCCGGCCCCTGGGCGGGGAGGGTTTTGTCGGGGTTATTGAAAAGGAGCTGAATCGGTCGATTAGGACGAAAAGGGCTGGCCGGCCTCGGCGGTAGGGGGGTTTAGCGGGAAATTAGGAAATTGGGGACACTTCCCCTATTTCCCACGCCTTGGTGAAGGTTCCTGCTTTTCTCATTAAAATAGGGGAAGTGTCCCTAATTTCTGGGGGAGGAAGAGATGCGGCAGGACAGGGAAGTCTACCAGGGGTTTGAGCAGGGGCCGATCCGGCCGCCCAGCGAGAGCGGCAGTCTGCTTATCCGGGTGACCAGGAACTGCCCCTGGAACCGCTGTACCTTCTGCGGGCTGTACAAGGGGGAGGTCTTCAGTCGGCGGCCGGTGGCCCATGTCTGTCGCGATATCGACACGGTTGCTCGCTGCGTGGCGGAGTTGCAACGGCAGGGCGATGAGGGCGGCGGGGCAGGCGGTGGCGCATCGCTGCGCGACAGTGAGCCCATGGCCTGGTACGCGGCCCGCAACTGGCTCCTGGCTGGGGGGCGGTCGGTCTTTCTCCAGGACTCCAACAGTCTGATCATCAAGCCCGATGAGCTGGTGGCCATCCTGGCGCACCTGCGGGCCACCTTTCCGGGGATCGAGCGGATCACCTCCTATGCCCGTTCCCAGACCGTGGCCAGGATCAGTGACGCGGATCTGGGCCGGATCGCCGCTGCCGGCCTCAACCGCATCCATATCGGCATGGAGTCCGGGGCGGACGAAGTGCTGGCCCAGGTGCGCAAGGGCGCGGACCGGCAGGCCCACATCGATGCCGGGCGCAAGGTGGTGGCCGCCGGTATCGAGTTGTCCGAGTACTATATGCCCGGCCTGGGGGGGCGGCGGTTGTCCCGAGAACACGCCCTGGGCAGCGCCGAGGTCCTCAACCAGATCAACCCCCATTTCATCCGCCTGCGCACCCTGGCCATTCCCTCCACCATCGATCTGGCCGGGGAGGTGGCCAGCGGCGCCTTCGAGCAACTGGGCGACCGGGAAACAGCTGAGGAGCTGCTGCTCTTTCTCGAAAACCTCTCCGGCATCACCAGCCGGGTGAAAAGCGACCATATCCTCAACCTGTTCGAGGAGGTGGACGGGGTGTTGCCAACGGACAGGGAACGGATGCTCGCGGTGGTCCGCGAATTTCTCGATATGGCGCCGGAGGAGCAGGTGCTGTACCAGATCGGCCGACGTACCGGCCTGTTTCGCCGCCTGGCGGACCGCCACGATCCTTCCCTCCGCCGGCAGGCCCGGGAGTATGTCGACCACTGGCAGGTCACCCCGGCCAATGTCGACCGGATTGTCGGTCAGCTCATGCAGCGCTTCATCTGAAGCACTGTACGCGGCCACAGGCACCCCATCTTTGCACGGACGCGACTGCCCGCAGAGGAGGGCTAGAGCGGGCAGCCACCTCTGCACAAACCTGGGGCACCTGTCACCGCGTACAATCAGGAGCTTGATAAACCAAGCAGTTTTGTCAACCTCGTAATCGATGACCAAGGACCATAAGGGGAAGCGGTGAGGGCCGCCGCCCCGGTATGGTGCTACATCCGGCGGAACAGGTCCAGGGCCCGCTCCCGGGTCATGACCTCGCGCCAGTTGGCGCCAAAGCAGTTTTCCCACAGGGGCGCCAGACCCAGGGCCACGGTGGCCATGGTCTCCAGGGCCTGGTCATCCAGGTCCCGGGTCAGATTGCGGGGGAGATGGATCTCGTGTCTGGCCATCATTGCGCGGAATTCCCGCACCCCCTGGGGATAGATCTCCTCCAGTTGATCAAAGGCGATGCAGCAGCCGATGCCGTGATGGGTGCCGAGAACAAAGGAAAGGCCATAGGAGAGGGCATGACAGGCCCCCACCTGGGAGTAGGCAATGCTCATGCCGCCGAAATAGGAGGCCATCATCAGTTTATCGTCCTTGTCGGCATGGTCCTCGAGATAGACCTGGCGGCAGAGGTCCAGGGATTTTTCCCCGTAGGCCCGGCTGAATTCATTGAGGTAGGTGCCTTCCAGCGATTCGACATCGTGGATGTAGCAATCCATGCCGGTGTAGAACCACTGGTCTTTGGGCACCCCGGCCAGCAGTTCCGGATCGAGGAGGATCTGGTCGAACAGGGTGTAATCGGAGTTGATGCCCAGTTTTTTCTCCGGGCCAGTGAGGACCGTGGTCCGGGAGATTTCCGCCCCGGTACCGGCCAGGGTGGGGACGGCCACATGGTAGACCGCCGGGTTTTTGATCAGGTCCCAGCCCTGGTAGTCAGCAGCGGAGCCGGGATTGGTGAGCATGAGCGACACCGCCTTGGCAATGTCCATGGCCGACCCGCCGCCCAGGCCGATGATGCCGTCCGGGAGCCGGGGGCTGGTGGCGCGGATCTGGGCCACCAGCTGGTCGATATAGCTGGTTTTCGGTTCGTCATCGACATTGACCGGCAGGAGCAGATCCCCCTTTTCCAGCGGCAGCCGCTGTTCCAGCTCCTTGCCGACAAAGACATCGTCAAGGACAAAGACCATGGTGGAGTCGGGTGTGGGGCGTTTGCTCCGCAGCACGTCCCCCAATTGATTGAAGGAGCCGCGGCCGAAGATGATATTGGGGACTATTTTGAAATTTCTGTACATCGGGTAGGTTCCCTGGGTAAAAGTTAGCTGGATCCGTGTGTGCGGCAACCCCGCCGTCATGGATCCAGGAGTTATTGCGGGCTTGACCGTGGTGAGGTGGTGTCACGGTGGCGGAAGTGGATTCCCGAGCATCCCATGGAGGGGGCCGCCGGGATGAGGAAGGCTGTAAATGCCTCAATTCCGGCAGGTTACAGGGTCGGTTTCTGTTTACCAGAGACGGGGGGAAAACTCAACAGGGATTTGCCCTCCGCCGCGAATGCGGGAGGGTGACACGGCACCCGGGGAAAGGTCCAGGTCCGGTGATCGGGTCGCCTTGCCGGCGGATTGCCGGTCCACGGGGACGAACAAAGAGCCCCTTGCGGGCGGGCAGGAGAAGCGATGCAGGAAATCGAGCAGTTGACCAGGGAGTTGTATGCGGATATCCCCCAGGGGACCCTTTATCATTATACCACCTTCACCGGCCTGCTGGGTATTGTCGAGAGCAGGGCACTGTGGGCCAGTGATATCCGCTATATGAACGATTCCGCCGAACTGCGGCACACAGCCGATCTCATCAGGGCGGAGGTTCGGGAACGGATAGAGGCTGGTCACCCTGATTCAGGTCTCTTGACCCAGTTTGTCGACTGGGTACGGCATCGGATCACCAACGGGCACCTGCTGTTCGGGGCCTCGTTCCGCTCCCAGGGTAACCTGCTCAGTCAGTGGCGGGGCTACAGTACCCCTGGCAGGGGGGTCAGTCTTGGCTTCTCGTCGGAATCCATTCTCCGCAGTGCTCACCAACAGCGCTTCATGGTCGGTAAATGCATCTACGAACCATCCCGACAGCGGATGCTGATTCGCAAGGTGGTCGATGCCGTGGGGCAGTTGGCCGCCCGTCAGGCGGCACGGGCCGAGTCGGCCGCGGAGCGGGCCGCGGTTCTCCAGCAGGCCTTTGCCGAGGTGGAAACCGACCTGCTCCGCCTGGCGGCAATCCTCAAGCACCCGTCATTCCGCGAGGAACGGGAGTGGCGGATTGTTTCGCCGGTGATTACCGAGGATGCCGAGGCGCGGATTCTGTTTCGCGAAGGGCATGCCATGCTGGTACCGTATATCGAATTTGCCATCTGCATGGACAAGGAGCCGATCGCCATGGATCATCTATTTCTCGGCCCGACTCCCAATGTCAATATTTCCATGAATTCACTGAAGATGTTTTTAGGGAAAAACAATATCATTCCCAAGAGGGGCATCGAATACTGCCAGATCCCCTTTCGTCAGCGGTAATTCTTTCGGTCGTTCCTTGCCGCGGAGTCCTGGACAAGACCTGTCACCATTCACCACTCGGGGCATCCGTGCGCACGTCCTCTTCATTGCCGGACCCGTCCGGTGCAGTGTCCTTGCATCGAACGCCCGGGGATCCAGGGCTCAGGCAAACTTTTCCTGTTCGATCCAGGCCCTGGCACCCAGGGAGGTGCAGGCCAGGCTGGCCACCTCGCCGGCCCGGGCCAGGCTGAGGAGAAAATCGCTGGAGAGGATGTAATGGCAAAAGGCACCATGAAAAATATCGCCGGCCCCCAGGGTATCCATGACCCGGACATCCATGACCGGCACTTCGCTGATGGTGCCCCGGGCGCAGGCGAGAATCGGGTTGCCGTCCCTGGTGATGGCGATGCTGTTGATACCGTGGCCCTGCAGGCAAGTGAACACCTCCTCGGCGGTGGTGCAGCCCGGAGGCTGGAAATTGCTGGAGCAGACAGCGAAATCCACCAGGGGCAGCAGGGCGTCCAGCCCCTCTTTCCAACTGCCGCCGTCGAGGACCACGGGAATATGCAGGGAGCGGGCCAGTTCCGCCATCTGCAGGGCCTGGGGCAGGTAGTAGCCATCCAGCATGAGGATGTCGGTGTCTTCGAGGATCGATTCGCTGACCGCCTCCGGGCGGAGTTTGCGAACATCGGTGTTGGAGTAGACCACCGCCCGTTCACCCGTGGACAGGTCAACCATGATCGCCGCCAGGATCGGCGGTCTTCGTGGCTGGTCGGTGCAGTCGATCAGGTGGACCTGATGATCGGTAATGTCTTGTTTGGCGACAAAAGCAAGGGGGTGGACACCGAGCCCGGTAATCAGGGTGGTGCGGTTGCCGAAGGCGGCAAAAGCGATGGCGGCATTGGCCGCCGGTCCGCCGGCAAAGGAAAGCTGCCGTTCCGCTTTTATTTTTTCATTGTTGCGGGGATGATGCGGCAGGTAGAAGATACTGTCGGCGGTTGCCAGGCCGAGAAAGACACCTTTGTACATGATGGGTTCTCTGTGCGGTTGAAAGGGATCCGGGAGAGTGGTGGCGGCTATCATAGCCAAAATGAGCAAAAATACCATCTTTTCAGGGATAAATTTCCAGGAAGAAGCGCCTGGATCGGTGCGGGGCCAACCGTCACGGATTCATGAGCGGGACGGCGAGGACCTCACCCGCCCTGGCGGGCATTGTAGATCAACGGCTGGTCCCTGGCAAATTGGCGAAAATCCGCCAGGGCCTCTTGGCGGAGGATATCCTCGGTCAGTTCAATGCCCCGATTCGCCAGTTCCTGCCGCCACAGGGGCGGCATCGGCCCCTCGTCAAATCCGGTGATGTCTTCCAACTCCGGACCGGCCCCGGCAATGACCAGGGAGCGGACGCCGGACCAGAGCACGGCACCGAAACACATGGCGCAGGGGCTCCAGTTCACCACCAGCTGATGGGCCGGCAACCCGGGGCCGCCGAGGTCATAGACCCCCAACTGCCGTTGGGCCAGGGACAGGGCCATGATCTCGGCATGGGCCGAGGAGCAGTTGAGGGGCACGACCCGGTTGACCCCGATCACCAGCACCCGGCCCGAATCACGTTCAAAAACGCCGGCGGCAAAAGGGCCGCCGCTTTCCTCGCGGACGTTGCGGCGGGCAAAGTGGAGGACCGCGGCCATCCTCGCTTCCAGGGTCGGCAGCCGCGCCGGCAGTCGCTCGAGTTCCCGGCCGGCCCAGGTGGGGAGATCGAGCAAGAGGTGCGGCGGCGATGCAGGGTGGGTGTTGATGGGGTCGGTGTGCATGGTCTCGAATAATGGATGGATGTTGCCGATTATCAGGGGTATGGACCCATGATAGCAAGTGCCTGGTACTTTTCCAAGGCCTGAATCCGTGACGGCTTGACTCTTGTTTGCGTTTTATTTTTTTGTAATTACGTTATACTTTAGTTGAGTACTTGATAATAATACATTTCACCCGCCCCCTTTGGGGTGTCCGTCCGCGCCGACGAACGCTCACGGATCCAGGCAAGGAGGAAGATAGGCAAGGGATGCAGCAGGGTTTCCGCCGGGCAGGAGACGGGCGATTGCCCCCTTCCTGAAAACTCCTGCTGACTTTCCCCTTCATTTTCCCTACAATAGGAGCAGAGCAGTTTGTTCATACCCATCCGGACACGGTTATTGTCCCCAGACTCTCTGTTGTTTGCATTTCCTATCATTCCGTTGTTTTTTTCGAGGTAGTCCATGTCTGTTTATTCCTCTTCGCCGGTTCTCTCCTCCGATGCCCTTAAAGCCAATTTAAGGGAAACCGCTGCTCCAGTGGTAATTGACCCCGCCTATGCCCCTCTTCAGGAGGTGGTCAGCCGATATCAGGGCCTGTCGGTGAAAATAGAGGCGCTGCTCTATGAAATCAGCCATCCGTATCGCAACTGGAATCTGATCATTCCCGAGCTGCGCGCCTTTGTCCTCAAAAATATCAATCATTACCGGGACCATGAGCTCGGACCGCAAGCGTTTACCCTGTTCACCTCCATCTTCCTTGATGCCCTTGGCGATGCAAGCAAGAATGAAAAGCTGGTGCCAAGGATCATGGAGGCCATGCTGGCCTATGCCGATAAATTCATCCAATCCCTGGATGCAGCGGCCCTGTTTCGCTTCGAGCAGTCCTTCAGTCTTTTTTTCGAACAGTTACAGAAACTGGACAGCAGGGAACCCTTGCTGATGCTGTCCATGGTGCAGGGGCATCATCCCGTCCGTAAAATGGCCCTTCATTTGATCAGCCTGCGCAATCAGATCCCTGAACGACCCTTCAACTGCCATGCTCTGGCCGGTCTGATGAAAATTATTCTCCTGCGCAATTACCAGTACTGGTTGAGCGAGGACGACCCGCTGCCCTGGTTTGAGCAGCATTGCCGCGAACTCTGCCGGGACTGGCACGATCAGAACCTGCTTGTTGCTATCTCTCACCAGCGTTTGCAGGAGTCTCTCCAGGCGCTGGGGGAGATCGATATCGACCAGGATTGCCTGGCCGCCCTGGAAGTGCTGGTGGCCTTGCCCAACCACATGGATATCGTCCGCCTGTACAAGGAGGTCCCGGCCAAAATCGTCGCCGCGGCCAGCAGCGAGGTTGATGCCCAGTACCTGGAAAACCGCAAGCTGCTCTTTCTCTTTCGCATTATGGACACCAAGGGCCTGTTTCTCATCCACGAGGAGACCCTGCGGGAGATCAATCGCTCCCTGGTGCAACTAATCCGCAAACAGACCTTCGAGGAGATCGAGCAATTTTTCACCACCACCTTCCATCTGCTCAAGGCCAATGTCCGCCGTTATCCGCACACCTCGCTGCAGTGCATTCAGGTCATCGGCAACGAGGTCTTCAAGCGGGGTAATTCCCGCCTGGTCGAGGCCTTCCTCTGGGAAGCGGTGCGTTTCGGTTTTCAGTACGCCAACGTCCAGGGGGTGGACGAAGACTGGCAACCCATTGCCAACCCCGCCCACCTCACCAATATCCGGGTCTGGCTCAACCTGATCCAGCAGGAGCCCAAGTGGTGTTCCACGCTCTTTTCGGCCCTGATCATCAATATCCGCCTCTCGGGAACCTGTGTTCGCGATACCGATCTTTTTCAGCGGGATATCACCGATCTGCTCAATCACCCCATTGGCCCGATCTATAATCTTGCCAAGCAGTTCACCAAACTGATGCCGGTTTTTTTCAACGAAATCGGCGCCGAGGGCGAACTGCGCGACGTGTCCACCGAACTCGACGAAATTCACAAGCGCAGTGACCCGCTCATCCATTTTCTCCGTAAACAGGCCCATGTTGAATCCAACAATCTCATCGTCGGGTTCATTGAGGCCATTTTCACCTTCTGGATTACCCTGGAGCGCGAGTATCTCCGGGAATATCTCCCCGAGGAAGTCCTCCATCAGGTACGGGCCGAAGGGCCGTTTGTCGATGAACAGCACCAGTTGGCGCAGCGTATCAAAAAAGATCTGCGTTTCAATCATATGGCCCAGATCCTGGCTTGGCGCGATGAAGAGCGTGAGCGCTATCTGGAGGCGCAAAGCGATCTCTCCGAGGTGGAGCGGCGTCGTTTTTCCCTGCTGGTGCGGATGTATAAACTGCTCCATCTCAAATACAATCTCAGCCTCCCTGAAATCCAGAGTCAGCTGCATCAGGCCATTCATTCCGGATTTCCCGAGCTGAACCGGTTGCTCGAGGTCCTCAGGGAAGACGACCCCTTTCACTGTCTGGAGGCCCTGCTGGACCAGTTGGAACACCTGCGCCGGATTATCCTCAGTGAGGAGAGGTTCGAGCCCAAGGAGGAAATTTATCACAAACGGCACATCGCCGTGGACATCCCATCCGTCTACGGACGCTACAGCGAGCGGAAATTCGATGCCCTGGGCCTGACCTTCCGCCTGGAGAGCCTGGCCAATGTCTACCTGGAGCGCTTGTTCGACACGGTCAACCTGTCCTTTATCACCCAGGCGACTTTTATCCGCATCCTCAAGTGTCTGCGGCTGTTTTCCCGGGCCTTGCAGGTCGATGGCATCTCCAGCCGCCGCCTGGACACCTATATCAGTCTGCTGGCCTCCTCCATCGGCATCAAGCGTTTCTCCTACACCCAGCATCTTGATATCATGCGCGGCCTGTCGGAGGGGGTCAAGGACATCATCTACGCCTATTACACCAATGTCCACCAGAACAACCTCTCCATCATTGTTCCCCAGATCGGCAAGGAAAACCTGCTGAGAAAGTACCACGGTTCCTGGGACGAGAAGAACATGCCGGAAAATGTCCTCCGCCTTTCCGAGACTTTTTTCCGTGACCTGATCTCCACCACCTTCGGGCTGCAGCATCTCGATAATTTCATCGGCAAGATCATCGGCACCCTCGAGGCCCAGAAGGACATTCTCGACGAGAAGACCCTGGATCTGCTCATGACCTACAACCCGGAAAAGGCCATCAGCAGCCTTCATGACGAAAACCTGCGCACCCACAACCTGATCCATCTCGGCAACAAAGGGTTTAACCTGGTTGTCCTGTCGCGGGACAAGAAACCGGTGCCGCCGGCTTTTATCATCACCACCGAAATATTTCGCTGCTACCGGGCGGTGCGGACCTTTGACCGCGCCCGGGACGAATTCATGCGGCGGGTGCGGGCGGCGATCACCAGCATCGAGCAGCTGACCGGGCTGGTGTTCGGTTCGCCGGACAACCCCCTGCTGCTGTCCGTCCGCTCCGGATCGGCCATTTCCATGCCGGGCATCATGTCCACCATCCACAATGTCGGCGCCAACGAGGAACTGGTGGAGGAGTACGTCGTTGCCCATCCGGAGGCGAAGTATTTCGCCTGGGATAATTTCCGCCGTTTTCTCCAGTCCTGGGGCATGGCCAGCGGCATGGAGCGCGATGATTTTCAAGGATTGATGGATGCCCATAAACGAACCCATAAGGTCCTCTACAAGAAGGATTTTTCGCCGGAGCAGATGCGCCAGTTGGCCCTCAGCTACCAACAGGCGGTGCGCAAACGGGGCTACGGCATGCCCGAGGATCCCTGGCTGCAGCTGATCGGCGCGGTGGACACGGTGTTTGATTCCTGGCACACCCCCAAGGCCCGGGAGTACCGGCATCTCATGGGGGTCTCCGACGACTGGGGCACTGCGGTCATTGTCCAGACCATGGTGTTTGGCAATCTGAGCACCCAGGCAGGCAGTGGCGTGCTGTTCACCGCCCACCCCTACCGCAAGGTGCGGCGGGTGGCTCTGTGGGGTGATTATGCCCCCGGGGATCAGGGCGAGGATATCGTCTCCGGCCTGGTGACCAGTTTTCCGATTTCGGTGGAACAGGCGGAAATCGACGGCCGTGACGAAGACAGGAGTCTGGAGCGTCTCTTCCCCAGGATTTATCAGCGCCTGCTCGAGATCAGCCGTGACCTGGTCTATGATAAGGAGTGGAATCCGCAGGAAATCGAGTTTACCTTCGAGGGACCGGAACCTGATCAGCTCTATATCCTCCAGACCAGGGACATGATCACCATCAAGAAAAAGGAGCATCTCACGGTTTTTGTCGACTCCGATCTGGCTCATAAGGCGATCCTGGCCAAAGGCATCGGTGTTTCCGGTTCGGCGATGTCCGGCAGGGCGGTCTTCAACGAGGAGAATATCCGCCAGCTGCGCCGGGAAGAACCCAAGACCCATCTGATCCTCATCCGCCAGGACACCGTGCCCGAGGATATCCGGGAAATATCCCTGGCCGACGGCCTAGTCACCTCCCGGGGCGGGCAGACCTCCCATGCCTCGGTGGTGGCGACCAGACTGGAGAAGACCTGCGTGGTCGGTTGTCGGGACATGCAGGTCTACGAAACCGATGAGTATGCCGAGATCAACGGCCGCCGCATCGGTTTCGGTGATCCCATTGCCATTGACGGTCGCCATGGTTTGCTCATCGAAGGCAACTATCCCCTGCGCGAGGAAGTGCATATTCTGCCGTTATGACGACTCCCGACGGGTTTCCGGACACTTTTTTCGTCACGCTGCAGCCCCGGCCTACCGGGGAAGACCTGGAACTGATAAGTGATATCCTCCAGGCCCGGGATGTGGACGCCGAAGTGATCTTCGAGGAAGGGCGTCTGCGCCTGACCACGGAACAGCATCCGGCGGACGTACTCCTGCGCCTTACCGACATCGGTTTTCAGGCGGAGCTGGAAGAAAGGGAAGCCGACCCGCTGCTTTGTCAGGCACGGGAAACCCGGATGGAGATTCGTGGTTCCTGGAGGCGGGCGCTGCTCGCCGGGACAGCGGGCTTGGCAATCATGGTGGGCGATATGTCGGGGTTTTTCCCCCAACTGCCCCAAGGGCGGCTCTTCTGGGCGCTGACCGCCCTGGTCTGCCTGCTGGTCATGTATTGCTGCGGCCGCAATTATTTCATCGGTGCCTGGAGACAGCTCCGGCTCCGGTCCGCCAACATGGACACCCTGGTGGCCCTGGGGACCGGGGCGGCCTGGCTGTCCTCGGTGATCGTCATTGCCGACCCCGCTTTTCTGCCCACCGCCGGCAATCATCTCTATCTCGACGCCTCGGTGATGATTCTCGCCTTTCTCCAGCTTGGCCGCATCCTGGAAACCCGGGCCAAACAGACCACCAACAAGGCCATCGGGGCCCTGGTCGGCCTGCGGGTCAGAACCGCCCGGGTTTTTCGGGCGGCCGGCGAGGTGGAAGTCCCGGTCTCGCTGCTGCGGATCGGCGACCATATCCTGGTGCGGCCCGGGCAGAAGGTGCCCATGGACGGGGTCATCATCTCCGGCTCGACCACCATCGACGAGTCCATGCTCACCGGTGAGCCGCTGGCGGTGAAGCGGCAGGAGGGTGATGCGGTCACCGGCGGGACCATGAACCGTTCCGAGACCTTTATGCTGCGGGTCACCCGGCTTGGCGACGAGACCGCCCTGGCACGGATCATCAAGCTGGTTCGGGAAGCGCAGATGAGCAAGCCGCCCATTGGCCGCCTGGTCGATCGGTTCGCGGCAGTTTTTATCCCGGTGGTCATCCTCATCAGCGTCGTCGCCTTTGCCTACTGGATAACCATGGGGCCGGAGCCCCGCCTTGCCCATGCCCTGACCACCGCCATCGCGGTGCTGGTCATCGCCTGCCCCTGGGCCCTCGGGCTGGCCACCCCCGTGGCCGTCATGGTGGGGACCAGCCGGGCCGCGCAAAGCAATGTGCTCATCCGCAACAGCGATGCCCTGCGGACCGCCGCCACCCTCAGCCATGTGGTTGTCGACAAGACCGGCATCCTCACCGAGGGACGGCCGGCGGTCACCGCGGTCTTTCCGGCCGCCGACCTGACGGAGCAGGAAGTGCTGCAATGGGCCGCCAGCCTGGAAAGTGGTTCCGGGCATCCACTGGCCGAGGCCGTGCTCACGGCGCAGCGGCGGACCGGGGGAGCCCTGTTTGACCTGGCGAATTGCACCGCGGTCGCCGGTCGGGGTGTCCGCGCCGAGCGGGAGGGGATCGGTTTTTTCCTTGGCAACGATCATTTCCTCATCGAACAGGGGCTGGCACTGCCCGAGCATCTGGTCACCGAGGCCGGACGGCAGGCCGGTGAAGGCGGCACGCCGGTATGGCTGGGGGAGAGCCGGCGGGTTCTGGGCCTGCTCATCCTCAAGGATCCGGTGCGCGGGGATGCGGCGGCCGCTATCCGTGCCCTGCACGGCATGGGGATCACCGTGGTCATGTGCACCGGCGACAACCGAACCACGGCCGAGGCGGTGGCGCGACAACTGGGGATCGTCAACGTGCACAGCGAGCTGCTGCCGGCGGAGAAACTCCAGGTGATTCACACCCTGCGGGAGCAGGGCGGCAAGGTGGGCATGGTCGGTGACCGGGTGAATGATGCGCCGGCTCTGGCCAGGGCCGATACCGGCTTTGCCCTGGGCAGCGGCACCGATGTGGCCATCGAGAACGCCGATATCACCCTCAACGGCGATTCCCTCCTCCTCGTTGCCCAGGCTGTCGCCATTTCCGCCGCCACCATGCGTACAATCCGCCAGAACCTGTTCGGGGTCTTCATCTACAACGCTATCGGTATCCCTTTGGCCGCTGGTCTGCTCTACCCCTTCACCGGGTGGCTGCTCAACCCCATGTTCGCCAGCGCGGCCATGGCCCTGTCCTCGGTGACCGTGGTCGCCAATGCCAATCGGTTGCGTTTTTTCCGCTTGGGATGAGGGAAAGAGCTTTTTTCGCTCGATCCCGCCGGTCTCCGGCGCGGTTGCCGGCCTTGCGGTTTCGATTTGATTTGCGAAAATTTTCCAGGGTTCTACACTGAAACCAGGATCTGCGAACAACAAAATATATCCAAAACAAGAGTCCTGCCGTCACCGATCGAGGTGAAAGACAAGGCGGCATCGATCGTCCTCAACTGGGGGCCGTTTTTCACTTTATGCCGCGAATTGGCGGTACCATGAGGTTTTTTTATGGCGAACAATCTGTATATCACCGCATCGGAGGAACGGAGCGGCAAGTCGGCCATCGTTCTTGGGGTCATGCAGATGATCCACAAGGAGATCAGCCGCATCGCTTTTTTCCGGCCGATCATCAATGATCATGTTTTTGGTCGTGTTGACCACGATCTCAATCTGATTCTCAAATATTTCCATCTCGACATCGAATACAGCGATACCCATGCCTTCACGCTCAGTCAGGCCCGACAGCTGATCACCTCCGGTCAGGAAGAGCAATTGTATGAGAAGATTCTCATGAAGTATAAACAGCTGGAGAGCAGGTACGATTTCGTTGTCTGTGAGGGGACCGATTTCCGGGGCAAGGATCCCGGCTTCGAGTTCGATCTCAATGCCGACATCGCCGCCAACCTGGGAGCCCCGGTTCTGGTGGTGACTACCGGGCGCGACAAGAGCACCGAGGAAATCTGCACCAGTACCGCCATCACCATCGATACCCTGGAAGAAAAAGAAGTGGAAGTCGTCTGCTGCATCATCAACAGGGCTCCGGAGAGTTTTCTCCGCGATACCGCCGGCAGCACCAAGTGCCGCGAGCAGTTCAAACGGCCCCAGCCCCTGTATGTGATTCCGGAAAACAAGTCCCTGGGCAACCCGACCATCGACGATGTCAAACGCTGGCTGGGAGCGGAGGTCCTCTATGGCAAACCGAGCATGCTCAACCTGGTGGACAGTTACCTGGTCGCGGCCATGCAGATCAGCAACTTTCTTGATTATATCAAGGAAGGCAGCCTGATCATCACCCCCGGTGACCGTTCCGACATTATTATTGCCAGCCTGGCAAGCCGGATTTCCTCGGCCTACCCCAATATCGCCGGTATCCTGGTCACCGGCGGTCTGGATCTCAGCCTCAGCGTCCAGCGGCTCATCCAGGGGTGGACCGGTATTCCGGTGCCGGTTCTGTTTGTCGAGTCCCATACCTTTGACACGGTGCAGAGCGTCAACGAACTCTACGGTCGCATCGAGCCCACCGATACCAAGCGGATCGCCACGGCTCTCGGGTGGTTTTCCAAGTATGTCGATGTCCCGGAACTGACCACCAAAGTCGTTGCCCGCCGTTCGCAAAAAATCACCCCGCGGATGTTCGAATATTCCCTGGTGGAGAAGGCCTCCAGTAACCGACAGCACATTGTCCTGCCCGAGGGGACGGGGGAGCGGATTCTCAACGCCACCGACATCATTCTTCGTCGTGGGATCGCCGATATCACCCTGCTCGGCAAGGCCGAGGATATTCAGGCCAAGGCCTCGGCCCTCAATCTCAACATCGAGGGCGCCAGGATTATCGATCCTGCCGGATCCGAGTATTTTGAAGATTTCGTCCAGACCTACTACGATATTCGCAAGCATCGCGGTATCGTCATGGATGTGGCCCGGGACCGGATGTCCGATCCCACCTTTTTCGGTACCATGATGGTCCATAAGGATCTGGCCGATGGCATGGTCTCCGGTTCCATTACCACGACAGCCCAGACCATCAGGCCGGCCTTTGAGTTCATCAAGACCAAACCCGGCGTGTCGGTGGTCTCCTCGATTTTCATCATGTGTTTTCAGTCCAAGGTGCTGGCCTTTGGCGATTGCGCCGTGGTGCCCAATCCCGATGCCCGCCAGCTGGCGGAGATCGCCCTGAGTTCCGCGGAAACCGCCTCGATCTTCAGTATCGAGCCGCGGGTGGCCATGCTCAGTTATTCCACCGGCATATCCGGCTCAGGCCAGGATGTGGAAAAAGTGGTTCAGGCCACCGCTCTGGCCAAGGAGATGATGAAGGAGCGTGGACTTGATTTTCCTCTGGAAGGACCGTTGCAGTATGATGCCGCCTTTGATCAGCAGGTGGCGGATTACAAGTCACCCGGATCCTCGGTGGCCGGGCACGCTACGGTCTTCATTTTTCCTGATCTCAATACCGGCAACAACACCTACAAGGCGGTGCAGCGGGCTGCCAATGCGGTGGCCATGGGCCCGGTGCTCCAGGGATTGAACAAGCCGGTCAATGACCTGTCCCGGGGCTGCACGGTCCAGGATATCGTCGATACCGTGGCGCTGACCGCCATCCAGGCCCAGGTGGCCAAGAGTAAAACCCCATGACCCGGTCGCACGGCGGAACAGGGCACAGCGGTACCCGGTATCGGAAGGCACCGTATTCGCCGGCACCCAGGAAACAGCTATGAAATATTTAGTCATTAATTCAGGAAGTTCTTCGATCAAGTACCAGGTGATCGACATGACCACGGAAAGCGTGCTCGCCACCGGCCTGGTGGAACGGATCGGCGAGGCTTCGGGCCGTGTGCAGACCACTTTTTATCCGGGTACGGCCCGGGAGCGGGAATCGGTTGTTGAGCAGGCCATTGCCGACCATGGCAGCGGCATGCGATCGGTGCTGGCGCTGTTGACCGACCAGGAGCAGGGGATCATCACCCAGCCCTCGGAAATCGCCGCCATCGGCCATCGGGTGGTGCACGGCGGCGAGGATTTTCAAGCCTCCACCCTGATCACCCCGGTGGTGATCCAGGCGATCGAGCGCAACATCCCCCTGGCCCCCCTCCACAACCCGGCCAACCTCGACGGCATCCGCGTGGCCATGGAGATTTTCACCGGTTTGCCGCAGGTAGCGGTGTTTGACACCGCCTTTCACCAGACTATGCCGCCCCGCGCCTTCCTCTACGCGCTCCCCTATGCGCTCTACGAGCAGGATCGGGTGCGGCGCTATGGATTCCACGGCACCTCGCACCGTTTTGTGGCCGGCGAATGCGCCCGGTTGCTGGGCAAGCCCTTGAGCCAGTGCAATCTGATCACCGTGCACCTCGGTAACGGCTGTTCCATGACCGCGATCGAAAACGGAGTCAGCGTGGACACCTCTCTGGGCATGACCCCCCTGGAGGGCTTGGTCATGGGGACCCGCTCCGGCGACGTCGACCCCGCGCTTCATCTTTTTCTGCAACAACATAAGGGGATGGACCTGGCCGCCATTGATGCGATGCTCAACAAGGAGTCGGGGTTGAAGGGACTCTGCGGGTTAAATGATATGCGCGATATCCACAAGGCCGCCGCCGGCGGGGATGAACGGGCCGCCCTGGCCCTTGCGGTGCAGACCTACCGCAATCGTAAATATATCGGCGCCTTCATGGCGGTGCTCGGCCGGGTGGACGCCATTGTCTTCACCGCCGGTATCGGGGAAAATGATCCTGTGGTCCGCGCTGAATCCCTCGAGGGCCTGGAGGCCTTCGGGGTGCGGCTCGATCCGGACAGGAACCGTCGACATACCGGCGAGGCGCGCTGCATCAGTCAGGAGGACAGCAGGGTGCGGGTGTTTGTCATTCCCACCAACGAAGAGTTGGCCATTGCCCGGGAGGTGGCCGTTGTGATCGGGGGTAAGCGGCGTTGATTCTCCCCACTGTCCCCGGTGGCTGCCACCCCGCGGGGCGAATCGTTGCCGGCCGTGGACGGTTTTGCCGGTGTCGGCGCGGGAGTTCTTGCCTGGTTGTCCACGATGGAATAGAATTTATACAAGGGTTCGCGAGTGTTTTTCCGTGCGTCAGCTTTATTATCGGTGACCGTTCGCTTAAAAGGAGATTTTTACCGGAGGGGTACGGGCAATGAGGATAGCGTGCGGACAGATGCCCCGAAGGGCGGCAGGTGAGGGTGATTTTCAAGGATTTCGTTGCCAGTGTATGGTGATAACAGCATGATATATCAAAAATAAGTGTCCGTTCGTCACGGATTTAGGTCATGATAAAGTTGTATTCGGGATCCATGATCCAGGGAGGGGAACATGCGTCGACGGTACAGTTTGCTGATCATTTTGCTGGGTTGTCTTGTCGGGCTTCATTTTCCCGGTCAGGCGCTGGCGGGGGAGGATGCCATTACCATCGCGGCGATCTATGCCCAGAGCGGGCCGGCGGCCGCGGGTAACGCTGCGTCCCTTGCCGGGGCGCGCCTGGCGGTCCAGGAGTTGAACAACAAGGGGGGAGTCCTGGGCCGGCCGATCCAACTGGTGGAGATCGACAACCGCTCCACCCCGATTGGCGCCAAGGTCGCTGCGGATGAGGCCGCGCGACTGGGGGTCACCGCCATTGTCGGATCCTCCTGGAGTTCTCATTCCATGGCCGTGGCCCAGGTGGCCGAGGAGCAGAGGATCCCCATGGTGACCAATATTTCAACCCACCCGGAGGTCACCAGATCGCGTGCCTATGTGTTCAGGGTCTGTTACACCGATGATTTTCAGGGCCGGGTCATGGCTCGTTTTGCCGCGGGAGAACTGGGCGCCACAACCGCGGTCATCTTTCGGGATGTGAGCAGCGAGTACAGTATCAGCCTGGCCCAGGCCTTTCGGACCACCTTTGCACGTCTTGGCGGCGAGGTGCTGCTCGAGGTCGATTACAAGCGCGCCCAGGACGGTTTCAGGGAAACGATGGCCAGTGCCCGCGGGATTCAGGCCGATGTGGTGTTCATTCCCGGATACGATGAGAGCGCTGCCATCATTGCCGAGGCCCTGGCCGCCGGCCTGCCCGGCCCCTTTCTCGGCGGCGACGGCTGGACGGCGGGCAATTTCATCGACAGAGGGGGTACCGGCTCGGCACGGGGCTATCACTGCGATCACTGGCACGAGAAGGTGACTCCAGCAGCTGCCCGCGAGATCCTTGCGACCGGTCGTGCCTTCCTGGACGAAACCTGGCCGGTTGGGTGGCGTTCGGCCACGGCCCTGGCCTTTGACGCCGTGTATTTACTTGCCGACGCGCTGGAGCGGGCCGGAACCACGGATCGGGGCGAGTTGAGAAGGGCCCTGGCCGAGACCAGAGGATTTCCCGGCATCACCGGCGAACTCCATTTCAACGAGCATGGCGATCCCATCAAAGGTGCTGTTATCATGGAGATTGTCGGCCAAACCAGCACCTTCTTCACCTGGGTGCCCCCGGAGATCGAGGCGCCGGAACGGGCGGAACGCTGAGCCACCAGCACCAGCAGGTGGGTATTGCCTGAATCCGTGAGCGGACGCCCCGAAGGGCGGCGGGTGAAAGGTATTGCCAAGGATTCTGCTGTACTTATAAATGAGCACAGCAAGATATGTCCACAGCACGAGTCCAGTTGTCACGGATTCAGGTATTGGAGAAAAACAGTATGCAGGCAGGATTGGTATCATCGTGGGTACTTGTTTTTTTTGTGTTGGCTCTGTGCTGTCCCCTTGCCGGCATTGCTTCGCTCCAGTCCCAGGAGCCGCGGCCGGTGCGCCTTGCCCTGGTGCTGGCACAAACCGGGATAGCCATGGAAGCGGAACTTCCCGCCATGCAGGCCGCCCAACTGGCGATGGAGGAGATCAACCGTGCCGGCGGGATTCTCGGCCATCCGCTGGAGATCCTTTTTTTCGATAATCAGAGCACACCGCTGGGTGCCAAGCAGGCCGCGGAGCAGGCGGTTCAGGCCGGGGTCCTGGGGGTGATTGGTCCTTTCAGAAGCTCCCATGCCCTGGCCGCGGCCCCTGTACTGCAAGGAGCCCGCATTCCCATGATCACCCCCATCGCCACCCAACCGGAAATTACCCGGATCGGTGACTGTATCTTCCGGGTCTGTATCACCGATGACCTGCAAGGCCTCCTGGTGGCCCGCTTTGCCCGTACCAGACTCTCTGCCCGCACCGCGATCGTTTTGACCAATATCAATGAGGCCTATTCCTTGACCCTGGCCGACACCTTCAGCACATCCTTCGAAGCGGCCGGGGGAAAGGTGATCCGGCGGGGAGGGTACAAGGGGAGTGATGCCGATTTCACCGCGCTCCTCGAACCGCTCAGGGAACTGCGGCCGGATGTGGTGTTCATTCCCGGTTATCACCGGGACAGTGGCCTGCTCATGCTCCAGGCGGTGCAGATGGGGATCCGTTCCGTCTTTCTGGGCGGAGATGGTTGGGGGGAGCCGATGCGACGGTATGGCGGCGAGGCCGTGGTGGGGGCCTATTACATGGCCCATTATCACCCGGATGTCCCGTCCGGGGAAAATCGGGTTTTGCAGCGGCTGTACCGGCAGAGGTTCGGCCAGGAGATCCAAATGAACCTGATCCCGTTGACCTATGACGCGATCCTGCTCTTTGCGGATGCCGCCCGCCGGGCCGGGGAGCTGGACCGGGAAGCCATCCGCCGGACTCTTGCCGCCACAGCTGATTTCCAGGGTGCCACCGGCACCATAACCTTTGATGCTACCGGCGACCCCATAGCAAAAGAGACGTTCATGCTCACCTTCACCCCAGACAATACGGCCCTGGTCGAGGTCATGGGGCGATGAGAACGACGCAAGGCATGGGACGGACCGAGGGGATATTTCCGGGGCGGATTCGGGGATGATGCAGAAGACACTCCGCTTGAAAATAAATATCGCCATTCTCATTACCGGGGTGGTTCTTGTCCTGGTCCTTGGATCCTTGTTGTATTTTTTTGAAGAAAACCGGCGTAATGCTCGCTATGAGGATATCCATGTCCTTGTGGACACCTTGTATCAGCAGAATCGCAACGAGCTTGCCAATGAGATTTTCGCCGGCCAGCAGCTTGCATTGGCACACACGCTGGCCGCCATGGAACAGGTGCGGGGCGTTGCCAGGGTCGTTGCCTATACCCTCCAGGGGGAACCTGTGCTTCCCGTTGCCGGAGCAGGCGAACAATTTCTTGCCCAGGATCTGCGAGCAGAAGTGGAGTACGGTCCTGTTCTGCGGCAGAGCAGGTCAGATGGTCAGAACTATCTCGACTACCTGGCCCTGATTCAGGTCATCGGCGAGAAAATCGGTTATCTCCATATTCGCTACGATCTGAAAGCATTGGAGCGGGAGGTTTTCGCCACCAGGTTTTTTTTCGTCGGTTTGTTTATCTGTATGCTGGGCACCATGCTGTTCCTCCTCAACGTTCAGCTGTACCGGTCGGTCATTCGTCCCGCCTCCCTGCTCCGGGCCGCCATTCATCAGGTGCGGCAGGGGCACTTCGGGGAACGGGTGGACCTGACCACCAGCGATGAAATCGGCCAGATCGCGGCGGCTTTCAATGATATGTCCATGCGTCTGCGGGAGCAGCATATTGCCCTGAACGAGGCTATCGAGGCCAAGGAGGCCTATGCGTCGAGTCTTGCCGAGTCCAATCGTAGCCTGGAGCGCCTCAATGCCCGCCTGGAGGACATGGTCGAGGCCCGGACTGCCGATCTCCGCGCCAGCAATGAACAACTGCGGCGGGAGATATATGAACGTCAGGAAATGGCGAAGCATAAACAGCAACTTGAAGAGAAGCTCGCCCAATCGCGGAAAATGGAGGCCCTTGGGCTGCTGGCCGGGGGGGTTGCCCATGACCTGAACAATGTCCTCTCCGGGATCGTCAGCTATCCGGACCTGCTCCTGCTGCAGCTTCCCAAGGAAAGTCCCTATCGTAAATCCCTGGTCACCATCCGTGATTCCGGTCAAAGGGCGGCGGCCATCGTTCAGGATCTGCTGGCCATGGCCAGGCGTGGTGTGACCAGCATGGAAGTGCTCAATCTCAATCAACTGGTGCGGGACTATCTCGCTTCTCCAGAACACGAACAACTCCGGCAGCAGTATACCAATACGGTCATGGACAGCGACCTCGATCCTGAGCTGCTCGATGTCAAAGGCTCCGCTGCGCATCTGCGCAAGGCCCTGATGAATCTCGTCTCCAACGCCGTGGAATCGCAACCCGATGGAGGCAGGGTCCTGATCCGGACCTCCAACCGGTACCTCGATCGTCCCGTCAGTGGATACGAACAGGTCGCCCCCGGGGAGTATGTCGTGCTCGAAGTGCGCGACCAGGGGCCGGGTATCAGCGCCGCCGACCTCAAAAGGATTTTCGAGCCTTTTTATACCAAAAAGGTTATGGGGAGGAGCGGGACCGGACTGGGTATGACCGTGGTCTGGGGCATTGTTCAGGACCACCAGGGCTCCATTGATATCCACAGCGTTGTGGGCGGCGGGACAGCCATGGAACTCTATCTGCCGATTACCAGGGATGAACCGGTCCAGGGTGACGGCCCGCAGCCGATAGCCCTGTATCAGGGTAACCAGGAGCGTGTTCTCGTGGTGGATGATGTCCGGGAGCAACGTGAGATTGCCACCGGCATGCTCGAACATCTTGGCTATCAGGTGGCATCGGTCGCCAGCGGTGAAGAGGCGGTGGCCTGGCTGCGCGAACGATCCGTTGATGTTCTTGTCCTGGACATGATTATGGACCCGGGCATGGACGGACTTGACACCTATAAAGAGGTCTGCGCTCTCCATCCCGGGCAGAAGGCGGTGATTGCCAGCGGGTTTGCCGAAAATGAACGGGTCGAGGAGGCCCTGCGGTCAGGGGTCGGCGCCTATGTCAGAAAACCCTACACCCTGGAGAGCCTGGGGATGGCCCTGCACAAGGTGCTGCAATCATGACCAGGATGTTGCATGAGGACCATGGCCACGAGCAGGATGGACACATGATAAACGGAGCGGATAGCGGGCAACAGACCCTTCCCGAGGACCTCGAAGCCCTGGTGGCGGAATACAAACGGGTCATGCCGCTGATGCCGGTGCTCCACGGCGCGATCAGCAAACTGGCCGGCAAGGATGCCATCAAAGCCTGCGGCAAACGATTGCGGATGATCAGCAGCCAGGGCGGCCGGCCGGGTATTCAGTTCGGCCATGAGCTGGAAATGGAGGTTTTTCAGGATTATCTGCTCTATATGTATCGGCCCCGGGGGATCAGCCTGGTTCGACAGATGTTCAATCGTAAACGGTTTCCAGCGGAAAGCGATGAACAGCGGTTGCTGGCCGGGATGGTGCAAGCCCGTTTTTCGCTTTTCTGGATCAGGGAATTGATACCGGCCGGCGGGTTTCTCGCCCTGGACATTATCAGCGGCAAGGATTTCTTTATTCTCGATATGGCCCTGCCGCAGGTGGAGGCAACAGGGCTTCTTGCCGGGTTGCGCATCTTGCCCTTCGGTCATGCCTGGATGCACACCGGGGTGAGCCTGACGCTTGGCTCCATTGCAGACCCTTGCGGAATGCAGACCGAGGACCGGGTGCTGACCGAGAAGGAAGAGCGCGCATTCAATGAAGAGATATTTTTCCGTTGGCGCTCTCTGCTCAGGGAGACGGATTCAGGGGAATGAGACTGGAGTGGTCCTGGCATCGAGCAGGGTCAATTCGGCACTGCCAGAGGGCTGACGGCAACAAGGTTCGTGCCGGCGACAGGCTGGGTTGCATCATCGGCACTGCAGCAGCGGGAAGGAGGAAGCGGATTCGTGGCTGAAGGATCGGCAAAACAGAAACGCAGGCCCTGGTGGGTCAGTGCCCTGCTGGCGATAGCCGCCTACGTGGGCCTGCGCTATCTCGCCCCCATGTACCAGCCGCACAATCCGACTCTGGCCGGTCTGCTGGCGGCGGGGCCGACGATCGCTCCGGTGGTCACCATGTTCCTGCTGCTGCTGGCGGCAAAACAACTCTATGACCACGAGCCGGAAAAAAAGGATGAGGACCGGACGGACCAGCCGCCAGCAGCATGAGCATGAGCATGAGCAAGAGCATGAGCATGAGCAAGAGCAAGCTGCTTTACCAGCGTTCTTCTCTGATCAGTGCCGGATTGAAGCGGTCAACGCTCGTGAAGCCCTCCTTGGGCCAACCGAGGGGAATGAGGGCAAAGGGAACGATTTCCTCGGGAATGGAAAAAAGGCGGCGAAAACCCTTCATCCGCTCTTCTTCCGGGTAGATGCCCACCCAGACCGATCCCAGGTCGAGGTTGCGGGCGGCCAGGAGGATGTTCTGGGTGGCGGCACTGCAGTCCTGAGGCCAGAAAGTCGGCCATTTCAAACCCGTGGGGGCGCCACAGACCAGAATGGCGACCGGGGCTTTTGCTGTCATCCCCGCATAGGGGTGTACCGTGGGGACGGCTGTCAGCATCTGCCGGTCCCGAATGATTATAAATCGCCATGGCTGTTGATTGCCGGCGGAAGGCGCGGTCATGGCCGCCTCGAGAATCGCGGTGATCGTATCCGCGGGAATATCCTGGTCGGTAAAAGAACGGATGCTTCTGCGGGTTGTCAGAACCTCGTTGAATTCCATGGTACCTCCGGTAGTCGTTGGTGATGGTCGCCTGTTGATCCGCCCGGCCTGTCTCCGCGGGCCGGCCCGCGAGGAGAAAGGCCCGGTTCAACAGAGCAGGGATTACAACCGCCATTATACCCGAACCAGCAGGGGAAAGACAACATCCTGAATCCGTGACGGCTGGACGCTTGTGTTGGATATATCTTTTTGCAATAACATTATAATTGCAGCTGATCCCTTGAAAATACCTTGCACCAGCCGCCCTGCGGGGCTTCCGTCCGCACGCCATCTTCATTGCCCGTAACCGTCCGATAAAATATACTTTAATCGAAAGGTTATGAACAACGAAGCTGACGCACGGACGAACGCTCACGGATTCAGGACAAGTTCAGGAACATTTCACCGCAAGCAAGCCGGGCCGCCAACGTATTGCAATGACAGACAATCGTCCCAGACTCACCACCAAGGCCTTTGATCGTCTCGTTGAACAGGCCATCGCCCGTATTCCCTGGGAGATCCGCCGGCATCTGGACAATGTTGTCATCACGGTGCAGCCGCGGCCCGATCCCGAGCTGCTTGCGGATCTGGGAGGGGGCGGTGAGCCGTTGTTCGGCCTCTATTGGGGAGTACCGCTGACCGAACGGAGCCCGGCTGACCCCCCGTTATATCCCGATGTCATCTATATCTTCCAGGAACCTCTGGAAGCGTTTTGCGGGAGTCATGAAGAGCTGATGGATGAAATCGAGATCACGGTGGTCCATGAAATTGCCCATTTCCTTGGTTTCGGCGAGAGAGAACTGGAAAATCTCGGCTACGGGTGAGCGGCGGTCACCTCGGCTGTTGTCTGCAAACCGCTGACCGCGTGCTTCTTTTCGGTTGCGGGAGGAGTCTTGGCCTCCGTTTCCTTTCGTGCCCCGTGCCGGTTCTCCCGGGTTTCGCAAGCAAAATCGATCACGGCTGATTATACCTGTCTAGCAGGATATTTTTCATCATGAGTACATTGGTAGAGAACACGACATCCCCATGACCGGACGATTTCATTCTTTTTTTCTGCTTGTAACCGCCTTGTTGCTCTTCTCCTGCGGGGAAGGCGAGGAGGCCATCAAGGTGTCCCTGGACAAACGCGAGGAGATTTTTTTCCGGCCCCAGGTTCCGGCCATCACCTATGCCTATCTCCCCCAGTACTCCCATACAGAGTCTTTTCAACGCCATCATCGCCTGGTGGCGTATCTTGCCGAAGAGACCGGTTTGTCCATTCGTCAGGTGTTTCCGGACACCTTTGATGATCACATCAACATGTTCGGCCAGGGCAAGATCGATATCTCCTTTTCCAACCCTTTTGTCTATGTCAAGCTGGCCAACCGTTTCGGTGCCAGGGCCATGGCGAGAATAATCGAGGAAGACGGAAGGGCTGAGTTCCGCAGCCAGATTATCGCTCGTCGGGATAACAAGGAAATCCAGACCATTGCCGACTCCCGGGGACGGTCCTGGGTTGCCGTTGACCCCTCTTCCGCTGGTGGGTATCTGTTTCCCCTCGGCCATTTTATTGCCCATGGCCTGCAGCTTGATGATTTCAGCGAAGTGGTTTTTGCCGGTGGGCGACAGGAAAACGTGATCCTGGGGGTGTATGCCGGCCTCCATGATATCGGCTCTATTCGTGAAGGCTCCCTGGCCGTGGTGGCGGACAAAATCGATATCGATCAGATCAGGGTGATCGATTATTCCGCCTGGTATCCGGGATGGGTGTACGCCCATAGCCCCCGGCTGCCCAGGGAGGTGGTGGAAGCCATCCGGGACGCCATGCTCAGGCTCGACTATGCTGGCAATCCCCGGCATCGGGAAATTCTTGCCGCGGCAAGGTTCATAGGTTTTATGCCCTCGGATGATCGGGACTTCGACCTGATCCGGGATCTCAGTGACAAAGTGGGGTTGGACCTTGAATAATTTGATCTCGAGATTTTTTCGTGGGCTGAAATTCAGCACCAAGATCACCCTGGGGATGACCTTCATGCTGATCTTCACCGGCCTGGGGCTTGGCCTGATGCTCTCTGCCATGTCGTCAGAGGCGCTGCTCGAGGAAGGACGGAAGCGGGGCATGGCTCTGACTTCGGGGCTGGCTTTCCGTCTGGCCGAACCCATCCTGGCGGTGGATTTTCTGCAGATGAAAAACCTCATCGATAATGTCCACACCCAGTATGCTGATGTGCTCTATATATTTCTCACCGATGCCAGCGGTAATATTGTCTCCCATACTTTTTCCGGTGGATTCCCCACGGATCTGCTGGCGGTCAATCTCGACGAGGACACGCTTCAACCGATCCTCCTGGCCACCGAACACGGCCTGGTCTATGATTTCCGGGGCAGGATCATCCTGGGGGAAAATAAACTCGGTATCGTCAGGCTGGGTTTGTCGAGAAGTGCCATGGACGCCCAGATCAACCGCCAGCGTCTGACCAGCCTGTTGAGCACGGCGGGGGTGGTGGGGCTGGGCATCCTGCTCTCCCTCTGGTTTGCCCGGACCGTGACCTTGCGCCTCAACCGGCTCAGGCAGTCAGCGGAAGAAATCGTCAAGGGTAATCTCGATGTCCATGCCGGATTTTCCCTGGAAAAGAATTGCTGGGAGATCATGAACTGCGATCAGGCCCAATGTCCCGCTTATGGCGATACCCGGCGGCGCTGCTGGTACCTGGCCGGAACACTTTGCCCTGATTGCCACGGGAAGAGCTATCCGCACAAGATGGAAAGCTGTCGGCAGTGCCTGGTTTTCAAGCATAATTTCGGTGATGAAATTCAGGATCTGGCCGAGGCCTTTGATGCCATGGCCATTACGGTGAAAAAACACATCGAAGAGTTGACCGAGCGGGAGAAAACCATTGCCAGGCAGCAGGGTTTGCTCAAGACCATTATGAATGTCACTCCGGATTTTATCACCCTGCAGGATAAGGACCTGGTGTACAGGTTTGCCAGCAAGGCCTTCTGTGATTATTTCGATCTCAGTGAAGAGGACATAGTCGGCAAGACCGATTTCGATATCTTTTCTCGACGACAGGCGGATCTCAATTATCATGAAGACCGACAGATCCTGATCACCAGGCAACCTTTGACCAAGGAGATCACCTTCAAGCGTCCCGAAGGACAGCGATGGTTCCATGTGGTCAAGGTGCCGGTACAGGATCAGGATGGCGGCATCATGGGTCTGCTGTTGACGGCCAGGGATATTTCCGTGCTCAAGAAGTTTCAGGAGCAGCTGATCCAGTCACAGAAAATGGAGGATCTGGGCCGCCTGGCCGGCGGGGTTGCCCATGAAATCAATACGCCGCTGGGCATCATTCTCGGCTACACTCAGCTGTTGATGGATGATATCAAGGATGAAGAACTCCTGGCGGATCTGAAAATCGTTGAAAAGCAGACCAAGGTGTGCCGGAAGATTGTTGCCGATCTGCTGGGCTTTTCCCGGCATTCCCATTCCGTCAGCGAGGCCGTGGACGTCAATACCTCGCTGCAGGAAGTCATCAAACTGGTTGAACATGTCTTCTTCCTCAACCGCATTCGTATCCTCCATGCCCTGGCCGAGCATGTCCCCACATTGACCGGGGACCGGGAACGACTGAAGCAGGTCTGGCTGAATCTGCTCAATAACGCCGCCGATGCCATTGGCCAGGATGGTCTCATTTATGTGCAGTCAAGATTGGGCGACAAGGGGCAAAAGGTGGAGATCAGCTTCACTGATACCGGCAAGGGGGTGGCAAGAGAACACCTGAGTAAAATTTTCGATCCCTTTTTCACGACCAAGGAGGTGGGCAAGGGGACCGGGCTGGGCCTTTCGGTCTCTTTTGGGATCATCAGGGAACATGGCGGTCGGATTACCGCCCACAGTCCCCCACCGCCGCAGTACCTGCCCATGGGGTTTCAACCGGGTGAAACCTTCGGGCCTGGAACCGTCTTCATCGTTGAACTGCCCCTGGAGCATCGTGAAGCACCGCGGGCCGAGGAGGGGAAAGGGAGCACAGGGACGTCGTCCTGACCGACGTCCCTGTGCAGCCGCATGCTGGAGTAGAATATACCGTGGGCGGAAAAAATCTGCCTTGCCTGGGAGCTGCCCGGGTTCAACCGGCAAGGGCGATCATGTCGCGCAGCACATAGGTGGCGATGGAGAAGTAGATAAGAACCCCACCGATATCGGCAATGGAGGTAATCAAGGGCGCGCTGGCCGTTGCCGGGTCCATTTTGAGCTTGCTGAGGATAAAGGGCAGGGACATGCCCACCAGGCTGCCAAACAGCACGGTGCACACCATGGTCAAGGCCACCACCACCGCAATCTCCGGTCCGCCGCGAAAAATACCGATAGCGGAAACCGCCAGGCCCATGACCAGGCCAAGGGTAGCGGAAATAAATATTTCCTTGCGCAGCAGGGCGAACCAGTCTTTCAGCTGTGCCTTGCCGGTGGCCAGGGCGCGCACCATCAGGGTGGCCGCCTGGCTGCCGGCGTTGCCGCCGCTGTCAATGAGCAGGGGCAGGAAAAAGACCAGGGCCACGGCGGCCTCGATAGTGCCCTCGAAATGGGCAATACCGGCGCCGGAGAAAATATTCATGAACACCAGGAGAAGCAGCCACGGCAATCGTTTACTGATCAGCAGCCACCAGCCGGCATCGAGCATGTTGATGTTGGCCAGGTCGGGAGAGGCTTTGTGGGCAAGACCACCCATGCGATGAAAGTCCTCGGTGGTCTCCTCGATCATGACGTCGTGGATATCGTCAAAGGTGACGATGCCGGCCAGGGCCTCATTGCCGTTGATCACCGGGATGGCCAGCAGGTCATACCTGTTCAGTTTGGTGGCCACTTCTTCCTGATCATCGTCCGCTCTTGCAAAAATCGGGTTGGTGAGCATGATGTCCTTGACCAGGGCGCCGGAGCGGCTGGTTATCAGATTGCGCAGCGAAACAACACCCTGTAGGCGGCGCTGGCTATCGATGATGTAGACGGAGTAAATGGTTTCCTTGTCCGGAGCTTCCAGACGGAGTTTTTCCAGGGCCTGCTGGACGGTCAATTCCGGGGTGAGAGTCGCATAATCAGAAGACATGATGCTGCCGGCGGTCCCTTCCTTGTAGGACCCGAGCTTGCGGATATCTTCCCGTTCGGTCCGGGCCATGAGGCCCAGCAGTTTTTCACCCCGTTCCTCGGGCAGGCGTTTGAACAGGTCAACCCGGTCATCCGAGGGCATGGCGGTGATAATGGCCGCCAGATCGCTGTCCGGCAGCATGGCGGCAATTCGATCCTGGTCATCGGCGGTGCTCCGGCTGAGAATATCAGCGGCGGCATCGTGGCCGATGATCTCCAGGAGCCGGAGCTGTTCTTCCGTGGTTAAATCGGGCAACAGGGCGGCCAGGTCTTCCGGGTGGAGCGAACGGCAATACTCCCGGGTTTCCGGCTCTCTGTTTTCAGTAAGAAATTTTTGAACGGCTTGGAAAATGTAGGGCTTTTTCATGACTCGTCTCCTTGCCGGCACCCGTCCGCAATGGACGGGCCACGAGTCCGACAGCCCTTAGATCAGGAAAGGTGTGCGGATACTGCGATGACCTCCGTCCACGCCGTGCGTGTCCGGCTGGTCTGTTTCCCCTTTTTTGAGGAGGGGTGAGGGATTGTACTCGGTCCTTCGTCCATTTTTTTTTGTCAGTAGGTTGGTTAAGAGGAGGCCGGCAGGGCTTGTCAATCTGCCTGACCAGGATGCAACTTGGGCTCCTTTGTATTGCATTGCCAGGATACTGTCAATATCTTTTTTTCACCTGGATCGGTGAGCGGACGCTCACGGATTCAGGCTAACCTGAGGAGATTCTCACGCCACCATGCATCCCGCTGATTCAATCGCACCCAAGCAAAGGCAAAATTCCGAACATATCACCCGGACACGATTTCTGGCCCTGGTCTTTGTCTTTTCCGCCCTTATGTTGGGATTGGTGTTGTGGCCCTTCTGGCAGTTTCTTGTTCTCGCCTTTCTGCTGGCGGGCATTTTTCGTCCCGTTTACACTTGGCTCGGCAGATGGCTCTATCCCTGGGTGGCCTCGCTGCTCACCTGTTTGATGATCGTCCTGATTGTTTTTGTGCCCTTTGTGTTCTTCATCGCCGCTCTTTCCTCCGAGGCGGCAGGGCTGTATCAACTGGTTCGCGACAGCAATGCCCTGTTCAAATTGCAACAGGCGCTGCCCAACAACCCCCTGATCGTTCAAGGGCAGGCATTCCTTGCCGGTTTCGGCATCTCGTTTGAACCGGCCAATGTGATGCTTCTTGTTTCTGACCTGAGCCGAACCGCGGGGTTGTTCATCTATAATCAGGTTTCGGCCTGGGCAACCAATCTTGTCAGTTTCGTGTTTCAGTTCTGTCTGTTGATTATCGTCATCTTTTTTCTGCTCAAGGAGATTGACCTGCTCATTGATTTCCTCACCAGGATTTCCCCTCTGCCTGAGGTGGAGAACAGGTTGCTGGTGCGCAAGTTCGTGGAACTGGCGGGCGTCATCCTGGTTGGCAACGGCTTGAGCGGTCTGTTCCAGGGGACGGTCGGGGGGATCTTTTTTGCGCTGCTTGGCTTCAAGGCCCCTGTCCTCTGGGGGGCGGTCATGGGCATCCTGGCTTTTCTGCCCATCTTCGGCATCGGTCTGGTCCTGTTACCCACCGCGATCATTCTTCTTGTCAATGGATCGGTGGGCGCGGCGGTGGGCACCCTGGTTTTGTACGGCCTGCTCACCTTGCTGGTGGAGTACCTGGCCAAACCGAAATTTATCGGTGACAGGGCCCAGATGCATACCCTGCTCGTCCTGCTGGCCATCCTGGGCGGCATGAGTCTGTTCGGCATTCTGGGCATTATCTATGGCCCACTGATTGTCACCGCGTTTTTATCCCTTGCCGAAATGTACCTGCGGGAGCGAGAACAGGAGGACGGGCAATTTGAGCGCCTGGCCGACGGGGATCACGCTGCATCCCGGGACAGCGTCGTCCCGGAGGAGCAGGAGGAGCCTGCTCAGGCCTGAAATTTGTGGCTATCGGTCGCCGAAAGACCCATATTTGGCGGCACCTGGATGTTTTCTGCCCGGGGGCCTTACAGGCCGTATTTTTTACTGTATCCTCTGGGGGTGATCATCCGGTCCCGCCAGACAAAGGTCTGGCTGTTGCCGATGATGACCGTGGTCTGCATGCCGATTGCCTCGTCCAGCATCGACCCCAAGGTGGTCAGACGCACGGTTTCGTGTTCGCGGGTGGCTCCGCTGACGATGCCGACCGGGGTCTCGGGGGAGCGGTGCTGGAGCATGATCTCGCGAGTACGCACGATCTGGCTGGTTCTTTTTTTCGATTTCGGGTTGTAGATCACCACCACGAAATCCGCCGGGGCCACTGCCTCAATGCGGCGTTCGATCAGTTCCCAGGGGGTCATCAGATCGGAGAGGCTGATGGCGGCAAAATCGTGCATCAATGGGGCACCGAGGATGGCGGCACAGGCATTGAGGGCGGCAATGCCGGGGATGATGTCGATCGGTACCGTGGTGTCCACGGATCGGGCCAGTTCGAAGACCAGGCCGGCCATGGCGTAGATGCCTGGATCACCGCCGCAGACCAGCACCACGGTGCGACCGCTTGCCGCCAGTTCCAGGGCCTTGCGGCAGCGATCGATCTCCTGCATCATGGACGAGGAGATTACCTCGCTGGCCGGGTTGAGGCAGTCGCGAACCAGGTCGAGATAGGTGCGGTAGCCAACGACGATATCCGCCTCCGCCAGGGCCTGCCTGGCCCGGGGGGCCATGAGGTCGAGTGCGCCGGGGCCGAGGCCGGTTACCGTCAGGGATCCTCTTGTTCTGTCCTGTGACGTTGTCATGTCTGTTGTCTTCCTGTTGTAGTATCCGTGGGTTTGGGTCGGGAGGAGCCGGCATCGTTCATGGGCCACAGGCCTCTTCATTCCCCTTGGTCGGCTTTCCCCATGGACGGCGGATCTCCGCCACCGCGGTGGTCACATCCGTCCATTTCATCTTATCGACCACCAGGGTGCTGTCCGCGCCGGCGCTGAGCAGTGCCGCCGGTTCCGCCACCCCTTTGGCGCCGGTGGCCCGGAGAACTGCCGCCGAACTTGCAAGCCCCTCGACCCGATTGAGTTCATCGCTGGTAAAAAAATCTATGAGCAATCCTGCCTGCCGGGCATAGGCGCACAGTCCCTGTTCGTCTTTTTTCAGATCGATGGAGGCCAGGCGGGCTATGGCCTGCGGGGCCAGATGATGCGTCCGGCAGGTTGCGCCCACCGCGGCGGCAATGGCCGCGGCCGGGGTCCCTCGATTACAGCCAATGCCGAACACCAAAGCCCGGGGGTGGAGCAGGGTCGCCCGGGAAGGAGCGGCGGTCCGGGCATCGAAGATCAGGTCGGCGGCCGCCCGCTCCTCTACAACCATGATATCATGGGGCAACGGGGGCAGGGGATAGCGGCTCCAGAGGGCGATGGAACCTTGATCCACCAATCGGGCCATGACTCGGGTCAGGCTGGTTGACTCGGCCGGGATGAGGTGCAGATCCCGACACCAGAGATCAAGGGCGGTGTGCCCCAGGACATCGGAGGCGGTGGTGAGAACCGCCTGACCTCCGCTTGCCTCGGCGACCCGCCGGGCCAGCGCATTGGCGCCGCCCAGGTGGCCGGAAAGAAGCGAGATGGCGAATCGGCCCAGTTCATCGCAGACCACCAGGGCCGGATCCCGGTATTTATCCTTGAGCAGGGGGGCGATGGCGCGGACCACAATGCCGGTGGCCATGATACAGACAATGTGCTGATATTGGGACCAGACCTGGGCAAAGACCGTGGTCAGTCGCCCTTTGCAGGGAAAAAAATCTCCTCCCAGGGCCTGGGCCAGTTGCCGACCGAGTTGACAGCCGCCGCGGCTGAGGGCGAGCACGGCACAGCTATTTCGCTGGGGCGCCTCCTCACCAGTCATCAGCGGTACTCATGGGAAAAGCCGGCGTCATAGAGTTTGGAGGCGATGCGGCTGTCTTCAGCCAGAGCAGGGCCCACCACGATCATCGCGGTTTTTTTGATCCGTGAGGCCTGGACCCGGGCGGCAATATCGGTGAGCGTGCCTTGAAGGATCTGTTCGTCCGGCCAGCTGGCCCGTTCCACCACCGCCACCGGAGTGTCTGGGCCATAACCGCCGGCGAGCAGATCATCGACCACCCGGGATATCATCGCTACGCTGAGAAAGATACACATGGTTGCCTGGATCCGGGCCAGGTGCCGCAGGGACTCTCGTTCGGGCACCGGGGTGCGGCCGGCCTGACGGGTCAAAATAACCGTCTGGGTGACCTCGGGGACGGTCAGCTCTCTGCGCAGGGCCGCGGCGGCGGCAAAAGCAGAGCTGACTCCCGGAACCACCTCGTAGGGAATGGCGGCTTGATCCAGCCACTGCATCTGCTCGCGGATCGCACCGTAGATGGAGGGATCGCCGGTGTGGAGGCGGATGACCCGCAACCCCTGCCGATACCCCTGGGCAAGGAGGTCCATGATGCTGTCCAGGTTCATGGCGGCGCTGTCATGGCACTTGGCTTGAATACCATCGAGCAGGGCTGGATTGACCAGGCTGCCGGCATAGACCACCAGGTCGGCGGTATCGAGCAGACGGCGTCCTTTCAGGGTGATCAGTTCCGGATCACCCGGTCCGGCACCGAGAAAGATGACGGGATGGCCAGGGGCAGCGGGTGTTGGTGTTGTTGGTTCCATCTCAGACCTGTACCTGTTTTTTGCGGATCAGCATGGTGGAAAAATAGTGGAGTTGTCGTCCCCGTGCCTCGCGGACATCGTTATAGACCCGTTCGTCGGGCAGACCGGCGCGCTCGACCAGCACGGCATGGCTGATGAGGTCGAGTTCGGTCAGCAGGTCAATCAGGGCATCGATGCGCCGGTGCACTTTCATCAGGACCACCGAGTCCAGGGTAGTGAGGATCTGGCGCAGGCGGTCGTCTTCAAAGGCCGCCGGCACCACGGCCAGGACATCGTCACCCAGGGCCAGGGGATTGGACTGACCCGCGGCGCAGGCCGACATGGCGGTGATACCCGGAATCACTGTCACCCTGGTCCGCGGGCGTTGTTCCTGGATCATGGCAAGAAGGTAAAATGCGGTGGAATACAGGGTGGCGTCGCCGAGGGTGGGAAAGGCGACATCCCGGCCCTGATCGAGGTGGGTGATGACCTCGTCGGCCGATTTCCGCCAGGCCTGAAGCAGCTGGTCGTCGGTGTCCCGGCCAAGGAAGACTTTTTTCATGGGGAAGCAGAGCGAGAGGATGACACGATCATTGGCCGGCACCATGGCGTCGACAATCTGTTGGGCGCTGCTGCTGCCGTTTTCCCTTGCCGTGGGGACGGCCCAGACCTTGGTATTGCTCAGGATGCGGACAGCTTTGCAGGTCATGAGTTCCGGGTCGCCGGGACCCACGCCGACCAGGTACAGATGGCCCGGGTGCGAGGATGGAGTTGCTGTGCTCATTTATCGCCTGTGATAAGGGTTATGGGGTTAAAAACCTGGGGGCTACCTTCGGGATACGCTGTCCTGGTCACGGCAAGGGTGGCGCTTGTCACCTGGAACCCGAGGCGAAGCAGACAGGACAAGGCCGTGGTTGCGGTTGCCGGCAGCACAGCGTTGAGGACGATGCGGCCGCCGGCGGGTAGTCGGGCTGCCGCCGTGTCGAAAATGGCCTCCAGGCGCTTGCCGCTGCCACCAATGAAGATCCGGTCCGGGGCAGGGAGATCAGCCAGGGCCTCCGGAGCCTCTCCCGCAACAAGGCGGATATTGTAGGCGGCGTAGGTGCGGATATTGGCCCGGATATTCTCCTGCTCTTCCGATTTTTTTTCGATGGTGTAAATAGAGAGGTCCGGGGCCAGACGGGCTGCCTCCAGGGAAATGGACCCCGAGCCGCCGCCGATATCCCACAGGACTCCGCCGGCGGGCAGTCGCAGCCGGTGCAGGGTGGCGGCCCGTACCTCGTCTTTGGTGATCAATCCCCGGGAATGGCGGATTTCCGATTCACGCAGGCCAAAAAACAAGGGAACGGTCCGGGGCGGCTGTTCCACCAGCATGATGTTGAGGGGCGCAAAAGACTGCGCCGCGATGTCAGCCAGGGTGCCGCTGATCAACCGTTCTTCGTCAAGACCCAGGTTTTCCGCCACCCGGATGCGGATGGCGGCAATCCGTTCGCCATCGTTGCAGGCCTCCAGGGCGGCCAGCAGGCTGGCGGCCACCTGATCCGGACTGTTGTGGTGGTCGGTGAGCAGCAGCACCCGGTCATGGCCGAGTATCCGGCCGGGGAGGTTGTGTCCGGATCGCCCATGGAGGCTGAGCAGGACAAGATCGTCCCAGGGCAGACCAAACCGGGCACAGGCCAGTTGCACGGCGGAAAGGGCCGGGTGAATGGTGACTCGCTCCCGACCGAAGCGGTTGATCAGGGATCGACCAATGCCGTGAAAGAGCGGATCGCCGCTGGCCAGGACCGCCACCGTCCCGCTGGTCAGGGCCCCGGCGACCTGGTCGAGCATGGCTGCCACCGGGGTGATGTCCAGGAGGCGTGGATTGAGTCCATCCACCAGGGGCCGGTGCCGACGCGAGACCACCACGGCGGCGCAATGGCGTACCAGCCCGCGCTGTTCGTCGGTGAGCATGGTTCCGTTGATGCCGATCAATTCAATCCGTGACATGAACCACCCCTTCCTCGGCGGTGACCAGGTAAACCCGGACGGGCAGGTTGGACCAGCATTCGGCCTGCAACCGGGCCGTATTGCAGACCGCGGCCACCAGATCATGACGTCCCATGGCCTGTAGCCGATCATGGATCTCCCGGGCCGTATTGGCCCGGCGCATCTCTACGGCCATTGTTTCCTCCAGTCCGAGGCGGGCGAGCAGATCCGCTGCCTGGCGGGTTTCAAGGACACCGTTGCGGACATGGGTCTGGGGAACGGCCAGGGCAGCCTTGACCAGCTTGGCCCACATGCCGGCCAGATGAATCCGGCTGAATCCATGACGTCTGGCCGCTTCCAGGCTGTAGCGGAGGTAATCACCCATCATCACCAAAGCCTCCTCTGGTAAGTGCAACCGTGCCTGCACCGCTGCCTCGGAGGTCCGCCCGGTGGCCAGCAGAACCGCATCGAGATCGGCCGCCCGGGCCACCCGCATCGAGGCCTCAATGGTTTCGGTCCAGGCCTTGGCGGAGACCGGACGGACAATACCGGTGGTGCCGAGAATGGAAAGGCCGCCCACCACCCCCAGGCGCTGATTGAGCGTTTTTGCCGCCAGGGCTTCACCGTCCCGGACGAAAATTTTCACCTCAACTGGCCGGCAACAGGCTTCACCATGCAGCGCCTCCCGCACCGCTGTGCGGATCATTTGGCACGGCACCGGATTGATTGCCGGTTCTCCCACTGCCACCGGCAGGCCGGGCTTGGTGACTACACCCACCCCTGGTCCATTGACCAGGACAATGGGTTCCTTTTCGCTCGGCTCCAGCCAGCGGGCCTCGGCGCCGATCTCGGCGCCGTTGGTGACGTCCGGATCGTCTCCGGCATCCTTGACCACCGTGGCCAGGGCCGTTTTTCCGCCGAAACGGCACAGATCAAAAACGTGGCGTGACCCATCGGGAAAGGGAATGCTCACCTGGATGGGATGTTCCCGGCCCAGCAGGCAGAGCACCGCTCCCTTGGCGGCGGCAGCGGCACAGGCCCCGGTGGTATAGCCGCTGCGCAGGGTTTTCTTGGTACCGGATCGAGGGGCCATTTCTTTCACCTGAATCCGTGACGTCTGGACGCTTGTTTCGGACATATCTTTCTGTAATCATTTTATAATTTCAGCTGAAATCTTGGCAGTAACTTTCACCCGCCGCCCTTCGGGGCATCCGTCCGCACGCCATCTTCATTGCCCGTAACCGTCCGATAAAGTGTACTTTAATCGAACGGTCACGAACAACGAAGCTGACGCACGGACGAACGCTCACGGACTCAGGTTTCAGGCAAGGCGAAGCAGGGCGTTCACCGCGGCCACGGCCACCGGGGTGCCGCCTTTGCGGCCCAGGGTGGTGATATGGGGGTAAGGTTGTTTTGTCAGCAGCTGTTTGGATTCCACCGCGTTGACAAAACCCACCGGTGCGCCGATGACAAGAGCCGGGGCAAAGAGACCCTGATCGATCAGTTCCATGGTTTTGAGCAGGGCGGTGGGGGCATTGCCGATGGCGACAATGCCGATGTTGTCGCTTGCGGCCCGGACAATGGCGGCATCGGAACGGGTTACGCCGTTCTTGGCGGCCAGTTCCGCGGTTTCCGGTTCCTTGATCCGGCAGATCACCCGGCCGCCAAAGGGGGTGAGCAGGGCAAGGGAAATACCGCTGGCCGCCATGTTGACGTCCACGAGGATATTTTTTCCCGAGCGAATGGCGGTCAGGCCTGCCTGGATCGCCCGGGGATGAAAACGCAGGGTTTGGGCAAAACTGAAGTCGCCGGTGGCATGGATGATCCGGCGCACCACGGCGAACTCCTCGGGCGCGAAAGCTGTGGGGCCGAGTTCACGCTCGATGATGCGGAAACTCTCCGCTTCGATCTCGCCGGGGGCGATCTGTTGGATGGTGACCATGGTGTTCTCCTGAATCCGTGACGGCTGGACTCTTGTTTGGGACATATTATGCTTTACTCAGGGGGTAGGTTTGATGACATTATTGACAATTCGCCTTCACCAGCCGCCCTTCGGGGCATCCGTCCGCACGCCATCTTCATTGCCCGTAACCGCCCGATAAAGTCCACTTTAATCGAACGGTCACGAGCAGCGAAGCTGACGCACGGACGAACGCTCACGGATCCAGGTCTCCGTTCGATTGACGGCAGGCCTGGACGAAACGGGACGCTGCTTCGGGAGTGCGGCCCCAGTGGAGGTGGATGTACCCTGCCAGAGTCTGGTGGTGGATGATATACCCCTCAGATCGGTTGTCGTCGAGGCGAAAAACGGATTCCGTGGAAGGTTGCTCCTGGTCCAGGGTGGAATAGTGAAATTCATGCCCATGGAGCACCGTGCCCTGCTCGCCCAGCAGGCAGTCACGGGTCACGGTCGGCCGGCGGTAACCGAGACTGCGCAGGCGGGTTTGCATGCGGGTACGCCATGGGTACAGGCCCACCATGGGGTAGTCATTCCCTTCCAGGTCCACAAGGGCGCGACAGAGATACATGAAACCGCCGCACTCACCGTACACGGGCCGCCCTGCCCGGGCAAAGCAGTGGATCTGCTCCCGCATTCCCAGGTTGGCGCTGAGCTGCCGGGCATGCAGCTCCGGATATCCACCCCCCAGGTAGAGCCCCTCGATGCCCGGCGGCAGGACCGTATCCTCAATGGGGCTGAAAAAAACCAGCTCAGCACCGGCCTGACACAGCAGATCGAGGTTGTCCTGGTAATAGAAACAGAAGGCCGCATCCCGAGCCACGCCCAGCCGCACGCGGGGACCGGTGGACATGGGAGCCGACGGTTCCATTGCCGGGGTTGGCGCAATGCCGGCGCAATGCTCAGCGGCGATCCGCAGCAGCAGATCCAGGTCGAGATGCTGTTCGGTCAACTGGGCCAGATGTTCCAGGCCGTCGCCCTTGAGCGGGTGTTCTTCACCCATGTGCAGGCCGAGATGGCGGGAGGGAATGTGTACCTCGTCCCGGCGGGGGAAAAAACCGATGATCGGCGTCGGACAGTGTTCCCGGATAGCCCCGGCCACCAGGTTTTGATGTTTTTCCGAACCGACCCGGTTGCAGATAACCCCGGCCAGATCGAGGTGGGGATCCAGGCCGGCAAAGCCCTTGACCACCGCGGCGATGCTCTCCGCCGCGGAACGGACATCGATGACCAGGAAGACCGGCAGGCCGAGGGTGCGGGCAAGAAAGGCGGCCGAGCCTTCTCCGCCGTCAAAAAGCCCCATGACCCCTTCGACCACCGCGCAACTTTCCGGCGGCCTGTTGGCGGTGAAGGTGTGGCGGACAAAATCCGCGCCGCACATCCGCACATCGAGATTACGGGATATACGCCCGGTCACCATCCGATGCAGGGTGGGGTCGATGAAATCCGGGCCGCATTTGAAGGGTTGTACCACAAGTCCGCGCCGGGCAAGGGCTGCCATGATCCCCAGGGTCAGGGTGGTCTTGCCGCAGCCGGAATGGGTGCCGGCGATGAGCAGGGCAGGCCGGTTCATAGACCGGTGAGCCCGTTCTGACTGTAGTCCGGGTAGAGCAGCGACTTGACAAAGGCGATGCCATCGAGCAGGCCCATGGTCGGCCGGGACACCAGTTCCTCGGGGACCAGGAAGACCTGACGCTGGCGTACGGCCTTGATAATCTGAAACCCGGGTGCCCGCATGATCTCGTCGACACTGACCGGGTTCATGCGGCCGTACTGGGCCAGATAGAGATCGATCTCATCGGCCTTGGCCAGCAAGCGTTCCCTGCCGTAGGCGGCGATGTTGGTTTCGCGCATCTGCATGGCGTCGGTGGCGATATTGACCCCACCGGCGGCCTCGAGCACGAACATGGCCATGGACGTGGGGGCAAAGGTTTTCATCTGCCGGTGGATGGACTCGAAGTAGACCCGTTTCCGCTCCTCCCTGGGGCGTCGCTGGACATCGGCGGTGAGTTCGGCCAGGCGTTGGCCAAAGGTCTTGATCATGGTCCTGGCCTCTTCCTCCCGGCCGGTGAGTTTACCCAGGGTTTCCCAGTAGCTGAACAGTTCAGGGGCTGTCGTGGGCTGGAGGGAAACCACCCGGACATTGTTTCTCTCCAGGATCCGGACCAGATGCGGGTAGCCCCGGCTGATCATCGGCCGGATCAGGACCAGATCGGGCTGAAGGGCCAGAAGTCGCTCGGGATCATCCTGGAACTGCACCCGGGGCCGGTCCGGCAACTGATTGTCGCTGGCGCCGATGGCGATGATTTCCTCCCTGAGGCCAAGGTCGAGGAGGTTGGTGGTGTGGGCTGGATACAGGGAGATGATCCGTTGAAAGGGTTGGGAAAAAACCAGGGTGCGCATCTCGCTGTCCGTGATACTGATCGCGGCGCAGAGCGGTGCGGCGGAAAGGAAAAGAACAAGGGGAATGAAAAGAAAGGGAATGGAGGCAGTTTTTTTGCTGTTCATTGGTTCAGAGCGATGGTTATGATGCGACCGGCAGCCTGAAACTGACCTGCCGGCACTTGGTGAAGGTACTGGTGGTCACCTCGGCCTCGACACCGTAGACGGTGGCAATGGTTTCCGCGGTCAGGACCTGTTCTGTTTTTCCCTGACGGACCACCCGGCCCTCTTTGAGAAAGATCAGCTCGTCGCAGAAGAAGGCAGCCAGGTTGAGGTCATGCATGACCGCCACAACCTGGAGATGTCCTTGTTCGAAACGGCTGCGGGTGAGGTGGAGGATTTCCAGGCTGTGGTGGATGTCGAGGTTGGAAGTGGCCTCGTCCAGGAGCAGGACCGAGGGTTTCTGGGCCAGGGCGCGTGCTACTGCCACTCGCTGTTTTTCACCGCCGGAAAGGCGGGTGACCGAGCGTTTTTCGAGATGGGCTATGCCGGTGACGGTCAGGATTTCATCGATCAGGGCCAGGTCCTCGGGGCTTGGACTGGCGAAGCGATGCAGATGGGGATGCAGACCCATTTCCACCACTTCACGGACGGTGAAGCCGAAGCGGACCATGAAGTCCTGGGGAACCAGAGCCATGTGGCGGGCCAACTGTTTCCTGGGCCAGGAGCGCATGGCATGGCCCAGGAATTCGACGGTGCCGTTTTGCGGGGTGAGCAGGCCATTGAGCAGGTCGAGCAAGGTGGTTTTGCCGCTGCCGTTGGGCCCGAGGATACCGTAGCAGCAACCGGGGCGGAGTTCGAGGTTGATGTCGCGCAGGACCGGCACCCCGCCGTAGCTGAAGTGGACGTCCTGCAACGCCCAGAGGCGGTCTTGCCGACGATCAGAAATCGCTTTTGCCATGCTGCTGCCTCTTTTTGAAGATGATGCAGAAAAAAGGTCCGCCCAACAGCGCGGTGAGCACGCCGATGGGTACTTCCACCGGCAGGACGGCCCGGGTCAGGGTATCGGCGAAGAGCAGCAGCAGGCCGCCGGTGAAAAAAGACAGCGGCACCAGCAGGCGGTTGTCCGGGCCGACCAGATGGCGCAGCATGTGGGGCACAATGAGGCCGACAAAGCCGATAATGCCGGACACGGAAACCGCCAGGGCGGTCATCAGGGTACAGGTCACCAGGAGTATGGTTCGCAGGCGGACGGTTTGCACCCCCAGGGTTGTGGCGGCCCGATCACCGGTCGCCATGATATTGAGGTCGCGGGCGTAACAAAAAGCCACCAGAATGCCGAACAGGGCGGTGGGGGTCAAGAGGAAGATGTTCTGCCAGGACGAACCCGAGAGACTGCCCATGAGCCAGAAGATGATGATGCCCACCTGCTCGTCGGCGAGAAATTTGAGAAATCCAATGGCTGCTGAAAGGATAGCGGCGACAATGACCCCGGCCAGAATGAGACTGGTGGAGGAGAGACTGCGGTCCCCGGCGGCCAGGTAGAGCACCACGGCCAGGGTACCGACCCCGCCGGCAAAGGCGAAGATCGGTACGGAGACGGCCGGCGGCAGGGTCAGGCCGAAGATCTGCAGGACAATGACCAGGGAAGCGCCAAAGGCGGCCCCGGTGGAGATGCCCAGGGTATAGGAGTCGGCCAGGGGGTTGAGCAGAATGGCCTGGAACACGGCACCGCTGACCCCGAGCATGCCGCCGACCAGAGCCGCCGCCAGGATACGGGGCATACGGACGTCGGTGACCACGGTGACGGCAATGGGATCGATGCCCTCGGGCAAGGGCTTCGGGGTCAGGCTTGCCAGGATGATGGCAACGACATCGGTGATCGGGATGTGGAGAAAGCCCATGGTGGCTGACAGAGCGATCCCCGCTGTCAGGGCTGCTGCCAGCAGGGGGATGACTGCTTTCCCGCGTGCGGTTGGCATCAGGATAATTTCAGACCGGCATCGGCCGCCGCCTCGGCGATATGGTTGACAAAAATACCGGCGATCGCCGGTTGTTCGCCCAGACCGGTGAGGACCGGAATCACTTCGACCCCATCCCTGATGAGGATCGATTGCCAGGAATCCTCTTCCGGTCCGGCGAGGTCGTTGCGGGCATGGTCACCGGCGACGACAAGAAAAGGTTTGAGCAGGACTCGCCGCAGGCCATGCAGGTGAAGATCTTCGCGTATTTCTTCCAGAGAGGGAAAGCCTTCCACCGTGCCGATCAGGGTGCGGACATCGGGATAGAGCTGCCGCATTCGGGCGGCAAATTCCAGGTACAGGCCGCCGGAGGGGAAATAATGGTTGCCGTGACCCATATATACCAGGGCCGCATCGTGGCGGCGGGCAAGCGCCGCATCCTCGGCCAGGGCGCGGGCCACGATGAGAATGTCGTCGGCATAGGTGTGTTTGAGACTGTAGGCACCGAGCAGCGGTCGGCCAAGGGCAATGGTTTTGAATGGCTGCCAGCGCGGTTTCAAGGTCCGGATGGAGTTGAGGCCGTTGACATAGGATCTGAGATCGTGGAATTCCTCGGCCGGAACTATGTGCGTGGGTTGCACGATCAGGGTATCGTATCCCCGGTCCTGCAGGTTGGCAATGGCCGCCAGGGGACCCTGGACCTGGAGAATCTCAGCGGGTATATCCGGATGGGCCGCCAGATAGGCAGGATCGGCGGCACGACGGTTCCAGATGCGGCGGATCTGGTTGGAGGTGAAGGCGAGCCGCACCGGCGTTTGCGGAAACGCTTGCCTAACCGCGTCTCTGATGGCGAGCAGCGCCCCCAGAGCAGCCTCCACCGTTGTTCCGAACATGGCCAGGACAATTGCCTGTGTCTGTTGCATCGTGTGTGCTCCTTGGTTTGCCGCGGCGGGGTGGAGTCGCAACGCCACCTGATCCGCTGGCAACGGGACCGGATAAAACCCCCGTTTCCTGCTTCCGGTAAACGTTTTCAAATCCACTGGAGGCCGGCCAAAAAAAAATCCCGGACCGTTGTCATCTTGGTCCAGGATGTCCCTTTTTGTACCGCTGGAGTCCGTGTTCCTGCCTTGCATGCCGGCAAGGACAGGGAGCTGTTCAGGCAGGTCTTCTGACTTCCGGATCATTCTCCTTCCGCGCCTTCCCGCTTCGCGTTCGAAGCAGTGGCCATTGTGCGGAATTTGTCCCCGGGTACAGCGGCGGGCCCGTTCCGGAATTAAACCGGATTCCCTTTTCATCCGTTGATACGGACACCTGAACGACGATGGGCAACATCGTACCTGTCGTTGTTGGTGAAGTCAAGCCGTGAATCACCGATCCACTGGAAAAAGCCCTCTCTGTGCCGGCTTTCTGGTCAGTTTCACAGGTCGCCGTCAATGGTCAGGTGCTCTGTATTCAGGTCGACAAGAGGTGGGAGCAGCGTTCTGGCCATGGCGGCTGTCCATTGGCAGGCGCCGGAGGGGGGAAGCACCTGCAACTGGTTGAGTCCGCGGGCGATCTCCTCGTACCTTTTTCCCTTACGGCGCAGGTGCAGGATCGCGGCAGACAATTGCGCCGGACTGAAACGCTGTTGGGCATATACCGGGCCCGGCCTGGAATGGGGATCCTTGTCCCTGGTCGGGTCCGCAGCAGGGTGACAAACGATATCACTGACCGTTTTCGTCCTGGTCGCCTGACAAGAAGCAGTCATAGCCTGGTCAACCTGTTGCTGGTTGACAGGCATGGGCTTGCTTGCAAGCCGCGGACCGGCCATGAACCGTATCAGGTCATCGATCTGGCGGTCTCTTTGAACCAGTTGTGCACGCATATCCTCGATCTGATCATGGAGAATTTCGATCTGCTCCTTGTACGCAGTGAGCAGTTCCGTGAACACGTCCCGGTCAGCAGCGCGGTCGTTGTTCCGGCAATCGTTCTGAACGACACTGTTGGTTTCAGCAGGGTTCATGGTCGATTCACCACCCTCACAACCGGTGGGGGCCGGCAGGTGAGGGCCGTCATCCACGTGTTCCTGATCGGGGTGGCGGACCTGATCTCCTTTGTCCCGCTTCCCGAACACTCACGGATCCATGCTTGATAAATTCGGCTGCTTCTTTCCGGGGCATGGTGGCATCGGTTTCACTTATGCTCGGCATATCGATCCTGGGTAGAGGGCACAGTGCGGCCTTCGGCCAATAGTTCACGGCCGGTGGCGATCACCGTCTGAAAAAAGCTGTCCAGCTCCGGTTTGTCGACATTGAGATTGGTGATCAGCAGGCGCAGGGTCACTTCTCCGTTGACATATCCGGTGCCGACCAGTGTCACCCCCCGTCGATGCATGCGGTCTCGCAACTCGCAATTCAAAGAACCGGAAGGCCAGCCTTGCGGAGTGCGAAACCGGAAACAGATGTTAAAGGATTCACGGGGGACAACCATCTCCAGAACATCGCTCCGGCGGATCCATTCCTCGGCGTAGCGACAGAGTTCGAGATAATGTTCCACCCGATGCGCTAGTCCGGCCTGGCCGTAAAAACGCCAGTCAAGAAACCACTTGAGGCTGTCGACCCGGCGGCCGCACTGCAGAGATAGTGTGCCCAGGTCACGGACTTCATGATCCGGTCCTTCCCGAAAGATATAACTTTCATCACCGGCACTGCAGACTTCCCGAAACAGGGAGAGCTCGTTATTAAACAGAAGGACATTGCACATCAGTGCCGTTCCGAGCATCTTGTGGAAATCGAGGGTAAAGGAGTCGGCCCGGTTGAGATGGGGCAGAAACCGCGAGCGGAGCCGATCGCTGAAGATGACCGCTCCACCCCAGGCACCATCGACATGCAGCCAGAATCCATGGCGTTGGCGCAGGGCCAGCAGCGGTTCGAGAAGATCAAAGGACCCGCGGACCGTGGTCCCGGCGGTGGCACCGACAAAAAAGGGGGTGCCACCTGCTGCCGCGATCTCTTCCATGGATTTTTGCAAAGTCGGAACATGCATGCGGCCATGGTCATCTAGGGGGATTTTGATGAGATGATCAGTGCCGAGGCCGAGAATGTTTGCCGCCCGGTCCATGGAGTAGTGTGCGTCCTGATTGACAAAGGCGAACAGCTCCCGCTGCCGGAACAAACCGCTCTGTTTGATGACAGGGTCGGTCCTGTTGCGGGCCGCCATCATGGCGATCATGTTGGCGTTGCTTGATCCGGTGGTCATCTGGCCGGAGCCGTTGGTGAATCCAACCAGGTCGAGCATGGTCCGCAGCATGTATTTTTCCATCAGCGTCGACACCGGTGCGGTTTCAAAGGTGCAGGCCGAGGTGTTGGTGATTGCAGTGATTATTTCGCCGATCACCGAAGGCAGGTTGGCACCGGCCCACATTCGGTTGACGAAACCAGGGTGGCTGGTTTTAACGGCATGGGCCAGGTATTGCTCCACCCAGGAGAAAATTTCCTCCCAGTCCTGATTGCCCGCACTGTCTTCGAAATGCAGCTCCCGGCGAAGGACTTCGGGATCGAGGTAGGTGACGAAATTACCTGTTTCCCGCTCGTGATAATAGCGGTTTAAGATCTGCAGCAGACGTTCGAAGATTTTTTCCTGCTCCATAGGTCCTGTGAATACTCCCTGTACCGGTCAAGATGCAACCTGGATCGGTGAGCGTCCGTCCGCGGGTCTGCCTTGTTGTTCATGGCCTTCTGTCAAGATACTCTGGGTCAAACGGTCACAAACAATAAAGCTGATGGGTGGACAATCGCCTCGAAGGGCGGCGGTTGACGATGTATTGTCCAAAAGGTCGCCGCATGTATACTCTGATTACAGCAAAAAATATCCAAAAAAAAGAGTCCAGTCGTCACGGATTCAGGTCATGGTAAGGTGTCAGGATAACAGCCAGATAGAGGCGTAGCCGTCTTGCTGTTTTTCTCACGATGACTTCATCGTCACAGGTTTCGCCGTTGTCAACGATGGCCATGGCCGGGATATTGATTCCAGATAGCCAGGGCCATCCGGCAATCTGTAAAGTGATTGCTCTATACACCAAGGGGAAAGGATAATCGAACAGAAAATAGCCCGTTGGGGGTGCACAGAGGACTGCTGCGGTGAACAAATTCGCAGCGTGACTTGATTCTGAACAATAGAACCTTGCTTGTGAAGGGACACGGGCAAAAAAGAGTTTCAGGGCGCGGGATTCAGAGGTTTTGCGAGTGAAGACCGTCTATGCGGACCATTCCCTCGAGCAGCAGGTGGTCGATACGGGCATGCAGCTTGATGTCCTCCGGGTCCGGTTTCTGGCTCTGGTAAAAGCGAAACCATCCTTCCTGCCAGGATAAAGCTTCAAAAAAAGAATCCTTGATCTGATTGAGCAGGGTTTCATCCAGCCGGTCGGCCGAGATGTACCCTTTTTCAATCAGGATCTGGCCGAATCGAGTTTGCGGGTGCTGCTGTTCCTGGAGACGGAGGCACTCCTGTAACTGTTCACTGTTGATCAGTCGTGACTCAAGCAGAATTTGCCCTATCCGCCGGGGACTGATTTGCAGGAGACCGTGAATAAGAGCACCATTTTGAAAGTAAAATACACCGCTGTTGGTTGGCGCCGAGACTTCCAGTTTACCGGTCAGGGCAGCGAAATCAAAGAGCTGGAAAATGTTTTCTATGGCGATAACGGCGATATCGCCTTCCAGAGCAATGGCTTCATCGGGTTGAGAGGAGAAAGTGTGCGCCATGAGGGGGCCTGTTCGTTGATGAAAAGACGTTGCAGGATTTCTGAAGAAAAAACAATGATTGTCTTCAGTTTCGCAGGTTTGCACCTGATGTCAAGAGTTTTTGCAGGACGTCCACTTTTTTTCGTCCAGGATCATCTTTGCGACCTCGGAAGAAGCGCTGGTGCGCGGGCACCTTTTCACACCCGGATAATCTCCTCCGGGGCATGGGTCAGGACCCGGGCACTGTCGTTGTCGAGAACATAGGTGTTCTCGATGCCGATGGCACCTTCCGGAAAAACGAATTTCGGTTCCAATGCAAAGGTCATACCAGGGGTGAGTTCCATTTTCACACCCTTGGCAAAGATCGGGTATTCATCCAGCTCGAGACCGACACCATGGCCGATGAAGCGTACCCGGTCCTTGCCAATGCCCATGAAGTGATCCCCGAAACCAGTCTGCTCGGCCAGTTCCACCGCTCTGGCATAGATGTCTTCACAGGCCGTTCCCGGTTTGAGCATGGCTGTCAGATCCGCCTGAATATCCAGGGCAACAGCGTGCGCCTGGCGGAGTCGTTCAGAAACATCGCCGATGACGAACATCCGTGCACCGTCGGCGGTGTAGCCATTGATCAGACAGGTGTAGTCGATATAGATCACTTCGTTGCGGCCAATGGGTTTCCAGCCGGCCCCGTGGGGGTTGTTGGCCGGAGTCAGGCCGCTGCCACCCACCGGACCATCGAAGTAGGAGGAGACCGCGCCGCTGCTGCCGGAGGTGATATTGCCGAGGAAGAAATCCTGGTTGAAAGCCCGCATCTTGGAACAACCGGCATAGCCGCGGCGGCGCATGGCGGCCTCAAACAGGCTGGCCAGTTCCACCTCTGTCATGCCCTCGCGGAGCATGGCCGGGACCTCGGCGAAAACCTGATCAAGGATGGCGCAGGCCCCCTGGAGCAGGAAGATCTCATGCTGGGATTTAATCATCCGATTTTTCTTGATGGAGTCGGAGATATCAATCAGCTCGCTGTCGGCAAAGACCTGAGAATAAAACTGCCAGGTGGTATAGGGGATGACGTCCAGCTCCATACCCAGGCTGTTGATGGTATAGTTTTTCTCCTTGAGCAGGGCGGGAATCATTTTCAGGCTTTTGACTTCACGAATATCTTCAATGGGAGATTCCCTGCGGGCCCGGTCGTAGCTCTTGCGGATCATCAGCAGGGGCGCTCCTGAACGGGGAACAAAGAGGTGACCGCTTTGCGAGGTGCCGGTCAGGTAGAACAGGTTGGTATGATGGACGATCAGAGCGCCATCCATGCCCCGTTGATCCAAGGTGGTCTGCAGGGCCTGAATGCGGGTGTCAATTTCATGTTTCGGTGTGTACAGCATGTCCGTCATGGATTGGTCTCCCTGTGCTTGAGTGATACTTCTATATCCGTGAGCGTTCGTCCGCACGCCCCTGAAGGGCGACTGGTGAAATGTAGTGCTAAGGATTTCGTGACAATTAAAACATGATTACAGTAGGATATATCCAAAACAAGAGTCCAGCCGTCACGGATTCAGGATACGGTGGCGGTTGAGCGGTCACGTTACCGCACATGGTAGGCAACGAAACAGTTTCTGTCAATGGGGACAGCGTGCGCCGCCGTGAACGACTCTTCCGCCCATGCAGTCGTTCAACTATCGCGGGCAGTGCGAGTTCCCCGGGGTTGGGGGGTTGGTCGGGCAACCCGGGGGAAGATAAAGGCAGGCTCTTCAGGAAAGCCGGTCCCTGAAATCCTCGTATCCGAAGCGTCGCACCGTGTTCAGGGTGTCGGTTGCCGGTTGATAGAGGATGATCGACGGTAGCTGGACGCCGTTGAAGGTATTGGTCTTGACCATGGTGTAGATGGCCATGTCGGTGAACACCAGCCGGTCTCCCGGCACAAGCGGTGCGGCAAAGGAGTATTCACCGGCAATATCGCCGGCCAGACAGGAGAGGCCGCCGATGCGACAGGTGAAGGGTTTTTCGCCGGGCAGGCCCGAGCCGATGATATGGGGCCGGTAGGGCATTTCCAGCACATCGGGCATGTGCGCCGGCACCGAGGCGTCCATGATCGCAACCGGAATGTCGGCCTGGACCACATCAAGGACCGTGGTCACCAGGTAGCCGCTGTTGAGGGCCACCGCTTCCCCCGGCTCCAGATAGACGTCCGTGCCCCAACGATCCTGAAAGCGGTTGATGATCGCTATCAGCAGGTCAAGGTCATACCCAGGTCGGGTGATGTGATGGCCGCCGCCGAAATTGACGTAGCGCATCCGTGGCAGGACATCGGCAAAAGCCTTTTCCACGGCCGCCACGGTACGCTCCAGACAGTCGGCATCCTGTTCGCAGAGGTTGTGCCAGTGCAGGCCGCTGATGCCATCCAGGTTGTCGGTCTGAAAATCGGCCCGGCGGATGCCCAGCCGGGAGCCGGGGGCGCAGGGGTCGTAGAGGGGCACCGCGCCCTCGGAATGCTCGGGGTTGATGCGCAGAGCGAACTCAAGGGAATGTCTCGTCTGGCGAGCGGTGCGGGTGGCCAGATCACGGAATCGGTCCCATTGCGCAAAGGAGTTGAACACAAGATGATCGCTGGTGCGGGCCAACTGTTCAATGTCGCCGCTGGAATAGGCAGCGGCAAAGCTGTGCACCTCGCGACCGAATTCTTCCCGGCCCAGGCGTGCTTCGTGGGGTGAACTGGCGCAGATGCCGTCCAGGGTCCGGCGGAGCAGGGGAAAGACCCGGAACATGGCAAAGCATTTCAGCGCCAGGAGAATACGGCAACCGGTCCGTTCCTTGACCTGGCCGAGAATGGTCAGGTTGTCTTGCAACAGGCCCTCATCGACCACAAAGGCCGGGGTGCTCACCCGGCCCGGATCGAAGCGGCAGGCAAAGCGTCCGTTCACGATTCGATCACCTGCCAAGGCAGGCCATGGCGGTTGAGCGCTGCCATGAAGGGATCAGGATCAAACTCCTCCATATTCCAGACCCCGGGTCGTTTCCAGGCCCCAGTGAGCATCAGCATGGCCCCGATCATGGCCGGCACTCCGGTGGTGTAGGAGATGGCCTGGGAGCCGACCTCGCGGTAGGCCTCTTCGTGACTGCAGATGTTATAGACATAGAGCTGTTTTTCCCGGCCATCCTTGACCCCCTTGAACAGGCAGCCGATACAGGTGCGCCCCTGGGTCAGGGGACCCAGCGAGGCGGGCTCCGGCAGAACCGCCTTGAGAAACTTAAGGGGGACAACCTCGGTTCCCTGGTAGACCACCGGATCGATCCGGGTCATGCCGACATTCTCGAGAACCCTGAGATGGGTGAGGTACTGCTCGGAAAAGGTCATCCAGAAACGGGCCCGTTTCAACCCCTTGATGTTATGTACCAGGGATTCTAATTCTTCGTGGTACATGAGATAGCATTTTTTCGGTCCGATCCCTTCAGGGAAATCAAAGCTCATGGACCAGGAGAGCGGGTCGGTTTCCACCCATTCACCATGCTCCCAGTAGCGGCCCCGCTGGGTGATTTCGCGGATATTGATTTCCGGGTTGAAATTGGTGGCAAAGGCCTGGCCATGGTCACCGGCATTGCAGTCAATGATGTCCAGCTGGTGGATCTCGTCGAAATGATGCTTCTGCGCCCAGGCACAGAATACATTGGTGACCCCGGGGTCGAATCCCGAGCCGAGCAGAGCCATGATGTTGCGGGCCGCAAAACGTTCCCGATAGGCCCACTGCCATTTATATTCAAACTTGGCCTCGTCCGGCGGTTCGTAATTGGCGGTGTCCAGGTAATCGACCCCGGTTTCCAGGCAGGCATCCATCAGGGGCAGATCCTGATAGGGCAGGGCGACGTTGAGGACCAGATCCGGCTGGAGTCGTTTGATCAGGGCCACGGTTTCGGCGACGTTGTCGGCATCGACCTGTTCCACCGCCACCGTGACCCCGGTCCGTTCCTTGACCTGGGCGGCTATGGCCGTGCATTTGGCCAGGGTGCGGCTGGCCAGGGTGATGGACGAGAAAACCTCGCTGACCTGGGCGCATTTATGGGTGACTACACTGCCGACGCCGCCGGCGCCGATGATAAGGACATGGGCCATGATGTTCTCCTCAAGATGGTGGAGTTCAGGTTCTCTGGCTGCAGGATGATGGGTTACCGTTCAAAATAGGTGTATCCGCGCAAACCGGCCTCGTAGGCTTGAACAATCTCGCGGCGTTCCTGGGCGGTGATGCGACCGGCGCGGATAGCCTGCTCCGCGGTTTTGCGGAAGCGGATAAAGAGCCGTTTGGGGTCATACTGGACATAGGAAAGGACCTCGGCCACGGTGTCGCCCTCCTGCTCGGTGACGAATTCAAACTCTCCCTGATCCAGGATACGGATGGTGACCACGTTGGTATCCCCCAGCAGGTTGTGCAGATCGCCAAGGGTTTCCTGGTAGGCCCCCACCAGGAAGGTTCCCAGGATATATTCCTCGTGGGGTTTCAACTCATGGAGCGGCAGGTAGCGCTTGACCCCCCGTTTATCGATGAACTGATCAATTTTGCCGTCGCAGTCGCAGGTAATGTCAGCGAGAATACCCTTGCGGGTCGGTTCTTCGTTGAGACGGTGGATCGGCATGATCGGGAAGAGCTGGCCAATGGCCCAGGAATCGGGCAGGGACTGAAAAACACTGAAATTGCAATAATAAAAATCCGACAGTACCCGGTCGAGATCGGTGAGATCGGTGCTGACGTGTTTGAGTTCCTTGGACAGTCGGTTGATCTCGCTGATGGTGGCCCAGAACAGTTGCTCCGCCAGGGAACGCTGGCGGAGGCTGATCTGGCCGATCTGAAAGAGTCTCCGGGTTTCGTCCCGATAATAGATGACGTCGTTGAAGACCTCCTGAATGTTGCGTACCGTCATGTCCTTGAGGGCCTGGTGCATATATTCCAGCTGCGGGGGGCAATCCTCGGGCATGGTAGCCGGCAGGGTGCCGGACTGGAAACGGGTCACATCGAGGACGTTGAAGAGCAGGATCGAGTAGTAGGCAACCAGGGCCCGGCCGGATTCGGTGATGATGATGGGATGGGGGATTTGTTCGTCGTCCAGCGAGGTCATCACCGCCTCGATGATGTCGGTGCAGTATTCCTTGAGGGTATAATTGCGGCTGGAGAGAAAGTTGGACTGGGATCCGTCGTAATCCACGGCCAGGCCGCCGCCAAGATCCAGATAGGTCACCTGGGCGCCTTCCTTGACCAGGCCGGCGTAGACCCGGCAGGCTTCGTTGACCGCGGTGCGGATTTCGCGGATATTGGAAATCTGGGAGCCGAGATGGTAATGGACCAGTTTGAGGCAGTCGAGCATGCCGGCGGCGATGAGCAGATCCACGGCCTGGATGATCTGGCTGGTGTTGAGGCCGAAGATGGAGCGCTCGCCACCGGATTCGGACCAATGTCCGCCGGCCTGGGCCGAGAGTTTGATGCGGATACCGAGGATGGGCTTGGCTGCCAGTTTTTTCGATCGTTCAATGATCAGCGGCAATTCATCGGGCATCTCCACCACCAGGATGCAGGTATAACCGATCTTGGTGGCATAGAGGCCCAGGTCGATGAATTCCTCGTCCTTGTAGCCATTGCAGATCAGCACCGCTTGCTTGTCGGTGAGCATGCCCATGGCGGCGATCAGTTCCGCCTTGGAGCCGGCCTCCAGGCCATGGTGGTAGCGGGAGCCGAACTGGGTGATTTTTTCCACGACCTGCTGCTGCTGGTTGACCTTGATGGGGTAGGCCCCCATGAAGGTGCCGTTATACCCCAATTCCTCCATGGCGGCACGGAAGGTCTCGTTGAGGCTGGTGATCTGGGAGTCGAGAATGTTTTCGATGCGGAGAAGAACCGGCATGTCAAAACCGCGTTCCCGGATACCGTCGGCAATGGCGGCAATGCTCACCGCCCGGTCGGCGGCGCCGGGTTCGGGCATCACCATCATGTCGCCGTTTTCAGCGATGAAAAAATAGCCGCCACCCCATTCGTTCACCCCGAAAAGATCCATCGACTTGCCGATATTCCAGCGTTCCATGGTATAATTCATCCGCCTGGCTCCTCTGAAAAAAAAACAATGACGTTCTCTGTACAAAAGGTCCAACTTGACGTCAAGACGACCAGGCCATTTTTATCACAAACCGAATAAATTTGCCGTCGCTTTTGGTGTCCCTGAATCCGTGACGGCTGGAGCCTTGTTTGGAGTACATTTTACTGTAAACAGGTTATAAATGCGGCGATTTCCTTTGCAACAAGTCGTCACCCGCCGCCCTTCGGGGCGTTCGTCCGCACGCCATCTTCATTGCCCGTAACCGTCCGATAAAGTTCACTTTAATCGAACGGTCACGGACAACAAAGCTGACGCACGGACAAACGCTCACGGATTCAGGGTCTCCTCAACTGGGCTGCGTTTTGGGCGGAAGCCGAAGGTTCGCGCCGGGACCATCCTGCACCGGCGGGTGCAGGGTCAACTCGCGGCCGGCTGCTAGAGCCTGTTGATAGGCCCCGTTATGGAAGGAACCACTCTGACTCCGCATGGTCCGCAGTCGGGGGAAGCGGTAGGCAACAAAGGTGTCCAGGGCTTGCTGCTCGCGGCATGCGGGCATACTGCTTGCCGGTTGACAGCCGTGGACCGGTGGAACCTGCATGGGTGCAGACTCCAGGGTCTGGCGAAATCCGGCCAACAAACCGAGGTAATAGCTTTTTTTGGCAATGCGACCGTTGTCGCCTTGACCGCGGACGAGGGAACGGTTTTTTTTCCAGAGGACCTGTAGTCGGTCTTCGAGGAAATGGTAGCAATGTTCGGCCATGGCCACCAGTTCCGCTCGGCCCAATACTTCGATGGTCCTGTGACAAACATTGGCATGGGGGTCATACAGGGAGGCGCAGATCACCCGCACGGAAAAACAGGCCTCCAGGATGGCGCAGATCATGCGACGGTGGGCGGGCAGGGTTTGAATCCCGGTATTGATGGTTCGGTGTTCCAGGTCGGCTGTAGCGGCCAGGGCAGCGAAGTCGAGCCGATGACGGGCGAGGAGTTCGGTGGCCCGGCGAACAGCCAGGGCTGCCTCATGTTCATTCTCCGAGGACCCCAGGGCCATGAGTTTGCGCGCCTTGTCAATAATGTGCCGGCCCCTCTGGGTTGCGGAGGAACCCTGTGGCGTCGTCTGCAGCCCGTCCGCCAGATCCGCCGAGGGGCGATGAAAAACAGGATCGAGACCGATTCGGTTGCAGGCCTCGCGGAACAGGGGGCCATGACCAGCATCGTCCCGGAGATGGATTTCACTGCAGACCTGGTGGGCTATTTCATGTTTGAGGACCTGCAGGGTTGTGGTCCAGGGATAGCCGGCCAGGAGAAAATGGCTCAGCGTCAGCGTGCGGTTGGCCGCCGACCAGCTGCCCATCTGTTTCCTGTGCATGTTGATGGTCAAAATGGGCGGACGCAAGGCAAGGCGGTACTGGTAGCGGATGTCATCGTATTCCCTTGAAAGCTGGCAGAGCCAGCTTTGATGCATGCGGGTGTCGATAGTTGTCATGCTTCATTGCTCCCGGCTGTCACCCGCAGCCTTGCGCAGCGCCTCAATTCGGGCCAGGACCGGCGGGTGGCTGTAGTTGAGAAAGACATGGACAGGGTGCGGGGTCAGGTTGGAGAGATTGCTGCGGCTGAGCTTTTTCAGGCCGCTGATCAGCGCTTCACCATGGCTGCCACTGTCCAGGGCAAAACGATCGGCCTGGTATTCGTTGTGTCGGGAAAAGGCATTGATGGCAATGGCGAGCAGAGTGGCGATGGGGGTATAGAGAAAGCCGAAAAAGACCAGGCCGGCGTACACCGATATATGCTCCATGGAAAAAGCCGCGAACAGGCCGGGGTTGTCGAGCAGGCGGGAAAGAAGGAAAAACATCAGCCCGGTCTGGAGAATGGACAGCACCAGCATGCCAAGGAGATGCCGATGTTTGTAATGGCCCATCTCGTGGGCGAGAACAGCGACGATTTCGCTGGTGGTGAGTTTGTCGATGAGGGTATCGAAAAAAACAATACGACGGAAGCGGCCGAAACCGGTGAAGAACGCATTGGCCCGGGTGGAGCGTTTGGAGCCGTCCATGGTATAGATCCCCTGAAGGGCGAATTGCTGGGCGGCGGCATAACGGGTAATGGCCTCTTTGAGTTCGCCATCGGCCAGGGGGGTGAAGGTGTTGAACAGGGGCATGATCACCACTGGAGCCAGAAACTGCACCACCAGGAGAAAAATTACCGTGGCGATCCAGCAATACACCCAGGCCGACGGGCCGCTGGTCTCAAAAAACCAGAAAATACCGGCAAGCAAGGGAGCACCAAGGACCACGGCCAACAGGGCCGCTTTGAGGCGGTCGAGGAAAAAAGTCGCCACCGTGGTGGTGTTGAAACCGAAGCGCTCTTCGATGACAAAGGTTCCATAGAGGGTAAAGGGCAGGCTGAGAACTGCTGAAAGAAGGGCCAGCAGACCGGTGAAAATCAGACCGGTGGGGATGGTGGCAAAACCGAAACTCCGTGCTGCCAGATCGATGAGGTTGAAGCCTCCAGCGAAAATGAAGGTCAGGGTGACCAGAAGGCTGATGGTGCTTTCCAGCAGCGCGAAACGGGTGGTTGTTCGGGTATATTCCTGTGAGAGAGCATACTGCCCGACGTCATAGATGCCGACAAATTCTGCCGGGAGGTCCGAACGAAGAGAGCGGAGATTGAGCAGCGCCGTGGTCAGGTTGAGCAGGTACACGGACAGGAGAATGGCAACTATAAGAACAAGGTATCCGTTGATCATGCTGTGGGTGTCATCATCAGGAGTTAGCAGGGACAATGCCGATGCAGATACAGGAGTTTGGCTGGTGGTGCAAGGTAAAAATGGGTTGCTTGACTCACCGGAGTGTTTCCTGCCTGAATCCGTGACGGCTGGACGCTTGTTTTGAATATATCTTTCTGTAATAAAATTCTTATTTCAACAGGATCCCTCACGGATCCAGGTCCGGGCCATGCAGGAGCTTGCAGTGACCGTGGCAAAGGCCGTGCCGAGGTGATCCCTGTGCCGCGCTGTCCCGCATTCGACGTTTGACAGGCCGGAACAGCTGACGTATACAAACAACATCAGTCTGCAACAAGAGGAGAAGATAATGGAAACGCCCAGAAAACAAGCGGGGCTGTCAACGCCCCAGGTGATCGGTCTTGTCATCGCAGCCATGCTGCTGACCATGGTGGTTACCCTGTTGGTGGTCAGGAGCTGGCTTTTTGCCAAACCTTTTGAACCAGTCGTTCTTGCTCCAGCGGAAGCGCAGCGTCTTGAACAGAAGCTGGCCCGCTTTGAACAGGGGAGCGACCCCGGTCCCATGCACCAGCCCGAGGCAGAGCGACCAGGCGTTGGCGAGCTGCGGGCAGAACCCTACACCGAGGATGACCTTGCCCGGGAAATCATGCTCACCGAGCGGGAGATTAATGCCATGATTGCCCGCAACACCGACCTGGCCCGTAAGGTTGCTGTCGGCTTCACCACGGATCTCATCAGTCTCCACCTCCTCATCCCCATGGATCCGGATCTGCCGTTTGTGGGCGGGAAAACCCTCAGGGTCAGGGCTGGGGCTACCTTGGCCTTCCGTGGCGATCGCCCTGTATTCATACTTCGAGGGGTGTCGGTTATGGGCATTCCCCTGCCCAATGCCTGGATCGGTGGCCTGAAAAATATCGATCTGGTCGAGGTCTTCGGTGCGGAACCCGGATTCTGGCAGGGGTTTGCCGATGGTGTGGCCGCGGTTGAGGTCGGTGAAGGCAGTCTGCGCATCCAGCTCAGGGAATGAGGTTGGTAACTGATGGATGTTGCCGGTCTCTTTACATCCCGTAACCATCCGATAAAGGCTACTTTAATCGAACGGTCACCGGCAATGAAGCTGACGCACGACGAACGCTCATGATCCAGGGTGATCACCGCGAGAAAGGCGTGAAGCCCGTGGTCAGAACATAGGTTGTAGTCTGCTGCTGTTATTTTTTTACTGTCCTGGAGTTGAGAGCACCCGAGCTGTCAACTCCGAGGCGACGATACAGGGTTGCTCGACTGATGTCGAGGAGTTGCGCTGCCCGCCGTTTGTTGCCATTGAGACGTTCAAGGACGAACGAGGTGTATTTATTCGCCATTTGGTCGAGAGTGAGGAATTCTTCCTCCGTTGAAAAAGTGGAAAACAATAAAGGATCGTCATGGCGTTGAGTGTATCTGTGTTTGCGAATTCGCTTCGGAAGGCAGTCAGGTTTGATTTCCGTCCCGTTGCAGAAGGCAACAGCCCGTTCAATAGCGTTGCGTAATTCGCGAACATTGCCGGGAAATGGATACTCGTGCAGCAATTTGAGAGCTGCACCGGAGACGGCACTGACATTGCGGTCCATTTGAGCACTCAGCACCTTCATAAATCGAGCAATCAACAGGTCGATATCGTCGTCTCGTTCACGGAGAGGCGGGACATGCAACATGAACGTTTCCAGCCTGAAATAAAGATCCTCACGAAACAGGCCGGCTGCCACACGTTCTTCGAGGTCATGATTTGTCGCTGCGATCACGCGTACGTTGAAATGGGTTTCATGATTGACACCAATCGGTCTGACCAGGCCATCTTCTAAAATGCGGAGCAATTTTGCTTGAAGCCTGAGTGGCATATCGCCAATTTCATCGAGGAAAAGAGTACCATCACAAGCTTCAGCAAAAAGCCCTTTGCGAGAAGTTTCAGCCCCGGTAAAAGAACCAGCGGCATGGCCAAAAAACTCACTTTCCTGCAGTTCGCCCGGGATTGCCGCACAGTTGACAGCGATAAAAGGTCCATTGTTGCGTGGGCTTTCCTGGTGAATGGCTTGAGCCACCAAATCTTTACCGGTGCCGCTTTCACCGGTGATCAATACGGGGCCCAAAGCCTTGGCAACTTGTTTCAAAGAGGCAAACAGCCTTCTCATGACCGCACTGTGGCCAATTATTCCATGGAAACCATTGTCACCCAACAGCTTGCGATACCGCAGCATATCCATGCGCATTCTGCGGTTTTCGATAGTACGTTGGACGCAAATCATCAGATGATCAAGGTCCAGAGGCTTGGTTAGAAAATCATTGGCTCCTTGTTTAAGAGCTTGCACTGCCTGGGGAACGGTTCCAAAAGCTGTCATCAAAATAAACCCTGGTGGTTCGGTAAGCTCATTGATGCGGTCTAGAAGCCATAAACCATCATGCCCCGGCAGGCGTACATCACTGATGATAAGATCGGGTAGCCGGCGTTGTACCATCTTCCAGGCGAGATCAGCATCAGCTGCACCCTGCACTTCAAATCCTGCATCTCCACATTCTTCTTCGATCAAGGCACGTAAAGCGGCATCATCCTCGACTATTAGTATTTTTTCTGGTATTTGAGATATTTTATTCATAGCTTTCCACCTCAATCCATGACCGCTGGGCTGTTGTTCCGGATAGTAGGTTCGGCGACTTTTTCATACTCTGCCGTTATCCGTCGCCCTTCGGGGAGACAAGAACCAACGTTGACGGGTCCGGGGTCCGCATCGTATTCTCTCCTTTTCCGAAGAGTATTGTAAACAATGCTCCACCCAGCTCTGATTCTGCCACCTCTATGCGCCCGCCATGGTCACTGGCAGCTGCCTGGGCTATGGCCAAACCCAATCCAGTCCCTTTTCCCACCATTTTGGTTGTATAAAAGGGCTCGAATACCTTGGTATATTGTTTTTTGGGAATTCCTGAACCATTATCGGCAACAAATAATCCAAGATAGCGGCCGTCATCAAACCAACCCACCCGCACTTTCCCACCACTTCCTGTGGCATGGAAGGCATTTCGGAGGAGATTAACCAGGGCCTGCTCCATGCGTACTCTATCAAAACAGTGTACCGGTGCCGGTCGCGATCCGCGGATCGTGAGTTGGATCGATTGCGCATGCACTTCATCGGAGATCTGAGCCACAACGCACTCGACCATGTCATCGATGGCCACGGGTCGCAACCGCAGTTGATTGTCCCGTCCGAAATCAAGCAATTGGCGAACAATACGTTCCATACGTTGGACAGCATCGCGTGTTTCATGAAACACTTTGACGACATGAGTGGGCAGGTCTTCTTTTCGTAACATGCGCTGGGCTTTACCGGAAATAACACTGAGCGGCGTGCCCAATTCATGCGCTACCCCTGCCGCCAATTGGCCGATGGCCGCCATTTTTTGCGATTGATGCAATTGACGTTCCAGTCGTTCTTGTTCTTTTCGTTTCAGTTCAATTTCCAATCCAACACGCTCAATACTATCGAGCATGGTTTTCATACCCTCTGCTAATTGACGCAATTCACGTGGCCCGGAGGGAACAGGGCGGTGGTCATGGGCACCTCCTTCGATATGTGCCATGCTCTCCACCAGCCGGCCAAGGTGTCGTCCGATCACCCTGTGATGTCCATAAACAACAACGCCAAGCAGAGGGAATAATATCAAAATCATAACACCAAGAATCTGATTGCGGACACGTTGGATATATGCATGGAAATCATTTCGTTCGCGAACCAGTTGCAAGAGGCCAATATTACGTCCGACGGAATCAGCCAAAGGGACAAAATAGGAGTAGACCTGCCTCTCACCCGAACCTTTATAGGTACCTTTACGGGCTCCTTCGGAGGCTAATTCGTCGAATTTGTCATGTGCAACCATAAGATCCCTGTCACCACTTGAGGCAATCCGTTTCCCTTCTTTGTCATACACATAGGCACCATATACTTCCCCGAAGTGAAAGACCGAGGTCACTGTCTGCCCTAAACTTCCTGAACGTCCATGCTCAAGAGCATATTCCAACGGTCCTCGAATAGCGCGCGCAATAAGCTCTATGTCTTTTTGCATGCGTTTCTCCACCTCACGCTCCATATACTTCAAGCTGTAAAACCCACCACCAGCAAAAACTCCTATCAAGGGGCATACCAAAAAGAGCAGTAAAGATACCTGCATACTTAAGCTCTGTGTGGTTGACCGAAAAAACATCCAGACCTCCTCTGTTTCGTATTATTTTGTACATGTATCGTTTTTAGACAATTTTCAGGAGAATAGCAACGAAAACAAGAAAGGTTCAGAAGCGATTCATTTATCTGTTTTTTGGTTTTTTTCTTGAAATAAAAACGAAGATTGGTGGAATGGCACTCTTGTTGCTGAATCGGTACCACTGCGAACAATGGTCCGATGCATTGTCAGCGGTACATCGACTTTCGGCGTTTAACCATGATGGAAAACGTCTTGGAGAAATCTTATTATTGGAGGATTGACATGAAAAGAACAAATGGAATCAACAATAGCTTACCCTTTGCCGGTTCTGTCTTAGCCATACTTATTTTACTGATGAGTGGCACTGCACTAGCCCAACAAGGTTATGGTGAGCAGGGCTACGGTGGTGACGCCGGGCAAGGTCCGGCCGGTACCCCTCCTGCCCATACTGCCCAGGATTTTTCGGATGACCAGCTGCATCAGTTCGTGGCAGCGAACAGTGAGGTGAGAGATATAAGAAATGATTATACAGAAAAATTAGAAGGGATTCAGGATCAGGCTGAAGCCGTTGAAATACATCAGGAAATGAACGATAAGATGGTGGAAGCCGTCAACGGTGTGGGGCTGGATGTAGGGACCTATAATGCCATTGCCAATCAGGTCAGTTTTGATACCCACCTGAAGGGCAGGGTCGACCAGCTCATGCACCAGTAGGATATGTGATGAGATGTTTTGTTTGCAGGCAATAGGATACATTGTTACAAGCGAACCTGCGCAAGACTTGGTTGTGCAGTGGGAGCCATAAAAAACGCTGGTGATACGCAGCACTGGTCATTATGCGGTGGTTACTTCAGGCGATAGCGGGCAGAAATCACCAATTGAGGCGCATCGGAAAAAATAGGCCCACTCAGTGCTCGTGCAATCGGTAAAAAACTACCCTGAATCCGTGATGGCTGGACTTTTGTCTTGAGGGTATCTTGCTGTCATCAGATTCTAATTGCATTGGAATCCTTGATAATACCCTTCACCAGCCGCTCATGGATTCAGGACTAAATCAAGGGGGGATACGGCAAGAGAAAATGATGCCGTATCCCTCCTTGATTGTCTGGTTAAAATCCTGCGTCTCCTGGAGGCACAGGATTTTAATGTTGTCGAAATTTTCAGGTGGCGCGTCCCCGCTCACCGTTGTTTTTTCTTACCGGTTTTCTTCTTATCTTTCTTTTTTCCAGTTCCAGTTTTTTTAGCACCAGCCGGTGATTTTTTCTGGTTATCCGGTACAGGAAAGGCCCGGGTCGCATCCTGGTCTTGAAACTCGGCGAACCAGGAGATATAGCCGTGGACATCCGCGGGCATCCGTTTGATGACCCAGGAACGCAGGGCGGTCAGGGTCGCGTCCTTGTCCTTGTCGTTGGCCTCATCAACATCTCTTTGTTCGATGAAACGGGTGGGGATAATGTCTTTGGTATAGGCCTTGCGAAGAACCTCCATGGATTCCCCTGGGTGGAGGTCGCAAAGGGTTGCGGCCAGGTTGCCCCAGAAATAGGATTCCCTGTCCGCTTCTTCCCCGGTGAACTGCCCATGGAAAAAGGAGATCACCTCGTCCCGCCTGGATGGATCGAAGGCAACAATATAGGACAGGGCTTCCATGGCGGCACAGCGGACGTACTGATCGACATCCCGGTTGGCAACCAGCTCCTTGATGGCTGTCGTGGACCCGTTGCAGGTTCGGTAGAGCATCGTGGGCAACGTTTCCGTGGTGAGATCCCCCCAGAGTTCCACCAACAGTTCCTCGGGGATGGAAAAGGCACGAATGAGGGGCAGGTGGGCGTCGGGCTCCTGAAAATGGGACAGCAATGCCGCGGCATAGACATGGCCGTTGTGCCCTTCCAGGGAGTATACCAGCGGGTTTGCCGCCACGCTTTCGATGATGGCCAGCAGGTGAGGGGTGATGGCATCCTGACAGGTCAGGGCGGTTTCCACCTCCTCCCGCATATAGGTGTCGCTCAGTCGATCAAAATTCGCAAGCAGGGTCTGGATATCGGTACTGCTCATGCCTGTGGGCCTCTCTGTGGACAGGGAAAGGACGCGGAGTCCGGGACAGTGCCTGAATCCGTGAGCGTTCGTCCGTACGTCATCTTCGTTGTTCGTGGCCGTTCGAGTAATGGACACTTCATCGGACGGCTACGGGCAATGAAAATGGTGTGCGGACGGATGCCCCGAAGGGCGGCTGCTGATATTTATTGCCAAGGATTCAGTTGCAATTATAACTTGCTTACGGCAAGATATATCCTAAAACAGAGTCCCTCCGTCCTGGATTCAGGAGTGATATTTTTGCTGGAAGCAGTCAAGGAGTTGATCCATGGACGTGATCCGCGCAGGAGGTCTATCGGTGTTTTTCGGGAAAGCTCCCCGGTGACCTCCTGCCGCTTGAAGATCCTGGATGAACACAGGCCTGACCATGCAATAGTACACGGTCAGGCCTGTTGATGGATCGATTGACTGCAGGGGATGAAGGGTGTGGCTGCCTCAATCTCCAATACGGCAAGGCGGATGGACGGCCAGGACCGGGATGCTGGAGCCTTTGATCACCCGTTCGGCAACGGAACCGACGGTCAGGGCTTCGAGGCCCTTGCGGCAATGGGTGGCTATAATGATCATTTGAATATCGTTGTGGGTGGCGTAATTGATGATTTCATCAAAAGGGTTGCCTTGCAGAACGACTTTGTTCCCAACGGCTACCCCGGCCAGGGATTTTTCGGCAAAGGCGGTCATGAGTTTATCGGCCACCTCTTTTTCATAGCCTTTGAAATCCTTGTGCAGGGCCTGCAACGCCATCTCATGACCATAGACGAAATCGACCTCAGGCGTCACGTGGACAAGGTCGACCTCGGCCCCGGCGCACAGAGCGATTTGACGGGCGTATTCGGCGGCGTATGTGTCATGCTCGGAAAACACCAGGGGCAAAAGTATTCTTTTGATTTCTGGCATAAAGCCTCCTTCTTCCAAACGGTTGGAAATGGTTGTCGTCGAAATTGGTTGCGTCAGGGGCTACGTTGTCGAGGTCTCAGGCAGTGGTCGCACTGCAGGAAGGATGACCGTCAATGCGGCACCGGCATCATGGTTGCAAATGATTAGCATGCAAATCAATATATTGCAATTGTAATTTGCGGGTGCCCGTGGCTGCTTTTCGTTTGATGCCCATGGTTTTTCCCTAGACCCGTCGGATTCCGGGAAAGGAGATGTTGGCTTCTGGCGGAAAACGATCAAGGTAAAAAGGGTGGCAGTTAAAAAAGCAATAATTTCAAAAGGTTTTATGCCGGGCGTTGCTGCTGGAAATCGTGTTTTTATGTCTTGCTAATTTCCTTGGAAAAAGGTAATTTATCGTTAAAAGGCGAAAACCTAAATATCTGAATCGCGATTCATTTGCGGTTCGCGCCAACGACCGACGATGGTAATAAAAAACGAAAAAACTTTATGCCGTTTGGTTTATAACTCTGCAGATTTGTCGGAGGTAGTACTCTCTTTCAAGTAATCGGGCAACCGGGTTCATCCGCAGCCAGGCCGCTGAGCACAATGGCCTGGTCGCGGATGAACCCGTGTAACTCAGACCTATCAAATTCAACGATCCGCAATCGGGCAACATACTGGTTTTCCTGACCAACAATTTCACCTTTTCGACCTTACCCCTAGCCCACGTACCTCGCAGTTGATGGTAGGTCGAACTCTTCTTCAAGCGGATCGAGTAACAACCCACTACTAAAAATTTGTACAGTACATCCGAAAACGCGGTCAACATGTAAATTCATGCCGCGATCTCGATGTCTGTGACGGTTGCTATCGTGGAGGAACAACGGTTCCCGTTTTTAAACGGGAACCGATTCTCCATTGACGCAAGTCTAATGCAGCCAGGCCTGTGCCCCCTCGCCGGGGAAGATTCAGATCTGGCTCTTGTTGTGATCGGACAAACCACTGAAAACCGTGCGTCACGGGCGGTGTTGGTCGTCCGACCTGCCGAGAAATCTTCGTCAGGATTGATCTTTGCAATTTGTCGTCTGTCATTCACGCTCTGAATCCGTGACGGCTGGACGCTTGTTTTGGGAATATCTTGCTGTAATCACATTGTAATTGCAGTGGAATCCTTGATGGTACCCTTTATCATTCGTCCTTCGGGGCGTCCGTCCGCACGCTTCATGTTGAATCGAGGCGCGCGGATGCATTGAACCACGGGTATCTGCTTGCTGTTCCCGAGATTCAATTTGCAAGCGCAGCCAAGAGACAGAACCACGGATCCGTTTTGGGATGGATAACTCAATAGAAAAATTAACAAAGGGAGGAAAGTGCATGGGTAGTGAGCGGTCGCCCTGGCTAGAAGCATTCGTTGAGCGGAACAGAAGCAAACGGATGTGGCCAACCGTGACGATTTTTTCAACAGGTTGATAACCAAATTTTACATGAGTGTTGGAGGCAATTATATGAGAAGAGTGTTGAAATCGCCCTGGCCGGAAACATTTATCATGATTCTGGTCACGGTCTTGACGTACACTGCCATGACGACCATTTCATTCGTCGTGGAACCCCCTGAAGGGGGTATGGCCACCGGTACGGTGGTTGGTTGGCTGTTCGCTTTTTTCATTTTGAGTCTGGTGATTGCTCTCCTGGCTGTGCTGGGCGGCATTGGCGGCGGGGTCATGTTCACCCCGGTCATGCTGGCCTTTACTCCGGTGGACAGCCTGATTATTCGTGGCACCGGCCTCATCGTGGCCATGTTCAGCGGTCTCATCTCCACCGGGCCTTTCATGCGCAGCGGTCTGGCCAATATGCGCATCTCCGTCTTTCTCTGCTGCGGCTTTGCCATCGGTGCGTTTACGGGTGCCAACGGCGCCATCCTGGTGGCGCAGCACATGGGCGCGGCTGGTGAGGGATTTGTCCGCCTGATCCTGGGAGTCATCCTCTTCACCCTGGCCCTTTATTTTATTTTTGGCGGCAAAAAGATCGAGTGGCCGCAGGTTGACAAGGCGGATAATTTTACCGAGAAGCTGCAGTTGCGACAGCCTTTTTACGAGCCGTCCCTGAATAAGGTTGTGGATTATGGTCTGAAACGTTCCCGCTGGGCTTTTCTCTGTATCGTCGGGGTTGGCCTCCTGTCCGGTTTTTTCGGGCTGGGTGCCGGTTGGGCCATTGTCCCGGCCCAGAACCTGGTCATGGGTGTGCCCTTGAAAGTGGCTGCGGCCAACTCCGGTGTGCTGCTGGGCATGGGGGACTGCATCGCGGTCTGGCCTTACATCATGACGGGTGCCATTATCCCCATCTTTGCCGCTCCCTGGCTTGTGGGTCAGGTGCTGGGAGGCCTTTTGGGTGCCATCGTCCTCATCCGGGTCAAGGCCGGATTCGTCCGCTACCTTCTCATCGGCTTCATGATATTCTCCTGCTGGGGTCTGGTGACCAGAGGTCTGGCCGGTTTGGGCTACATTAAGCCGGTACCGCACTGGATGACCGGAATTGTCTTTGCCATTATCTTTTCCTGGGTGCTCTACAATGTTATCAAAATGCTCAAGGCAAAGGACTGATCTTTAACACATTAAGTATACGTTATTAATTAGGAGGACGTTGGTATGGATTCGGATCGACCCATTATGCCCAAAGGTCAGATTGTGTATGGCGAAGTCGTCTACTACCTGACCGTTGTTTCCTGTCTTGTCTGCATCGTCGGGCCATTGATCGCCTTGATCGACCCTGAAGACAATGTGATGAACCCCTATTTCACCTTTGCCGCCATCTTCCAGGGGCATTCCGCTCAGGAGGTCTGGACCATTGTGGGCGGAGGCTTTCCGGGCGGTCATTTCTGGATGGACAATTTTTTCACTGGTGACGGTTTTACCCAGTTCGGTCTGGCCCTGGGGTGCACCTCGGCGGGTTTTGCCCTGATCGTGGCCGCCGTTGTCTATGCCTTTGAGAAAATTTATCTTTATACGGGATTTTGTCTTTTTGTGTCAGCCTTTATTTTTCTCGCCGCATCGGGGCTGGTTCAATTTTAATCCATAAAGAGCAGGCAAGGGGTGTTGCGCGGAGGACATAGTCCTTCCAGTATTTTACACACTTTTCACGCTTGAGACCAGGATGCAGAGAGCTGCCAGGCAGCTTCTCTGCGTCCTTTTTTTTTGAGCCTGATCAGGTTGCCTCGCTTTAGCAAATCCAGACAATCAACGGGGGCCGCAATATGTGATCAATGGCCCGGCACTTTTTAAGCAGTATTTTGCCTGGCTGCTGGACTGCGGCATGGCGGGTTGGCTCCAGTGGGCTTTCAGAAACAACCACTTAAGACAAGTAAAAAAACATCAAATATTTATATGTTAAGTTGCGAATATTTACACAAGACATTTTTTGCGTTGCAAATCTCTGTGAAAAAAGATAATTACGCAAATTACGGTAAAAGATGAATGGATATTCATTATAAATTTATTTAGAAACGAAAGATTAATCAGTTGGAGGTGTTCGTATGAGCAGCGTGCAATCGCCTTGGGCAGAGGCATTCGTCGAGCGGAACAGGTGCAAGCGGATGTGGACAACCACGGTGATTTTTTTGACAGGTTGAAATAAAATTTTACATGACAGTTGGAGGTAAGTTTATGGGCAGAATGTTGAAATCGCCCTGGCCGGAAACATTTGTAATGGTTCTGGTCACGGTCTTGACGTACACCGCTATGACGACCATCTCGTTCGTCTCGGAGGCCCCTGAAGGGGGCATGGCCACTGGAGCGGTGGTTGGTTGGCTTTTCGCATTTTTCGTATTGAGTTTGGTGATCGCTCTTTTGGGCGTGTTGGGCGGCATTGGTGGCGGGGTCATGTTCACCCCGGTCATGCTGGCCTTTACCCCGGTGGACAGCCTGATTATCCGCGGTACCGGTCTCATCGTGGCCATGTTCAGTGGCCTCATCTCCACTGGACCTTTTATGCGTAGTGGTCTTGCCAATATGCGCATCTGCGTTTTTCTTTGCTGCGCTTTCGCCATCGGTGCTTTTAGCGGTGCCAACGGTGCCATTCTGGTGGCGCAACACATGGGTGAGGCTGGCGAGGGATTTGTCCGCATCGTTCTGGGTGTCATCCTCTTCACTCTGGCGCTCTATTTTATCTTTGGCGGTAAAAAGATCGAATGGCCACAGGTTGACAAGTCCGACAAACTTACCGAAACGCTGCAGTTACGCCAACCTTTTTACGAGCCGTCCCTGAATAAGGTCGTGGACTATGGCCTGAAACGTTCTCCCTGGGCTTTCCTCTGTATCATCGGTGTTGGCCTCCTCTCAGGTTTTTTCGGCCTGGGTGCCGGCTGGGCCATTGTCCCGGCCCAGAATCTGGTCATGGGTGTGCCCTTGAAAGTGGCTGCAGCCAACTCCGGTGTGTTACTGGGCATGGGTGACTGCATCGCGGTCTGGCCCTACATCATGATGGGCGCCATCATTCCCATCTTCGCTGCTCCTTGGCTCGTCGGCCAGGTTATGGGTGGCTTGTTGGGCGCTATCGTCCTCATTCGGGTCAAGGCTGGATTTGTCCGCTACCTGCTTATTGGTTTTATGATATTCTCCTGCTGGGGTCTGGTGACCAGAGGTTTGACCGGTTTGGATTACATTCAACCGGTACCGAACTGGATGACCGGAGTTGTCTTTGTTGTTATTTTTACCTGGGTCATCTTCAATGTTGTCAAGGTGCTCAAGTCAACTGACTGATTTATAACGCCATTTGAAGTGCGTTACTTCTTAGGAGGATATTGTTATGAGTTCGGATCGACCTATTATGCCCAAGGGCCAGATTGTGTACGGCGAAGCCGTCTACTACCTGACCGTTGTTGCCTGCCTCATCTGCATAGTCGGACCGTTGATCGCCTTGATCAACCCTGACGACAATGTGATGAACCCTTATTTTACCTTTGCAGCTATCTTCCAGGGACACTCTGCCGAAGAGGTGTGGATGATAGTCGCCGGCGGTTTTCCTGGTGGTCACTTCTGGATGGACAATTTTTTCACCGGTGATGGGTTTACCCAGTTCGGACTGGCTCTGGGGTGCTCCTCGGCAGGTTTTGCCCTGATCATAGCCGCCATTGTCTATGCGATGGAGAAAATTTATCTCTATGCGGGGTTTTGTATTTTTGTTGCAGTGTTTATCTTCATCGCTGCATCGGGGATAGTTAGTTTTTAATACATAAAGGGGGAGTAAAGGACTTTGTGAGGCCGAGCATAATCGGGCCCTGAAATCCTCACCCCCCTTATCACCATGATTGAGACTGGGATGCGGAGGGCTGCCAGGCAGCCTTTCTGCATCCCTTTTTTTATTTACTGCCCATGTTGCCGTTAACTTTCCAGAGCAGATTGGTTGAAACTTTGCCATCAAGCCTGTCGTGCCTGGGGTAAGTTGAACTAAAGTGTCTGCATGCCCTGATAAGAAACGCGGAACAACAAGTATAGGATTAGAAGAAACGAGTTTGCCATTCCCTTGCCATGGTGAAGGATTTCAGTCGTAACCGGTAGGGCGATAAAGAGGCATTTGCGATAAAAAGTGCAAGGAAACGGCGGAGTGACCGTGAACAGTCTCTGGGAATAGTAAAAGGGTGGTGGAAGGATAAGAGTAGGAGTAGCAGCGTATTGTCGGTCGACAGGTGCTTATTGGCAGGGGTATGGCTTTGACGCTCGGTCTGGTGGACGCTGGTTCTGTTATTGTCGCTCAGCGGTAGCACCGGCCGACCGGAGTCAGGATTGTCGGATCGGCGGGATTGTATGCAACTGGGTAAAAAAAAAGTCCTTTGGAGAGGCTGAGTTATTTCTTGCTAAATTGAGAGATGGAGGATGTGGTAACCCACCACACTCGCGATAAGCTGCCTGTGTCATGGTGGGGCCAGAGGGAGCAAAGAAGACCAAGTGTTTTATTCGGGCAGAAGAAGGCTGAAGGAGACGGTCAGTTATCTGGTCCGTCTCCTTCAGCCCAATACAGTACGGCCTATTGGTCTACATAATTGAATACAGCAGCACCAGCAACACGATCACTGTAAAGATGGCACTGGAACCGATGGTGAACAGAGAACGACTGAAAGTTTCCAGAAAGCGATGTTCAGCACCATCAGGACCGTCGATGCGAACTCCAGTCAACTGCCAGATCGGCTTGACCACCAGCAGACAGAGGCGGGCCGGTCCTTCAAGGAAAAATCGATTGAGACGATGGGGGATGGCTTCGGCCAGGGTTTCCTGTCCCCATTGGTTGACATACGTCATGCTGCGATCGGCGGTGACCTTGAACACGCTGCCACTCATCCGATAGAACCAGTCGACGTCGAGGCTGATCATCGGTTTAGGGGCCAGCTTTTTGACAACGAGGAAAAAAGCCAGCGCGGTGAAGAGGAGAATCTGTATCACTTCGGCAAGATGATAAGCGGTATAAGGCCGGTACTCGACTGCATAGGGCAGCATATTGTAGAGATAGGGTGTGTATACGCCGATAAAGAAACAAAGGAAGGCGGTGAACCCCATGGCATAATTCATGTGCATGGGGGGGTCAGCGGCCTTATCCCAGGTCTCCTGAGAACAGTTGTTTTTGCCGAACCAGATGAAGTACGTCATTTTGAGGCCAACGGAGAGAAAGGTGCCCACTGATGCCAGCATCATTAAAAAGGCGGCCCAGTACAGATGATCGTCGAATCCACCGGCAATAATCATTGACTTGCTGACAAAACCGGATAACAGGGGGAACCCGGAGATCGACAAACCACCGATCAGGGTAAACAGAAAGGCCAGAGGCATCTTTTTGTATAAGCCACCCAATTCGGTGAGCTTACTTTTACCGGTCATGTACAGGACCGATCCAACCCCCATAAAAAGCAGCGCCTTGTAGAGGATGTGGGCAAAGGCATGTGCGCAGGCCCCGTTAATAGCCAATTCGGTACCGATCCCTATTCCCGCAACCATGAATCCTACCTGGCTGATGACATGATAGGAGAGCAATCGGCGTCCATCGTTTTCCAGTGTAGCGTAGATAACCCCGTACAGGGTCATCATGACGCCCAGGGCAATAAGAATTTCCATACCGGCAAATCCCCGAGCCAGGGCATAGACCGCAGTTTTGGTGGTGAAGGCACACATGAAGACCGCACCGCTCACCGTTGCCTCGCTATAGGCATCGGGCAGCCAGGCATGGAAAGGCGGCGCTGCTGCATTGAGGATAAAACCTATCAGGATCAGGTAGAGCGCCAGCGTAGGGTTGCTGACATCGAGAAGATTGAAACTCAGGTCGCCTGTAGCCTGATATTGGAGAACGATACCTGCAAGGAGAGCGAGCCCCCCGGCGGTGTGGACCAGCAGGTAGCGGTATCCCGCGGCCAGGGATTGCTGCCGTCCGCGGAACCAGACCAGAAACACGGAGGAAAAGGCCATGACTTCCCAGAACAGGAACAGGACCAGGAAGTCCCCGGCGAAGATAACCCCGAGGGAGCCGGCTACATAAAACCAGGCGGCCATGTACTCATAATCATTTTCCACGTGCAGACCGAACAAGGTGCCGATGATGCACATCAGGGTCATGATATAGGCAAAGACCAGGCTGAGCTTATCTACCCGCCCAAAGGTCAGGTTCCAGTCAAGAAAGGGGAAGACTCCGTAGGTGCCCTGTTCCATCAGCAGGACTGCGGCAAAGGCGAGCACAGGCACCAGCATCAGGAAAGGTTTGCGAGCCACTCCTTTAACCAGGGGCAAGATCAGCGCCCCGACAATCAAAATCAGAGCAGGATGTAACCAGAGTTCAGTAAACATCAAATCCCTCTACGAACAGGTAAGTTAGCTACTTTCCCACACCGGGGAAAAGTATATGTTTGCCAACGCCGCATTTTTTTCTGGCAGACAGGTGGTCTGCGCAGGCATGTGACGATTGGCCCTGGTGTGGAAAATATGGAATGACGGTCGTTGATTACCGATCATAGTAATCCTCGCGGGTCTGGATGCCCAGATAACCGTACAATTTGGCAAAGACAATGAGCAGGATGCAGGCAATGAACCCGAAAAGAGACCAGAACCCCGGCAGCTTTTCAGCCGCGGTGTGCGCGTAACTTTTGTCCAGCAACAATGCGTCATACAGTACAAGCAGTACCAGCACCCCAAAACAGAGGCGAATGACAAGTTTCAGTCGATCACGCAAATAATCGATAAATTTGACAATCATGGGATCACCATTTGCACGAACTGCATCATGAAACCTGGGAAAATGCCTATGAAGACCGAGATAGTAGCCGCGACCATTATGGGCACAACCATGATAAGAGGCGCTTCCTTGATTCCCGGTTCATAGGAGACACCGGCAGGAGGCTTGCCAAAGAAGGCCTTGTAGGTAATCGGAGCGAAATAGCCGACATTGAGCATGGTGGAGGCAATCAGGACCAGGATGATGGCCATCTGGCCGGCATCCAGCGAGCCGACAAGTATGTACCATTTGGTGATGAATCCCGCCACCGGTGGTGCTCCGATCATCGATAGCGAGGCCACGGCAAAAGCGCCGAAGGTGAAGGGCATAACCCTGCCCAGTCCACCCATTTCGGAAATGTTCTTCTTGTGGGTAGCGACGTAAATTGCTCCGGCACAGAAAAAGAGGGTGATTTTAGCAAAAGCGTGGTTGACGATATGAATGATACCGCCCTGAATGGCCGCGGGCGCCAGCAGAGCGACCCCGAGGATAATATAGGAAAGCTGGCTGACTGTTGAGTAGGCCAGTCTTGCCTTGAGGTTGTCCTTGGTCAGGGCAATGATCGAGGCCATGATAATGGTAAAGGAAACGATGTACGCGGTAATTATACCGAGGTTGAGGTCAGCCATCAGGTCGATCCCGAAAACGTAGAGCATCACGCGGGTCGTACAGAAGACCCCGACTTTGACCACTGCTACGGCATGCAGCAGGGCCGATACCGGGGTAGGGGCGACCATGGCGCCGGGAAGCCAGGCATGCATCGGCATGACACCGTTTTTGGCAAATCCGAACAAAAAGGCGAAAAAGAGAATGACCACCATGGTGGGCCCGGTGCCCTCGGGAACGATTCCAGATTGGATGTTGTACGCGAAATCGAGGGTACCGGCGAGGGCGAACAGAATGATCAGGGCCGGCAGGACCAGGCCGACAGATCCTCCCAGGAGGAAAACAAGATATTTCCTGGCTCCGGCGCGACCCTCCAGGTCTTGATGATGCGCGACCAGTGGATAGGTGGAAAGAGAGAGCATCTCATAAAAGATGTACATGGTGAGCAGATTGCCGGAAAAGGCGACCCCGATGGCCGCACAGAGCGACAGTGCAAAGCAGACAAAGAATCGTGTTTGCGCATGCTCATCGAGTCCCCGCATGTAGCCGATGGTGTAGGTCGCTGCAACAATCCAGAGGAAGGATGAGACCAAGGCAAAAACGATGCCAAAGCTGTCCACCCTGAAGCTGATGGACAGTTCGGGGAGCACACGAATCAAGTCCACTTCGACCACATTGCCGGCCAGAACATAGCCCGCCAGGGAGAAGACCATGGCAAACTTGGTTCCGGCGGCAAGGAAAGTCCAGAATTCGCGCAGATTGGGTCGGCTGCCACTGAGTGCGATCAGAGGGACCGCGGCCAGAGATGCACAAACGGCGATAACCGGCGCTATTTGATAAAATGATGGAGAGTACATCCTGTCTTGTAACCTCGCGAAATAAGCAGTGCGGACAAAGCCCTAAATTCCTAGGGGAACCGACCAGCTGATGAAATAATTCACCACTTCCTTAGTATACAGTCCCAGGATGATGACGCTGGCTGCGGTGATCACCATGGGGATAAGCATGGACAGTGGAGCTTCGGCACGAAGTGTTGCAACGGGTTGATGGGAATGGCCGTGGTCTCCGCTTGCACCAGTGGTATCGAGATCGCCGAAAAAGGCGATTTCAAGGAGCCGAAAAAATATGATGGCCGCGACCAGACTGGCTATCAACAGGGCGGCCACAAACACCCAGGCTTCAGCTTCAGCCGCCCCCTGGATCAGGTACCACTTGGAGAAAAATCCACAGGTGGGGGGGACGCCAATGATTGAAGCGGCGCCGATCACGAATATGACCGCGGTAACAGGCATTTTCTGAAAAATATTGCGCATGGCGGCCATGCTGGTTTCACCGGTGCGGTAGATGATGGCCCCCACAGCCATGAACAGGCAGAGGGTCATCAACCCATCGGCCAGGATGTGGTAGGTTGCGCCGATAAAGCCGCTGGCGGTGGCGATCCAGGCACCACCAGTCATGTAACCGATTTCAGCGACAATGATGAAGGTCAGCATCTTACGCAGGTCCCTCTGGGCCAGTGCAGCGATCATGCCGATCACTGCAGCCGCGGAGGCCAGATAAATAACGTAGGGGCTCCAGACAATGGCGGAGAAGACATAATCCGCGGAAAAGAGGGTGAACATCATGCGCAGCATGATGTAGACGCTGACCTTGGTCATCAGGGGCGCAATCAGGCAAGCCGTTGTGGTCCCTGCCTTGCTGTAGGCGTTGGGCATCCAGGCATGGAGTGGAAAGAGCGCCATTTTGATCCAGACTCCAAGAATAATCAGGGTGAAGCCGATGCGCACGCTCACCGATTCCTGCAACTCAGGTTGGCTGAGTATTGCGGCCATGTCGGCGATATTGAGAGAGCCGGTCATGATGTAGAGGTAACCGACTCCCAGCAGGTAAAAGCAGGCCCCAATGGTGCCGACGATCAAGTATTTAAAGGTGGCGAAGTAGGCTGGACCTTGTCCCCGGGCCAGCAGGCCGTAGCTGGAAAGGGCGGAGATTTCCAGCAGTACGTAGATGTTAAAAACGTCTCCGCTGGCGGCCATCCCCAACAGCCCGGTCACCAGCAGCGAGAAAAGTGCATAGTAGTGGTTGAGTCGGTCCGGGTTGTCCTGTTCCGCGGTGCGCAGGGAATAAATGGCCGTGAGCAAGGCACAACCTGCTATGAGTACAAGCACCACGCCACTGAGATGATCGATGACCAACTCGATACCCAGGGGGGGAGGCCAGTCTCCTAAACGGTATTGCACCGCCTGATTGCCATCCAGAACCAGACCAAGGGAGAGGAGAGAGCATCCCAGCGACCCGACCAGGCCGGTGATGAGCAGGCCGTACGCAAAACGGGGACCCAACGGCCCGACCAGAGTCAGGAACAGGGCGGCGAAAAGCGGAATGATGATGATGAGGATTGGGGCCTGATCCATCATGAGCGTTGATCCTCCAGAATTTCATCCTCTTCGATGGTGCCATGCACCCGTTGGATTTTTTGCAGAATGGCAAGTGCCACACCCAGGGTCGCCACGCCAACAACGATGGCGGTGAGGATCAGCACATGCGGTAGGGGATTGGCATAGGCCGTGGCTTCAAGCAAGGGTTGCTTGTCCGCGGTAAATTTGATGATGGGCACCGACGCCCCCCGTTTGGCACCAATGGAGACGAAAAAAAGCAGGATCGCGGTCTGAAAGATGACCATGCCGATGATTTTTTTCATCAGGTTGTTTTTGGCAATCATCCCATACAAGCCAATGAAGAGCAGTACCAGGGAGGCCCAATAGTTATATTTTGCGATGATATAGTGAAAAAGCTCATCCATGATTTTACAGACCCTCGTCAAGATCTCCGCTGGAAGCGAGATCGTAATAGAGCGAAACCATAACCGACATGACCGTTATACCGACGCCGACTTCAACAGCGAGAATCCCGTAGGAGCGGGCCATGACATCACTTGCTCCCAGGATGCTGGCCAGCCCGGTGTATCCAAGGAAATTATAGCCCATGACCTGGCAGATGGCACCTATGGCCGCGTACAGCAGGACGCCACCGGCAACGCACACCAGGACGCCCTGTTCCCGAAAACGCTGTATTGCGAATCGCAGATTAAAGCAGAGGGCAATGAGAATGAAACTGGCCCCAAAGATGACGCCACCTTGAAACCCACCGCCGGGACTGTAATGCCCATGACCGACAACATAGAGGGCGAAAATCTGCATAACCGGAATGATCAGCTGGGCCGCACCCTGCAGAATGGTGTCTCTCCCCTCCCTTTTGGGACGGTACAGAATTGTTTTGCCTCGTTTCCGCGGGGTATGGCGGAGGATCACCATGACAATGAGAGCGGCAGCAAAGACAACCACCGCCTCGAACATGGTGTCATAGCTTCGGTAATCAGCCAGGACCACGGTGACGATATTGGGCGTGGCGGTTTCTACATAGCCCTGTTCAAGAAAATCCGGGGACAGGTGTGTACTGGCCGGTGAGGCGGGATCGGCCCAGTCCGGGAGATCCGCCGCTGCCTTGAGCATGAGCAGGGCGCAGACTATTAAAATGATGAAAGTGAGCTGCTTCAATCCTTACTCCTCCGCTTGATGAACTGGGCGGTACCGAGAATGATGACCGTGCTGATTCCAGCCCCAACCGCTGCTTCGGTAAAGGCCACGTCCACGGCCAGCATCTCTGTCCACATCAGACAAATCAGAAAGCTGTAAGCGCCCGTGACCACCGCGCTGCTGACCAGATCCTTGATAGACAGGGCGGCAATGGCGCAAATAACCATCATCAGCAGAATGAGCAGGTCAAATTGCCAGAGCAGACTCGAATCCCAAAACATAACTCCCCCTTGAATCTAGCGATTTTCCCGATGTTCCACGGATTCATCGGGAATCGAATGCTCGGCATCCGTTTTCTCTCCGGTCTTTGACCAGTAGGGAACCCGAGCCTCGTAACCGGCATCGATAATGGCATGGGTGGCCGTTGGACTGGCGATGAAAACAAAAAAGACAATCAGGGACAGCTTGACGGCTGTCAGCAGGGTTTCACCGTTGAAGTCCCGCAACATATAGAGAATCAGTCCGGCAAGCAGCAAGGCGGTGGACAGGGTGTCTCCTTTGCCCGCGGCGTGGACCCTGCTGTAAAAATCAGGGAACCGAAGCAGGCCCACGGTGGTGGCGAGAAAGAGCACCAGACCGCTGCACATGAGGATAATGACCACGGTATTAAGCAACATGAAGTTCCTCCTTTATCCTTCCGTTCCCGGGCGTTCCAGAGGGGCCGAAGGGGCACTGTCCTTTTCTTCGACCTTGGTCAGGGCTTTTTGCGAGTGACGCTGGAAGAATCGAGAAGCAGCGATGGTGGTGATGAAATTGAGCAGTGCGTAAGCAAAGGCGATATCGATGAACATCTCAACCCGGCCATCAAGGATACCGACCAGGATAATGAGGACAACGGTCTTGATCCCGATGATATTCACCCCGAGGATCCGATCGATGGCCGTGGGGCCCAGGATGACCCGATACAGAGTGGCCAGCATCAGAAGCAGCAGGGCCACGCCGATGGTGATGAAGAATTGTTCCATGATCAGCGTTTGCCTCCTTCAAAAACCCAGGCCACCCAGCGCTCCATTTCTCCGGGTCCCTCTCCCCCCGCGAGGTCACCGGCCGATTGCACGGTGATGGCGTGCACATAAAAGAAGCCGTCCTGGATGCGGATAGTGGTTGTGCCAGGGGTCAGGGTAATGGAATTGGCAAAGACAAACTGGGCGAAATCGGTTTTCAATACGGTCTTGAACTTGATGATCCGGGGATCGAGGGTCTCGTTGCTGCGAGGTGATAGTGCCAGCGAGGCGATGTGGATATTTGCCAGGACAATCTGCCAAAACAGCCAGAGCATATAGCGGAGAAATCGCCCGATTTCCGCAAGCAGTTTTCCTAATTTCCGGGGACGACCGCTGAAAAGCAGATCATGGGACAGCCAGGTGACCAGACCGGTGGAAAGCACACCCATCCCAAGATGAAACAGGTCGAACTTTCCGGACATCACGATCCAGAGAGCGAACATCACGCAAAAGGTAATGATAACGGACATGGTGGTTGCTATCGGTTTTGGTAGTAAGGAACCCCTTCCTGGCAGTGGAACCCAAAGGAGTCTTTAAACGATGGAACCTGCTGCCTCAGGCTCGAGTTCATGCTCGATTGCATTGCCGGCGCGGGCTCCCAAGAGAACCCGATCAGATAATACACTACTTCACAGGTGTGAGTGCCTGCAGGACAACGGGCCCTGTCATACAATACAACAAACTTTAAGTCAAGAAATTCAAGTCGTTCTCTGAAGAAATGCAGGCAAACTCAAAGGGCTGGCATGAGGGGGCGAAGCCGTTTTATTAATTTTATTTCAACGAGTTGTTTGTTGAAATCTTCCTGGTTTTTTTCAAACCGATCCGCGGGCGGATAAGGCTTTTTGCCCTGCTGCTTGATCGGGTCGCGTTCCGGGTTGCCCGGTCTGGAGGATGTAAACATACCGGCCATCACTGGACGGCCATCGTTTGTCAGCTACGGTACAGGGTCAGGAGTACCCCATGGACTTGAGCAGTGCAAACATACGGTGCCCGTATGTTTCCTGTTCAAGAACATGCTTTTGCAATTTTGTGCGCATGGACTCGCGTGCTCCGGCTTCCTCCAGGTAATAACGCGTTTTTTTGCCCAGTTCCTTGACCCCGTTGTAGGTGGCAAGGTGGCGGTTCAATGGTTGACCTGCAAGGACAGGTTGCTCTTCGGTGATCTGAAATCCACCAGCGGCCGCGATCTCGTAACAAGCCGCATTCAAACCGTTATGCTTTGTGCCTGCCGCCCTATAAAGGTTGAGAACAATGGTCGAAGCCGCATAGATATATTGAGTTTTTGGGGGGTGAACCTGGCCATTAAATTTGACCCACCGACTGCTGGTCCATCCTGATCCCCAGACATCCACCGGTTGTTGTATCGCCTCGCTTGTTTTACAGACCAAATTCTCCAGGTATGCATCATGGGGGGCAACCAGGACAACATCACGGCCCCATTTTTTTTGAATTCTCGGGGTGAGCTGCACCCGATGAGCATAGGGACAGGCAGCAAAGGGGAGGTGGATGGCATCGGTGGCGCCTTGGGCGCGGAGGTGCTCACAATCCCCTTTGTGCGTCAGTGCCAGGATGTCGACAAAAGAGGCCAGTTCCAGCAACCTGGGAATCTGATCCTCCTGGTCTACCGGCGGTCCCCACCAGTAGATGATTTTTATTTCAGGACTGATTTTCCGTAACTCCTCTGCATCCTTGGCTTCAATAGTGCTTTGCAGGCACATGAGGATTTTGGGTTTGTGGCGTCGGACAAGAGCTTGCAGCCGATGGCTGGACATCTGTTTCCAGGTAACAAAAATGCCAGGGAGACCGCGGCGTTTGAAAAAAGCGTGGACCCGGTTGGAAATCCGCGACAAAGGGTCAATGGCGTTATGGTAATGCACTGTGGAGGCCAGGCCGATGGCATGAAAACCGGCTTGCACGGATTCGGTCCACTTGCCCACGTCGAGAGGTCCTTCGATGCATACGGGTCTTGATGTTTTTTTCCGCGAACTGGAGCTTTTCATTGCTTTGTTTCAGGATGCTGTGGGTGGGGATTGTATTGGCCCTTCTTTTTGTAGTGGGGCAAGATACCTATTTTTTCTTCTGACGTCAATGTGTTGCGGGGTATTTCCCTCAAGGTGGCTCCTGCTTTCCTGGACCCCCGGCGCAATGGATCGCAATGGATAAAGCGTTACCGAAGAAAAGAGAGTGGAAGAAGAAGCGGATGGAACAATGCCGGCGAGGAGGCCCGATACACTGAAAGGGGGGAATTAATCAGCGGATATCAGCGTACCGGCCCCGGATTGGTACAGGTTCGCCGATGAGGTTCGAACAGAGCCTCGATTCTCAGGCTTGCCCGACGGATGGTACGGGGAGTGATTGCGATTGTTGCCGGAGGCGCTTCTCGCTGAAACACTCGGCTACGTGAGAATATCCAGGCTGTCGCCCCGATGAAGTATTCCGGGGGTAACCACCTTGGCAAAAATACCTTCCCTGGGCATGATGCAATCGCCGACTTGTTTGAAAATGGCACAGCCATGGTGACACTTTTTGCCGATCTGGGTGACCTCAAGGACTATCTCGCCATTGCCCAGGCGGGTGCCGATGGGCAGGGAGGACAGCGCAAGGCCTTCAGTGGTGATGTTCTCGGCAAAAGAGCCAGGGTCAAGTTCCAGGCCCTGGGCACGCATGAGCGCGATGGATTCCTCAGCCAACAGGCTGACCTGCCGATGCCAGTCGCCGGCGTGGGCATCGCCGACCATGCCATGATCGATTTTCAGTTCAGCACGCTCCACCGGTTCCTTGTGGACGCCTTTTTCCCGGCTGATGTTCAGTGAGATAATTTTCCCCATTGTCGAATCTCTCAGGCAATAAGATCAGTGCTCAGGTATCGTTCGCCGGAGTCCGGCAGGATGACCACGATGTTTTTGTTCGTCCATTGTGAACGGCCGGCGAGCCGCAGGGCTGCGGCCAAAGCTGCGCCACCGGATATACCGCAGAGGATGCCTTCCTTTCTGGCAAGGATTTGCGCCTGCCCGATGGCCTCATCATTCTCCACGGTGATTATTTCATCAATCACCGATCGGTCAAGATTCTTCGGAATAAACCCGGCGCCAATGCCCTGAATCTTGTGTGGTCCTGCCTGCCCGCCGGACAGGACTGGAGATGCCGCCGGCTCCACCGCCGCGATGTGCAGAGTGGGATGTTGTTCCTTAAGGAATCCTCCGGTGCCGCTGATGGTGCCGCCGGTACCGACACCCGCCACCAGGACATCGATCCGGCCCCCGCTTTGCTGCCAGATTTCCGGTCCGGTGGTTCGTCGGTGCATGGCCGGGTTGGCTGGATTGGCAAACTGATCAGGCATCCAGGCATTCTGGACTTGTTGTTGAATGTCCCGTGCCCTGTTAATGGCACCCTTCATCCCTTCGCCAGCCGGGGTCAGGATTAATTCCGCCCCCAGGTGGGCCAGCAGTTGACGCCGCTCGATGCTCATGCTTTCCGGCATGGTGAGCAGCAGTCTGTAGCCGCGGTTGGCACAGACAAAAGCCAGGCCAATGCCGGTATTGCCGCTGGTTGGTTCTAGGACTGTGCCGCCAGGTTGGAGCAGGCCCCTTTGTTCCGCATCATTGATCAGGGCGGCGGCCACCCGGTCCTTGACACTGCCCAGTGGATTCATGGACTCGACCTTACCCAGCAACTGGACGCCGAATTCGGCTGACAAACGAGGCAGGCGCACAAGGGGGGTGCCGCCAACGGTGGCGGTGAAATCGCTATACAGTTTTGTTTTCATTTTGTTTCCCGATCAGGGCCGATATAAACCAGCCGGGGAGGTTCCAGCATCACCCGGGTATCCGGGCCGACCGATTCGGTCAACCAGACGTTACCGCCGATGATCGAGCGGGCTCCGACCACGGTCTCGCCGCCGAGGATGGTGGCATTAGCATAGATGATGACATCATCTTCGATGGTGGGATGACGTTTGATGTCGCGGAGTCGTACACCCGCATCCCTGGGTAGAGACAGCGCACCCAGGGTGACCCCCTGATAGATGCGCACCCGGTTGCCGATGGTGGAGGTCGCGCCGACCACCACGCCGGAGCCATGATCGATGAAAAAATGGGAGCCGATATTGGCCCGGGGATTGATATCGATGGCGGTGCGGTGATAAGCATGTTCGCTCATGATCCGGGGAATAAGCGGCACCTCCAGTTGATGAAGGCGATGGGCAAGGCGATAGACCATGGTGGCGAACAGGCCTGGATAGCTGAAAATAACCTCATCGGAATTGGCTGCCGCCGGATCACCGGTCAGGGTGGCCTCGATATCCGATTCGAGCAGATTGCGGATTTCCGGCAGACTTTCTATCAGGTCCGCGGCGGTTTCGTAGCTCCGTTCGCCGCAGCGACTGCAGGACTGATCGTGGCGAAAGCAGTCATGACGGACAGCGGAACTGATCTGCTCCGCCAGATTTTCATAGAGCAGGCTGACCTGCTGCCCTAGATGGTAGTCCAGATTTTCCGGCCGGAGAATGACCGGGGAGAAAAAACCGGGGAAAAGGATGCGCTGCAGTTGTTCAATCAGGTCGATCACCTCGCTTTTCGAGGGAATCGGTACCGGTTCGATGTGGCTGGCCCAGCGGCCCTGCTTGAATCCCTTGCTCAAAGCGCTCACTGCTTCGGGGATGGGGTTGCGCACCGTGGTGATTGCGGCCCTGGTTTCAGTGCCGCAGGAACCGTCCTGTATCTCTTTCTGACCCATGATGTAGTGCTCCTCAAGAAGACGATTCATGACACACGCTCCAGCATCATAATACCGTAGGTAGCCCGCAGGTTGGTCAAAGAGCGGACAATGTGGCCTTTGTAGTCGTGATGATGCGTATTGATGGCGACCTCGCGAACGACGCGAATCCCGGTGATACGAAGAAAACGTTTAAAATCCTTGATGGATATGACCCGGATATTGGGAGTATTGTACCATTCGTAGGGTAATTGGTCAGTGACCGGTGCCATGCCGGTGAACAGGATCTGCAGGCGAGCGGACCAGTGGGCAAAGTTGGGAAAACTGACGATCACCCGTTTGCCGATTCTGAGCAGGTCAACTAGCAGTTCCTTGGGGTCGTGGACCTGTTGCAGGGTCTGGCTGAGAATAATGACATCAAAGCGATTTTCCGGGTAATCGAGAACTTCCTTGCGGAAGTCACCTTGCAGGACAGTGAGACCCCGTTCGATGCAGCGTGCTGCCTTGTCCTCTGAGTATTCAATGCCCGTGCCGTTGACCTGTTTGTGCTTTTTGAGATAGTCGAGCAGATCACCGTTGCCGCATCCCAGATCGAGAACTCGGGAGCCGGGATCAATCCAGGAAGCGATCACCTGGAGGTCAAAACGCATGGTGCCCAGGTCCTGATTAAAGACAGTGTTCATGATAGACCCGATCAAGAAAGCCGCTGATCAACCCATTCAGCCGTTTGTTGGGAAGAAGAAAAGCGTCGTGGCCCCACTGGGCTTCGATTTCGCAGAAGCTGACATCACTGCCGTTTTTTTTCAAGGAGGAAACGATGTCCTTGGATTGGTAGGTGGGGTAGAGCCAGTCAGAGCTGAACGAGATGACCAGGAAAGAGACATCAGCCAGGGTTTCGTTAATCAGCAGGCTGCCGTTTCCCCGCTCCAGGTCAAAATAATCTGCTGCCTTGGTGATGTACAGCAGAGAATTGGCATCAAAGCGGGTCACGAATTTTTTCCCTTGGTGATGAAGGTAGCTCTCCACCTGAAAATCGCCGGTGAAATCAAAGGACAGGCTGCTGCGGTGCAGGCGGCGGCCGAATTTATCCCGCATCGCCTCATCGGAGAGGTAGGTGACATGGCCGATCATGCGCGCCACCGCCAGGCCATGGACAGGCCCCGGACCGCTGTAATAATCGCCGTTATTCCAGTTGGGGTCGGCCATGATCGCCTGCCGGGCCACCTCGTTGAAGGCAATGGCCTGAGCGGAATGACGGGTGGTGGTGGCAAGGGGGATGGCGGATGCGATCATTTCCGGATAATCAGCGCACCAGCGCAGCACCTGCATGCCGCCCACCGAGCCGCCGATCAAAGACATCAATTTGTTGATGCCAAGGTGATCGATGAGGTGTTTTTGGGCCCGAACCATATCTTTGATGGTGACCATGGGAAAACCGAGGCCATAGGGTCTGCCGGTCTCCGGGTTGATGGACGAAGGGCCGGTGGAGCCGGAGCAGCCTCCAAGAATATTGGAGCAGATGACGAAATACTGATTGGTGTCCACCGGCTTGCCAGGACCGACCATGTTGTCCCACCAGCCGGGGCGGTCATCGTTTTCGTGCAGGTAGCCGGCTACATGGGAGTCGCCGGAGAAGGCATGGAGGATTAAGATAGCATTGCTTCCTTCGGCATTGAGTTCACCCAGGGTCTCGTAGGCCAGGGTAATCGGCCCCAGCCGGTAGCCGCAATCCAGGATCATTTCATTGGGCGGTTGAGCAAAGGTAAAGTAATTACGGCTGACCAGCAGGGGGTTGGGGGGCGTGCCGCTGGAATCGGTCATCTCGCTTTGACTCCTGGATTGGATTGTGGATTGCCTTGCGGCCGGGTCATGCGCTGTCCGGAGACAATCTGTTGCAAAAAAATATTTTCAACTTATAAGCATATATTCAATATTATGCCATAGTAAAAAAAAGAAAGGAAAAGCAGTTGAATAAATGCTGGGGCGCTGCTGCTTTTTTATGTGAAATTGAACCACGATGTGGTCTTTTTGTTCCTGTATTCCTGTCAGAGAAGGCTTTTGCCGGAGAGAGCCGTGCTGTGCTTGAAAGCAATAATTGAAGTCTGGGGAGTAAAATATTATTGACAGGATGCGCAGGTGGATATATAAAAAATTAACTGATCGCTCAGTTTGTTCAGGGCGGAAAAATAGATGGGGCAATCAATCGTAACAGGATCTGCTGATGGGACGAAGGAAAGCAGGGGGGGCTTCCCGAAAAGAAGCTATTCTAGAGATGGCAACCGTTTTTTTTGCTGAGAAAGGTTTTCGCGATACAGCCATAGGCGATATAGCCCGCATGATTGGAGTGGCGGATGGGACGATTTTTTATCACTACAAGACCAAAGAAGACCTGTTTGTCGCCGTTATGGAGAATTTTAAAGAGCAACTCATCCGGGAAACCAGAGAATATCTGGCTGGTCGGGGCGAAGTCAACGGGTTGGAGCGAATTGAAGGATTGATTTCATTTTATATCAGCCTGGCAGCAAAACTGGAGCAGCGTTTTTTGTTGTTGCACCGGCACTATCCGTATGAACTCGCCGAGGATAACCCGGGATGTCGGCGGCATCTTGAAGATATTTATGATTTTTTCACCAGGGTTTTTGAGGACGCCATCCTTGCTGGGCAAAGGGATGATTCCATTATCGAGATACCGGCTCACAAAGTTGCCTTGATTCTCTTTACCATGGTCGATGGTCTGGTGCGAATCGGAACTTTCCGGTTGTATCAACCCAGCGCCCTGTACGAGGAGCTGACAGCATCCTGTCGCCGTATGCTCGAGAAAAAGGAAGGAGCGTGAACAATCGTTGTCGGCGGAACCCGTGAGAATACAGACCGTCTACCTTGCTGCCTCGGATGGTCTTGAGTACAGAAAGACTGAACAATCTGCCATCAGAGGATTGATATGGGTGGAAAAATGGTGATGAGCAAAACTGAATCGAGCCTTGCTGTTTTCAGCGGCCTGTATTGCCTCGGCGAAGAAGTGGTTTCGGCCCTTGCTGGAGAAACCGGGTTACGGGTGGTTGGTGACCATGATCTCATCTTGGCGGCGGCAAATCGTTCCGGGTTTCCCGAGTCGACTATTGCACGGGTTTTTTCCTCCAAACAATCGGTTTTCGATAAATTTACCCACGAAAAAAAACGTGCTCATGCTTATCTGCGCCTGGTCCTGGCTGAATTGATGGATGAGTCCCGATTGTTGTTGACCGGCTATTGTACGCATCTTGTGCCCTGGGGACTCACCCATCTGCTTCGGTCCTGTTTGATCGCCAATACCCCGTTCAGGGTCCAACAGGCCATCCGGGCCGGGACAATGTCACAGGCAGAGGCAGAGGCGCGCATCATCGCCGATGACGCGGAAAAGTCCCAGTGGACAGCCACCTACCTGCAAAATAACAACCCCTGGGATGCGGAGTTGTACGATATATTGCTGCCCATGGGACAATTTGACGTTGAGCAAGCGGTATCCATGCTTTGTGATCAATTGAACCGACAAGGTATGCAGCCTTCGCAGGCATCACGGCAAGCCTTGGCCGATTTTCAATTGGCGGCAAGGGCTTCCGTTGTCCTGGTTCGGGCCGGACATGACGGTGAAGTCAAAGCGGATGATGGCGTGCTCACTGTTTCAATTTCCATGAAAGTGCTGATGTTCAATCGCCTTCAGGAAGAGTTGCACACCCTGCTGCATTCTCTGCCGGGTGTGAAATCGGTGAAGGTTCAGATAGAACCCGAAGCTCGAAACGCTGGCATGTATCGCAAATATGACCAGAACGTTCCCTCAAAGGTGCTCCTGGTGGATGATGAACAGGAGTTTGTGCAAACGCTGTCCGAGCGGCTGCTCTTTCGTAACGTGGGGACTGCCGTGGCCCATGATGGCCGATCGGCATTGGAAATGCTCGTGGATGACGATCCTGATGTTCTGGTCCTTGATTTGAAAATGCCGGGGATGGATGGGATCGAGGTGTTACGCCGGGTCAAGAAAATTCGTCCTGCCGTTGAGGTGATCATTCTCACCGGCCATGGATCAGATATCGACCGGAAAGCCTGTATGGAACTGGGGGCTTTTGCCTATCTGCAGAAACCTGTTGATATTGATCTGCTCAGCGGCAAGCTCACGGAAGCGCATGAGCGGGTGAAAAACAGCAGGGCAAACTCATAAAGAGCACCCAATATGGCAAGGAAATTGAAGATTCTCCCGGAGTTCTGGCGTAGTGAAATGGGGCCAGAACGGTTAACCGATTCCTCTTTCGACTTTCGGCGAATTTGGAAACGGGCTATCCTTCTCATGCTCTGCGTTGCCCTTGTGCCCCTGATGGCCCTTGCCTATTTTGACTACCGGATCAGCAGGCAGCATCTGGAAAATGAAATTCTTCTGCGAACTGACCGTATTGTCTCCAATACCAAAAGAAATGTTTCTTTTTTTCTTGAGGAACGGAAGGCTGCCTTGCAGTTTATCGTCCAGGATAACAGTTTCGCCGAACTTGATAACGATCAGCGTCTCAACAGCATTCTTCAAAGATTGAGCAAAACCATCGGTGGATTCATCGACCTGGGCCTGTTCGATTCGACTGGCCGTCAGGTCCGCTATATTGGACCGTATGACCTGAAAGACAGGTATTACGGTGAGGAACTCTGGTTTCAGGCCGTGTTGAATGTCGGCAGTTATATCAGCGATGTGTATCTGGGCTTTCGCGAAGAGCCACACATGGTTATCGCCGTCAGAAAAGATATGGCTGACGGAACTTTTTTTATCCTGCGGGCTACCCTGAACACGGCCACGTTTAATGATCAGCTTGTTTATGCCAAGGAAAGTGCTTTTGGTGATTCTTTTCTGATTAACCATCAAGGGGTGTTACAAACGCCGTCTCTTTTCTATGGCGAGGTGCTGGATGTGTTTCCCACGGGAGAGTTGAAACGTCTGGCCTTGTCTTTTCCTCTGGTCACCAAAGAAAATCAGCCTTTGGACACGACGGACTGGCATGGAAGGGATATCATCATGGGCTATTCTTATATTCCCTATACCTCCTTCATTCTTCTCGTAGTCGGGAACAAGGATGAACTGATGCGGAGCTGGTACAGTGCCCGCATGAAAATTATTGCCTTCCTGCTGGGCAGCAGCTTACTGATCCTGCTGGTCATTCCCTGGGTGGCCACCAGTCTGGTCAATGATATTTATCATGCTGATCTTGATCGCACTGTGGCCATGCGTGAGGCTGCTGTGGCCGTGCGTGAGGCTGCAAATGCGGGTAAACTGGCTTCCATTGGTCGACTGGCTGCTGGAGTCGCCCACGAGATCAATAATCCTCTCGCTATCATTAATGAGAAGGCCGGACTGTTGGGAGATCTGCTGAGCCAGCAGGCGGAGGATGATGGCCAGACGGTTAAAATGCTCGGACTGATCGATTCCATTCAGCGTGCGGTGGAACGTTGCGCAAGCATCACCCATCGGTTGCTGGATTTTGCTCGGCCGGGAGAAAAAAGAAATCAAGCAGTCGATCTGCAGGCAATTATCACAGAAGTACTGGAGTTTTTCCAAAAGGAAGCTGAACACCGCGATATTGATTTACAGGTCCAAATCCCCGATGATCTGCCGCCCTTGTCCAGTGACCGTAACAAACTGCAGCAGGTTTTTTTGAACCTGATAAGTAATGCTTTTGCCGCCCTGGCCGATGGTGACCGTTTGCGTATAACCGTCACCAGGGAGGGGCAGGGTCAGGTACAAATTGTCGTCAGTGATAATGGCCATGGAATCAGTGAGGATAATTTACAAAGAATTTTTGAGCCGTTTTACACAACCAAATCGGGCAAAGGCGGTACCGGTCTGGGACTTTTCATCACCCATGGACTGGTCAATGAGTTGCATGGCAAAATATGGGTGGAAAGTACTGTAGGGAGGGGTACGGATTTTTACCTGTCTCTGCCGTTGCAGGGCTGAAAAGAGGTAGCAAATTCCATCATTCCTGCAGACGTTTCTTGCTGAAGTTGTAGTCCAGAGGACAGAGAACAGAAATGCCAGTGGTGGCTGCCCTGGTCACACCGATATGGTCAGTAATCCCAGCGCACCAAAGAGGGACGAGGAGATGGCATGCGAATTATACTGGTCGACGATGAGGTGGAACTGGTGTCCACTTTGGCTGAGCGGCTTACCCTGCGTGGTATTAACACCGACTGGGCAAGCTCACCCGCAGACGCCTTGGATATGGTGCAGCGGCAACGCTACGATATTGCGGTAATTGACATGAAAATGCCCAAAGTCAATGGCAGGGAGCTCATGCGCACCATGCAGGTCCATTGCCCCTGGCTGCAGTTTATCTTCATGTCTGGTCACGGAGCCACAGCTGCCTTGCAGGATGAATTCCGTGGGATTGGTAAAAAATTAACCTATCTTGTTAAACCAGTGGATATAGATGTGCTGATCGACACAATCAACGGTTTGATATCTGATTAAGGAAGCGGGGGAAAGCGATACGTCCTTCCCTGGACAGGCGGAGCAGAAACTTTTTCAGGATTTTTCGTGTGCTTTCCGGTGGGCTTGTTTTATCGGTTCTTAAGAGCTGTATGTTGTTTGCAAGATAGGTAGCAGGGGTTCATCCGACTCCTTGGGGCGGGTGGAGGTTATCGAGTCCTGTCTGTGTCATGCGGGTGAGGGATAACGGGGGCTCTTTTGTGTCATAGTCAAACTGACTGATCGCTCAGTTTAAATTTGGACCATAACATTTTGAAAGGAGGAACGTGCTATGAGTAAATTCAAGTTAGCCGGTCAGTTTATGATGGCTGGCGCCAGGGCCCATGCCAAATGGGAAAAAGAGATGTCAGATCGCATTCTCGGTGATCGCAAACGCTTGATTATTCTCGGTTTGCTGCTACTGCCCATTCTCCTGGGCGGAATAGTGTACGCCGATGATCTTACGGCCTCGTTACCGGCTATTCTCGGGGGGAAAATGGCCTACAGTCCGGCATTCTATACGCCGACCATTTTTTTCGCTTCCATAGGCATCGGTTTGGGTGCTGGTCTGATCACCGGTTGTATCGGTGCCGGCGGCGGCTTCATCATTGCCCCGGCGTTGATGAGCGCCGGTGTCAGAGGCATCATGGCGGTTGGCACGGACCTGTTCCATATCTTTGCCAAGGCTATCATGGGCAGCGTGCTGCATCGAAAACTGGGGAATATTTCCGTCTCCCTGGCGCTGACCTTTCTCATCGGCGCCATCGGCGGTGCGACCGTGGGAGGGCTGTTGAACCGAACCCTGTATGAACTCAATCCGGTGCTCAGTGATGCCTTCATCACCACCGTGTATGTGTTTATGCTCGGATTTCTTGGTTTTTACGCATTAATGGATTTTTTCAAATCCCGAAGAAGGGAGGCATCCGCGGGCGCTGGTGAGCGCGATGTCCAGGCCATGACGGCACTCTCCAAGAAATTACAGAGTGTCAGCATCCCGCCGATGCTTCATTTTGATCAGGCTGTCGTCCCCGGCGGACGGAAAATTTCAGCCGTGTTTCTCATTCTCTCAGGTGCCCTTGTCGGTCTCGCAGCGGCCATCATGGGAGTAGGCGGCGGTTTCCTCACGTTCCCTATTTTTGTCTATGTTCTTGGGGTCTCTTCGTCCACCACCGTGGGTACTGATATTTTCCAGATCATTTTCACCGCCGGGTACGCTGGATTGGTGCAGTACGCCATTTACGGTTTCATTTTTTATACCCTGGCGATGGGGATGTTGCTCGGCTCCCTGATTGGCATTCAGGTCGGCTCGGTGGTGACCAAAGTGGTGTCCGGAACCACAATCTGTGGTTTTTATGCTGTGGCGGTCCTGGCCGGTTTTGTCAACCGGTTCTTTGCCCTGCCATCCAAGCTGGCAGCCATGGGGTATCTTGATATTACGACCCAAACCGGACGCATACTGGAGCAGATCGGGATCTATCTCTTCTTTGTCGTTATCTCGGTCTTTTCCCTTTGGGTCTTCTGGGTGTTTTTCACCAATCTGAAAACATTGAAACGCAAACCCGATGCGAAGGCAGTAAAAGAATCAGGAGGGCATTGACATGATTTATAATAAAAAAGAATTCAGCTTGGGTCTGGTTCTGTTTGCCGGTTTCTGGGTCGTGTTCGTGGTCCTGATGTCACCGGTGTTTGCCGGTCAGAATCTGCTTGATTACATGGATAATCTGTTTAACTCGATCTCCAAGCATTCCGCGTACTACATTCCCGCTGCCAGGGATAGAGCTACCGCACATATCGGCAGGGAAATTTCCTTCACCGTCAAGGCCAAGGATGAGGATCAGGCGGCGCGCATAGCAAGAAATTTTGTGACGATCGGCGAGCAGGCCATGGCTGTGGGCAACTCGGTCAAGATCACCGGAGACATGGGAAGGATGTTGACCGCCATGCTTGAAGATGCCACCCTGATGTATCATAACAATGGAGCACCCATTGCGCAGAAATATGGTACACATGAGCGCTTGGTACTCTATGACTGGTGGACCGTTTTAAAGAGAGGTCAAGACGACCTCAATCATCGGGAATTGTTTGCCGAGGGTAAGGTCTTTTTTACGGTAATGAGCCGGGCAATCGAGCCGGCCTTTAATTTTTATGGGATCGAGGCCCAGCCGATTCAAAGCAATATCCTCATAGTGGTTCTCTCCCTGGCTGGTTATGTCTTCTACACCTTGTGGTTTGGTTTTTCCATTCTGTTCATGTTTGAGGGTTGGGGGATAAAACTCGAACATTGATCGACGTTCGCAAAGGCCAGAGAATTTTTCAGGGTCTGCGACCGGGGCTTCATCCGGGAGCAGACCCTTTTCCGTATGGCCCTCAAGGGGGAGAGGCGGTTGTCTTTCAACAATCATTACCCGTCACGGATTCAGGTGCTCGCCAAGGAGAGTGTCTATATCTTTGGTGAGTTTGGTGAGGTAATAGTTGACCGCAGCGGTGTTGTTCATGATCATATCCAACTGTCGTGTATGCAGGGTCAGGTAGCCAAGGATTTTGAGCCGACTGAGCATGTATTCCATGTCATGACCTTCCATGCGGGCATTGAGATTATCGGCGTTTACCACAGCCTGGAATCCATATCGTTCCAGGATCTCTTTGATAAAATGCAGGCGTCCCAGGCAGCGTTTGAAATCAGCTGCTCCTCCCTTGAATTTGAATCCCAGGTAATTTTCCCTTGAACGTTCACTGACCATGGCCTCCATGGTGGAGAAGTGGTAGCCCAGTCGTGAACTTAGGGTGCAGTAGTGTTTTGAAATCATGAAATAGTTGCGATCAGCGTACTTGGACCGCATCCCGGGAGCCAGGGCTGGATTCATGGTTGATCTGAACATGATCGAGGTCAGGCCACGGCCGTCCATAGCCGGGGGGCCATCCCAGGAAACGGCGGCAAAACCATCCCAGAAGGCCAGCATGGGAATGGAGGCGATCTCTTCCAGTTTGACGTACTTTCCTTTGATTTCATGGGTGTATCCATCGTCAAGGTTCAGGATCCACCAATTCATGGGGACGTGGTAATATAACTGTTTGCTGGACCGTTCCGAGAAACTGTGGTTTTTGCCGAAACTGAACATTTCCAGGACCGATTTTTCATGGATGAAACGAGTGATATCGTGGAAAGTTTGGCATTTATTCGGGGAAAAATCAGGGGATTCCGGATCAAGCAGATGCAAGGGAATGATATGGTCGCTGACCGCCCGGAGCATCTCATACACCGGACTGCCGATCATCAGTCTGGGTGTCGGACGGCGCCATTGTAGAAGGACGTCCAGACTGCCACGGTAGACCCGGCCGAGATCGGCGGCAACGGTGATAATCTCCTTATTCTCCAGAGTAGTCATGGCGCCACGGGCACCGAAAAGGGCCGGAACGCCAAACTCCCTGGCGACATTGGCCAGGTGGCCGGCAAAACCGCCCTGCTCGGAAATCACGGCAGCGGCTCGGGCGATCAAAGGCGCCCAGGCGGGAAGGGCCTGTTCCACCACCAGTACCGAACCTTCTGGAAATTGAAGAATGTCAACGCGTTTGGCAACCTTGAACACCTTGCCGCTGGCCACCCCGGGGCTGACATTGATGGCCCCATCGATCAGCAAGGAGGTTGCAAAGGGTTGGAGGTCCAAATCAGCTGGCGGCTGGATTGATTCCACCTGTTGCAGAGGTCGGGATTGGAGGATGAAGATATCGCCGTTACTGTTCAGGGTCCATTCAATGTCCTGAGGTCCTTCATAATACTGTTCGATGCGGATGGCATGGTCGGCGAGCATTCGCACTTGGTCATCGGTCAGCGAAGGTCTGTTCTTCAACTCGTCCCTGGTTTGCTTTCTGATGCAGCCCTCATCCTCAAAACAGACAATCTGATATCCCTTTTCCTGTATTTCCCGCCGGAGAATAGTGAGGGGTTCATCCCTTGCCACCACAAAGAGATCACTGAGATCATCGCCATCAACCACCGATTTGGGCAGGCCCCAGGTAGAGTTGATATAGATAGCGTCATCCCAGCTGTCTAAAGGATTTTTCGAATAGATGACACCGCCGGCGACGGCATCGATCATGGTCAGGCAGCCAACACACATGGCGATATCTTCATCCCGAAAGCCCCGGTTCAATTTATAGGCAATGGCCTGCACACTGTATTTGCTGGCCATTATCTGTTTGTAATAATAAAAAAATTGATGGAAAGTGACATTAAGTTCACTGCGGTACTGACCGGCAAAAGAACTGTTTTCGGCATCCTCACCGTGGGCGCTGCTGCGAACAGCCATCCGAACCTCCTGGCCATTGGTTTGCTTCTTCATCTGTTCGTAGGCTTCAACCACGGCCAGATAAATGGGCTCGGGAACATCGGCCGACATGATCCGTTGACGGATTTGCGAGCTGACCAGATCAAGATTCCGGTCCGCATCGCTTCCGGCCACCTGGAAGAGTCGGTCCACCTCCTTTTGCAGACCGTCGGCGGCCATGAACATCTCATGGGCTGCGGCAGTAATCACAAAGCCTGAGGGCACCCTCATGTGTAAACGGTTTTTCACGTCACCCAGATTCGCCATTTTACCACCAACCAGGTCGGCCATGTCACTGTTCACCGCTTCGAGCGGGATAACAAGACGGGGATCGCTGTGATGTTTTCTGGCGCTGAGCAGGGCGTCTATCCGGCGTTGAATGGCAGCAAAGCTCTGGCGAAGTTCGCTGTATTTTGCCGGGGCAATGTTTTCCATGTCATTGATCATACGGAAAACATTGACTGAAATTGAGGTGCATCTCGCCTGGACAAAGGCTGTGCTGAATGGTTCCTCTCCCTGGAGAGCCCGCTGGAGGTCGGCCATGGACTCAAGCACCCTGGTATTGGCCGCCAGCAGTAATTTGAAGCTGTGAAAACGAGATTTGAAGGTGAGTCGCAGTGCTTCCACTTCAGGGGGGTCAGGCGCCGGTAGCACCGGTTCCCGGAACCTGGCCAGAAGCTGCCTGGAAAAAGAGGTGATTGCTTTCAGCATGAAGTGCTCCTGAGGCCCGAAAAAAGGAAAGACAATGTGGAGAAAGCGTTATGCCGTTCTGCTGATCCGTGCCTGACCGGAAGCGGCTCTATTCCCCTGACTTCTTGTTGCGCTTTTAAATTCATTCTCGGCATATACGCCTATGCCTGCGGCTCAATCCGTCAGCGCGTCTCGATTGAGCGTAAAATATCTCGTGTTTGGATAGGTACTGGTTACATACCAAAATCATAGTGCTGTTTTTCCTTGAGCTTTTTACGGGTGAAGGCGTCTTCAATTTTATAGAGAAGCTCATCGATATTGATCGGTTTCATCAAATAATCGAAGATGCCTTGCTGTATCAATTCAATTGCACTGTCAACATTGGTATTACCGGTGAGAATGATCACTTCCACATGAGGATCGTTTTTTTTGATTTCGACAAAGGTTTCCGATCCATGCATTCCCGGCATCTCCAGGTCAAGCACCACGACCTCCGGAGGGTCGTTTTTCACTAAGGCCAGGGCGGCCTCGCCGCTCTCCGCGGTGAGGACGTCAAAACCGCGAATAGCGAGTTGACGGGCTGTTGTTTCACGGAAGACATCTTCATCATCCACCAGAAGTACTTTGATACCTTTTTTCTTTTCCATGTGCATATCACTCGCTTCGTTCTTTGCTGGGCAGCAGTATGGTGAACGAACTTCCTGCACCCTGGACACTGTTGACCTTGATGGTGCCACCCATGTATTTGACAATACTGGCAGCGATACTGAGCCCCAGGCCCGTTCCCTTGCCGTTCTCTTTGGTGGTGAAAAATGGGTTGAAAATACGTTTCAGATTTTCAAGCGGAATGCCCTTGCCGGTATCTGCAATGGTGACGGAGACCATGCTTTCCTGCATTGCTGTTGAAATGGTAATAGTGCCTTTCTGATCGATGGCGTCGGCGGCATTGATGAGAATATTGCTGAACACCTGGCGCAGGGCATTGGGCTCGCCGGGAATCCGAGGGAGGTCGGGGAGGTACCGGGTCGCGGTTTCAATATGTTTTGTTTTGAATTCGACTTTTTTCAGGCGAGCCAGGGTTTCGTCGAGAAGGGCGTTGACGTCGCAGTGGGTTGTGCTGAGGGTTCGACTTCGACCCATATCCTGGAGTTTGCGGGTAATTCCCTTGATCCGGACCGCAGCTGTATCGATGGTGGTCAATTCTTTACGAATGGCCTCAGGGCTGTGGTCAAGACCGAATTCGGGGTTGAGCATATCCCGGATAATTCCGCTGGTGGCCATGATGATGGCGAGAGGGTTGTTGATTTCATGGGCAACCCCCGAGGCCAGTTCGCCTGTGGAGGCGAGCTTGGCGGCATGGGCGAGCATTTCTTCGAGCTGTTGCCCTTTTTCCGCCATACGCCGGGCATTATCGACGAGTTTGTTGATGGTGTAATAAATAATGGCGGAAATCAACATGCTGAATCCGGCGAGACTGATGAGAAGGGTCAGGCGGGCTTGCTGCATCCCGGCCTGGGCGGTAGACATCGGCTGCATAGCCAGCAGGGCCCACTGGGGTTCCTTGAGCCAGGCATGGGCAACAAACAGCGTCTGCTGGCCATGCTCTACTTCCTCCACTCCCGAGGTGAGGGCATGGCTGGGGACATAGTCGCTGTGATCCGGAAACCTTTTCTGGCCGGAGGCCAACGTCTGGTATTGTCCCTGGCGATTGATCAGAATCGATTCGACCTCCTTGCCCTGGCTGATCGTCTTGAGCAATGACGAGAGTTTTTCGGGATCGAGAGCCGCCCGAATAACATAGGTGTGGCCATCGATCAATTGTCTGATGGCGACGGCAAAGTGATGAATTCCTCGTATTCCAGGGCGGATGTCACTGATAATATAATTTCTGTTTTCCGTAACCAGCGTCTGATACCAGGATTCCTGACGGTAATCCGTGTCTCGAAGAAAGGGATATGGCCCGGCATAGTCTGTCTGTATACCTTGCGGGTTGATGAAGCCGATATCGATGAAACCGTCATTGAAGTGCTTGAGGCTCTGCAGGAAATTATCCATGTTCTCCGGGGTCGGGGACAGGGTGAATTCCCGACTGTGCAAGAGGTTGTACAGGTTGATAACCCGCTCCTGCAGATACAGATCGATGGTGTTTTTCTGGGTTTCGGCAACAGCGGCCAGGTTCAGTATGGCGCTTTTTTTCAAGGTGTGGGCAAATTGAAAATGAAAATAAAAGGACAGCAGGGTACTGGGCAGGAGGAAAATGACGACCAGGCCGAGGATCAACCTGGTCCGCAGTTTTATAAAATGCCGTCGGATGCGAGCAATGTTGGCCTGGCTGTCGGCATAGTCGTACACATGCTCATAGGTTGGTTGATCATCTGTTGCCTTATGTTTTTGCAGATGACTGGTGTCGAACACTCTCATCGTCTTCTCCAGGACGAAACCGGTCCGAGGCTCTCACCGTTTGGCTCCACGTCGTTGAGGAGGAAAGCGGTAGGTTCGTCCGGCGTTGCGCTGGACGGATGGTTGCAGCGAGTGCTGTGTCTTATCGGTCCATAGTACGTTTTTTGTTATAAGCCTGCTCAATGGTATCGAGCAGTTCGCTCAGAGGAGCTGGTTTCATCATAAAGTCAAAGGCCCCCAGTTGCATCCCTTTAGTACCAAATTCTACAGATGCGTGGCCGGTGAGTACAATGACTTCAATCTCCGGTTTCATGTCTTTAATACGCCGCAGTGTTTCGATGCCATCCATTTCCGGCATCTTGACATCAAGGACTATGACGTCGAAGCTCTTGTCTTCCAGGATCTTCAAGGCTTGTGGACCGCTGTTGGCGCCCTCGGCGATAATTTTCCGTGCTTTCAGTCTCTTGACCATAGTTTCCCTTAAATCGTCCTCATCGTCAACGATCAACACTCGCAATACAGCAGTCATGGTTCCTCTTTCTTTTGCTTGGCAACAGTATCAGCTCCTCCCGCGTAAGCGATGACAGGCACCCCCCATCTTTGCACGAACACGGCTGCCCGCATAGAAGGGCTAGATCGGGCAACCGCGTCTGCACAAATCTGGAGCACATGTGACCGTTTACAATGCCGGAGCTTTATAAAACAAGCAGGTCAAACACCCTGATCGGTTACCCTCCCCCCTTTCTCCCCGGAAATACTACAGGAAAAGGACGGCGATGAACACTTTTTTATCCCGATGCTCACGGATCCGGGGAACAGCTCCTGATGGATATCTTAAATGCGGAGGAAGAATCCAGCTAAAATAACGCTGCCGGCCCAGGAAAACTGGACGCCTATATTCCGGTAGCTGATGTCATTGTACACCTGCAGCAGAGGAAACAGTCTGCTGTTTCCCAAAGAGAGTTCTTCGTAGCCGTGCATCAGGCCGATGCGATATCCGGTTTGCAGCGATAGTTTATCATAGCACTGGGAATAAATATCCCGTTGCCAACCTGCCGCCCATGTTCGATTGTTGTGGGAATTGAGAAAAGTTCCGAGGAAGATACCTTGCAGAGAGAGACCAATGAGGTCATGGCGACTTCGGTAGTTGTCGTCATTGTTGATGAAGTGCCAACTCCACAACCCCAGATACAGAGAGTCGGAAGCGGGTTGCCCTTTGAGCAGGGTGAGGAGATCAATGATATCGGTGGACGAATCGGCGGACGAATCGGCGGGGGGGGATATGGGGG
>NZ_JAFFQC010000129.1 GCF_016918545.1 Desulfobulbus alkaliphilus | reverse complement strand
GTGGCGAGCAGGGGCAAGGCGTCGCGGTGGGCCTGACGACGATGAGCGAGGTCCAGCCGGCTCTGGTCCGGGCGCGCCGCATCTGTTCCGAGGTTCTGGTCGAGGAACAGGTCCAAGGCGAGGACCTCCGGCTGGTAGTGATCGACTACAAGGTCGTCGCCTGCGCCCTGCGTCGTCCGCCGCGCGTCGTTGGTGACGGGCGCTCGACCTTGCGCGCCCTTGTCGAACACCAAAGTCGTCGTCGCGCCGCCGCCACCGGCGGGGAATCCACCATCCCGATCGACGCCGAGACGGAACGCACCTTGGCCGAGGCCGACTATCGCCTCGACGACGTGGCGCCGGATGGTGAGGAGATCCTGGTTCGCAAGGCCGCCAACCTGCATCTGGGCGGCACCATCCATGACGTGACGGAAGAGGTGCATCCCGCGCTGATCCGCGCCGCCGTCGCCGCCGCCCGCGCCATCGATATCCCGGTCACCGGCATCGACCTGATGGTGAAGTCGCCGCGTGAACCCGACTACGCCTTCATCGAAGCTAATGAGCGCCCCGGCCTGGCCAACCACGAACCTCAACCGACCGC
>NZ_JAFFQC010000128.1 GCF_016918545.1 Desulfobulbus alkaliphilus | reverse complement strand
GCGTGCCGTCTTCCTTCACCGCAAACTTCGACGCCAGGAACAGGCTGATGCCCTTGGGGCCCTTGGGCGCGTCCGGCAGGCGGGCCAGCACCAGATGGACGATGTTGTCGGTCGCGTCGTGGTCGCCCCAGGTGATGTAGATCTTCTGCCCGTTCAGCGCATAGGTCCCGTCGCCGTTCGGCGTCGCCGTGGTGATCAGCGAACCCAGGTCCGATCCGGCGCCCGGCTCGGTCAGCACCATGGCGCCGGTCCATTCGCCGCTGACCAGTTTGGTCAGATATTTGGCCTTCTGCTCTTCCGTTCCGACCTGCTCCAGCGCCTCGATCGAGGCCAGCGACAGCATGGGGCACAGGCCGAACGCCATGTTGGCGGCATGGACGGTCTCATAGGCCGCCAGTTCCAGCGCCTTGGGCAGGGCCTGTCCGCCCGCTTCGGTCGAAGCCGACAGCCCGGTCCAGCCGCCGGCCGCGAACTGGCGATAGGCGTCGGCGAATCCTGGCGCGGCGGTGACGGCGCCGTTGGCGTAGGTCGAGCCCTTCTGATCCCCAATCCTGTTCAGCGGCGCCAGCACCTCTTCGGAGA
>NZ_JAFFQC010000127.1 GCF_016918545.1 Desulfobulbus alkaliphilus | reverse complement strand
ATGCCTTGCTGCATGCCCTGCTGCAAGCCCTTCTCCTTGCCAATCCTTTCCGCACTCATTATATAGGGCATTTTCTTTTCCTCCTCGTACTTGATCAGGTCTTCAGTGAACCGTTTTGTCAAATCCTCAGGCAGCATCATGAGCCAGTCAATCAGCCTGTAGATGTTCAAGATGTCCTGCTTTGAGAAGCCACTTTCATAGAGTGCCGTGGTGATCTTCCACCGCCATGTGTATCGTGACTGTGTATCTTTCTTTGTGGCCTTCGTTTTTAAATGCGCTGCGGTTATTATGGCAAAAGGGTTGGTCTCCCTGAGCAAGCCGTCAATATTTTTGTTGTAGTCATTGAGTTTTATCATGGGGAATATAAAGTGTACTTTACAGCCCCATTGCTCTACCCTGTAATTGTGCGGACGCCATGCATCGTTTTCATCCGCCAGAATCGCAAGACTTGTCACCGGCAGATGGCGATTATCGAATATCCTGTAATTGTAAATGTACATCCGCTGTGCAAAGGCAGGGTCTGTGTCGCTCTGCACCTCAATGTGAATCATCACATTGAACGCCTCCCCCTCAAGCGACCACACCTTGACCAG
>NZ_JAFFQC010000126.1 GCF_016918545.1 Desulfobulbus alkaliphilus | reverse complement strand
GCACCCCCTCCAGCAGGGTGAAGGAGGCGGTGAAGAGCCCGCGGGGCGGTGCGCCGAGCTCGGCCACCAGCTCGGCCATCAGCTGATAACCGGAGCTCGGCTGATAGTCTCTATGGCGTACCCGGGCCGGGTCTGCCTCCAGTCCGGCGCGGTGCAGCCCCAGCTCATACCCCGCCAGCCGGTGACGGCTGGGGGAGAGATCCAGCAAGCCGCCGAAGTAGTAGATCTCGGCGCCGCACTCGCTCGCCATGTCCCGCACCAGCTCGGCGGTGGCCTTGCAGGCGTCCGAAATGACCATGGGCAAGCGCGACTCGCCGATGTGACGGTCGAGCTGTACCACCGGCAGGCGGTCGTGAATGCGGGCATAGATGTCATCGCTGTGGCCGCTGGAGGCAACAATCAGCCCATCCACCTGACGGCTGATCAGGTTGTCCACCACCCGCTGCTCGAGGGCGGGATCATCCTCGGAGCAGGCGATCAGCAGCTGGATCCCCGCCTCCCGGCAGTGGGCCTCGAGGGAGCGGGCAATGCTGGCAAACCCGAAGTTGGTGAGATCGGGGATCACCAAGCCCCAGGTGTAACTGCGGGTCTCGCGCAGG
>NZ_JAFFQC010000125.1 GCF_016918545.1 Desulfobulbus alkaliphilus | reverse complement strand
AGGTGGGGTTGCAGGCCGGCCAGCCCCTGATGGCTGAACAGCATGCCGAAGGTGGGGCCCACGGCGGCGATGGCCTTGACGCGGGGATCGGTCAGGCTGCGCGGGTCCAGCGGGAAGTGGCCGCACATGCTGTCCATGCGGGCGCGGGGCTGGTCATAACAATAGGCATCGTCCTGGGGGGCCTTGCGGCAGTAATCCATCCAGCCGGAACAGTCGGGCAGGGCGCCGCCCAGCAGCAGGGCGGCCGTGGCACCGCTGCCGTAGCCCAGGACGCCGATGCGCTTGGGGTCGATACTGGGGCCGATGTCCTTGTCGGCCAGCAGCAGATCCATGGTGGCCGACAGCTCCAGGGCCCTGTCCTTGAGCTGTCCCCAGAGGAACAGATGGTCCATGTTCTCCATGCAGTCGCGGGGATGGGTGGGAGCGGCCACCACGAACCCGCGCGCCGCCAGGGCCGCGGCCGTGTCGTGGAAGGAAAAGCGCGTCCCCGACGAGGGGTGGGAAAGCAGGATCAAAGGGAAGCGTCCGGGCACGGGCTTGCCGTTGCGGGCGCCGCGGATGGTCCAGGGCGCGTAGGACAGGGAGCGCGGCGCGCGCACGGACGGATAC
>NZ_JAFFQC010000124.1 GCF_016918545.1 Desulfobulbus alkaliphilus | reverse complement strand
TATTAAGGTTCCCGACAAAGACATGGAACAACTCGCGCTCATTCGTGATGAGTTTCACGGCGAGTGGAACTACAAGATTGCCCCTAAACAAAACCCATAATGTTCAAGTTATTTTTACTAGACTCCTAGCGAGGTAGTCGTTGTCCCACCCCGCCTTGAGTCGTTTGTTCTTCACGCCGAGTTTGGCCGTTTTCTCCTGGCGGATGAGGTTGAGGGTTATATGTCTCAATACGGCGAGATTTTCAGGGGCATGCCCCTTGCGAACCCTTGAGTCATCCTCGCGGAAGGCCACATCCAAAACCCAATGGAGTGAATTCTCAATGCCCCAGTGGGCGCGGATTGCCTTGGCAAAACCTTTTGCATCGTTTTCCAGACTGGAGATATAATACCGATGTTCTTCGCTTTGCTTCCCATTGACCTCCCTTCTGGAGACAACAATGCCGATTGTCTTGAGCCCTTTCCACTCTTGCGCTATCGAGGTATTGGCAAAGTTCGTTGTATAATGGAAACGGGTTTCATGGCGTCCATGCCCTTTCTCTTCCGTCATGAAAAAGTCAAATTTGGCGCTGTTCAATTCTTCCTCGTCGGCTTGAGCGAAGACTTGCTCCACCG
>NZ_JAFFQC010000123.1 GCF_016918545.1 Desulfobulbus alkaliphilus | reverse complement strand
GGCCAGCTCCTGCGCCGCCGATCCGCCCGCCTCGTGCGCCACGCGCCCGCTGGCCAGGAAAAAGGTCGCATCGGGATAGGCGCCCGCATGACGCGCCGCTGTATTGGCCGCCAGGCTCAGATGCTCTTCTACCGAACGCGGGGCCCCGCCCGCCTCAGCGAAGGCCGAGACCGGGTCCATATTAAATCGCAGCTTGGCGCGCGGAGAGCCCTTGGCGACGACCGCCAGGGCGTTGGCTGCATCCGGCCCGTCGATCCCGGCGTCCAGCGCGACGGGCGCCAACTCCAGCGCCACGCCTTCCAGCGCCCGGCCCAAGGGCGCGGAATCCGCCAGCACCCGCCCCTTCAACACCACCGAGGCCGCGCCGTTCTCCAGATCGGTCAGGACGGCGGCGTTGACCGCTTCGGCATCGTCGCCCTCCACCAGCGTCCGCAGATCCCAGGCCCGGCCTTCGGAGTCGGATGGACGCGGGGCGAAGATCGGCTGTACGCCCGTCGCGCCGGCATACAACGGCCGCGTCACCAGTTGATCGGCGTCGAGATGCATCAGCGACTCGATTGGCCGATCCTTCAGCGCCTTCTGGGCCGCCTCGCGCCATTCGAGGGGGGTAGGTG
>NZ_JAFFQC010000122.1 GCF_016918545.1 Desulfobulbus alkaliphilus | reverse complement strand
ACTCCAAACCGATTTTGAGCGAATACGTATGTTCACGTAGTCGAAACGAGCCTATACAAAAGTTGTCAGAAAAGCGGCGACGACCGTCAGCCCAAGTTTTGGCGAGTTCTCGCATCCCAATTCATACTCCGGTGAAATATATCCAGCGGCCCAGGAACAGCACGAAGACATGATCTTCAGGTCCAGGACATGGTGGAGCGGGGTCTTGATCGCGTGCTTGGCTGTCCTCGTGGCGACGCTGGTTCGTAGTGCGCTCGAACCGTTTGGAAACTTCTACTATCTGCCGCTGGTCCCGGCGGTGATTGTGACGGCTCTGCTGGCGCAGAGGGGGGCGGTCATTTTGGCGATCCTGTTGGCCATCGGGGCCAACCTGTGGCTGGTGCATCGTGAAAGCGTGCTGGATGCGGCGACGAACGCCGGGCTTTTCGCGGTCATCGCCTGGGTCATCGCCGAGGTCTGTCGTCGGCTGATCGACTCGTTGGAACAGGCTCGCGCCCTGACGCGCGATCTGGCGCTGCGCGAGATGCTGCTCGACACCATTGTAGCCACGACGCCGATCGTGACGCTGGACCGGGAAGGACGCACGCGCCGCGTGACCCCGGCCGCCGCCGATCTGC
>NZ_JAFFQC010000121.1 GCF_016918545.1 Desulfobulbus alkaliphilus | reverse complement strand
ACGATAGTCATTATGTTCTCCTGGGTTCAGAGGTGTGTAGGGTTCTATCTGGCGTCCATACTACTACCTAGGTGGTAGTTTTTAGCGATCGCCATCAAACTTTATAAAATAGGGTATTTTTTTGTTATTTAAGTTAAAGGCGGGTTTTGCCCGCCTTTATTTAGTGTAACTTGTTTGCATCATTACCGGGAGCCCCGCTGAACAGGGTTTCGATGTCTATTCCATCAAATTGGTAGTGAGCGCCGCAGTAATCGCAGTGCATGTCGATCTTGCCGAGCTCCTGCACCATGGCCACCGCTTCCTCCTTTTCTATCTGCAGCAGCGCCCCTTCACAGCGAGCGCGGGAGCAGGTGCAGCGGAACTCGATCGCCTGGGGATCGAACACTCGCACCTTGTCCTGATGGTAGAGGCGGTAGAGGATCTCTTCGGCCTCCAGGCCGAACAGCTCTTCATCCTTGATGGTGCTGGTGAGCTGGATCAGGTGATCGAAGTCGGCGCCGTGATCCTCGCTCCGGGCCGGCAACTCCTGCAACAGGATGCCGGCGGCGCGGGGAGTGCCCTCGTGGTGGCCGGTACGGATCCAGAGCCGGGTAGCGAGTTGCTCGGACTGGGCGAAGTAC
>NZ_JAFFQC010000120.1 GCF_016918545.1 Desulfobulbus alkaliphilus | reverse complement strand
AAGCAACAGCGGCAAGGCCCGTGCAGACCTGTTGCCGGAGGTGCTGCAACTCAAGGCTCAGGGCTACAGTAACCGCGACATTGCCGAGGATCTGCAAATCTCGGCCAGTACCGTCAGCCTGTATCTCAAACGTGGGCGCGAGTGATCGAAACAAAGCCATATCAGATAACAGCGCCCGAAGGGCGTTTTTGTCTGATATGGCTTTGCCTTAGAGAGCGGATCTTGGCGAGGTGGGCACGCGCCCGAACCGGAGGCCGTCCATAGGCCGTTGGTTTGGCCTGTGGGCGGGGGCGTTGTCCACGGAGCGGGGTGAGGCTGGCCTTTGTCTTGGCCCTCAACGACTGCTCAGGTCGATCTCGATACGCCGAAAGCCAATGCCATTGGCGGTGTTGGCGGCGGCATCGATGCTCTTGAACACCCGCCAGCCACCGCGCTGTCGTTCCAGGACAATGGTCTCGCTCTGTTTACCGAACTTCACCAGGTGCAGGTGGTATCCGGCTCCCATCGGAGTGGGTGCGATCAGGGCTTTGGCAAACCCGCCCTGGTCGAACGTCCACTTTGCTTGCAGCTCTTCCATATCAAATCGCGCCTTTGATTCGTCAAATTAATAAAATGATTCT
>NZ_JAFFQC010000011.1 GCF_016918545.1 Desulfobulbus alkaliphilus | reverse complement strand
CAGAGCCGGCTCGACACCACCCTTGCTGATCTCGAAACCACCAAAAACCAGCTAGACAACCTCAACGCCGAACTCCAGGCAACCCGGGCCGAACGCGACACCACCGCCCAGACCGTGGCTGAGCAGCAGACTCTCATCAATGAACTCGAGCAGCAGGTCAGTGAAGGCACCGAAACAGCTCAACAGCTCCAGAGCCGGCTCGACACCACCCTTGCTGATCTCGAAACCACCAAAAACCAGCTAGACAACCTCAACGCCGAACTCCAGGCAACCCGGGCCGAACGCGACACCACCGCCCTGACCGTGGCTGAGCAGCAGACCCTCATCAATGAACTCGAGCAGCAGGTCAGTGAAGGCACCGAAACAGCTCAACAGCTCCAGAGCCAGCTCGACACCACCCTTGCTGATCTCGAAACCACCAGAAACCAGCTCGATAACCTCAACGCCGAACTCCAGGCAACCCGGGCCGAACGCGACACCACCGCCCTGACCGTGGCTGAGCAGCAGACCCTCATCAATGAACTCGAGCAGCAGGTCAGCGAAGGAGCGGAAACAGCCCAGCAGCTCCAGGCGGATTTGCAGGAAACCAATATTTCCTTGCAGGCAACACTGCAGGAACTTGAGGCAATCAGAACAGAAAACGATGAGGCCCAAGCGAGTATGGCGGAAATGGTCCGGGAAATCGACGGATTCAGTGAGGTCAGAGAGACACTGTTGCTGGACGTGGAGCAGGCAAAGGATGCTCTGGCCGAAGCTCGACAAACAATCGACACTCTTGAGGAGGAAAAAAGTACTATCCGCGCTCTTCTTGATGAACGTGATCGGGAACTGGCCGAGACCAGAGCCGAGCGTGACGACCAAATTGATCTGCTTCGTCAGGAAATGGCAGACCTGAGCGACCAGAACGTCGAGGTCGTTAGTGAATTGACCGCTTCCCTGGCACTTGCGGCAGAGGCACAACAACGCATTGAGGAACTACAATCCGCGCAAGCACACCTCCAGGCAGCCATGAGCGAGACCGAAGAAAAGCTTGCGGCAGCCTTGGAAAACACTGCTACCCTGCAGCAACAGGTACAAGACAAGGAGACCGAAGTCGCTGTTGCTCAGGCTCGCATCGGGGAGCTGCAAACTGCTGCAATAGCCTTTAACGACGAACGGATTGGATTTGTTAGTCAACTAGAAGCTATTCGTGCCGACCTCAGGGATTTACAACCGACCCGGGATGCGCTTCGTGAAGCTCAAGCACAACTGCAGACCCTGGATACAGTGAGCGCCGAACGTGACGCTCTGCAGGCACGTAATGAAGAACTCACAACCGCTCTGGAGGAACAGACCGTTGCTTTGACGGAAGCGATCCGTCAAAGCGAAGAACTCGGTGCCCTGCAAGCGCAAGTGGCAGACCTGCGGACCAGAGAATCTGAACTCATCACGCTTCAGGAGGAACAGACTGCCAGGATAGAGACCCTGGAAAATGAAAAAATCAGCTTGACAGAGCAATTGGATGCCAAACTGGCCAGTGTTGAGGAGGAACTTACCACTGCCAGAGGGGAACTGGAAAACAAAACCGCTGCCCTTGCCCAGGCAGAAACCCGGATTGAAGAATTGAAGGGGGCCGACGAAGAAATATCTGGTCTGCGGAACCAGATCAATGAACTTTCCGCAACGCTGGCAGACCTGCAAAGCGACAAAGAGCAGGCGCAACAGACAACAGCAGCAGCCAAAGCCGCCCTGGCTGACCTTGAGCAACAGCTGGCAGAACGTGATGAACAAACATCAGCCCTGGCTGCTGAACTGGCCGCGACCCAGGAGCAGTTGCAAGAAGTGACCGAGGTCGACCTCATTGAGCAGCATGAACTCCTAGTTAAGGAACTCAATGATCAGATAACCACCCTCAATAAGCAGGTAACCGAATTGGAAGCGGCTCGCGAACAGACAGAGAGCACTCTGGCCGCAATGGTTGCAACCGTACAGGAACAAGAGCAGCAAGCAGAACTGGCTGACCAGACAATCAAAGATCTGCTGGCCGAACAGGAACAGCTCCAGCAGACCATTGATGAAAGCCAGACAGCCCTCAACCAACTGCAGCACGAGTTGGAGGAGCAGCAGCAACTTATCAGAGAAGCACAACCCACAGAAGAGGTAGTTCTGGTCGATGAGGTTGAGGAAAGAGAGGCGCTGGCACCACCGGTTGTGGAAGAAGAACCCGAGGTAGTCGTGCAACCCGAAGAACTACCGGCGGTCGACCCGGAGGTTCCGGTACACGAGATAGCAGATGCGGATCTGGATCGGGATGCCATCATCGCCAGACTGAACCTCTGCCCCGATGTGCCTCCCGGTGTTGAAGTTAATGTCCTCGGATGTCCGCAAGGAGAAGGAATCATTCTTGAAGAAGTCACCTTTGCCTTGGGAACCTCCAACCTCACTGCCGATGCGCGTAGCGCCCTGGACAGAGTTATCGAGGCTTTGCTTCTCCTGCCGCAAATCCGGATGGAAGTTGCGGGACATACCGATTCCATCGGTGATGCGAATCTGAATCTTCAGCTCAGTCTCCAGAGAGCCCAGTCGGTTGTCGCCTATCTGGTCAACCAAGGTGTTGATCCTGACCGCCTGGTCGCCACGGGCTATGGTGAAGAATTCCCCATTGCCGACAATGCAACACCGGCGGGAAGAAACATGAACAGAAGAGTGGAATTCCACCTTCTCCAAGATGAATAACTAGGCATTCTTCCCCTTGTGAACGAACGTGCCCGGCCGTCTTAGATGGCCGGGCTTATTTTTTTCATTCGCCTTTGCGGGTCAGAACGCCTGAAAAACGCTGACAGCCACCTGATCAGCCGCGCAGTTGTCGTTCAAGTCAATGTAACACCAGAAGGAATGTATTGTATCCGGTACCTTCAGATAAATCTGATCAGGATCAGGTTCGCCAAGCCAATACAAAAACCCAGCATTGCCCCGAAAAGATTGATGTACTTCAACTGTTCCTCCATGATGGACAGAAGCAACCGCTCCAACTGCAACAAATCAAGTCCATCGACCTTTTCGGTCACTACCCGTTTTATATTGAGGGATTCGACCACGCCAGGCACCTCCCCTATGAATAATCTGTTGGCAGAAAGGACGATATACTCGGAGATGCTCTTACGGATGCCATGGGGGACAAAGCTGTAGAGTGTACCAACCGGCTTGGCCATCAGCGCATCAACCATGGAAGCAGCCAGGGAGTTGACCATCTTTTTTGCAGCTTGTGAACGGATCAGGTTAAGGCTACTCTGCACGCAAACTGTCCGCAACCGCCCGCGCTCATTTTGAGAGAATAAAGCCCCGGCCAGGTCATCCAGCGAACGGCGACCACCGTCCAGCAATTCCTCCGCACCTCGCCGCACCATGGTGTTCAGTCCCTGCAACGCTCCTTCCGTCCTGACCACAGCCAGCAATTGCCCGGACAACACAGAGCACAGGGCATCCAGCCGCTCCTCGCCAATGGTCGCGATCACCTCGGACAACGGCTTTGTCAACAAGCGGTCAAAATGCTCTCCCAGCGCCTCCACCAGGCGTTTCTGGACCTCAGGGCTGTCCAGCCAGGTCACCAGATCATCTTGCCGCTCATCCAGGTAGGCATTGATTTTTCGTACAAAGGTCTCTTTTTCGAAAAATCCCCGGGCCACGGCACCCACTGGACCAAGAGAATCAAGAAAATGTTCGACCCCCCCAAGGATGCCCGCTACCATCGCGCTACGGGACTCAGGTTCAGTGAATTTGCTGGCCAGGTGCTCGAGGATGACTGGCGCCTGGGCATGAATGAAATCACGGAGGGTGACCACCATATCGTCCGGCAGTATATCGCCCATGGTCTTTCCCTCGGCTGCTGAACGCCGCACACCGGCTGCGAGAAAATCCGCCAGCCACTGACGGGTCTTATCGTTACTCAACACATCTCTGAGTACCATTTCGAGGAGAAGATAGAAAACCTCCCTGTTCTCCGCTGCCACAAGATCATTGATTGTCCGGTTGCCAAGGGTATCGAGATGTTGCTCGATCAGGGCTGTTATCTGTGCCTCGGATGATGCATCGGCCAGATATCCATGGATTCCTTCGCCCAACTGCAATTTCATGCTGCGCATACCCACCCGGAAATAAAATTTGAACCGCCCTGGAACAATTTCCGGCAAAGTACCTAGCTCCAATCTGCAGATATTTTCCACATGGCGCTCCACAAGGGCAATCAAGTGCTCCTGAAAGGGTTCCTCGGAAACAGCAGCGCCGATGTCTTTGCTGGTGAGCAGGTGCCGACCCACCATTTCCCCAATATTCACAGACAATTGACGACGCTGCGCAGGAATGACCCCAGGAGTCATGGGGACCCGGATACCAAAAACATACCAGGGATGCAAGGGCCGAAACAGCATGCGGATGGCAATTTTATTGGTGGCGTACCCGATGAAAGCACCGACACAGGGTAGCCCAACCAGGCTGAGCAATGATGGATCCAAAAACAACATTTTCTTTCTTGCGTAAAAAAAATCAGTAGGTAAGCAGTGGCAGCAGTTGGTCCGGCCGGCTGATCAGATAGCGTGCTCCGGCGGCCTGCAGTTCTTCCCTGGTTCGGAATCCCCAGAGAACACCGACGGCATCCATGCCGGCCGCGCTGGCTGTTTGCATGTCTACAGCGGTATCACCGACGTAGAGGATATCGTCAGGTTGACAATCGAGAAAGGCGGCTATCTCGAAAACGGCGGCAGGATCCGGTTTTTTCGGCACTCCAGGCCGCTGGCCGAGCAACGGTGCAAAGGCCCAGTGCGGCAGGAGGCGCTGAACACATATTCGGGTAAAATCATGGGGTTTGTTGGAAAGAATGCTCATCGGCCAACCCGCTGCTGTCAACTGATCCAGCAGGTCAGTGATGCCTGGATAGGGAGCGGAACGCTGGTGCCAGCTTGTTGCATACTCTTTTTCAAACAGCGCCATCGCTGTCTCGATTCCGGCTCGAGACTGCAAGGGCTCGGGAAGAATCCGCGCCATCAGGGTGCGGAGACCATCGCCGACAAAATAACGATAATTGGCAACCGGATGTCCAGGCTGGCCCATCGCTGCCAGCGCTTGGTTGGCTGCCGCGGCCAGATCATCGAGAGTGTCAAGGAGGGTCCCGTCCAGGTCAAAGATGATCGCCTTGTAGCGCATGGTATTGGTTCTCCAGTTCACCGAATCCTCTGTACCATATTTTTTTACTGAATCCATGACGGCTGTACTCTTGTTTTTGATATATCTTGCTGTACTCAAAATATAAATGAAGCGGAACCCTTGATAATACCCTTCACCAGCCGCCCTTCGGGGCGTGCGGACGTTCCCCCCCGAAGGCCGGCGGATGCAAGTTGTGATCAAGGATTCCGCTGCAATGCAATGACAACCTGATTTCAACACGATAAACCCCAACCAAGATTCCCGCAGTCACGGATCAGCATATTTTCAATGTAATAACAAACCACTGCGTTATACGTTGCCATTACCAGCCACCTGAAACCGCCGCCCAAGCCGCATCATTAATGCCGAAACAACACTCTATGGACTTGGAAAAAGGTGTATTTGAGGATATATAACTGAAATAATTCAGGAGCCTGAATCCGTGATAGCTGGACGCTTGTTTTGGATATATCTTGCTGTAATCAATTTATAATTGCAGTGGAATCCTTGATAATAACCTTCACCAGCCGCCCTTCGGGACGTCCGCTTACGGATCGAGGAGAAGAGGTTGCCCAGGCTACCTGGCTGAAGCAGGGCCTGGACACCGGTACCTGATCGTCCCCCCACAGAGCCGCTGAGTTGATAAAGGATTCCATTCAGCTGTTGACCCTGTACCATGAACCCTGTACCTTGAGCCAATGATTCAGGAAACCAGCCCAACCAGTATCATAATCGATCTGATCAAAGTAACCAAGGTATATGCCCCCGACGTGGAAGCACTCGTTGAAGTGTCTCTTTCCATCCATGCAGGTGAGCTCGTTTTTCTTACCGGCATGAGTGGTGCCGGTAAAACCACGCTACTTCGGTTGATCAGTCGCATGGAGCATCCAACCAAAGGCCTGGTCGAGGTAGCAGGGATCGACCTGGCCAAACTGCCACAGCGATCAATCCATCTGCTACGTCGCAGGATTGGTATGGCCTACCAGGATTTCAAGCTCCTGAACGATAAAACCGTGGCCGACAATATTGCCATTGCCATGGAAGTTGCTTACCGGCAACCGGCCTTCATTGAAAAACGGACCAGGGAACTCCTCCATCAGCTCGATATGACAAGAAAATATTCCACCCGCACCGGAGAATTGTCCCGGGGCGAACAACAGCGGGTGGCCATCGCCAGGGCTGTAGCCAACTACCCGGAAATCATCCTTGCCGATGAGCCCACCGGAAACCTTGACGCAGAAACCACCGCAAAAGTCATGGAACTGTTCCATCAATTGAATCAGAACGGCGCCACCATCGTTATTGCCACCCATGACAGCACGATTTACCAACAGGCAACTCACCGGATCGTCACCCTCCATGCCGGTCGCTTGCGGGCCTCGGCCTTCGGTTCACCGACCGCTTTCTCCGACACACGACCAAACGAGGACTCAGCACCGACCGAAGAGGCGCTCACCTCATGAATTTTATCGTCATTCTTCTCCGCCAAACCGGACGTAACATGTTCCATACCTGGAAGGCGCAGACCATGATCATATTCACGGTGGCTCTTTCAGTGCTCATTTTTTCCTTTTTCTACCTGATCTATTTCAATGCCCTCCATCTCGGGGAAAAATTAGGTGAAGACCTGCGTCTCATTGTCTACCTTGAGGAAGAACCGGTGGAATCCCTGCAGGAAGAGTATCGACGGCGAATCCTCCGATTCGATCAGGTCATGCGCATTGATTTCATTGACAGTCGTCAGGCATTCGAACGACTTGAGCGGCAACTGGGCCAGGACAGCGATATTCTTACCGGAGTGCCCAGGAATTTTCTGCCCCCGTCCATCGAAGTCTACCCGGTGCCGTCCCTGAATCACCTTTCCCGGATCAAACGCTTTTCCGACTATCTGCTGACCCTGCCTGGAGTGGTCAAGGTACAGTACGGCAAGGATTGGATTGACCGTTTCTATGCCTTCATTCAACTGATGCGCATAGTCACCCTCTTGTCAGGCATTCTGCTGATCATGACCACAACCTTCATGGTGGCCCATACCATCCGACTGACCCTGCTCTCCCGTCAGCAGGAACTGAAACTGCTGCGCCTGGTCGGAGCCACCAACACCTACATCCGCATGCCCTTTCTGCTGGAAGCCCTTCTGCAGGGCCTGCTGGGAGCGGCTTGCGGCATCACCGCCCTCTTGGTCCTTTTCAATTGGATTAAACTGCAGTTGGCCGGCCCCTTGCCTGCTCTCGCTCATCTGCCCTTTACTTTTTTCCCCTGGCCGATCATCCTCTGTATCGTGCTGCTTTCCTCCCTGCTCTGCACGGTCGGCAGCTATTCGAGTACCAGAAAAATTTTGCAACTCTGATTGTTGTCATGCCTGCTTTACTTGCTATTATCCTGTTCGTTCTCCTGGTGCCACCACCTGTGCTCATGGCGGTTTCTCAAGACCCGCAAGCAGCCTCCATAAGCATTGGCAAACTCCACCAGGAGATCAAAGCACATCAAGACCTGGTCGATCGCAGTGGTCAACAGGAGCGATCTCTTCTCGACGAGATCGAGCATCTGGATAAAAAAATCAGTGCATTGAGTGAACGAATCGAGGATCTCCGCATCCGGATCAAAACCCAGGAGGAAGTGATCGCTGCCGGAGAACAACAACTGGAGGAAATATCAAGGGAAAATGAAGAGCTGCTCCTCCATCTCATGTATCGCCTGCAGGCTTTTTACCTCATGGGAAAAACCGGTTTTGTTGATGCTGCTTTTTCCAGCCGCTCCCTGCCCGAACTGCTGGTGATCAACGATGCTCTACACTCTCTGGTCACCTATGATCAGGAGGTGTTCACCGCCTACCGGGAGAATATGGATACCTTGCAAAGGGTCAAGCGCTCGCAGGAACTGGAAAAAATGCTCCTGGTCCAGTTTCTCCAAGACGCTGACCAGGAAAACAATGCTCTGCAGCTTGCCGCGGAGGAGAAAAGCGAACTGCTGCATCTGGTCCGTACCCAGAAAGGACTCTACCAGTTGGCCCTGGCAGAGATGAAAAAAGCGGAAAAAGAACTGAGCGCGACCCTGAAACGACTCGAAACGCCACAGAATCAGAGAGTCCCAGTCTTCTCTCTGGCCAAGGGCAGCCTGCCGCCGCCGGTGCAGGGTACCCTTGTCAACCAGTTCAATCAGATCGTGCCAGGTGATGAGGAAACCACTTTTGCCAATGGTCTGACCATCAGTACTCCACAGGGGGCCGAGGTGATTGCCATCCATGATGGGGTCATCCTGTTTGCCGGACACATGCGCGGGTATGGACGTATTGTCATTATCGACCATGACCGGCAGTATTACACGGTCACCGCTCGTTTTGATCATATCCGGGTCAAAGAGGGGGATGCGGTCCGCCAGGGTCAGGTCATTGGCACCACCGGGGAGATGGCCACCCTGTTCGGCAAAGGCCTCTACTTTGAAATTCGCCACGGTTCCGTCGCCGTCGACCCTCTTGACTGGTTATGGCCCGGTGCCTATCGTCTGCAATAGAAACCTTCCTGGATCCGTGAGCATTCGTTCGTGCGTCAGCTTTATTGTCTGTGACCGTTCGATTAAAGTTAACTTTTTCGGACGTTTATGGGCAATGAAGATGGCGTGCGCACGGACGCCCCGAAGGGCGGCTGGTGAAGGTTCTCTTTAAGGATTCTGCTGTAATTATAGTATGATTACAGTAATATATATCCAAAACTAGCGCCCAGCCGTCACGGATTCAAGGACTTGGCCCAAGCTTTTTGTATCCCGCTTCATTTTTACCGTCCTTGTGGTCATTAACCGTTGCTTCAGCGATCTTTTCCCGTTACCTTGACCAGTATTCGAAAGCGGTTGTCCGTACGTCCACCAGGGCGGCTGGTGAAAGGTATTCTCAAGAATTCCACTGCAATTACAATGTGATTACAGAAAGATATATCCGAAACAAGCAGCCAGTCGTCACTGATTCGGGCTTGAAGGTGGCCAAAGCCCACCGGACATTTGCCCTGTGCAGGACAACCCCTGGTTATCGCAAACGATCTCTGGCAGCCCATCCTTGCGAGGTCGCCGCGACTGCGTCTATATCGGGAGGGCTTGAGTGGACTGTTATGCCTGCACAGTTCTGGGGCACCTGTAGCTGCGAACAACTCAGGTGCGTGGCGCAGCAAACAGGTCCCCCCCATGTTTGGCACCGTGCCATCTTCTGATTATTCAAGGAGCATCTCACAGATTTTTATCCATTTCCCTGGACGTTCCATGAAACACCCACTCCTTCTGCTGCTTCTGTTCGTCTGTTGCTGCTGCTCACCCGTTTTCGCAGCTGACGGCACAGAGAACCGCGACACCTACCGGCACCTGGAAACCTTTGCCAACGTACTGACCTTGATTCAGCAGTATTACGTTGATGATGTCGACTCAGGCAAGGTCATCAACGCGGCCATCACCGGTATGCTCAGCTCGCTTGACCCGCATTCGGCCTATATGAGTCCTGAGGATTTCCGAGACCTGGAAGAAGAAACCTCGGGCAGTTTTTCGGGAATAGGTATTGAAATCTCCATCCGCGACGGCATTCTCACCGCCGTGGCTCCCATTGAAGGATCGCCAGCCGACCGAGAGGGAATACAGCCGGGAGATCAAATTATTCGGATCAACGGTGAACTCACCAAGGCCATGTCCCTGCTTGATGCGGTGAAAAAACTACGCGGTGAAAAAGGTACTATGGTGACCATCACCATCCTCCGTGAAGGCTGGCAGAACACCCGGGATCTGACCCTGATTCGGGAAGCAATCCCTCTTTATTCGGTGCGAACCATGGAACTGGAACCCGGTTTTTTCTCCATCCGAATTTCCAACTTCCAGGCCACCACGACCAGAGACATCAGGAATGCGCTCAACAGCATGAGCAGGAAGCCGCCTGTTCGCGGTGTGATCCTCGACCTGCGCAACAACCCCGGCGGTCTGCTTGACCAGGCGGTCAAGGTAGCCGATTTGTTTCTCGATCAGGGCATCATTGTTTCGACCCGGGGAAGGGACAAAGAGGAACAGATTGTTTTCCGGGCCCATGACGACGGCGGCAGGAATGATTTCCCCATGGTGGTGCTGGTGAACAGCGGTTCCGCCAGTGGTTCAGAGATAGTTGCCGGCGCCCTCCAGGATCATAAACGGGCAATAATTCTGGGAACCCCCACTTTTGGCAAGGGCAGCGTGCAAACCATCCTGCCCCTGCCCGATGGATCGGGTATCCGCCTGACCACCGCCAAATATTATACACCCAGCGGCGGATCGATCCAGGCCACCGGCATCACCCCCGACATGCTGGTGCCCTTGACCACCCCGACCACGGCAGCGGAAACGCCATCCGAATCAGCCCGGCCGGACACAATCATCCGGGAAAGAGATCTTCCCCATCATCTGAAAAACGATACGCACACCGAACCTCCACCCAAGGAAATCAAAGGGATGGAGCATCCCGAAGATTTTAATAAAATTCAGGAAATCCAAAACATTGAGACGCTGCTGAAAGAAGATAACCAGCTGCGCACTGCATTAATCATTCTCCAGAGTCTGGATCTGGCCACAAAAAAACAGCCGTCAAAAAAATAAACCTGAATCCGTGACGGCTGGACGCTTGTTTCGCAAATATCTTGCCGCTATCAGCTTATAATTGCAGCGAAATCCTTGACAATAGCCTTCTCAAGACGCCCTTCCGGGCGTCCGTCCGCATGCCATCGTCATTGCCCGTACCCGTCCGATACAGTGTCCTTTGATCAAACGGCCACGGACAAGGAAGCTGGAGCACGGACGAAGGTCCACGGATCGAGGATAAAAGGAAGGTCATGCTTAAAACGACCGGAGACTGCCCCTGCACCAGGTCTCATCACAGTTTATTTCGCAAACCCCGTTTCAGTGGATGCATGTGCATGAATCCCGCACCCTGAAACCTGGAGGGCATAAGCAATCACCCAGGGGTTGCAACTCTGTGGTTGACCACACTCCGATCGTACCCGTTCAGGCCAGTCCCAGTTCCCTGAGAATGGCGGCATTACCAGTCCAGTTCTTCTTGACCTTGACCCAGAGGTTCAGACGCACCCGGCAGCCCAGCAATTGACCAATATCGGCAACGGCGCTCTTGCGGATCGCCGCCAGCATGGCTCCTCCCTGCCCGACAAGAATCCCTTTCTGTGAACTCCGTTCTACCAGGATCGTCGCCCGAATACTCACTGGCCGGTCCGTTGCTTCTTCAAACGCATCGATTACCACAGCGGTTGAATAGGGCACCTCCTGCCGGGTGAGGAGAAATATTTTTTCCCGGATGATTTCGGCGGCAATGAACCGTTCCGTCGCATCGGTGGGAATGTCATCGGGATAATATTTGGGCCCTTCCGGTAAACGGGCGCCCAGTTCCATGGTGAGAAGGTCAACTCCCTCACCGGTTAAAGCTGAAACAGGGATTATGGATTCAAAGTCATGCAGGGACCGGTACCAGTCAATCACCGGCAAAAGTCGCCTAGGCTCCAATAGATCCCTCTTGTTCAGGGCCAGCACCACCGGGGAGGTTATCCGGTCCAGGTATTTTTTAAACTCCTCCGCCCGCTGCCCCAGTTTTTTTTCTGCCATATCGGTACTGTCCGCCAGAAAAAGAGCCACATCCGCTTCATTGAGACTTTCCAGGGCCACCCGCACCATCAGCCGGTTCATTTCTTCTCTGGCCTCATGCAATCCGGGGGTATCGAGGAGAATCATCTGATACCCTTCACCATTGACAATGCCCATGATCCGATTCCTGGTGGTCTGGGGCCTGGGCGTGACAATGGCGACCTTCTGCCGAAGCATCTGATTGAGCAGGGTTGACTTACCGGCATTAGGTGGGCCGATGATGGCGACAACCCCGGAGTGAAAGATTGATGTTTCCACAGTTTTGTCCTTTCTGGTTGAGAATCATTATTTCCTCGAAGAAAATAATGACAAAGAGGAGTAATATTGCTATCGAGAGGGATTTATTATGACTCCAGAATTTAGCAATGTGTTGCCACGATGATCGTTCCCGGCAGTCTTATCGAATATATGGACGGCGGCAAGTTGTACTGCGCCCTTGTTTCCGGCGTTGCCGACCGCAAAATCCACCTTGTCAATCAGACCGGCAGGGAAGTCAAACTTCCAGAGGCCAGGGTTCTCATCGTATCCCGGCAACCAGCCCCCCCAAGCGCAGGACGCGAGGCCGCCGTTGCCATGCTGCAACAATGCGCCACCCGCCGGGCTCACCTTGCCGAAGCCATAGTTCTGGATGAACTTTGGCAGGTGCTCTGTGAAGAGCCGGCACGGGAATATTCGCTCGATTTTCTCGCCGAACTCCATTTTGGCGTAGCCGTCGACGATGACCGCCGCGCCGCCTTTCTGCGGGCTGTTTTTGCCGACCCGTTTTTCTTCAAATACAAAAACAGCCGCATCACAGTCCATAGCCCCGAACAGGTCGAACACCTACAGGCCCAGAAGCGGCGAATGGAAGAAAAAGCACAGCTCCTTGACCGCACCGCAGCCAACCTGCGGCAAATCATGCAAGGAGTAGACATAGCAGTTGAACAATGGCCGGACAGGGAGCGCTGTCTGCAGTGGCTCGCCCAGTCTGTCCTGTTCGGCAGCGAAAACCCGGAAGACGATTTTATCCGTCAGGTTCTAAAAAAAGCGGAACTCAATGCACCCCATGCTGGACGGGAAATCCTCATCAAGGCAGGCATCTGGGATCAGGATGAAAATCTGGCACTGCTCAGATCGGACCAGCCGGTAGAGTTTCCATCATCCTGTCTCGAGCTTGCCGATACTCTACGTGAGGCCACGGCGGAGGAACTTCTTGCCAACCCTCGCCGCAGAGACCTGCGGGCTCTGAACACCATGACTATCGACGGCAGTTCCACCCGGGATTTCGACGATGCCATCCATGTCCAGCCTTTGCCGGACGGCTCCATTGAAATCGGTATCCACATCACCGATGTCAGCTATTATGTCCCTCCCAAGGGACCCCTTTTTGAAGAAGCCAGGGAACGATCGACCTCAATTTATTTTCCCGAGGGGATCATTCCCATGCTTCCCAAAAATTTGTCCCTGGACCTCTGCAGCCTGATTCAAGGCAAAGCCCGGCCGACCATCAGCATCCTGGTCACCCTGGCCGCGGACGGCTCTCTGCTGAAGACAAGCATCGTGCCAGCGGTGATTGAAGTTAAACGCCAGTTAAGTTATCGTGAAGCGGACGCTCTTATTGAAAGTGACCCTGACCTACGGACCCTGGATGCGGTGCGCCGACAATTACGACAGCAGCGGATTGACCGGGGCGCGCTGCTCCTGTCCCTGCCGGATGTAAATATCGACATCCGCAACAGGGAACACATACAGGTCTACCTGGCGCCCATGGATACCCCGTCCCGTAATCTGGTCGCGGAGCTGATGATCCTGGCCAATGGGCTTACCGCGGCTTACCTGGCTGCACGGGAGGCACCGGGTCTTTTCCGCTCCCAAGCGCCGCCGAGAAAACGGCTCATCTCCGGGGACCGGAACAGCCTTCAGGATATCGCCCAGCAGCGTCGTTTTCTGGCTCGAGGCGAACTGACCGCCCATCCCAAGCCGCATAGCGGTCTCGGGCTCAACAGCTACACCACCATCACCTCGCCGATCCGCCGCTTTCTCGACCTGGCCATGCAGCATCAGTTGAGCCACATGATCCACGGACGAGGTATCCTCTTTTCCGGAGACCACTGCAAGACCTTTGCCGGCATTATCCAGCAGAAACTCAGCCGGGCCAACGCTTTGCGCCAGCAACGTCATCGCTACTGGATCCTCCGCTACCTCCAGCCTCGAGAAGGACGCATGGTCAACGCTCTGGTGGTGAGTATCGGCCCTCATCGGGTCAACCTCCTGCTTTGCGACTGCCTCTTTGATGTCGATCTTCCCCCCAATCCTGCCTTTCCGGTTGAACCCGGCGACACGGTGCGCATCCGGCTGGCCCGGGTGAGACCCCTGGATAATGTCCTGCGGGTTGAATGGTAGTCTTTTTCAAGGGTACAGACTACCTGGATCGGTGAGCGTTCGTCCATGCGTCAGCTTTGCAGTTCATGCCGCCCGATTCAAGGACACTGTATCGGACGGGTACGGGCAATGAAGATGACGGACGGACGCCCCGAAGGGCGGCTGGTGAAAGGTATTATCAAGGGTTCAGCTGCAATTATAATGAGTACAGCAAGATGTATCAAAAACGAGAATCCAGCCGTTACGGATTCAGGATTCATCTTCTGAAGGGTGCCACAACAAAGGGTCCATTCCCTTGACAGGTGAACGTTGATGGTCTCAGGAATAGACTTCAGCCTCCCGCAGCAACGGTGCCACTCGATCTTTGGCCGAGAGGATCGGTTCTCCACGTATCGGCCAGTTGATGCCCAGATCCGGGTCATTCCAGATAATGGCCCGTTCATGTTCCGGCGCATAGTAATCGGTGGTCAGATAAAGGAATTCCGCCACTTCGGACAGAACAACAAAACCGTGGCCAAAGCCCTCAGGGACCCAGAACTGTTTTTTGTTCTCCGCGGACAGGTGCACTCCTGCCCAGCACCCGAAAGAAGGAGAACCGCGGCGGAGGTCCACGGCTACATCAAACACCTCGCCGACAATGACCCGCACCAGTTTCCCCTGGGGTTGACGAATCTGATAATGGAGGCCGCGCAGGACATTGTGGCTGGATCGTGAATGGTTTTCCTGCACAAAAGTCGTTGTCAGGCCGGTCGATTGCTGCCATTGCCGCTGGTTGAAACTCTCGAAAAAAAAACCCCGCTCGTCACCGAAAACACGCGGTTCGACTATCAGCACATCCGGGATGTCCGTCACCTCTATCTTCATGGTGTTTCTGCTGCCCCCTGGCGGTCGCTGTACATTTTCTGATAATACTGCTGATACGTACCGTTCAAAACCCCCTGCAGCCAATCACCATGGGCAAGATACCAGTCCACGGTGCGCTCAATGCCTTCGGCAAAGGTGAACCTCGGCGTCCAGCCCAGTTCCCGTTCAATTTTGCCGGCATCGATGGCGTACCGCCGATCATGCCCAGGCCGGTCACGAACATAGGTGATCAGCGATCTGCGCGGATTTCCCGAAGGAAGAGGGCCCACCTTCCGGTCGATCATGTCACAGAGCAATTCGACAATTTCGGTGTTTTTTTTCTCGTTGTGCCCACCTATGGCGTACGATTCCCCCGGCCGGCCCTGATCCAGCACCCGGACAATGGCCTCGCAATGATCCTCGACGTACAGCCAGTCACGGACATTGGCGCCGTCACCGTACACAGGCAGGGGTTTTCCTTGCAGGCAATTATTGATCATCAAGGGGATGAGTTTTTCCGGAAATTGATACGGCCCGTAATTGTTGGAACAATGAGTAATCAGCAGCGGCAGCCCATACGTATGGAAATAGGCCCGGGCCAGATGATCGGAAGCGGCTTTGGAGGCTGAATACGGAGAGCGCGGGTCATAGGCAGTCTCCTCGGTGAAATACCCGGTGGGCCCAAGGGATCCAAACACTTCGTCGGTACTGACATGGAGGAAACGGTAGGGGTTCTTCCTTTTGCCCACAACAGACCAGCTGTTTTTCGCCACTTCGAGCAACGTAAAAGTGCCGTGTATATTGGTACGCATAAAAGCGTCCGGACCTTCAATGGAGCGATCGACATGTGATTCAGCGGCAAAATGGACCACCGTATCGATCGCCTGCCCGATGAACAAACTCTCCACCAGTTCACGATCGCAAATATCCCCATGGACAAAAGTGTAGCGGGAATCATCGGCCACATCGTCGAGATTTTCCGGATTTCCCGCATAGGTCAGTTTATCGAGATTAATCACCTGCCAATCCTTTGCAGAGGCAAGAAGCAGGCGAATGAAGTTGGCGCCGATGAAACCGCATCCGCCGGTTACCAGAACATTTCGCATCATGTTCCTCTCTCTCTTGTTGTTTCCCATCCTGAATCCGTGACGGCTGGGCTCTTTGTTGTTGATGTAATCTGCTGTACTCGAGTTAAAAATACGACGATATTTTTGGCGATTCTTCATCACCAGCCGTTCTTCGGGGTGTCCGTCCGCCATCTTCATCGCCCAAACCCGTCCGAAAAAGTCTCTTCTCATCGAACGGTTACAGGCAATAGAGCTGACGCACGGACAAACGCTCACGGATCCAGGCTGAAAAAACACCTATGTTCCAACCGGGCAAGATAAACCAGAGCAGCCCAATTCGTCAATGATCCTGGAATCGATACCCATATAGTCAGTCTCAGACCTGTTCTATTTCAGGAGAAAAACTGCGTCGCCTGTTCACTGACTTGTCATGGACAAAAGGATACCTATCATGTATATGCTATGTATCCTTTTGTTCTCTCCGCCTTGGACCGGTCACAATCTCAATGAACAAAGACTTTGTCCGCCTGATCATCCTGTGTACATTTCTGATTCTCGTTCCGTCCGGCCTCTTGCCGGCTGCCGACAAGAAAGTACCCCCCTCTGTCAAAGACATTATTGTTACCACCTCGGACACCGATCTGCTGCTTTTTGCCACCGTAGAGAACGGTTTTACGCCGAAAATGCTCACCAGCCTCCACAATGGCGTCCCCATTGTGTTCACCTTTCACCTCGAACTGGTCAAAATCAAGAGGACATGGCTGAACACCACCCTTGTCGATTCCACCGTCACCCACACCATGACCTGGGATGAACAGCGCCAGGAATACCGTGTTTCCCTGTCGGAAAAAGAAGGCAAAGACATCGTCACCCGGAACTTTAAACAGGCCAGCCGGCGAATGGCCGAACTCAACGGAGCCAAGGTCATTGCTCTCGACCGACTGATTCCAGATGCCCCCTACGCCATTCATTTTAAAGTGACCCTGATGGAAAGGGACCTCCCCCTCGGTTTGCACCGCATAGTCCCTTTCTCATCGCTGTGGAATATTGAAACCGACTCGCGCACTATCGAGTTCAGATTTTAAAGCGACCGGAAGCGACCACAGGCGCCCTATTCCCCTACCATCGCGACTGCTCCCCATGCTCACCCCGGAACAGAAAAAAAAGAAACAGTACCTCGTTCGCTGGGTCATCATTTTCTGCCTTGTCCTCATTCCCCTTCTGGGCTACCTGCAGAAGGGCCTGCTCACCGGTGACTCCCTCCTGCCGCTGAGCAGCACTATTCTCATTTTCGCTCTGATCAACATCAACGGCCTGTTGCTGTTGCTCATGCTCTATCTGGTGCTGCGCAACCTGGCCGAACTTGTTTTTGAGCGCAATCAGCGCATCCTCGGTTCCAGGCTGCGGACCCGATTGGTGGTCTCCTTTGTTGCCCTGTCGCTGGTGCCGACAGCAATCCTCTTTTTCGTTGCCCTTCGTTTTGTGTCCACCTCCATGGATTACTGGTTCAACGTCCAAGTGGAGGAGTCCCTGCAATCTTCACTGAAATTAGCGAAATTGGTCCTCCACGACACCGGTGAACAAGCCGAATATGCGGGACGACACCTGGCCGCGATTCTTGAGAGCGGCACGCTGGACATCCAGAACCTCGCTGATCTGGAGCAATTCTTTACCTTGACTCTGGAGAGCGATCTGGCCGGAGCGCCGGACAGCGTCCTTCTAATCAACGCCGATCGCAACGTGGTTCTTTCAGCCCGTGGTCCACAGCTCCGTTCCATCGCCCCGCCGATCATCCCCTCGGAAGCCCTGCGGGTAGCGGCTGCCGGCAATCGGGTCGAAGTCCTCACCCAGATGACCACCATCGGTGAACTGATTCAGGCTATTGTCCCCTTTCAGGTGCACACCGATTATTCACCACAAACCTGGTTTCTCATCACCACCCAGCTCATCCCCTTGAACACACTCGAAACAATGCAGTCCGTCTCCCAGGGCATTACGGGATACCAGCAGATGGTCATGTTCAAGGCTCCTATCAAACTCAGCCTGATCATCATTCTCCTCATCATCACTCTGCTGATCCTGTTCGGGGCGATCTGGTTCGGTTTCTACATCGCCCGCAGTCTCACCGGTCCGATCAACAAACTGGCCGAAGCCACCCGACGCGTTGCCGACGGCGACCTTGATTTTATCCTCGAAAAAGAGTCCGACGACGAAATGGGACTCCTGGTGGATTCTTTCAACTCCATGACCTCGGATATCCTGGCCTCCAACCGTAAGCTGGCCAGCGCCCATGCCGAGCTGCAACGCAGCAAGGAAATCTCGGAACAACGCCGCCACTACCTGGAAACTATTCTCGAAAACGTGGCCGCCGGCGTCATTGCTTTGGATGAAAACAACCAGATAACCACCATCAACCGTTTTGCCGAGGAACTACTTGCCATTCAAACCGATGTGTACCTTGGTAAAGATTTTCATCAGACCCTGCCCAAACAGCATATTCTCATCGTTGAGAGTTTTCTCAAGGAACTGCTTTCTTCAGGAAAACAATCCATCGAACGCCACCTGCGGGTCACCATTCGCCGAGGCGAAACCCTGTCTCTCCTGGTCAATGTCACTCGAATGGTCGATGACCGTCATAACCCCATCGGCTTTGTCATTGTCTTTGACAACCTCACCAACCTGGAAAAGGCCCAGCGGTTGGCGGCCTGGCAGGAAGTGGCCCGCCGCATAGCCCACGAAATCAAAAATCCGCTGACCCCTATTCAGCTCTCGGCCCAACGGCTTCGCAAACGTTTTCTCAACCGGATCAACGAGGACCGTGACGTCTTCGACCAATGCACCGCCACCATTGTCAACCAGGTGGTCGAAATAAAAAACATGGTGAGCGAATTCTCTGACTTTGCCCGCATGCCCAAACTGCACAAAGAGCGGAAAAATCTCGGTCAGCTGGTGGAAGAGGTGGTTTTCCTTTACCAGGAAGCCCACAAGCATATCCACGTTCATTGTCGCATTGACTCTGCGGTGCCCGCGTTTCTCTTTGATGGGGTCCAGATCAAACGGGTCCTGATCAATCTGCTCGACAATGCCGTTTCCGTACTCAGTGACAAAGGCACCATCGAAGTCAGCCTGGGGTTTGCTTCCGATCCCCGGTTTATCCGGCTGGAGGTTGCGGACAATGGGCCCGGGATCGCCGAAGATGTCAAAATGCGGATCTTTGAACCATACTTCTCGACCCGCAAATCCGGCACCGGTCTCGGCCTGGCCATTGCCCACACCATTGTTTCCGAACATAATGGCACTATTCGCGCCCGTGACAACAGTCCCGCCGGCACCGTCTTTACGGTTGAGCTGCCCCTGGATACCTGATAAGGTGTGTATCCAATGGACAACCGATTGCCAATAACCTCACCGACACCCACAGCCGAGAACCATGAAAATCACTGAAAACAAGTCCCTTGGCGCTGCCGTTGTCCTTGGGCTTTTTCTCTGTCTGGGCCTCGCTCTGGCCGGCTACTGGGTCGGCAAGGGCCTGGAGCGGTTCCGCTCGGATTCGCGCAGCGTTATTGTCAAGGGCCTGGTGGAACGGGAGGTCAAGTCGGATCGAGCCATCTGGACTTTACGTTTCCGCCGGGCAGGTGACAGTATCCGGGAGGTCCACACGCAAATCAGTGCTGACCGGGAGGCTGTCATGGAGTTTCTTTCCAGACAGGGCTTCAGTAATGAAGAAATACGGCGTCTGCCCACTCGAACCATCGACAAGCTGGCCAGAGAGTATGTCAGCCCCGGCCAGGAAGGTTTTCGCTACCTGGTCACCGCCTCCCTGGCCGTGGCATCCACCGAGGTCGACCGTATCACCGCGGCACTGGAAGCGACGGAGGAACTGCTGACCCTGGGCGTCCTTCTTGACCAGGAAGAAGGCAGCGCCAATCCCAGATACATTGTTTCGACCTTCAACGCCCTGCGACCCGAACTTCTGGCCGATGCCACCCGTAACGCCCGCTTCACCGCCCAGCAGTTTGCCGACGATGCAGGCACCCGGGTCGGCAGGATCCGCTCCGCTAATCAAGGAAGCATCCAGATTTTCGGCAGCGACGGCAACAACGAATCATCCCCGTACAGCGCAACCAGCACACCGGTTAAAATAATTCGCGTTGTTAGTACCTTTGAATTCGAATTGCAGTAACCGGCAATCCGTGTGTTTACCCGCTTGCAACCATGACCAACACCATCCTGATTATCGACGATGAAAGCGCGATCTGTGAGGCCCTCTCGGGTATTCTCGCCGACGAAGGGTTCGCTTCGCTCACCGCCTCTTCCGCTGAAGAAGGGCTGCATGTGCTCGAGGAAAAGGATATCAGCCTCATCCTCCTCGACATCTGGATGCCGGGCATGGATGGTCTTGAAGCCCTGCGTCTGATTAAAAAACGATTCGATCTGCCGGTGATCATGATCTCCGGTCACGGCACCATCGAAACCGCGGTCCAGGCCACCCGCAACGGTGCCTATGACTTCCTTGAGAAACCACTTTCCTACGATAAGGTTATCCTGTCAGTAAACAAAGGGATCCAGTTGGCCCGGCTGAAACGGGAAAACCGCCTGTTGCGCGAAAGCAGCCCAAGCGAAAACTCCATCACCGGGAACAGTCCCGCGGTTCTCAGGCTTCGGGAGCAGATCGAACGTGTCGCTCCCACCGATGCCTGGGTCCTTATCCGCGGTGGTCACGGCACCGGCAAGGAACTGGTAGCCCAGACCATCCATCGATATTCAGCACGATGTAAACAGCCGATGATCGCCGTCAACTGCGCCGCAATTCCCGAAGAACTGATCGAATCGGAACTGTTCGGCCATGTCAAGGGTTCGTTTACCGGGGCCACGGAAAACAAGAAGGGCAAATTCGACCAGGCGAATGGATCCACCCTGTTCCTCGACGAAATCGGTGACATGAGCCTCAAAAGTCAGGCCAAGGTCCTGCGCATCCTCCAGGAACAGAAATTTGAGCGGGTCGGTGGCAGCCGCACCATCGAAGTTGATGTCCGGGTGCTGGCGGCCACCAATAAGGACCTGGACGAAGAAATCGACAAAGGGACTTTTCGGGCCGACCTCTTTTACCGGTTGAACGTTGTTCCCATCATGGTTCCGGATTTGCTCGACCGGCGCGAAGATATTCCGTTGCTGGTCGAGGATTTCAGCAACCAGTTCAGCAGAAAGGGACTTGGCCGAAAAAAATTCACCGATGAGGCCCTTTATCTGCTTCAGCGCCACTCCTGGCCCGGCAATGTCCGTGAGTTGCGCAACCTGGTCGAACGCCTGGTCATCATGACCGGCGGCGATCACATCGAGGCAGCTGATGTTGCGCTCTTCCTTGGCAATGCCCCCCTCCAGCCTCCCCCTGCGCCTGTTGCAGACAGTGATTACCGACTGCTGTCCTTCAAGGAGGCCCGGCGTCAATTTGAGAGCGAATATCTCCTGGCCAGACTCCGGGAAAACGATGGCAATGTCTCGAAAACAGCTGAGCAGATCGGTATGGAACGCAGCCATCTGCATAAAAAGGTCAAAGCTCTGGGCATCGTGGTCAAGTAATTGATCCCTGACCTTGGATTATCCCTGAATCCGTGACGGCTGGACAATTGTTTGCGTTTTGTTTTACTGTCATCAGCTTATAATTGCAGCTGAATCCTTGATAATACCTTTCACCCGCCGCCTTCGGGTTATCGGCTTCTGGTGCCACTGGACAGTGAATCTCCATCTTCACCGGATACACGAACAGGTCTGCCCGGCCTGAAACCTGCGGCCGGATCCCAATCGATGCAAGGTTTTCCAACCACATTTTCCCTGAGGCACCCCATGGTTTTTCCAGAATATCGTCCCCGTAGAATGCGACAGAACGAAACCTTCCGCGCCATGATCCGTGAAACCAGATTGATGCCGGAACAGATGATCTATCCTCTTTTTGTCCGTCCCGGAAAGGACGTTCGGGAAGAGGTCCCTTCCATGCCCGGAGTTTTCCGGCTCTCCGTGGATCAACTGGCCAGAGAGGCCAAGGACTGCCTGGCTGCCGGTGTCCGCTCGGTCATTCTCTTTGGCCTCCCCGATAAAAAGGACGGTCTCGGCTCCGGTGCCTATGCCGGCAACGGCATTATTCAGCAGGCTATCCGTGAACTGAAAAACAAGATCCCGGACATGACCGTGGTGACCGATGTCTGCCTGTGCGAATATACCGATCACGGTCATTGCGGCTGTCTGGCCGGCCAGGAAGTGGATAACGACGCCACCCTGGAATTGCTGGCTCAAACCGCCCTGTCCCATGCCAAGGCCGGTGCCGACATGGTGGCTCCTTCCGACATGATGGACGGACGGGTGAGCGAAATCCGCACCGCTCTTGATGAAAATTCGTACCACATGGTGCCGATCATGTCCTATGCGGTCAAATACGCATCCGCCTTTTACGGGCCGTTTCGCGATGCCGCCGACTGCGCTCCCCAGTTCGGAGACCGCCGCAGTTATCAGATGGATCCGGCCAACAGCAGAGAGGCCCTGCGGGAGGCGACCCTGGATGTGGAAGAAGGAGCGGACATTCTCATGGTGAAACCGGCTCTGGCCTATCTGGATATCATCAGCCGCCTGCACGACGAATTCGACCTCCCGGTGGCCGCCTACCAGGTGAGCGGCGAGTATGCCATGATCAAGGCAGCCGCCGAAAAGGGTTGGATCGACGGGGAGCGGGTTATGGCCGAAACCCTCATCGCCATCCGCCGGGCCGGGGCCGACATCATTCTGACCTATTTCGCCAAGGATATGGCTGGTCTTCTGGCGGCCAACAAGTAATTTTCGAAATCACCTGGCCAGGATTGACACCAGCCTGAATCCGTGACCGCTGGCCGCTTGTTTGGGTTTCATTTTGCTGTCATCGTATTATACTAGCTCCGAAATCTTTAAAAATCACCCCCTGAATCCGTGCGCGTTATGGGGCGAACGCTCATGGGTCCAGGTTTTTTGGTTGATCAGTTTTGGTATTCCGGGGTAATAATATCCATTCAGACTGCAACAGGCAGGCATACGCCCTGTTGCTTGAGATGACATCGAGGAAGAGTAACCATGGCAAAAATCGGCAGAAATCAACCCTGTCCCTGCGGTTCGGGGAAAAAACACAAACACTGCTGCCTCTACGCCGCTGGGTTGCAACAACCAGTCGCCGATCAGGCCAAGGGTTTGAAGATTTCGCTGCTGGCCGAGATTGAAAAAATCCAGCAGGCGGCATCGGTTAAAAAAGAACTCTTCCATGAACTCGGAGTCTTTCTCTTTTTCAGCACCACCAAGGGCGATGCCTGGTTACTGGAAATGACCGATTCCGATGCTCTCCAGGTTGCCCGGGAAAGTGAAGCCCTGGAAGTGGATATCGATGAAAATTCCGAGACCATCGAACTCACCTACAGCCACACATTCACCGTTGCCGATCGCCGGTTGCTGCTGACTTCGTATACCGACAAAAGCGAGATGCACCTGGACGATGCCCCTGGCCTGCGGATCCGTAACGCCATGCGCCGTATCCGTAAGCGCTATCCCGCCGCCATGCTCGATCGGGTTCATGTTCCCGGGTAACCGAGACGGCTGCCTCGAAACAACAACTGATGACGATCTCTGCTCATCGCAGGGTGGATGTTCACCCGGTGCAAGGAAAAGACGCTATGAGCTGGACACAGGAACCATGTACCTTTTGCCAGCAGTGCCTATGTGGATACGCAGGCTGAAGAGCTGGAGTGATTGGATGGACGGTAGCCTGATCGTCTGCGAATCATGCGCTGGTCAACGATTACACTCCCTGGCACATGGTGCCGGGACAGACTGATCAACTAAACTGTTGCAACCATGTATTCTCTGCGCAGAAACTGGTATCGTCCCATACCGTTGCTTCTGGTCATGGCGATGATCTTCTACCAGTCGCACCAGCCCGGCGACAGTTTTTCCCTGCCCCGAATCGCCCACATCGACAAACTCCTGCACCTGCTGGTGTACACTGTGCTGGGGTTGACCGCCCTTTATGCACTGCCACCTGCCTGGCGGCAACAATACCCTGCTCGGGCAGGAGTTGTCGTGGTCCTGTTCTGCCTGCTCCATGGAATCGCCGACGAGTTCCATCAGTCTTTTATCCCCGGACGCTTCCCCAGCTGGGCCGATGTGGTGGCGGACACTCTGGGGGGCGTACTGGCAGTTATTATCGGCTTGGGATGGCAACAAATGCAAACATGGAGAGTTGCAAGGGGAGTGAAATGAGCACGCTCAAAATCGATGATGATTATCATCTTTATTACGAACTGTACCAGGGACGACCGGATCACCCCTGGCTGATTTTTCTCCACGAGGGTCTGGGGAGCGTCGCCCAGTGGCGCAACTTCCCGGAACAACTCTGCCGCAAAACCAGCTGTCCCGGGCTGGTATACGATCGGATCGGCCACGGTCGTTCAACATCGCTGCGGAGCAAGCGCACAATCCACTACCTGCATGAGGCAGCGCTTTGGGAACTACCTCGAGTCCTCTCTGCCCTGATCCCCGACCACCCTTTTATTCTCATCGGCCACTCCGATGGCGGTTCCATCAGCCTCATTCTCGGTGCGGAACAGCCGGCCAACCTGCGCGGCATCATCACCGAGGCAGCCCATGTCTTTGTCGAACCGGTGACGCTTGAGGGTATTCGCGGTGCCGCGGACACTTTTTCCCGGGAAACTCAGACGAAATTGCATCAGCACCACGGAGATAAAACCGTGGATCTGTTCACCGCCTGGTCGGCGACCTGGCTGCAGCCATGGTTTTCTTTCTGGAATATCGAATACCTGCTTCCTGCCATCCAGGTGCCGCTGCTGGCCTTGCAAGGCCGTGACGATCATTATGGCACCCCTGCCCAGGTCGAAGCTATTGTGGCAGGGACAGCAGGGAGGGCAACGCCGATCATGATGGAAGACTGCGGACATGCACCGCATCTGGAATTTCCCGAGCTGACCCTGGACCTCATGTCCTGCTTCGTCAACCGTATTCGTGGTCTGGGGTAGGTCTTCTTTCCCTGTAGCCGTGACGGCTGGACTTTTGTTTTGGGTATATCTTGCTGTAATCAGGCGGTGGGCAAACGGCTGTATCGTTTGCCCACGCGGAATCGTTCCCGCGGCCGATTTCCAACGCACCACCCAGGGTGATGTTTTCCAGGTCGCCCTTGTGGCGCAACGCAACCGTAGCGATTTGTACAAATTACTCAACCGTCATCACAGAGGTTCCGCGTGGGCACGATACTGCTGTGCCCACCCTTACGGATCCCCGGTTGTGACCGAAAGGGATACGAATAGTTTGATGCAGCGGGTGGGGTAAGACACAAAACCCAACTAAAAAACCGGTTGAAACATAATGGTTCATCAGCCGGTTTTTTGAAAAATGGGTGCGACAACTCACCGATCTATCAAGGAAACTGCAAGCCTATGGAATTGTACCGTGCCCAGATATCCTGAAATTCCTCCTTGTTTTCAAGCAGGATATCGACGAGTTTGGGATCGAAATGCTTGCCGCGTTCCTCACGAAAATAGGCGAAAACCTTCTCCCAGGACCAGGCTTCATGGTAAACTCGCTTGTTGGACAAGGCGTCGAACACATCAGCCACCCCGATGATCCGGCCATGGATATGAATTTCTTCCCCTTTGAGCCCCTGAGGATAACCCGTCCCATCCCAGCGCTCATGATGAAGCAGAATAATCCGGGCAGCTGCCTGAATGATCGGATTCGCTGAATGCATCAGCAGGTCATGCCCCCGATACACATGGGACTTGATCGTCTCGTATTCTTCGGGAGTCAAGGGCCCTGGCTTATTGAGAATAGAATCCGGCATGCCGATCTTGCCCAGGTCATGAGGGGTAGAGGCAAGTTTGAGCATGTCCGCCTCTTCTTCGTCAAGCCCGTACCTGATCGCCAGCAGACGCGCATATTCCGACACCCGGCGGACATGACTGCCGGTTCCAGCGGAACGGCACTCCATGGTCTCGGCAATATGAAAGATAATCTCTTTCTGGGTTTCCTCGATGCCTTTATTGAGAAACAGGTTGTCAAAGGCCAGGGAGACATTGGCAAAAAATAGTTCCAGCAGATCGTAGTCATCGTCGCTGAGTTCCTTGGCAATTTCATAATAAAGAAAATTCTCCGGCCCGGTATGACTTTTGAAATACCAGGCACACCTGGATCCCTGACAATAAAATCCGTGCGGCTGAGTCCGAGCCTGATCCAGAGCTGTCTGGATCAATAGCGAATCCACCTCGTCAATTGGCCGATCAACATATTTCTGAAAAGCACCGGTGGCGGCCAGCACCACCGACTGGCCCTCAGCGCCCGTGGCGGTAAACCCCGAGGCGCCGTTGGTATTGAGATCTTCCTTGAATTTGAGAATAGCCGTGAGCTGGTTCAAAACACCGTCACCCAGTTTCTGCAGCGACTGACGTTCAAAAATATCTGAAGAGGCCTCGATAATCTTCCTCAATCCCTTGCGATTGGTTTCTATGGTGGTAATGAAACTGTAACTGCGCAGAGCTGCGATGATGGTGACCATCATCTTTTCCAGGGTCAGTTCGGTCTTCTCCTTATAATCGTTGATATCGTAATCGACGATAACCCGAGCGGCCGGAGCCTTACCGGGCTGGCCGGTGCGCAGAACTATCCGCACCGTGTGGTTTTCCAACTCCTCACGGATAAACTGAACCAGCCGAAGGCCGCTATCATCGGTCTCCATCACCACATCAAGGAGAATCACCGCCATATCTGGATGCCGAGCCAGGATCTGCTGAGCCTCCTCACCGCTGTAGGCATGGTAAAAGGCCAGGTTCCTTCCCATATACTCCAAATCCTTGATCATATAAGTGGTAACACTGTGCACATCGGATTCGTCGTCAACTATGAGAATTTTCCACGGCGCGTTGTTCTCCGTTGCCGCACCGTTCTTTTCCGATGTTTCGTCCTTGAACAGTATTTCATCAAAATCAGCCATAGTCATCTTGCAAGATTGGGTATGATCACTTCATATTTTGTCCCCAGGCCAGGGGCACTTTCGCACCGTATCTCACCCCCCAGGGTACTCGTAACAATATTGAACACAATATGCATCCCCAGGCCCGTGGAGCCCTGGCCCCGAGCTGTGGTAAAAAACGGCTCAAAAGCTCTGTTCAACACCTCAGATTCCATCCCCTTGCCGTTATCGCTGTACAGCAGGTGCAAGGAATTGTTTTGGCGACGTACTTCAATGCGGATTTCCCCCTCCTGCTCCGCATCAAAGGCATGAGTCAAGGAATTGATGATTAAATTAGTGAAAATCTGAGAGAAGGCTCCTGGATAGCTTTCAATATCCAGATTGTCGTCACAGAGAACCTTGACCCGGTGCCTGGTCTTTTTGAGTTTTGGCCGCAGACTGAGAAGAATTTCGTCGATATATTTTTTGACATTGAAAAACCTGCGGGTTTCGGAAACCTGGTCGGCAGCCACCATCTTGAAACTGCGAATCAATTCGGAAGCCCGGTTCAAATTGACCAGAATCATCTCCATGCCTTCCCGCAAATCTTCAATATGGGCAGTCAGATTGGAACGTTTCATCTCACCCCGGGCAAAGAGATCGGCAAGCTTCCGATTTTTTTCAGCCAGAGCGGAACTGGCGGAGAGGGCCACCCCCACGGGAGTGTTGATTTCATGGGCCACACCGGCCACCAGTTCTCCCAGCGCCGCCAGTTTTTCCGAAAGGACCAGTTGACTCTGGGTCCGACGCAGATCACTCAGGGCGGCCTCCAACTCCCGATTGGCAGCAGCCAGCTGTTCGGTGCGCTGCTCCACCCGCACTTCAAGCTCCTGGTTCAAGCGAAGGATCTCTGCCTCGGCCAGACACCGCTCCTGTTCCTTACGTTCCAACCCCTCGGCCATGCTGTCAAAAGCCGCGGACACCTGCCCTAATTCCCCGTCCTCCGCGGACATCCCGGTTCGTACACTCAGGTCCCCGGTTTCCAAACGGTTAGCGGCGGTCGTCAATATTCCCAAAGGGCGCATAATAAAGTATTCGCCCACCAATCGGGCAGTGATCAGAGCAAGAATTGCCGCCAGGACAAGGAAAGCGATATTGCGAACAATCACCTGCCGGGCCCCGGCCAGGGCCTGATCCACTGGGATCCCCAGTCGAATCATCAGATAGGGAAAGGTGGCGCCCTGAAAATGAAGCCGTTTGAAACCGTACAGCCGGCTGATACCGTCCACACCTGTTTCCAGAAAAGTGCCCTCCTCTTCCTGACCGGACATACGGGCCACCATGGCGGGCAGATCCGCGACCCAGGTATGTTTTTTTGTTTCCGGAAAGCGGGTGAGACGAATGCCATAAGCATCGGTGAGAGTGAAAACCGAGTGTTCCGGCAACCGGTTATCGGCAAAAAGTTGGCCAAAAAAATTAAGGTCAAAAGCAGCCACCAGCATCCCCACCGGATTACCGTCACCGTCAATGACCGGCTGGGCGAACTGGACAATCACCCGATGCTGATCTTCGAGCAGGGTGTACTCTCCGACGGTAAACATCAGGGTATCCATGGCGGCGCGAAAATAGGGCTTGTCGCTTATATCAGCAAAATCGTCGACAGGGACCGACATCAACACCCGTCCCCGGACATCGGTCAAGGAGAGGGCAACATATGCGGAATGACCGGTAAGCACATCGCTGAGCAGAACCTTGCAGGCCGTTACGTCAAGCTGACGGATCTCCACCGTTCTCGCCAGGGTCATAAGCAGCAATCGGGCGTTCTCGACAACCCGCTCGTGGTGGGCAGCCATGGCTTGCACCTGGCGTAGGGCATGCTGTTCAGCATCGGCAACCACACTGCTGCGTAAACCATATCCGGTATAGAGAACAATAGCCAGTGCCGGCAGGACCGCCAGCAGGACGAGAACAATCAGACTGGTCCGAAGAGAGTTAATAAAGGCAAAACGCATGGTTTTTCCAGGTGACATTTGTAAAGGTCCGTCGTTCACGGACCGATTCCAGGAACAACATGCATGGTTGTTGTTCTCTCAACTCAATCCACCCGATGCAGAACCGAGACGGTTACCTCGCCGGTTCGGACCGGGACCAGCCAGTACAATTCAGGCTCGGCGGCAATGGCGTCTGCGAGCTTTGCACTGACCCGATGGGAGTCCTCCACCAGGTTGTAAAAAGCAGAATCAATGCCGATGAAGCCATCCAGGAGATGGGTCAGGGTGTGGAGAATCTTGGTGGCATAGCCCTGTTCGAGATCCACCAACTGATTTAGGTGGATGAGTCCTTCCTCTTTGAGATGGTCCAGCATCAGTTGAGCAAAGGCACGGTTGGCCGCCAGGCCGCGATCGAGATCGACCTGGAACCGCTCATCCACGGCGTTGTGGATCTCCTCTTCACGAACAATAAATTCTGCGTAGGTGATGAGTTGATTGCTGGCAAGGTAGCGTTGCACATGACGACCCGCCAACGTTTTCGACCGGGAACGAACAAGAAAAGTGTGCGAGACGGGATAGTCCATGGGAGGTTCCTCCATGATGGCCTTGTTCAACCCTTGGGCGGGCAGTCGGCACGGGCAACGGCCAACACCTGGTTGAGACAGTTGATATCCTGAACACCACAGAACCCCATATCCATGTTCACGTACCAGCTTTCATGCCGGCCATGACGATCGCAACTCCACAACCACTTCAGCGGCTGCCCGCCAACGCGGGGAAACATTTCACAATCGCCCTCGGGCAGCAGGGTCAGCAGTTCGTTGACCGTGGGCAGCCGCCACAATCGTCTCCCCCCGAAAGTATTCTCATTCAAGCCAACCACCAATTCAAAGGCTTCGGTAAAAGTGACCGGATAGCGGCTGGGCTGTCGTTGCCAGACCAGATTTGTAGCCCGGTCAAAGACCACAGCCGCGGAGACTTCCAGCTGATTGAACACCGGATGCAGCGGCCGATACAGTTCGTTGACGGCAAACAGGGCACGGGCTTGCCGGCCGCCGACATTGGCCGGTTCACTCCGTAACGGCGCGGAGGTGTTCTGGCCAGATTTGTCCGGAGGACCTGGCAGGCCGCATCCCTCCCGGAGACGAAGGTGCTCCAGAGCAGCCAACATTTCTCCCGCCGTCTGAAAACGGGCGGCGGGATGCCACTGCAGGGCACTGGCAAAAAAATCATCCCAGGCCTGATCATAGAGGGGATTGATCAGCGAAAGAGAAAAACTCTGCATGCCTGGAAGCTTGCCGGTGAGCATTCGATACATCAGGACCGCCGCTGAATAGAGGTCAGCCCGGCCATCCACTTCTCCAGGATTTTTGCGCTGTTCCGGCGGGGTGTAGCATGGTGAACCGATCTGCATATTGTCCGGTCCGGAAAAGGCAATCCCCTTGACCAGGGCCATGCCGAAATCACAGATTTTGATCCTGTCATCATCAGTGACCAGGATATTCTGCGGTTTGATATCCCGATGGATGATGGCGTTGTGATGGAGAAAATCAAGGGCCTTGAGAATCTGCCTGCCATAGTGAAGGACCTTGGGGGCGCGGATGACCCGGGAATCCTCTTCAATACGAAAGGTTTCACCGATCATATCGCCGAGATTGTTGCAGATATACTCCATGACGAAATAAGGTCGCCCCTGCTGATCCTCAGCAAAGTCATAGGCCGTGACCAGAAAGGGTTGATTGAATGAGGCCATGGTGCGGGCTTCGAAGGTAAAGATCTCCCGCAACCGAGCCGCACCGACCACATCTTCCAGCAGTTCAGCCGGATCCAGCAGCTTGATGGCCACCACCTTGTCAATCACAGGCGTCAGGGCCTTGTACACCGAGCCCATACCGCCCTTGCCCAGACGGCGGATGACCTCATACCTGCCGATCCGTTTCATGAAAACTCCAATGAACAATACAGATAACTTGGGGATAATCCCCGTGCTCCGCGCACTCCTCTCATAACAACCTCCGGGCATTGACCGCGGGAAAGTGCCGCTCTGCAAGCAGCCGAACCGTCGCCTGGACGTCATAGGCCAGGGAGCGGATCTCGATACGATTCTCAACCCGATCCCACAGCAGGTATTTGGCGTAGCGGTTGACGTTGTCCCGAGGCTGACCAACGCTGCCGGGAAGCACAAGATAGCGGGACTCCTGATCAAGGCGCAGCTTGCCCACGGTCAGTTTCCGCCTGTCCACCCGGCCGCCTTGCTCCGCATACAGGCCGAATACATGGGTATGGCCGACAAAACAGAAGCGTTCCGGATAGGAGGCAAACACTCGCTGCAGGCGGTTTTCCGTGGGCGAAAAAAGATACACGGTCATGGACTCGGGCGGGCAGCCATGGACAAAGCGGGCATCATCACGGATGTGCACCGTCGGCAGATCCTCGAGCCAGGCAAGGGATTCAGCGCTCAGCAGGGAGCGGGTCAGAGCCAGCGATTCCCTGGCCGTGCCATGCAGGCGGCGATAATAACTCCGACTGATCAACCCCAGTTCGTGATTGCCCATCACGGAAACGACCTGATGATGCCGGAGGGCCTGCACCACCTCCTCGGGTTCGGGTCCGTAGCCGATGTTATCACCGAGGGAAAGTATCAGCTCGACCTTCATGACGGCGATATCCGCCAGTACCGCCTGCAGTGCCCGGAAATTGCCGTGGATGTCGGCAACGATGGCCAGCCGGTTCACCACCACTCCAGCCCTTTAGAACCTGCCGCTGAGCAGGACCGCTGATCCGATATCCAGGTCAGTCCGGTCCAACCGGTTCTGGAGGTAGGCGCGCACAGTTGAGCACTTGACCAGAAAAAGAAAAAAAATCGGTGCCGGAACATCGGAAAGACATTCGAAGTTGCCCATGCCTTTACTGATGATGCAATCAGCAGCAGCAAAATGGCGGCGGAACTCGTCACTGCACATGGACAAAGGTGTTCCGGGGACATCAGCGCCATTGGTGATCACCGGACAGAGCCGGTCCAACCCGCAGAGGACCGCATCATCAAGGGTCGCATCATTGATGATGGGATCCTGCCGAACAGCCACGGTCACCCGGCAGCCCCGGGCAAGCAGCAGCTCGATCAAAAGCTTGTCAAAAACGATCTCGCCGCAGTTGTCGGCGAGATAGAGGATATCGGGTCGTCCCTCCAATTGCTGGGCCAGGGCGGAAAAATGATCGATAACCGGTGCCTGCCGGCAGGAGTTGAGTATCATGTCCCGGTCGAGCTGATGCTGAGCCCCGTAATCGAGAACATTGGCATTGATGGCAAACTGAACCGCTGCCCGCAGAGGATCGGCTTCCGCGCGGATTACTTCTCTAGTTTGGGCTTCGAGGGCCAGGGCAAAGGCATTGCTCTCCTGTTTTTCAGCGGCATAGGGATCGCGCAGACCTGTTCGCCGGGCAATAAGCCGGTAATAGTGCACGGCATTTTCCGGCGGTGGAATGCGGGAATCAAAAGAGGAGAGCATGGCCCCCACTTCGGCGGTCAGCTGCCAGTGCAGTCGGGGGTCACTGGTGCTGCGACGGGCGGTGGTCAGGGCCTGACGGAGAAAACAGACCAGACAGTCATTGCCGGTTTCCATCTCGCCCCTCCCCGGCTTTTGTCTGCTTGAGCAGGTACTGAGAGCGAACATTCCCCAGAGCGGCAAAAATCTGTTCCCTCGACCCTGGAATCCGTCGATAGATATCCTCGGCCAGGCGTCGGATTTCCAGGCGTCGGGTCTTTTCCCCGAGGGGACAGGAGGAGGAGACAGGCTTCAGCTTCAGATCAGTCCCGAGGGCTTCGATTTCCCGTTTATCGAGGTAGGCAAGGGGCCGAATCAAGCTCAGTCGGCCGGAAAAGAGATCCTGCCGCGGCGCCATGGTGCTGATATTCCCGCTACAGGTGAGATTAAGAAGAAAGGTTTCGATGATATCGTCGCGATGATGGCCAAAGGCGATTTTATTGCAGTCGAATCGGCGCGCCCAGGCAAACAGCTGGGTGCGCCGGGAACGGGCACATTGAAAACAGAGATCTTTTCCCCTCCCGGCCGCTTCGAGCTGCGAGCGGTCCGGGCGCCAGCTGGCAGGAAGTATTTGGACCTGCAGACCAACCGCAGCCAGACAAGCGGCAATCTCCCGGGCTGCCTCACCAGGAGTTTCGATCCCGGGAGCCATGTCAACATGGACTACATGCAGGCTGTATTTGATCGGCGCTTTCCTCTGCCAGGCAAGGAGCAGGCAGGCAAGCACCAGGGAGTCCATCCCGCCGGAAACAGCAACAAGGACCCGGTCACCATGATCGAGCATGGCATAATCGTGCATGGCCCGACCGACGCGCCGGTTGACCTCTGGTGGCAGACGCATGGATCGCAGAAACAGAAAAACCTGGTTTACCTACCGACAAGATAAGGACATCGTTCCAGTTTTTCCTGCACTCCTTCGCGCAACAACTCTTCAGCGGTAATCCAGGTCAGCCCGCGACTCCTCGCTTTGCTCAGAGAGAACAGATTCTCCATGACCGACTGCTGCTGTTCGTCGAAGCGGCCCTGACAAAGCACCCGCCCGGTTTCGGCATGGTAGAGTCTGTAGGAAAAGGTGACTGCCGCCGGCTCCCGGGCGCCGTATTGACCACCGATTCTGTGCCTGTATCTGCTCAGGATGGTTTCCATCACCAGGCTGCAACCGGTCTTTTGCGCAATAATTTTCAGAAAGGGATGATCAACAACGCCGCTTTGATCGTCAATCGCAACAAGCTGCGATTCGGTGAGAAAAACGAGATTCGCCGTGTCCTGCAACTGTTCTCTGAGGAGAACATTGAGGATCTGCACCCCTTCCTGCAAAGTCCTTGTTTCAGCAGTGGAAACGGTATGATCAAAATCAACAGCACTTCGTGCCGGTAACACGGCGATACAGGTCACGGCCACAGCAGGGTCGAGGGCGAAGGGAACAGGTTCCTCAACCCGGGCACAGCCTGCGACAATGAGCAAACAACACACAGTTATCCATCCTTTTTGTATCCGTACAAGTGCTGCCACCCTGCTCCTCCTTTCATGAATCTCTGATCTCTGTTGATTGTCTTGACGGTTCTGTCGGTCTTTTCAGAACCGTACGTCTCCTGGAAAGTCGAGCGCCTACAAAACGCCCTTTGAAGACAGCTGCCCCTGGACCTTTGGATGCGTGGCAACCGCAGCGGAGACAGCCCGGCCAAGAGCCTTGAACACGGCCTCGATAATGTGGTGCCCATTCTCACCATGAAGGAGGTCGACATGCAGCGTCAGGCCGGCGTGGAGCGAAAAAGCGCGAAGAAATTCCTTGGTCAGCGGCGTGTCAAAGGTGCCTATTTTCGCTTCAATCATCGGCACATGATAGTGAAGATACGGCCGGTTGCTGCAATCGACACAGACCCGGGCCAGAGTCTCATCCATGGGCACATAGGCGTGCGCATATCGGCAAATACCCGATTTATCTGCTAATGCCTGAGCAAAGGCCATCCCCAGACAAATGCCCAGATCCTCCACCGTGTGATGATCGTCGACCTCCGTGTCGCCTGTTGCGGTCACCTCGAGGTCAAAAAAACCGTGGACAGTAAACAGGGTCAGCATGTGATCCATGAACCCGACACCTGTGTCGACAACAGCGCTTCCCGTGCCATCCACATGCAGTGTCAGTCGAATATCGGTTTCTCTGGTCCTACGTTCTATACATGCTGACCGGTTGGCAACCTCAGCCATCATCTTCTTACTCCCCTGGGCAGCTCCATGGCCCGGTGAAAAACAATCTATAAAAAAAGCTTTCGAATCCTCCCTGTGGAGACGATAGCCCCCCTTTTCAGTGCAAATATACTCATCGCGACTGTAGTCAATTTTTCCAATGGACTCAACACCTGATCAGCTCTTCCAGGATCGGCGATGAAAAAAGTTGCCCGAGGTACCGCTTGGGCACGATACTGCCGGGCCCACCCGGCTTTCCTCCGTAAAAATATGGATGATGATAATGACAACGAGGCGGCAGGGATCCTGGATAGGGTTGTGTTGGGGTTCGTGCCTCCTCCCAACCTACAGCTCCTCGTTACCCGTACCCGTCTGATAAAGTGTTAATTAATCGAAGGTCACAGACAATCGATCTGATGCACGAACGAACCTTCACGGTTTCAGGCCCGGTCACCTTGGTGTGATTGTCGTCATCCTCATCCCCCAAGGTGAAAAAAACCACCAGAAAATTGGCTGCAAACAATAAAATTTGTATTGACACACCCTGGTAGTCCCTGGTAAATAATCCGGCTGTTACGGAAAACCACCAAGCGGGAATAACTCAGTGGTAGAGTGCAACCTTGCCAAGGTTGAAGTCGCGAGTTCGAATCTCGTTTCCCGCTCCAAATACATTCAAGGTTCGGACCTCCGTTCGAACCTTTTTTTTTCAAATGCTGAGGCGCAGAGCATGAAGACCTACTACACGCCGATAAAAGAAATTGATCGTAAATGGTTGGTAGCCGATGCCGACGGCAAGGTTCTTGGCCGCATCGCGACCGAAATAGCCAGCCGCCTGCGCGGCAAGCATAAGCCGACCTTCTGTAATTTTCAGGACAACGGCGATTTCGTCATCGTGGTCAATGCCGAAAAAATTCACCTCACCGGCACCAAATGGGACGACAAACTCTATCATCGGCATTCCGGATACCCCGGTGGCATCAAAACCCGAACCGCCCGGGAATACCTGGAAAAAAAACCTGAAGAATTGATTCGGATGGCCGTGAAAGGCATGTTGCCCAAGAACAAGCTCGGCCGGGCCCAACTGAAAAAGCTGAAAATTTATACCGGCACCGACCACCCCCATCAGGCGCAGAAACCGGAAACTTTCGAGATTTGATAACGGAGCAGAGCATATGGCCCAGGAAAAGACATACGCCACCGGCAGGCGGAAGACAGCAATCGCCAGAGTCTGGATTGCTCCCGGCAGCGGCAACGTCGAAATCAACAAGATGCCGATGGACGAGTATTTCGGCAATATCTACTTTGAACCAAAAATAGCCAAGCCTTTCGCCGTCACCGAGACCATCGAAAAATATGACGTCTGGGCGTCCGTGAAAGGCGGCGGTAAATCGGCACAGACCGAGGCGGTGGTGCATGGCATTGCCAGAGCTTTGCAGGAACTGAACCCGGAAATGCGGATACCGCTGAAAAGAGCCGGCCTGCTCACCCGTGATCCTCGGGCCAAAGAACGAAAGAAATATGGTCTGCGCGGTGCTCGGGCCCGCTTCCAGTTCTCCAAACGATAAACGATGTAACCGGACCAGCGGCTGTCGCCTATCGTCCTTACAGGCAGCTTCGGTACCCTATCCAGGGCATAACGAATTATCGTTATGCCCTTTTTTATTCAGCCTATCCCCTACGGGGAGAGAGTATCCATCTGGAAACCCGATATGTTACCCTCCATTGAGGTGCGCCGGTCAATTATCCTGAGCAGTACACCGGCCAGTACCACAAAGAATCAGGGGAAAAGAGCCGTTTCTGGACAGGCATAAACAAGGAGCCACCCCATGTTGCACGTCGGCATTGTTGGCGCATCCGGGTACACCGGCGTCGAATTGGCAAGATTACTGGCCACCCACCCAGATGTTCGCATCACTGTAGCCACCTCACGGCAATACGCTGGCTTGCCGTTGGCCGAAGTCTTTCCCAATCTGCGCAAACGGGTGGATATCCGTTGTGAGAACCTGAGCCCGGATGAACTGATTCCCCGGGCCGACTTCTTTTTTACTGCCGTACCCCACAAAACCGCCATGGAGATAGTGCCGCGCCTGCTTGATGCCGGCAAAAAGGTCGTCGACCTGAGCGCTGATTACCGACTCCGTGATGCCGCTGTCTATCAGAACTGGTATCAGGAACACACCAGCCCCCAACTGCTGGGCGAAGCCGTCTACGGCCTGCCGGAATTGTACCGGGAGCAGATCCGCACAGCGCGATTAACCGCCAATCCCGGTTGCTATCCCACCTCCGCGATCCTGGCCCTGGCTCCGGCACTGCGCCAGGGACTGATTGATCCGGCCACGCTGATTATCGATGCCAAATCAGGAACCTCGGGGGCCGGGCGTGCCGCCAGTTTAGGCACCTTATTCTGTGAAGTCACCGATGGATTCAGACCGTATAAGGTCGGCGGCCACCACCGTCACATCCCGGAAATCGAGCAGGAACTCTCTATCGCCGCCGGCAGGCCGGTGACTGTTTCCTTCACGCCCCACCTGCTGCCGCAGTCCAGAGGTATCCTGAGTACCATCTATGCCACTCTGACTCCGACAGCCGGCCATATCGACATCCAGGCCTTGTATGAGGCCGCTTATGCGGATGAGCCCTTTGTCCGAGTGCTGCCCGCGGGTTCCTTGCCCGCGACCCAGCACGTCCGCGGCTGCAACTGCTGTGACCTGGCCCTGCAGAAAGACGAACGCTCCGGCCGCCTGATCCTCATGGCGGCCATCGATAATATCGTCAAGGGAGCCTCCGGTCAAGCGGTGCAGAACATGAATCTGATGCACGATCTCCCGGAAACCGCAGGCTTGATGGGGGCAGCTCTGTTCCCCTGATGTCCAGGGTAATCCGGCTGCTGATCGCCTATGACGGCGGCAACTATCTGGGCTGGCAGCGTCAGTTGCAGGGCAGGACCATCCAGGGTGAACTGGAAAAAAGGCTGACCGCACTCTGCGGTCAAGTGATTACCCTGCACGGTGCCGGACGAACCGATACCGGTGTCCATGCCCTGGGCATGGTAGCTCATTTCCGCACGGCCACGACCATTCCCCTGGTCGCTTTTTTCAAGGGGCTCAACTCCATGCTCCCCGGGGACATTCGTATCCTGGCCGCTGAGCCGGCCCCGAGTGATTTTCACAGCCGCTTCAGTGCCCTTGCCAAAACCTATCGCTACGATTTTTTCACCGGCGCGGTAATGCCGCCATGCCAGCGGCAGTATCGGGCGCACTTTCCCGGCCCCTTTGATCCCCATCGGTTGCACTCGGCTCTGCAGACCATCACCGGCACTCACGATTTCTCCAGTTTTGAACGGGCCGGCTCACGGGATAAAAACGCACTCAGCGGCCGCGGCGCGGTTCGCACCCTGTTTGCCGCCCGCTGTTTTCCCAACCTGGGGCAGGAAGAGTGCTGGTCCATCAGGGTGACCGGGGACGGATTCCTCCGCCAGATGGTGCGGATTCTTGCCGGGACACTGATCACCATCGGCCAGGAAAAAACCGCTGCCAATGCCATGGCTGGGATCCTCGCCGCCCGGGACCGCACCCGGGCAGGCCTCACCGCCCCGGCCTGCGGCCTGTTTCTCGAACAGATCGCATACAGCCCCAGACCATTTCAGCCATAGACCAGGCTCTTTATGTTCACCACTCCCTGCCCGCTCATCCTCGCCTCGGCCTCGCCGCGCCGCCAGGAATTCCTCACTCAGCTTGGCCTTTCCTTTCACGTCCAGCCGGCAATCATCGATGAAACGCCCCGGCCGGGGGAAGCACCGGTCCAGTTCGCCCAGCGGTTGGCCACAGCCAAGGCTGAATCCATGGCCAGCGACCAGCCACAGGCCTGTATCATCGGCGCCGACACGGTGGTCAGCCTTGGCACCACCCTGTTCGGCAAGCCGGCCGATCAACAGGAAGCACTTACCATCCTCAAAAACCTGCAGGGCAAAACGCATCTGGTCACCACCGGACTGGCAATAATCTGCCGGCAGCGAGACATAAAGGAAACAACAACTGTCACCTCTCAGGTCACCTTTGACACCTTTCCCGACCCTGTATTGCAGGCCTATATCGAAACCGGCGACCCCATGGACAAGGCCGGCGCCTACGGTATCCAGGGACAAGGGGCGTTCCTCGTCCGCTCCATCACCGGTTCCTGGAGCAATATCGTCGGCCTACCGGTCAATACCCTGATCCGTACTCTGCTGCGTCTGGAATTGCTGCAGGCAACAGGTTGAGATTTCAAATAAAAGAAAATTCTACCCGCACATCAAAAAATGCCGTCCATACCGTTGGTGCTGTTTGCCAAATCCAAGAGGTGTGCCTCCGGTACAAATTCAGGATCAAGTTCTCTTCATTTATTATCGGCCTTGACTTAGGGAAAAGCGGCATGATACCTTTTAATAAAAGTTATTCAGTCTTACTATAACTTTCTCTTCTGGACATTGTCGATTGCTCCATGTCTCCAGCCAGATCATTTTTTTCGCGATCATTAACCATTACGCCTAAAAATAGAGTATACTCGACAAAATAAGAACAAAACCACATTGCAAGATGCTCAAAATGACAATATGTCAGGGCTCGATCAAATGACATTTATATTTTTCTTTATTCAGCCATTTGACACGATCCTCTCGCAGCGGTCGATTTCAGATTAAAAGCCCTACAGTCCTTAAAAAAAAATATATATATTATCAAAATGAAGCATATTTTCCTGACATCGAAAACTCTTGTATTTACAAAGACATGCCGATAAATTTGCCGAAGTCAAGACCTTACTTTTCGTAACCTGTTCATAACCGTTCATCAGCTCTCCACCTGCAGACGATCAGGCTAAACGTGCATATGATCACCAGAACCCATCAACCTGATTATCCCCATATTGTGCTGGTGAAAGGCCCAAGGACCAGAGATAACTATCATCCCCTTGTACCCGCTGAACGTTTACTGCTGTTCCAGAAAAATTCTCGATAACGAGCAGGACACCCATGGCCACTTCGCGGCAAACCCCTTCACCGGATAGAAGTACCCTGTTGCTCGATTTTCCCATGCGGATATATACGGCGCTGCGCACCATGCGCCTCTATCCTGCCGCCAATCCCCAAGTGCAGCGCAGTAACGATTTTGTCCTCAAGGCCTTCACAGCCCTGATGGCCGACAAGAACGATGACGCGGTCAACCTTGCCCTCTCAGATAAGAAAATCCTAGTCTGCGGTGACCCTCTGGCAGACAGGGACCAGGAACGCCCACAGATCCAGGGCCTGATTACCTTGCTGGACCGACTGAAAATCCATTCCTTCACCTTCCATTCCGGTTTTGATTTTGACCAGTGCGCCCTCTTTATCGAATCACTGGCCAACCTGCTCGGTGAAAGAGACCTCAGTGAACCCCTGGCTGATCTGTTTAACCGTGCAGGTCTCCATGCGGTGTCCGTCGATGCCAAGCGCTATGTTGCTGTGCATAAAGGCGAACAGGTTGTCCGTGAGGAGATGATCGGTGCCGGCCTCAATATCAGTGATGAGGAACTGGCCAATTACGTGCTCGGCAAATCAGGCCCAAATGGCCAGGCCAGAGCCATTGCCCCGGAACTCATCGAAGAACTGCTCAGTCGCCTGCCCAAAAGCGCCGAAGATCAGGGGCAGTCGCACATTCTCAATGAGACGGTTCTTGAACTGCTTGAAAAACTGAGCCGAGAAATCGACTTCGGCAAACGATCCGAGGGCATCAATCAATCCGCCACCGCTTTGACCCGTCTGGACCCCGCCCTGCTGGCCGGCCTGGTGGCGAAGATGCCGGCCACAGCCGTGGCCGATGAAGTGCTCGATTCTACTCTCGACCGGCTGTCTCCAAACCAGCGCAACACTCTGATCGCCAATCTTGTCGCCCGCCTACCGTCAGGAACTACTACCGGTTCCCGCGACCAACAGCGACAGACCGGCATCGATATCCTCGAGCGCCTGGCAGGCCTGCAGGCACAAGACGGCTCGCTGCAAGAGGTTATTGCCCAGAATCTCGACGCCCGCCAACTCCTCGACACCGCCAGCGATCTGGCGCAACTGCCTGACCATCTCCACCAACGGCTCAAAGTACCGCAATGGTCTGCTCCAGTTCTTGCTTCCGCGGTACAACAGATCACTGAATCAAAGGATCAACAAGACGCTGCCATTGATTTCACGGCTTTTGACCATCTTCTTGGCCAGTACGAGCAACTGCTTGACCAGAAAGAGCTGACCCAGGTGGCTCAGCAGGCCGGCGAACAGTTGGTAAGCATGGATGGATTGGCCTTGGGCAGCTTCATAGCCCGCAGATTCAAAGGATTATTTGGAGAACAGCTCTATCAGCAGATTCTCTCCCAGATGCCAGACCAACTGCTTGATGAAACCATCGAACATCTGACCCCCAGGCAGATCAACAGAATGATTGTCGCCCTCATCAGTGACATTCCCCTGTACATCAGCAAAGACAAGGACCCCGCCCACATCGCCGCGGACAATGAGATGCTGAAACGACTGGCCCGGACCAGCAAGGGACCTGAAATCACCAGAGCCGTAGCCCACAACATTGATGCCCATGTCCTGCAGGCGCCCCTTGAGCAGGGTGCTGCCCTGCCGGACCAGCTGGTGAAGCGACTGCAGCAACCGGCCTGGTCTGCCCCGGTCCTGGTCACCGCGGCCCAGCAATCCACCGATCCGGCCAATTTCAAAGAGGGCAAGGCGGATTTTTCCCAGTTCGAACGTATGCTGGCCAAATACGACTCCCTACTCAATAAGGAGAAACAGCTGCAGGTCGCTGCCCAGGCAGGCGGGCAACTAGCAGATTTTGATGAACAGGAACTCGGCCTCCTCCTGGTACAGAAATTCAAAAATCTTTTTGGGGATCAACTCTATCAGCAGGTGATCAACCAGCTCTCCGATGAGAAATTCGCGCACCTTGCCAGCCAGCTGCAAACACTCAGTCAAAACCGCGAAGGGTTACCACTGGACCTCAATGACCAGGATATCGAAAATGCCTACAATCGATTACTGCAGACAGTGCGCGGTGAAAAAATGCGGGCCGTTCTGGCCATGCACAGGAGTCAGCAGGAAAAACAGCAAGTCAAGGTCCGCAATAACCTGGACCAGCTTCTTCAGGGAGAACTCAAGCCTCTTGCCCAAAAGGAAGTACGCCGATCCCTGCCCGAGACCATTGGCACCCTCTTTTCCGAAGGTCGGGAAGGGGATGTCGACAGCCTGCTCATGCAGCTGGCCATAGGACTCCAGAACCAGGAGGTTCCGGTTCGTTCCCATGCGGCGCAGACACTGGCCGGCGTAGCCGAAAAGCTTGCCGACACCGGTCAATGGCAACGCCTGGAAAAACTGGTGCCAGCCCTTGAGCAGGCTGTAGGGACCCAAAACATGGGTGAGGAGGACATTGGTACATGCCTGGATGCAGTCCGTCGTCTCGTTGGCCACTATCTTGATCAAGAACAGCTTGACCGTGCCAATGCAACCATCCACTTTATCCGCAGGCTCTCCGAGACAACAAAACCGGAAGCCACGGCCCCTGCAATCAGGAAACAGGCCCTTGTCGCCCTGAACAATGTGGCTACCAAACCGGTTCTCAAGCACCTGCTGGAGCAATATCTCCACCCTGAACACTCACGGGAAGCAGCAGGCCAGATCCTTGCCGAACTGGGAACTGAATCCGCCAAATTTCAGCTGCAGTACCTGATGAACAGCGACAGCCGCTTTGAGCGCAAACAGTTGCTGACCCTGATCAAGCAGACAGGCAACCCGGCGGTCTCTATCCTTCTCGAACAACTCGACAAGCAATCGCCTTGGTTTGTGACCCGCAACATCATTCGCCTCTTGGGCGAGATCGGCAATTCGGAACTGTTTCCGGCGGCTCGACCCTTCATTTCTCACAATGATCCCCGGGTGCAGCAGGAGGTTTTCAACACCGCTCTCCAGATTGGTGGAGAACATCTCCAAGATTTCCTCCTCCAGGCGCTACAGACAGTGGATGACTCCCTCAAAGGCAAGGTCGTGCGGCATATGGCCACTGCCCACGACGAGCGTTTTGTCCGTCCACTGACCGATCTGCTGGAGGGTGCCAGTTCTATTGTCGGGAAAAATAAAGAGGAACTCCAACTGGCGATTTGCAATACCCTTGGTGCTCTAAGATCGAAAAGGGCGACAGCTCCTCTCAGCCGGGTGGTACAAAGCAAAACCGTTCTTGGCCTTGGTGGCTACAGTGATGCGGTTCGGCGGGCTGCTGACCAGGCATTGGATCAGATACGTGGACAGGCCGAAGTCAAGGCACCGGCAGCAGCCAGGCTTGAGCAGACAGTCGAAGCCAGTGACGACGAGCCTGGTCACGCAGGTGGTGTTCTTCCTGGTCAAGGTACCCGGGAACAAGAAATTTTCGCCCTCGTGGCGCAAGGCAATCGGGAACAGGCCAAGAAAGAACTGCTTGAGCTTATTGGTGTTACGGCTCGAGCCGGTGACTTTGAGACAGCGGAACGGCTTCGGGAGCGTATTTATGAAATTGACAGCCTTGCTCTCGGCGAAATTATCCGCTCCGGCGAAATCATCGAAGATGAAAAACGCGGAGCTGTCAAGGAAGAGGATCTGCAGATCTGGGCAAGTCTCACCGACCGTCTCACCACGGAAGAATTCCTGAACATCTACCACGCATTCAATGAACAACACTACAAAGCGGAAGAGGTCCTGGTCAGTCAGGGAGACAGGAACGATGCCCTTTTTTTTATCAATCAGGGCAGTATCAAGGTCTCGCACATGGCCGGCACCCGGGAACTGTTTATTACCAGCCTGAGCCGCGGCCAGATTGCTGGAGAAAATTTTTTCAGCCCCTCTTTCTGGACCGTCAGTCTGACGTCACTGACCCCATCCAAGGTGTACATTCTTCGCCAGGAAACCCTCAAGACCTGGGAGGAAAGATTTCCGGGACTACGTACCAAACTGCACGAATTCTATCTTGCCTCCAATAATATCAGCTCCATGCTGGAGAAAAAGGGACTCGAGCGACGTCGGGACCAGCGTTTCAATCTTTCACGAAAAATTCAGGTACAGCCAATCAATAATCTTGACGCACCCATTGGTCGCGGTTTCCGTGCGGAGACCGCTGACATCTCACTGGGAGGTCTACGTTTCCTCATCCGCATCTCCCGCCAGGATAATGCCCGCCTCCTTCTGGGAAGACGGATGCAGGTGGTGCTACCCGTGGGTGGGAAAACCAAGTATTTGTATCTTAAAGGTCTGGTTATCGGGGTGCAGCCCTTTCATGTCCTGGAAAATGATTTTTCCGTGCATTTCAAATTCGACCAATCCATGGATCAGCAAGGGTTGCAGACGATTCTCGGTTGAGGGAAGACAGGAATCTGGTCTTGCAAGGCGGATTGTGATGGGATGAGTTTTGGTTTTCTTTTGTTGGGGTTCGTGCCTCACCCCAACACCAATCCCTGCAATGTGACCATAACGGCCTCGTCACCACAGAGTATAGCTGCAACATGGAGTCACTATGTCCGATGCTGTCACCGCTTTTTACCATGACCAGTTTCCCCAGGCGGAACTGAAAAACAATATTCTCCAGGTCCCGTGCCCATTCTGCCACGGTGCCAGCAGTGGCTCAACCGCCACGTTGGTGGTGTATCTCAATCTGGAAAGTTTTTTCCACGGGTATTTCCGCTGCCTGAACCGCTGCCTGGCCGGCGGTTTCCCGCTGCATTTCGCCCGGTTACGGGGAATCAGCCTCAAGCTGGCACCGGGATTTGATCCGGACCGCGAATATTTCGGTCGCGAAATCGATTATCCGGCACGAAACATCAACCAGGAGATCATCGGTTTCACCGACAAACTTACCGCCGAAATCCACGCATTCTTTGCAGAGGGGAAGGTCTCGGCCCCAGTTTTGGAACAGATGCGAATCGGCTACAATGGCCGTTATTTGGTCTACCCTTACATCCAGGCCGATGGTAATTGCTATGCGGCCCATTGCGTTCATCCGGAAAAACCCGAAGACAGCTTCTGGTATGGCGACGAACGTTTTTTCCCCGAGCAGTTTCGCATTTTCAACCGCCAGGAAATCGAGCACTGTGAAAACGGCGCCCTCTTCCTGGTGGAAGGCGAGCACAACCTCCTGCCTTTAATACAGTTGGGCCTGCCGGCCATCGCTGTCCCTTCCGCCGCCGACCTCGAGCACCTTAACCCGCTGCTCCTCTCCTGGATTCACACCATTTTTCTCTGGGTCAACCACAACGCTGAATCCGAGGCCATGGCCAGGAGTTTTGCCACCAGTGCGGGACACAAGGTGCGCATCATCCGTTGGCCGGAAAGCACCCCCCGCAACACTTCACTGTTCCGATTGCCGGCTGGAAACGAAAGTGAGCTGCGTAAAATCGTGTTCACCATGGTTCGGGATGCGCAGGCCTTTTCACCCTTTGCCACTCCAGCCGCGGAATACCACGCCTTCCATGAACGTCTGGGATTGGAATCCGGTACGGCCTATTCCGGTTTGACCAGCGGTTTTTCCAGGTTGGACCAGACCCTGGATGGTGTCCACGGTATCAACATCATGGGAGGGAGCCCCAAGGCCGGAAAATCGGCTTTTTTTATTCAGATCGCCTCGGAAATGGCCTTCCGCAAAATACCGGTGATCTATTACGATTTTGAGAACGGCCGCCAGAAAATATATCTCCGCATCCTCAGCCGCCTCAGTCGTCTGCGGCCGGAGGAGATCCGCCATGCCGCATCTCAGGACCCCGCGGAACACGAGCGTCTGCGCCTGGCGCAGGAGACCCTGCGGACCACTCTCCACTGGCTGCGGGTCGTCAATGACCGCAAGCTCTCGCCGGAAACCATGCGCCGTCACATCGATTTTCTCCGCCACGAGACCAGGTCCGACTACGCGGTTGTGGTCATCGACAGTCTGCATAAACTGCCATTCAAGGATATCGGCCAGCAACGAAGCGGTATTGACGGCTGGCTGCGCCAATTGGAAGCCGTTCGCGATGAACTGGCGGTCAGTTTTCTGGTGATTTCCGAGTTGGAACGAGGGCCGCAAGGCCATTTCGACCGGCAGCCGCATCTCGGTTCCTTCAAGGGTTCCGGTGATATCGGCTACTCGGCGGACAATGCCATGGTATTTCTGCCCCAATGGGATCCCTTTGCCAGTCACCCGCCGCAAACCCGGACCAACGAACTCTGGCTGGTGGCCAGCCGGGAACACAGTCCGGGCCGCATTGCCTCGTATCGGCTTGATTATCCCTATTGGGGCTTTATTGAAGAGGCCCAAGCCGGAATCCCTTCCTGATATCAGGTCAACAATCGGTGCCAGGCATCGATAGCGAGCAGGGCATCTTCGGCCCGGACCCGGCCGCGGTCCCTTTTCGGAATTTTTCGCGGCAAAGGGGGGAACAAGCCAAAATTGACATTGGACGGTTGAAATCGAGCAGGATCGGCATCGGTCAAATGGTGCAGCAAGCCACCGTGGGCAGTGGCGGGCGGCGGTAGGAGACGCACTTTTCCCAGCGCCTGACGACCGGCGTTGATTCCGGCGACCAGGCCCATGGCCGCTGACTCGATATAGCCCTCGACACCGGACAGTTGACCGGCAAGATAGAGACCGGGTTTGCCCCGCATCTCCAGACTGCTTGTCAGGACCCGGGGAGCACAGACAAAGGTATTGCGGTGAATGGAGCCGAAACGAAGGAATTCGGCCTGTTTCAACCCTGGAATGGTGCGGAAGATCCGCTGCTGTTCGCCATAGGTCAGCTTAGTCTGGAAACCAACCAGATTGTACATGGTACCTTGCCGGTTTTCCGCTCGCAGCTGGACCACCGCATGGGGCAGATGGCCGGTTTGCGGATGGGCAAGACCGATGGGCTTCATCGGCCCATAGCGCAGCGTTTCCGGCCCCCGCGCGCACATGACTTCAATCGGCAGACAGCCCTCAAAATATTTTGGCTCTTCAAAAGCATGCAGAGGGACGGTTCGGGCAGCAGCAAGGTCAGCGATAAAGTGTTCATACTGCTGTTTATCCATGGGACAATTGAGATAGTCTCCAGGTCCACTCTCGTCCCAGCGTGATTTGCGGTAAATGACCTCCATGTCGAGGCTTTCGGCATCAACGATGGGAGCAATGGCATCATAAAAAGCCAGATTGTCGGTACCGGTGAGATTTTGCAGGTGATTGGCCAGCGGTCCCGACAAAAGCGGTCCGGCGGCCACAATGACCGGGCCGTTGTCAGGGTCTGGTATTCGCATGACCTCCCGACGGTGCACTGTGATCAGGGGGTGGGCAGTGATGGTCTTGGTGAGGAAATGCGCGAACTGTTGGCGGTCAACGGCCAGTGCTGTACCAGCGGGCACACGGGCCGTATCAGCGGCCCGCATCACCAGGGAGCCCAGGCGGCGCATCTCTTCCTTGAGCAGACCGGCAGCGGCATCCACGGCATTTGAGCGCAATGAATTGGAACAGACCAATTCACCCAGGTGCGGCAACTGGTGGGCCGGGCTGAAGCGCTCCGGTTTCATCTCGTACAGGTCGACCCGCACGCCCTGCTTCGCGGCCTGCCAGGAGGCCTCGCAACCGGCCAGTCCACCGCCGATGACTGTCAGGTGCCCTGTTGATGCCTGTTTCACAAAGCTCACCTGACCTCGGTGGGTCAATAGCGATAATGCTCCGGCTTGAAGGGGCCGTTGATATCAACACCGATGTAGTCGGCCTGTTCCCTGGTCAGGATGGTCAGGTGAGCGCCGATCTTGGCCAGGTGGAGCCGGGCGACCTTTTCGTCCAGATGTTTGGGCAGAAAATAAACCTTATGTTCATAGGCTGAGGTATTGCTCCACAACTCCATCTGCGCCAGCACCTGATTGGTGAAGGAGTTGCTCATCACAAAACTTGGATGACCGGTGGCGCAGCCCAGATTGACCAGCCGCCCTTCCGCCAGGACGATGATCCGCTTGCCATCGGGGAAGATGACATGATCGACCTGGGGCTTGATGTTCTCCCAGGGCAGGTCACGGATGCCGGCGATATCTATTTCAGAATCAAAATGGCCGATATTACAGACAATGGTCTGGTCCTGCATCTGTTCCATATCCGCCCGGGTGATAACCTGCAGATTGCCGGTACAGGTGACAAAAATATTGCCCATGGGCGCGGCTTCCGCCATGGTCACGACCCGATACCCCTCCATGGCGGCCTGCAGAGCGCAGATGGGATCGATTTCGGTGACCAGAACCGTGGCGCCCATGCCCCGGAGGGCCTGCGCACACCCCTTACCGACATCGCCGTAACCGACAACCACCGCGATTTTTCCGGCAATCATGACGTCGGTGGCTCTTTTGATGCCGTCGATGAGTGATTCCCGGCAGCCATAGAGGTTATCGAACTTTGACTTGGTCACTGAGTCATTGACATTGATGGCCGGCGCCTGCAGCGTTCCTTTCTTGGTCATCTCATAGAGCCGAAGCACACCGGTGGTGGTTTCCTCGGAAATCCCGCGCACCTCTGCCATCAACTGCGGATACTTCTCGTGCATGATCAGGGTCAGATCACCGCCATCATCGAGAATCATATTGGGTCGCCAGTTGTCGGGTCCGAAAATGGTCTGTTCGATGCACCACCAGAACTCCTCCTCGGTCTCGCCCTTCCAGGCAAAGGTAGGAATACCGGCAGCAGCCATGGCGGCAGCGGCATGATCCTGGGTGGAAAATATATTACAGGAGGACCAGCGCAACTCAGCTCCTAAATGCACCAGGGTTTCCATCAGGACCGCTGTCTGAATGGTCATGTGCAGACAACCGGCGATGCGAGCGCCGGCAAGCGGTTTCTGGGGGCCAAACTCCTCCCGCAGGGCCATGAGGCCGGGCATTTCGGTCTCGGCGATGGCAACTTCTTTCCGGCCCCACTCGGCCAGACTCAAATCCGCAACTTTATAATCTGTCATAGGTTACTCCTGCTTTTCCCTGGACAGGGAAACATTTTTGAAGACGAAAGATCACTAGCAATCAACTGAGGATACACAGGCTGCCTTGCCTGTGAATCCGTGACGGCTGGACAACGCTCACGGATCCAGGTTGCCGATACAGACTCCAACCCGGGATGCTGCTTTTGCCCATGATAGGTGCTGAAAACGGATGCGAAGGAAGCGGGTTCGATCACCGACCTCACACTACCGGCGACGGTCATAATGGTGATAGACTCAAAGGCCGGCAGCGGCCCGCAGGGCTTCAACCTGATCATTCCGCTCCCAGGTGAACTGCGGCAGTTCACGACCAAAATGGCCATAGGCCGCCGTCTTATGATATATCGGCCGCAGCAGGTCCAACTGTTGAATGATAGCCTTGGGGCGGAGATCAAACACCTCACGGACTACCTGCACCAGACGGTCCTCGGAGATTCTGCCGGTTCCGAAGGTTTTGACGTTGATGGAAACGGGCTGGGAAATACCAATGGCATAGGCCACCTGGACTTCAACCTCGGTGGCTAAACCGGCTGCGACAATATTCTTGGCAACGTAACGTCCCATATACGACGAGGATCGATCAACCTTGGAAGGATCCTTACCTGAAAAAGCGCCTCCACCATGACTGCCCCGCCCCCCGTAGGAATCGACGATGATCTTGCGGCCGGTGACTCCGCAGTCGCCCACCGGCCCACCGATGACAAACCGCCCGGTGGGATTGATGAAAAATTTGGTCTTGGCGTCAATCATCCCCGCCGGCAGGACCGGTTTGATGATTTCCTCCATCACCCCTTCCTTGAGGGCAGCATAGCTCACGTCGGGGTGATGCTGGGTTGAAAGGACCACGGCCTCAATTCGCAGGGGAACATTATCCTCATACTCGATCGTAACCTGACTCTTGGCATCCGGGCGTAGCCACGGCAAGGCACCGATCTTACGCACCTCGGCCTGACGTTTGGTCAGATAGTGGGCATAGGTTATGGGCATGGGCATGAGCACCTCGGTTTCGTCGCAGGCGTAACCGAACATCAGCCCCTGATCCCCGGCCCCCTGGTCAAGATCAAGCCCGGAACCCTCATTGACCCCCAGGGCAATATCCGTCGACTGCTTGTCGATGGTGGTCAGCACCGCGCAGGATTGCCAGTCAAAACCCATGTCAGACGAATTGTAACCAATCTCTTTGATGGTTTCGCGGACAATGCTGGGCATATCAACCCAGGCAGAGGTCGTGATTTCGCCGGCAATCAGAGCCATGCCGGTGGTGACCAGGCTTTCGCAGGCGACCCGGGCATATTTGTCCTGAGTGAGAATGGCATCGAGAATGGCGTCGGAAATCTGATCGGCAACCTTGTCCGGATGGCCCTCGGAGACCGATTCCGAGGTAAAAAGGTGGTTTGACATATGTATCTCCTTTGCAGGGATGGAAAAACGTTAAAACAGTGAAGCATACAAGCTGGAACCGATCTCGAATTTGGTCCCTGTTGTATGATGTATCACGTTGCTGTACTGTAAGCGATCACCGGCAGACCTGGCCCGTACAGACCTTTTTTGTTGACGACCAGGCCCGATGCCAACGGAGCCCTGGATCCGTGAGCGTTCACCCCGTGCGCCCCGAAGGGCGGCTGGTGCAGGATATCAGCATAGATTCCACAGCAAATATAATCTGATTACAGCAAGATATATCCAAAACAAGCGCCCAGCCGTCACGAAATCAGGCAGGCATAAAACCTGTACATATCGAAAAAAAAGATGTATAAATACTAAATCTATCGATATAATTCAAGAGGAATATAGCCTCAGCCGTTTCGAAGTGGTCCGTGGCTGGCAAGGTCTGTTCGCGCCGGTAACTGACTCTTATCCCTCAACGATCTGAATGACGTACACAAGCCAAAACAATTTTTGTCTCATGAGCTAGATTATATACACCATGACTCTGATCCGCCGGACCTTTTACCTCCTGATCGGCCTCACCTTTCCCGCGTTCTGGATCAGCCATGCCAGTGGCTGGGGCGCCTTCCTCTACCGGCCGATTCAGCAACTCTTCGCCACCAGTGCCAGCGGCTGGCCTTCTTTGATTAGCGCCGGCCTGCTCTATCTGCTGCTCATCTTCTGTTTTGAAAGCCTGTACCGGCTGCTGAAACAACACCGTCCTTAAAACCCAGCGCTCTGCCCTAATCCTCAATCCGTGACGGCTGGATGCTTGTTTTGGATATATCTGAATGTAATCATGGTATTATAATACTGGAATCCCTGACAATACCTATCACCAGCCGCCCTTCGGGGCATCCGTTCACGGATCCAGGATACTCAATTGCATTTCAGCGCCACGTGCGGCGTAGCAACATCCGCTTGAGGGTATTTTTTACAAATCGAAAAGGATTGAAGCGTACAGGGCTCAGCTCTTCGGGGATCATAAAATCTTTGACCCTGCACTGGGCTGGCGTCAGCAGGGGAAAGGTCAGATCCGCCAACTCGGTCCCGTCGATTCCTGCCCGCCTGGCCGCCAGCCACAGTGGAATGCGGGCCGGTTCGACACCAAGAACAGCGAGCAACGCCGTGTCCACGGCCACGGGACTGCTGCCGCAGACCATCAGTGCCAAGGGATAGGCCTCGCCATGCACCGGTCCGGTCCGATGCATGGCGACAATACCGTCAACCAGGGAGACTCCGCCGGGCAGCACCGAGAGAAGTTCGACAAGCAAATCCGAAAAACGTCCTTGCCGGCCACCATGCACCATGTGCCACCAGGGTTTTCGTAATCCTGCAAGGCACCCGAAATAATTCTTGATTGCCAGGGTCAACCCCATCTGAGCATGAGCCTTGACCTTGGGCAGATTGATGAGCGCGTCGCAGTCGAGAGCCGCCGTCGCCAGGGCCGCTCGCATTCCTCCGGGCAGGATGATCTCCCGGGTATGCCTGAATTCCACCACCGGGACACCAAGGGCCTGCAGAGAAGGCAAGGCACCGATGGCCATGAGGACCGATCGAGCTGATCCGAAGGCGGGCGAATCACCGACACCTACCCGAGCCCCTTGATCAAGAAACCAACGGGCCACCGCGACAATCATTCTCTGGTCGGTACAGGCGAGAGTGCCGTTGGTGGCGGTGATCAGGTTCGGCTTGAGGAGAATCTGCGCCGTCCGCAGTGAGCTTTGAGAAAAAGAAGAGGCCAGCAGCGTATCCACTGCCTGATCCAGCTGAGCCGGCGCATAGGTTTGCCGCCCCAGCAGGGCCAGAGAAGTATTGTTCGTTTGCACACAGGAGCGAAACTGATTCAATGCAGCCACCAAAAAAAGCAAGCCTTTATCATATGTTCGTGCCCATCCACCAAGGGCTGCTTACCTGGCTCTCAGTTGCCCTTTCAAGCATTGTTTCATGTATCAAGCAGATAACAGAGAATCTAATCGCCAGCGCGCCTTGATTCAGCATAAAAACCTGAACCCGTGACGGCTGGATGCTTGCTTTGGATATACCTTGCTGTCATCATATTATAATTGCAACAGAATCCTTAAAGATAACCTTTACCAGCCGCCCTTCGGGGCGTTCGTCCGCACGCCATCTTCATTGCCCGTAACCGGCCGATAAAATGACCTTTAATCGAACGGTCACCGACAAAAAAAGCTGACGCACGGAAGTGTGCTCACGAATCCAGGAAAATATCATGTTGACGGATGGACACCACTCAACTCGGGCGGTTGCCAGAAAAAAACCGGCTTGATCCACAGGGAACCAAGCCGGAAAAGGAGAGAAGAGATGAAGAATTACCTTTACATTAGCATTCTTCATGCCACTTGAAGAAATGGCCAGGAAAATTTTTTTATCTCCTTATTCAGGGCAGATAGCACCCAACATGTTCCTGACAGGGGTGCAGGCCCTCGAGGAAAAAATTCAACTATTTAAACCGCGCCAGGACCAAAAAGACCTAGGCGGGATAAAAAACATATAAAATCAACAAATTAACTTGTCAACTTTTTTATACGATGCCAAGCCCATCTACCCATGCTTGTGGATACTTTTTATACACCCTGACTGGATTTCCCCCGAATCTCCAGCGGAATGATCCTAACCCGCAGCACTCCCTCCTGCTCTTTGATTTTCGCCTGCACATCTTCCGCAACCGGTCCCGCACAATCTATGATGTTATAGCCCACGGTGCCATTGCTTTTATTGGTGTAATTTATGATATTAATATTGCTGCTTCCAAGAATATTACTGATCAGACCGATCATACCGGGTTGATCGCGGTTGATAACGGTCAGCCGGGTGTGGACATCCACTGTGGGGATAGTTTCAATGTTGGGAAAGTTAACACTGTGGACAATATTGCCATACTCGAGGTAACCCTTGAGTTCCCGCACCGCCATAATGGCGCAATTGTCTTCCGACTCGGCCGTAGAGGCACCCAGGTGCGGCGTCAGCAGAATCTTTTCATGGCCGAGGAATTTTACCGAAGGAAAGTCGGAAATGTGGCCATTCAGTCTGCCGCTATCCAGAGCTGCTAGGACTGCATCCTCATCAACGATGGGACCACGGGAGTAATTGATGAGGACAGCGCCATCTTTGAAGAACTCGAGAAAATCCTTTTCCGTGGCATAGCCCTTGGTGTTTTTATTGAGCGGCATATGCAGGGTGACAAAATCGGCCTGGCTCACCGCTTCCTTACGGGAGCGGGCCAGGGTGACCCCGGGAGAGAGGTGATGAATGTTGTCCAGGGCGGGAAAAGGATCAAACCCGAGTACCCGCAGACCATGTTTGAGGCCGGCATTGGCTACGCCGACCCCGATCTTGCCCAGGCCGATCACCGCCAGGGTCTTGCCGATCATTTCTTCACCCTTGAAAATTTTCTTGCGGGCCTCGACTTCCCGGTTGATCTCCTCATCATTCATTTCGGTGAGCTGATTGCAGAACTCGATACTTTTATCGACATTGCGCAACCAGATGCCCAGCGAAGTGTAGACCAGTTCAACCACCGCATTGGCATTGGCCCCGGGCGTGTTGAATACGCAGATTCCCTTTTCCGTGGCTTCATCCACGGGGATGTTGTTGACGCCGGCTCCGGCCCGGGCCACGGCCAGTAACTTCGGAAAGAGGCTCAGGTCGACTTTGGAGCTGCGTACTACAATGCCCTCAGGATTGGTTTCCTCCGGTTTGACGGCAAATCGCTCGGAAAAAAGCGCCAACCCTTCATGGGCGATGGCATTGATCGTTTTTATTCTGAATTGCTTCATGGTATTGTCCTTGTTAATAAGAAAAAAAGGATTATGATGAAAAAAGAGCTAACCTATCGCACCTCGGCCTTTTTTGTCAAGAAAAAGGCCATCTCATTCACGTAGGAAAACTGAGCACTCCAGTCAGCCGTCAAGCTATTCCGGTAGCCACGCCATGGAAGTACACTTTTTCAGTCCCACACATCACTTCATGCCATGAATCGACACTCCATGCCCCTGACCCTTGTAATCACCGGCCTGCTCGCCCTGCTGGTTACCTTTGCCCAGGCCGCTAATGCCGGCACGGACCATCCCCGGCACCACATCGCCCTCAACTTCACTCTTGACAAGGCACTGGTACACGGCACCTCGCGGCTGACCATCCCGGCGGGCATGGCGCTGCACCTCAACTGCGGTCACCTGCGGCTCACCGGTCTGATTCTGGAAGAAGAAGGGCGGACACCACGCATTCCCCAGGTCTCAGCCTTCAACACCCTGGTCATCGATGAAGCAGCAGGAGTGCAGGTGCTCACTCTTTCCTGGCAGCTGCAGACCGCCCCTCAGGGAGCGGACCGCAACCTGATACGTACCGATGGTATCACCTTGACCGGCTCCTGGCACCCGCAGACGGACCGGGATGTTCTCTTTTCCCTGGAGGCCAACCTACCGCGGGATTTTTCCGCACGGACAGAATCCGACACGCTGCAACTGGTGCCAACCGCCACCGGTCGTCGGGTGACCACATCCTTCTCTCAGCCCCTGAGAAACCTCAATTTTGTTGCCGGTCCCTATGAAGTCCATTCCCGTCAAGCGGGCGAGGTCACCATCGCAACCTATTTTTTTCCGGAAGATGCGCACCTGGCTGCGGAGTACCTCGACGCCACCGCCGAACTCATTCTTCGCTTTGAAGAGCTTATCGGCCCCTTTCCCTACCCGAAGTATGCTGTTGTCGCCAATCGCCTGCCCACAGGGTATGCCCTGCCTACCTTTACCCTGCTCGGCCAGGCAGTTCTTCGTCTGCCCTTTATCAAAGACACCTCCCTTGGCCACGAGATCGTGCATTCCTGGTTCGGCAACGCGGTCAGGGTCAGTGAAAGCGGCGGCAACTGGAGCGAGGGCTTGACCACCTACCTTGCTGACCACAGCTTTGCCGCTGATGTTGACCGCGACCTCCTGTACCGAAAAAATCTTCTCATCCGCGCCCAGGCGTATCTTCGCGAGGACAACACCATACCCTTGAAAGATTTCCGCCACGGCGGAGAAGGCGAGACCATGGACCGTGCCCGCCGGGCCGTGGGGTACGACAAGGCAGCCATGGTCATGCGCATGCTCAACCAACACATCGGCGAGGAAAAGTTCATCGCCGGTGTCCGCGACTTCTATCAGCGCATGCAGGGCCTCAGAGCCGATTGGTATGATCTGGAAGCATCCTTTTCCCGCGTTTCCGGTCATGATCTGCGCCCGTTCTTCCGCCAGTGGCTGGAGCGGACAGACATCCCAGGTATGACCATAGAAGAGGTCTATATTGATCAACGTGGAGGTCGAACCCAGCTCAGTTTTACCCTGGTCCAGGACACAGCGGAACCGTACCTGTTGACTATCCCGGTGCGGGTGATCACCCTGAGCGGCGAACAGGCCATACCCCTGACCACAAACACCGCCAGGGCATCGATGACCATCGAATTGGACAGCCTGCCAATCCGCCTGGTTGTAGATGATCAGTATGATCTTTTCCGCCGGCTGGATCCGGCTGAGCTGCCTCCCACCTGGTCGCAATTTCTCGGTGCCAGAACCAGAAACGTGGTGGCGCCACCGGAGCACCTGCTGCCAATATACCAACCGCTGCTCGATGTTCTTGATCACATGGGTTGTCGTATTCTGGTCGCAGAGGCGATCGATCCCGGCGAGCTGGCCGACGGTAGCTGGCTTTTTGCAGGAGACTCTGCTGCGCGCCAAAGCCTGTTTGCCCGCCCATCACCCATGGGCATCGGCCTTCGTCTGGATGTCCGTCATTCCCCCCTTAATCCTGATGAGGTCATGGTCCTGGTGGACAGCACCTCGGCGCGGGAGACCGCGCAAACGGCCCATAAATTGCGCCATTACGGGGCGTTTTCCCGCCTCCAATTCCTCGATGGCGACAACACGGAACAACATACCGCGACAACAACCAAGGGCATAATTGTCCCTCTGGTCGACAAGCCGCTGGGGGTACCGGACCAGGCACGGACAGATTTTGACCAGATCATCGATGATCTCGTCCGAAGTCAGGTGGTCTATCTGGGTGAACAGCACACCGACTACACGGACCATTTTCTGCAGCTGCAGATCATCCAGGCCCTCAAGGCCCGTGATATTCCCCTGGTCATTGGCCTGGAGATGTTTCCCCGCTCCAGTCAACAGGCCCTGGATGATTTCATTCACGGCAAGATCGACGAAACCGGCTTCATCAGAAGCAGCAGATACTTTGAAGTCTGGGGGTATGATTATCGTCTCTACCGCGATATTTTTCTCTATGCCAGAGCCAAGCGCATTCCTCTCGTCGGCCTCAACCTGGACAAAGGTATCACCAACCGGGTCTTTACGGACGGCTCTACAGCCAACCTGACCTATGAGCAGCGCGCGCAGATACCAAGGGAGCGGGACCTGGACATCGAAGGATACCGCCAGCGGTTGGCAGCTGTGTACCAGGGCCATCCTACAGCCGAAAACGCTGGATTCAGCGGTTTTCTTCAGGCCCAGGCCCTGTGGGATGAAGCCATGGCCGAATCGGTGGCCCGGACTCTGGAACGCTATCCAGGCCACCAAATGGTGGTTCTGGCCGGCAATGGCCATGTCGGCAAGGACAGCGGCATTCCGCCCAGGGTTGAACGAAGGGTGCCAGGCATTGTACAGCGGGTGGTGACCAGCGCCGGTGATCCATTGCCGCGGACAGGGCAGGTCGACTATCTGCTCTACCCTCGTCCGATAACTCTGCAGCCGGCGGCCAGGGTGGGGGTAGTACTCATCGAGGATGAGTTGGATGGACCTGGCCGGGTGAGGGTCAAACAAGTCAGCACCCAAGGCCTGGCCGAGGAAGCGGGATTGCAGCCGGAAGACCGCATCCTTGCTCTGGATGATCAACCGATGCTCGACATCACTGCTTTTCGTATCAGCCTGCTGGATAGAAAACCAGGTGAGGAAGTGCAGTTGCGCATCATGCGTCAGGACAAAGAGATGCTGCTGACGGTGGAGCTTTCAGCTGTGCCTTCGGCCCAGCCCCAGGGGCATCCACGGTAAGCGATCCCAGGTCCACCCCCATCTTTGCAGGTCAATGTGTGCCAAGCGCAAGCACAAAGCGGCATGACCTGGGAACGGCAATCCGCAGGTTTGGTTCAGTGATCCTCTCGCAAAAGATGTTCCATGGTCAAGGCCATCCGGTTCACGCGGATATCGTGGACCCGAAGGATGTCCACACCCTGGCGGGCACAGAAAGCAGAAACCACAGCAGTCGGCCAGTCACGTTCCTGCACCGGCAGGTCGAACAGCTGGCCGAAAAAAGACTTACGGGAATGGCCGATGAGCACCGGGCAGCCATGGTGCTTAAAGGCAGGAATATTGCGGAGGATGGTGAGGTTATGCTCCAGGGTTTTGCCAAAGCCGATTCCGGGATCAATGATGATTCGGCCCCGGTCAATACCCTGCTCTTCCAGCCGGGCGATCCGCTCGGTGAAAAAACCGTTGATTTCGACCACCACGTCCCGGTAGGAGGGCTGCACCTGCATGGTGGCGGGATTGCCCTGCATGTGCATGATGATCACCGGCCCCACATAACCAGCCACCACCCGGATCATATCCGGGTCATGACGCAGGGCAGAGATATCATTAACTATAGTGGCCCCGGCGGCCAGGGCTTCGGCGGCAACCCTGGCCTTAGTGGTATCGATGGAGATGGGCAGGGAAGAACTGCGCGCTCGAATGGCGCGGATAGCCGGCAGGACCCGACGTAGCTCTTCCTCCACGCTCACCGGCCTGGCAAAAGGACGGGTCGACTCGCCACCGACATCGATATACTCGACCCCTTCACGTAACAGGGTGTCGATTCGGTCCATGAGTGCTGCCTGACTCGTCCAGGATCCTCCATCGGAAAAAGAATCCGGGGTGACATTGAGGATCCCCATGATGTGCACAGCGTGTCGCATGTTTCTCTGTATCCCTTGAAAGTTGGCGCAAACAGCCTGCTGTGTGTTGGAGTTCGTGCCTCACCCCAACCTCCCCCCCTCGATATGTTTGACTGCATACCTGGATCCCTGAGCATTCGTCCGCACACCCCGTAGGGCGACTGGTGCAGGTTGCTCTCAAGGATTCCACTGTAGTAATTATAATCTGATTACAGCAAGAGATATCCAAAACAAGCGTCCAGCCGTCACGGATTCAGGATGCATGCATGATAGTATTGCCCCCAAAAAAAAAGGCTTGAATTTTCCGAAGAAAATTCAAGCCGCATTGTCACCCTGAGGTGTTCTGGAGCAAACAGTATCAGTTGCTGGTGGATCTTACGGCCTCATCGGTGGTTTCCGCCACCGGTTGCTTTTCCACCCTTTCTTCCTCCTCAGTTTCTTCAGCTGTTCCCTCCGAGGTCTCTGCCGCGCTTTCCTCCGCCACTTGCTCTGTCGCAGTCTCTGTTGCAGTCTCCTGCCGGGAAGTCTCTTCGCTACTGCTCTTGACAACCGGTTCGCCACGATGCTCGGCAATGATCCGATCGATATCATCGAGTACAATGGTTTCCTTTTCCAAGAGTTCAGAGGCTATGGCCTTGAGAATGGCCATGTTTTCCTGGAGCAGATTAGTGACCTTTTCAGTTGCTTCAAAGATGATCTGCTTGACCGCAGCATCGATATTGCGGGCGGTCTGCTCACTGTAGTCGCGGTGCTGGGCGATCTCCCGACCCAGGAAAATCTGCTCTTCTTTCTTGCCGTAGGACAAAGGCCCCAGCTCATCGCTCATCCCCCACTCGCAGACCATTTTTCGCGCCAGTTCACTGGCCCGCTCGATATCGTTCCCGGCCCCGGTGGTGATTTCGTTGAAAACCAGTTTCTCCGCAATCCGACCACCAAAGAGAATGGCGATGGTGTTGAGCAGATAACCGCGGGCGTGGGTGTAGCGCTCGTCCACGGGCAGTTGCATGGTGACTCCCAGGGCACGGCCCCGGGGAATGATGGTGACTTTATGAATCGGATCGGTGCCGGGCAGCAACCGGGCCACCAAGGCATGACCGGCTTCATGATAAGCGGTGATTTCTTTCTCCCGGTCACTGATAATCATGGACTTACGTTCCGTGCCCATGATGACCTTGTCCTTAGCCCGCTCCAGATGAACGGCGGTGACTTCTTCCTTGCTTTCCCGGGCAGCCATGAGGGCCGCCTCGTTGACCAGGTTCTCAAGGTCCGCGCCGGAAAATCCCGGTGTGCCGCGGGCTATGACCGCCATATCGACATCAGCGGCCAATTTGGTCCGTTTTCCGTAGATCTCGAGGATCATCTGCCGGCCCTTGACATCCGGTACCGGCACCACAACCTGACGGTCAAAGCGTCCCGGTCGCAGCAGGGCCGGATCGAGGACATCGGGCCTGTTGGTGGCGGCAATGATAATGACGCCCTCATTGCCCTCGAAACCATCCATTTCCACCAGAAGCTGATTCAGAGTTTGTTCGCGTTCGTCATGGCCACCGCCCAGGCCAGCGCCACGGTGGCGGCCAACGGCATCAATCTCATCGATAAAAATAATACAGGGTGCGTTCTTCTTGCCCTGGCCGAAGAGATCACGAACCCGTGAGGCCCCGACACCGACAAACATCTCAACAAAGTCCGAGCCGGAGATGGTGAAAAACGGTACTCCGGCCTCACCGGCAATGGCTCTGGCGAGCAGGGTCTTGCCGGTGCCCGGAGGACCGGCGAGGAGCACGCCTTTGGGAATACGGCCGCCCAGGTTGGTGAACTTCTGAGGATCACGAAGGAAATCGATGATTTCTTCCAGTTCTTCCTTGGCCTCGTCAATGCCGGCGACATCCTTGAAGGTCACCTTGACCTCACCCTCCGCCTGCAGTTTGGCCCTGGTTTTCCCAAAGGAGAGGGCCCCGCCTTTGCCGCCCATCTGCATCTGGCGCATGAAGAAAATCCAGACGCCGATCAGCAGCAGCATCGGGAACCAGGAAACGAAAACAGTCAGGTACCAGGGGGTTTCATCCGGTTTTTTAACCGAGATGTCCACCCGCGATTCCCTGAGCATGGGAATCAGTTCCGCATCGTTCGGCGCCACGGTGCGAAAAGGTCGACCATCCTGGGCAGTACCGGTTATTTCGCCGCCCTGGATATGGACCCTGTTAATCACACCGCTTTCCACACTGGACCAGAATTCACTGTAGGTAATGGATTCCGTAGGCTGTTGCGGGGTGCTGAACAGCTGGAACAGCATGATCATGGACAAGCCGATAACCAGCCACATACTTAAATTTTTATAAAAAGTATTCAAAAAATTATCTCCAAAGAATCATGATCAAGGGCGTCAGGGGTTCCCCCCTTGCCTCTTCTTTTTTCAGTCTGCTCCACACTACAACATTAACATCGTTTTCTTTTCAGTCAATGTTCTTTGCGTACTCCTGAATGGTCTTGACGCCGATCTTTTTTTTCCGCACCGATTCCATGGCCTGGGTCATGGCTGACCCACCGGTAATGGTGGTGGTGTAGGGAATGTGATAATCAAGGGCTGCCCGCCGGATAGTGTACGAATCCTCGGTGGTCCGGGTACCGGCTGAGGTATTGAGAATCCACTGCACCTGACCGTCCTCGATTTTATCAAGGATGTGGGGTCGCCCCTGGGAAATTTTATTAACCTCCGTACAGGTCACGCTGTTTTCTTGAAGTCGGGCAGCGGTCCCACGGGTAGCTAGAATGGTATAGCCCAGTTGCTGCAGCTTTTTCGCCACCGGAACCACGGCATCCTTGTCAGGATGCCGCACACTGACAAAAACCGTGCCGTTCAAAGGCACCTGGGTGCCGGCTGCCAGCTGAGCCTTGGCCAGTGCCTGGCCGAGATCATCATCAATACCCATGACTTCGCCGGTGGATTTCATCTCCGGCCCCAACAGGGTGTCGACGTTCTCAAAACGGTCAAAGGGGAAAACCGCTTCCTTGACCGCCCAATGGGACAATTTCTTTTCCGTGATGAATCCGAGTTGCTCCAAAGTCATGCCCAGCATGACCTTGGTGGCGATTTTGGCCAACGCCACCCCGGTGGCCTTGGAGACAAAAGGCACGGTCCGCGAGGCCCGCGGATTGACCTCAAGAACAAACAAGGTCGACCCCTGGACCGCGAATTGCACATTCATCAGGCCAACCACCCCCAGCTCCGCAGCCATGACCCTGGTTGCCCGGATGATTTCGTTGACCATTGCTTCAGAGAGGGTATGGGGCGGCAGAACACAGGCCGAATCTCCGGAATGGATACCCGCCTCTTCGATATGCTCCATAATACCGCCGATCACGGTCATCCGGCCATCACTGACCGCATCGACATCGACCTCTATGGCATCTTTGAGGAACTGATCAAGAAGGACCGGATGCTCACCGCCGACCATACCGGGGATGACCATGAAGGCGCGGATACCGTCTTCGTTGTAGACAATGCGCATGTCGCGGCCGCCCAGCACATACGAGGGCCGCATGACCACGGGATAGCCGATCTCTCGGGCAACGGCCAGAGCCTCCTCGAGGGTCTGCGCCGTGCCGTTGGCCGGTTGCCGCAGCCCAAGCTTCTGCAGCAACTGTTGAAAGCGTTTGCGATCCTCGGCCCGATCGATGGCGTCCGGGGAGGTGCCGATGATGGGCACCCCCGCCCTGGCCAATGGTGTTGCCAGATTAAGCGGCGTTTGACCGCCGAACTGAACGATGACCCCATCGGGCTTCTCCCGTTCAATGATATTGAGGACATCCTCGCGGGTCAGGGGTTCGAAATAAAGTTTGTCGGATGTGTCGTAATCGGTGGACACGGTTTCCGGGTTGGAATTGACCATAATCGATTCAATGCCGATCTCGCGCAGGGCGAACGAGGCGTGAACACAGCAGTAATCAAACTCAATGCCCTGGCCGATGCGGTTGGGGCCGCCGCCGAGAATCATGATTTTCTTACGATCACTGGGGCTAACCTCATCTTCCTGCTCATAGGTGGAATAATAATAGGGGGTGTAGGACTCAAACTCCGCGGCACAGGTATCGACGAGTTTATAGACTGGCTCCAGGTTGAGTTGACGACGTAATGTGCGGATATCGTCCTCCGAGGTTCCGGTGAGATGGGCCAGCTGGACATCGGAAAAGCCATGCTGTTTGACTTGAAAAAGAAACTCCGGGTCCAGACCGGTAAAGCCGCGCCTGGCCACCTCCCGGCCTTTTTCAATCAAGGTTTGGAAATTATAGAGAAACCAGGGATCAATATGTGTCAACTCATAAATCCGCTCAATGCTCATTCCCCGACGCAGGGCTTCAAATATGCAATTGATCCGTTTCGAGTTAGGCCGGTGCAATCCCTTCTCAAGGTCATCCTGGTGGAGGGTTTCCAGATCTTCCCTGCCGTCAAAGCCAAAACCCATGCGGCCGACCTCCAGAGAACGCATCCCTTTCTGGAAAGCCTCGTTGAAGGTGCGACCAATGGCCATGGTCTCTCCCACCGACTTCATCGCCGTGGTGAGGATATCTTCGGCTTCAGGGAATTTCTCGAAGGTCCAGCGGGGAATTTTGACCACACAATAATCAATGGTGGGTTCAAAGGAGGCATACGTCTCCCGGGTAATATCGTTACGTATTTCATCCAGGGTATAGCCCACAGCCAACTTGGCGGCGATCTTGGCAATGGGAAAGCCGGTGGCTTTGGAAGCCAGGGCTGAAGAACGCGACACCCGGGGATTCATTTCGATGACCATCAACTCGCCGTCCGCCGGATTAACGGCAAACTGAACATTGGACCCACCGGTTTCCACCCCGATCTCACGGATGATGGCAATGGCGGCATCACGCATATCCTGATATTCTCGATCTGTCAGGGTCTGGGCCGGAGCCACGGTGAGCGAATCACCGGTATGCACTCCCATCGCATCGATATTCTCGATCGAACAGATGATCACCACGTTATCGTTGCGGTCCCGCATTACCTCCAGTTCGAATTCCTTCCAACCAAGCAGGGAACGTTCGAGCATGACTTCATTGGTCATGGACAGGTCGATGCCGGCGGCGGCCATGCGGCTGAGTTCGCTCCGGTTGTAGGCCACCCCACCACCGGTCCCACCCAGGGTGAAACTGGGTCGAACAATGATAGGAAATCCTATCCGTTCCCCGGCGGCCATGGCCTCCTCCAGGGTGTGCACGATTTCCGATTCCGGTACTTTGAGGCCGATGGTACGCATGGCGTCACGGAATTCCTCGCGGCCTTCGGCCTTGCGGATGACATCAATATTGGCGGCCAGCAGCTCGACATTATACTGTTCCAACACACCCATTTCGGCAACTTTGATAGCGGTGTTGAGTCCGGTCTGACCACCCAGAGTGGGCAGGAGGGCATCTGGACGTTCCCGTTCGATGATCCGGGCCACACACTCAGGGGTGATGGGCTCTATATAGGTGCGATCGGCCAAACCGGGATCGGTCATGATGGTGGCTGGATTGGAGTTGACGAGCACAACCTCATAGCCCTCTTCCTTGAGGGCCTTGACCGCCTGAGCCCCGGAATAATCGAACTCACAGGCCTGACTGATGATGATCGGCCCGGAGCCGATGATGAGTATCTTGTGTATATCTGTTCGTTTAGGCATGATATGCTGTCCTGCCGAGCTGTCAGCCGGCCTGCTCCATCAGTTGAGTGAACCGGTCAAAGAGATATTCGGCATCGTGAGGGCCGGGGGCATATTCGGGGTGATACTGCACCGAAAAGGCGGGCCACTCCCGGTGACGCATACCCTCCAGGCTGCCGTCGTTGAGGTTGATATGGGTAACCTCGACATTGTTGGGTAGCGTAACCGGATCGACGCAGAAACCATGGTTCTGCGAGGTGATTTCCACCTTACCGGTGAGCAGATCCTTGACCGGCTGGTTGCCGCCCCGGTGGCCGAATTTGAGTTTATAGGTGGCAGCCCCATAGGCAAGCCCCAGCATCTGATGGCCCAGGCAGATACCGAAAACAGGCACAGCCCCCAGCAGTTGCCGGATATTGTCAACCACACCACGCACCCCGGCGGGATCCCCCGGACCGTTGGAGAGAAAAACCCCGTGGGGCTTGAGGGCCAGCACTTCCGTCGCCGGCGTGGTTGCCGGCACCACCAGCACCTGGCAGCCTCTGCCCTTCAACAGTCGGAGCTGATTGTATTTGATGCCGAAATCATAGGCCACGACCCTGAATCGGTCTGCCGTCCCCTCTACAAAGGCACCGGCCGGAACAAGCCCTTTGTTTTCCCAACGGTAAGGTGTTGCTGTTCCTACCCCCGCCACCATGTCCCGGCCCACCACTCCCGGCCACTCCCGTGCCCGCCTGACCAGGGATGCGCCATCCATATCTTCGGTGGAAACCATGGCCCGCATCGCTCCACCGGTACGGATCCGTCGGGTAAGCATACGGGTATCCAGACCTTCGACGCCCAGGACACCGTACTGGCCGAGAAAATCGGCAAGGGTACCGGTTGCGCGGTAATTACTCGGGTTTTGCTGATATTCGCGGACAAGAAAGGCACGGGGATGCACCTTGGCCGATTCCATGTCCTCGGGATTGACCCCGTAATTGCCGATAAGCGGATAGGTCATGGTGACCAGCTGACCAGTATACGACGGATCGGTCAGCACCTCCTGATAACCGCTCATACTGGTGTTGAATACGATTTCCCCAGCTGCCTCACCGGGACCGGTGAAGGAACGGGCGGCCATGACAGTGCCGTCTTCAAGTCCGATTAATGCTTTCATGAACAAAGGTTTCCTGATAGGACAAAAATAATAATCAAAAGGTTCAAAAAAGCCGGCGGGGCGGGAACTGTCCTGCCGGAGGAGAATAGAGTTTCGTCAGTGATATCGCTCTGGCCGGAGCTGGTCTGGTTCAGTTGAACAACCCAGCGTCCGTACGCGGGGGCTGCTTACCGCACCACTCCCTTAAGCACATCCTCTAAGGTTGTGCCCATCAGGAATCGAGATATTCTCAGCTCTTGTCCGTTGATGCCTCCAGCACCTCATGAACAAGGGCGACCTGTTTCCGCACCGCGCCCCGCTGCCGGCCGGCAATGTCCGCTGCCCGGGCGCAGGTCGCCGCATAGTGATCGGGTGCGTCAAGATGCGCGAGCAGCAGATCAGCCAGGTGGTCAGCGTCGCTGACCTGGAACCCGCCCCCTGCTGCGATGAGTAATTCCGCTGCATCTCGAAAATCCTTCATGTACGGCCCAAAATAGACCGGCCGTCCCCAGCGGGCCGCTTCCATGACATTGTGCCCGCCCCGATCGACCAGACTGCCACCGCAGAAGATATAGTCACCACCGGCATAGAGATCGGCAAGATCCCCCATGGTATCGATCACGACCACGGATGGGCGCTGTTTCCCGTTCGCCAGCCGGGAAAAATAGGCAAAAGGCATCCCGGACCGGTGCAAAAACGCCTCCAAGGCAGGCAGCCGCTCCAGGTGCCTGGGAGCCAATACCCAAACCGTGTCGCATCGCTGACCAAGCTGGAGAAAAACTGGAAGCAGAAGCTCTTCCTCGCCCTGGTGGGTGGATCCACAGAGAAACACCTTTTCACCTGTCACTCCGAGCAGTCGGCGACTGTGCAGGCGAACCTGTTGAGGATTCTCCGCCTGCATGTCGTATTTCATGTTGCCGCAAACCCGGAGCCTCGATTCAGGGAGGCCCAGGGCGGTATAGCGCCGTCCATCCGCTTCGCTGATGACAGCCACGGCAGCAAAACCGCTGACCAGCGAAGTCATAGAGCTCCGAATCCATAGGTAGCGGCGCAACGACCGCTGTGACATGCGGCCATTGAGCAGCAGCATTGGCACCTTGGCCTGCCGCAGCGCGGTCAGCAGGGCCGGCCAGAGTTCCGTTTCCAGGCAGATATACAGATCAGGTCGCAGAGCACGCAGGGCCCGCTGCACAGCCTGGGGTACATCCAGGGGGGCCATCAGACAGGGCACCCTTGCCGGCATACGGCTTTTTGCCAGTTTATTGCCCTGTTCCGTTGCCGAAGTGCATACCAGCTGTGGCTCGTTTTCGGTTCGCTGCAATGCATCGGCAAGGAGCAGAGCGGCCTGCACCTCGCCAACAGAAGAGGCATGTATCCAGATGATTTGCCGATGCGTGCTGCCATCAGAAGGACAACAGGCGTACCTGCCCAACCGTTCGGCCAATCCATAAGCGTATCTGCCGCCGATTCTTTCCAAAAGAGGACGAAAAAGCTGCAGGGACAGATATACCCCCCTACCAAGGGTACTGTAGAGCAGGTACAGCAATGGCCCCTCTTTTCCCGGCTCAGTGGTCCACAGTTCCAACTGCCGGATACAATCCTTCACTTGTACCCGGTGAGCGGATGCGCACAATGATTACTTTTGGATTTATAACAAGGACCTGTACGAAAACTCCCTCCAGCTCCATACTCTCTACCGAAAAAATTACAAAATCTGTTCATATAATCTGATTTGATAAGTGGAGTCAAGCCCGTTTACCGGCCATCCGGGAAAAAGGTCCAGCCTGTCCCGGTCCACCACCCCCGATTGCATGGAAATGAATACGCCGGGATACAGCAGCAAATGGTTCACATACTTCTTGCATCCGCTCAAGGGTTCCCTTTACTATAGGCATGCTCATATCGTGGATTTATCCGCAGCCACCGCGACCCAGGCCAAACCATCCCCTTGATGGGTGAGTGCTCCCCTGAATTCGTGACGGCTGGATTCTTGTACGGTTTTTTATTTTGCTGTAATCAGATTGTACTTGCAGCTGAATCTTGAATTATACATGGATCCGTGAGCGTTCGTCCGTACGTCAGCTCTGTTTTCTCACCTATGCAGGTATCCACCTGCGGACAATCATCACCCGATATCGGTGAACCTTGGCGAAAGCACACCCGTCACCCACTTTGGCCCTCTGGGCGCTGATGTTCGGCAATTTCGTCATTGGCACCGGAGTGCTGGCCCCAGCGGGAATGATCAAGGATCTCAGCCGGGCATTTGGGGTTGATGTGGCCACCGTGGCCCTGCTTATTGCTTATGGCGGCGCTCTTCTCTGTTTCCAATCACCGCTCCTCGCCTTGGTCACCAACAGACTCGACCGTCGTTACCTCCTGACGGGCGCACTCCTGCTGTTTGCGATGGGTCATCTCTTTTCGGCCCTGGCGACCAATTTTTCCATGTTGCTGACTATTCGCCTGATCATGATCGCCTCGGCGGCGGTCTTTACACCTCAGGCTGCCAGCACGCTGGCCCTGTTCCTGCCCGTAGAACGCCGCTCCGGGGCTATTGCCTTTCTTTTTATTGGCTGGTCGTTGGCCTCCGCCATCGGAATCCCCATGGTCAATCTGGTCAGTGGCCTGATCGGGTGGCAGGCTGTGTATCTCGGCCTGGCCACCGCCTGCGCTTTGACCGCCGTGGCAGTTGCCAGCACCCTTCCCGCCGGACTGCGGGCAAATCGTCTTTCCCTGGGGGCTTGGCGGAAACTATTAAGCGGCCGGAAAACCTGGCTGCTGCTCTCCATAACAGCCCTGACCATCGCCGGCCAAAACGTCAAGTATCCCTACATTGTCGTTGAAATTCACTCCCGACTCAACGCTTCTCCCGCAGTCACCGCCACCCTTCTTGCCGTGTACGGCGCGGCCAGCATCATCGGCACCATGATCGCCAGCCGAGTGATTTTCCGCCTCGGCCCCCGGAACACTGTCAACTTCTTCCTCTGTATCCTCTTCATGGGCCTGTTCCTCTGGGCCGGTGAGTGGGCCATACTGCCATTGACCGTATTCGCCCTGTTCATCTGGGGTTTAGGGACCAGTCCCGCGGTTTCCTCCCAACAGGCCCGCTTGGTGGATGCCGACCCTGATGCCGCGTCGGCTTCGACCTCGCTCAACACCTCCTTTGTCTACATGGGCCAAGCGGCGGGCACGGCCCTGGGAGGTCAACTCCTGGTCACCGGCCACTCGGGACTGGCCAGTGGTCTCGCTCTGACCCTGCTCGCCCTGGCCCTGGTGACATCGTTGCTGGTTGCCCAACGCCTGCGGATATAGCCGGAGCATCAGCTGCCCTTCCCTCCTTCCTCAATGCCATTTTCGTTGACAAGCGGTCCTCCTCTTTGTATGCAACCACCTTGACCAAGCTTGTGCTGTGAGCTGCAATCAGCAAGACCTATTCGGAGTTTCTCCATGGACAAGGGCGAACAGCATGCCTTGACTTCGCAAATAAACGTACGCCGGAGACCCCCAATGAACAGATTTTCAGTGCTGCTCCTGCTGTCAGCGTTTCTTTTTTGTTCCGGACACGTTGCATCTTCAGCCGAGGAAAAGATTATGAAAGACGGATTGTATGCCAGGATAACAACCAACAAGGGAGCCATTCTTCTCGAGCTCCATTATGACCAAACTCCGCTGACCGTGATCAATTTCGCCGGCCTGGCGGAAGGCTCGCTTCATCTGGGGCAGAGCGGCAAAGCCGTGGGCACGCCTTTTTACAACGGGCTCACCTTTCACCGGGTGATCGCAGATTTCATGATTCAGGGCGGTTGTCCGCTGGGAACCGGGACCGGAGGGCCCGGCTACACCTTCCCCGACGAATTTGATCGCAGTCTGCGCCACGACGGTCCCGGGGTACTCTCCATGGCCAATGCCGGTCCCGGCACCAACGGCAGCCAGTTTTTCATCACCCACCTTGCCACCCCGCACCTTGATGGCCGCCATACAGTCTTCGGCCGGGTTGTCGAAGGGCAGGAAGTGGTCGACAGTATCAGAACGGGTGATATCATGGAAACCGTGGAAATCATCCGGGTTGGCACAAAGGCGGAAGCCTTCAAAACCGATCAGGCTGCCTTTGATGCCGCTCTGCAGGCCATCAAGGGCAAGGCCATGGAGGCCGAGAAAGACCGGCGGGAAAAAATTATCGAAAATATCCGTGAACGTTGGCCCAGGGCAACCCGGACTCCTTCCGGTTTGTATTATGATGTCACCGAGCAGGGCCAGGGTGATGTGCCGGCCAGGGGAACGACGGTCCACGTCCACTACACCGGTCGTCTCCTCGAAAACAACCGCAAATTTGACAGTTCCTATGACCGGGGCGAACCTATTGCTTTCCCGGTTGGAACCGGTCGGGTTATCCGCGGCTGGGATGAAGCCCTGAGCCAGATGCAGCAGGGCGAGAAAAGAACGCTGATCATTCCACCTGAACTGGCCTACGGTGAGCGGGGTGCCGGCGGAGTCATCCCTCCCGATGCCTGGCTGGTTTTTGATGTTGAAATGGTGCGTTTCTGATCAGGAGCACCGTTCACGCTGCTGTTGTGTTCAAGGCGGGGGCCAGCAAGGATCCCCGCCTTTTTTCGTCCTGAATCCGTGACAGCTGGACGCTTGTTTTTGACATATCTTTCTGTCATCATCCTGAATCCGTGAGCTTTCGTCCGTGCGTCAGCTTCGTTGTTCGTGACCGTTCGATTAAAGTAGACTTTATCGGACGGTAACGGGCAATGAAGATGGCGGGCGGACGGATACCCCGAAGGGTCGGGCGGACGAACGCTCACGGATCCAGGTTCGTGGTTGCTCCTGTTACCATTGAAAAACCATTCCCTCAATACTTCAAGCCCATCCTATCGCGGGCCAGGTCCAGAGTTACGGTGGCCTTGGCTCGGGCCTTTTCCGCCCCGGCGGCGAGAACCTGGCGCAGATACCCGGGGTCATCGAGGAACTCTTTTTTTCTGGCCCTGGCCGCGGCAAAATATGTATTGATCAATTCAAACAGATCCTGCTTCAGATACCCATAGGCGGCTCCGCCGTTAACATACAATGCATGCACCTCCCGCATTTTCTCCGGCGATGCGAAAAGTTTAAGCAGGGCATACAGGTTGCAAGTATCTGGATCCTTGGGGTCCTCCACCGGAGTGGCATCGGTCTGGATGGCCATCACCCGTTTGCGCAGGGCTTTCTCATCGAGAAAAATGGGAATGGTGTTGTCGTAGGATTTCGACATTTTCTGACCATCGAGCCCAGGTATGATAGCGCTGTCCTCGCTGATCTCCGGTTCCGGGACAACAAAGGTCGTCCCATAGGTATTATTAAAACGAATGGCAATATCCCGCGCCACCTCCAGGTGCTGCTTCTGGTCTTTGCCCACCGGGACGACCTCGGCCTGGTAGAGAAGAATATCCGCGGCCATAAGGACCGGATAGGAAAAAAGTCCATGACTGGCTGGGATGTTCTTGGCGACCTTGTCCTTGTAGGAATGACATCGCTCCAGCAGGCCCATCGGCGTGAGAATCGACAACATCCAGGTCAACTCGCAGACTTCCGGGACATCTGATTGCACCCAGAAGGTGCATCGATCCGGATCAAGACCAAGGGCGATGAAATCCGCCGCCGCCTCCAGGGTCCCCTGTCGCAGCCGATCTCGGTCCTGCACCGATGTCAGGGCATGGAGGTCAACAATAAAGACATACAGGTCCGCAGCCTCCATATGGCGGATCATGGGCTGCATCATGCCGAAGTAATTGCCAATATGAAGTTTTCCGGAAGGTTGAATTCCCGACAGTATTCGTTTCATGGGCATCTCATGTTTCATGTTCTTGGGAAGGAAGGAATAAGCAGGAGTCGTTTGTCAATGGCATCCGTTGAGAAATAACTCACAGAGACAGGTTTACGACGAGGCGAGTTTTCAGGTTTACTTTGACCGCACGCATCCAAAGACCGAACTGTTATAGCGCACTTGCAAAAAAAAAGGGAGCGCAGATTGACCTGCGCTCCCCTTTATCGTGCAAATGATGCCGCCCCCCGGGCTCAGCCGTGGGCCGGTGACGAATCGCTTACTTCACTTCTTCAAAATCAGCATCAACGACATCATCGTCATCCTTGCGTCCTTTCTTGCCTGCACCAGCGGCTCCGGCACCGGCACCCGCAGCACCGGCACCTCCGGCATCGCCGGGTCCGCCGCTCTGCTGATTTTTGGCTTGGGCATACATCAGTTCAGCCAGTTTATGGGAGGCCTGGGTGAGAGATTCGGTCCCGTTTTTAATGGCGGTCAGGTCTTCTCCCTCCACAGCCTTTTTCAGGGATTCAATTTCTCGTTCCACATTGGCCCTGGTTTCAGCGTCCACCTTGTCCCCCAGTTCGTTGAGACTCTTGGTGGTCATATGGATCATGGAATCAGCGTTGTTCTTGGCTTCGACAAGTTCCTTGCGATTCTTGTCTTCTTCGGCATGGATTTCCGCATCCTTTTTCATCCGCTCGATTTCCTCTTCGGAGAGTCCCGAAGAAGCCGTGATACGAATAGACTGCTCCTTGCCTGTTCCCAGGTCCTTGGCGGAAACATGAAGGATACCGTTAGCATCCAGGTCAAAGGTCACTTCAATCTGCGGCACACCGCGGGGCGCAGCCGGGATATCAGCCAAATCAAATCGACCGATCGTCTTGTTGTTCTGCGCCATCTCACGTTCGCCCTGGAGGACGTGAATGGAGACCGCCGGCTGATTATCAGCAGCTGTGGAAAAAACCTGGCTCTTTTTGGTCGGCACGGTGGTGTTCTTCTCAATCAATTTGGTCATGACACCACCCAGGGTTTCGATCCCCAGGGAGAGCGGGGTCACATCAAGCAGGAGGACATCCTTGACGTCTCCCTTGAGGACACCGCCCTGGATGGCCGCGCCTATGGCCACGACTTCGTCCGGGTTGACTCCCCTATGGGGATCTTTGCCGAAAATGCCCTTGACCTTTTCCTGCACCTTGGGCATGCGGGTCATTCCGCCGACCAGAATGACCTCATCAACATCAGCAGCACTCAAGCCGGCATCCTTGAGCGCGGTGCGGCAGGGACCTTCACAACGGTCGACCAGATCCTCCACCAGTCCCTCGAGTTTGGACCGGCTCAATTTGACGTTGAGATGCTTGGGTCCGGTGGCGTCCGCGGTAATGAACGGCAGGTTGATATCGGTTTCCATGGCCGTGGACAGCTCTTTTTTGGCCTTTTCCGCCTCTTCCTTCAACCGCTGCAGAGCCATTTTGTCATTACGAAGGTCAACCCCCTGCTCGCGTTTGAACTCATCAGCGAGCCAGTTGACAATACGCATGTCAAAGTCTTCACCGCCGAGGAAAGTATCACCATTGGTGGACTTGACCTCAAAAACACCGTCGCCGATCTCAAGAATGGACACGTCAAAAGTGCCGCCGCCGAGATCGAAAACAGCGATTTTCTCTTCACCTTTTTTGTCAAGGCCATAGGCCAGGGACGCCGCCGTCGGTTCGTTGATGATCCGCTGGACGTTCAGACCGGCGATCTTGCCGGCATCCTTGGTGGCCTGACGCTGAGCGTCATTGAAATAGGCCGGTACGGTGACCACGGCGTCGGTGACTGTTTCTCCCAGATATTCCTCAGCTGTCTGTTTCATCTTGCCGAGAATCATCGCCGAAATCTCGGCGGAGGAATAGGTCTTGCCGGCCACCTCGACCACCGCGTCGCCACCAGGACCTTCAACGATGGCAAACGGGCTGATGCCGATGGACTTCTGCACTTCGGCATCGTTGAATTTCCTGCCGATCAGCCTTTTGATCGCAAAGAGGGTCCGGGTTGGATTGGTCACGGACTGACGCTTGGCGATCTGACCGACAAGACGTTCACCGCTGTCGGTGAAGGCGACAATCGAAGGCGTGGTCCGATTACCCTCACTGTTTTCGATAACCTTAGGATCACCACCTTCCATGATCGCCACGCAGGAATTGGTGGTTCCCAGGTCAATGCCAATTATTTTTCCCATATTTCTTTCTCCTGTCTCCTGTATTGACACACAACCTTAAATCGGTACTGTTTGGTATCTCTTGCAACAACAATGTGAACGAACCAGACTCTGTCAAGGCTCTTTTCCAGGTCCACTGGATACGACCACCTGAGCGTGACGCAGGACCCGATCCTTGAATCTGTATCCTTTAGCGTATTCCCGCAGCACATGGTTGGCAGGGACGGTGTCACTGGCTTCCATGGTCATGGCATCGTGCTCATCCGGATTAAAGGTCATGTCAACCGCCTTCAAGGGTTCAACGCCGAACCGTTCCAGGGTGGCAACCAACCCTCTCTGCGTCAATTCGAGTCCATGGAGCATGGCTTCCAACTTCTTGGCCTCGTCACCAGCAGCAGCGGCACCCTGCTCCAGGGCCCGATCGAGATTATCCACGGTGGTCAAGAGTTCCCGGAGAATATTTTCCCCGGCATACTTGAGCATTTTGCTTTTTTCCCGCTCCATTCGTTTTTTATAATTCTCGAATTCAGCGGCAACCCGCATCAATTGATCACGAGTTTCTTCCAACTCCAGCCGTAATGCCTCAGCTTCGGCCTCACCCCCCTCCTCCGTAATAGTCTCCACATTGCCCAGGTCTTCGGGAGCATTGGCTGTATCCTGTTCGCCGACAGATTCCTGTTCCTTTGTCTCGTCTATCACCTGGTGTCTCCTTGTTCTGATTCCTGTTGTATTTCCTGTACTCCATCCCGAGGTCCCCGCAAATGGTTACATACCCCCCGGATGTGCGCGCCCGCTACTGCCCGTTGGAGGATGATCCATGGCAGGCGGTCACGTCTGCACGTATCTGAGATGCATGTACCTACTTAGACCTAAAGAAGCATGTATAAACCTAAACAGGTACAAATACCTCATGATCATTCAATGCCCTTCCGGAAACGATTTTTTCCACTGACGCTTTGCTACGCTGGCAGATGTACTCTCAAAAAAAAAGGAACCGTAGGCCTGGGTACACATTCACCAGCGCGCCTCAACTCAGCGCGGAATATTTTGTTTCTAAAGAGGCACTGGTTACCGATATCCCATGCATCAAGGCGCGGATACGGTCAAATCTGTCGGCAACATTAAGTATCGGAAATTGCAGTGTCAAGGGCAGGCGCCCCGGGAATGTTCGGGAAAAAGATGAAGGGAGAACAACGGAGCGCAGCTGGAAGAGCAACTGAAAACCAGAGCAGAAGATCAACGAGAAAAACCGGCAGTCGCGTCCACGCAAGATGAGCTGTCTGCTGTGATTACTGTTACGGACAATGCGGATGGTGTACGGACGGACACCCCGGAGGGCGGCTGGTGAAAGGTATTACCAAGGATTCCGCTGTAATGAGAAAATAATGACAGCAAGATATATCCTAAACAAGCGCCCAGCCGTCACGCATTCAGGAATACAACGGCGGAAGCAAGGTCCATGGGGATAACGCACGTCAACCACCCCTTGGCGGGGTAAGGAGGAGTTGCCCCGCCTTGTCTTTATCAAGCGGTGCCGCCAGCAGGGGACCCTGCACAAAATCGCAGCCACAACGGCGAAGCACGTTGAGCTGGGCCTCCTCTTCAACACCGTCGGCAAGCACAGCCAGGCCAAGACCATGACACAGGTTGATAAGGGCGTTGATCAGGGTGACGGCATTTTCCTCTGCCGCCACCCCATTCAGTAGGGAACGGCTCAGCGCTACACGCTGCAGAGGCAGTTGCTGCAAGCGAACAAGCGGACACCCGGCCGCTCCGAAATCCCTCAGTCCCAGCACAACTCCACAGCGAGCAATAGTTGTCAGTCGCTCCAGGTCGAGCCGGGTACCGATGGCAAGAGCGCGCTCCCGCACCTCGAACACCAGCATCCCTGGAGGAATATCGAATCGATTTGCCGTTTCGGCGACCATGATAGGGAAATCTTGGTCCAGCAGTTGCCGGGACGCAACCTGAACCGTCACCGGCAGAATCTGTCCGCCTGCCTGGCGCCACGAATACAGGGAACGGCAGACATCCGTAAAAATCCATGCACTCAAAGCCCCCAGCATACCGCAGGTATCGGCATCGGCAATGAAGGCATCCGGTAACAGCACCCCCATTTCCGGATGACGCCAGGAGAGTTGCGACTTGAAGCCGACCAGCTGGTTATGGCGCGCTTCATACTGGGGCAGAAACTGGAAGACGAACTGGTTCCCTGCCAATGCGGCCTGAAACGGATCCGAGCTCAACTGGGGCCGCTGACCGTTGCGGGGCAGGTCCCTTCGGTAGTGCTCAAAGGTATTGCGCCCGGTCTCCTTGGCCGCATACAGGGCCATGTCAGCACATTTCAACAGCTCTTCACCATCACCGGCATCATCGGGGTAGAGAGCGATGCCGATGCTGGTTGAAATCTTCAGTTCATGATGACCGACCGTAACCGGTTCGGTCATTGCGTTCATGATCTTCGTGGCCACCACGGCGGCATCATGCCGACGACCAATGGCCTCAAGCACGAAAACGAACTCATCACCACCCAACCGAGCCACTGTATCCGACTGACGGCACTGCCGCTGCAGCCGTCCCGCCACCTCAGCCAGCAGACCGTCTCCCACATCGTGCCCCAGAGTGTCATTGATTATTTTGAAACGATCGAGGTCAAGGAAAAGAACGGCGACCCCGGTTCGGTTGCGCTCGGCTTTGCTGATCGCCTGGGCGAGTCGGTCCTGAAACAGCAGGCGGTTGGGTAGCCCGGTGAGAGTATCATGATGGGCCAGGCGGTACAGATGGGACTGACTGTCGCGTAAATCCTTTTCAATCCGCAGCCGGTCAGTGATATCTCGTGCTACTTCGATGATGCCATACAGTGCCCCGCGTCCATCTCTGAGTGGGGAGACATCCAGTTCAAAGGTATTCCTGACGGCGTTGCCGTGATACGGATTGTGGATCAGTTTCATCTGCCGCTGGCCGGTGCGGATTTCAACCACCGGACAGGGAAAACGACTGTCCCGACAGGGCTCCTTGGCGTCGTGGAAGAGCTGATAGCATTTTTGCCCCTGCATTGAGGCAACATCGCCGCCGCCTCGGACCAGAGAGGCCGCGGCCCGGTTGATGAGCAGCAGATTGAAGTCAAGGTCAATGGCCATGACCGGGTCGCCGGCGCTGTCAATCACGGTCTGGAGAAAGTTCCGCTCATAATCAACCGCTTCATGCAATTGTCTCTCCAGCAGGTTGAGGGCCTCGTCCTGCCTCTTCTGCAGGGTGATATTCTGATGGGTGCCGGTCATCCGCACCGGCATATTGTTTTCATCCCGCTCCACCACCCGGCCCCGATCGAGGTACCAGGTCAATCCCCTATCTGGATCATTGACCCGGTATTCGATACGGTATTCATCGGTTTTGCCGAGGAGATGTTCGTTCAACACAGACAATACCCGTTCCCGGTCTTCGGGGTGAATGAACCGTGGCGGTCCACCCTGGTGCTCAGTATCAGCGCGGTAGTCAAGCAATTCCCAGTGATCGGGGCTGGTGTACATCTCACCGGTTTTGATATTCCAGTCCCATAACCCCGCCTGGGAGGCGTGCAGTGCCAGCTCATATCGCTCTTCGGACCGCTGCAGCTCCTGTTCCCGATTTCTGGCCGCCACCTCAGCAAACAGCTGACGGAGGGCCAGGGTGATGGATTCGGCCAGCTCACCGATGAGTCCAACCTCGTCCTCATCCGGCTGAATTGCCGGCAAGAGTGGCACGGTCAGAAAACCGGTCAAACTGGGGCTGCAGCGCAGAGGGGCACAAAGAGCCAGGGTCGCATCTTCCCCGCACATGGAACAGCTGCAATCCGTGCAGAGCACCACCTCCTCGCTGTCGGCCTCAAGCACCCGGATCCCGCAGGCAGGCAGACGTCCCTGACGAAGCTGAGCCATGACCGACTCGAACCGGTCACCAAGATTGGTTTCCGCGGTGATCATTGCTCCTGAATCCCGGTCCATCAACACCACCAGGGCCGCCTGATAAAGACCCGCCTTGGTCAGGTGGTCGCAGAGCCCCTGCAGCAAGGTGGGGAGATCACGCTCCTGAAGAAGGATCCGGGAGACAGCATAAGCAGCTCGGAGCAGGTCCGTTGTTCTGTTCATGAACCTCGTTGCAGATTGCAGTTATTATTTCGAGAAACCCGCGCGTCTTTCAGCCACCCCTGGCAGGTTACCGGTTACGAGTCGACCCTCTGGGCAGAAGCCTGATCATCCGCGGGTGGCCTTCATGGACCATAAACCCCCTGAAGAGCCTGCAGGTATCCTGGATCAGTGAGCGGTCAGCTTATATTATAACCTTTAAGCTTGTTCAAGAGCGTCTTGCGGGTAACCTGCAAACGGCGGGCAGCTTCACTGCGATTCCCACCGGTTTCTTCCAGGGTCTTGAGGATGAGCATCTTTTCCGCTTCCTTGAGGGTGGCAGGCTCGTCAACCTCTCTGGGCACATTCATGCCGGCCCAACGCTGCAGGGCCAGGGGGAGAACATTGGTATCCAGATACTCGCCGCGCATGAGGATGACGCCCCGCTCAATGGCATGTTCCAGCTCGCGGACATTTCCCGGCCAGGGATACCGGTTGAGCACATCCATGCATTCGGGGGCGATACCGCTGACCTGACGACCATTTTTTTCGGCAAAACGGCGTAGGAAATAGTTGGCCAGCAGGGGAATATCGCCATGCCGGTCCCGCAGAGGCGGGACTTCCAGTTCCACCACCTTGAGGCGATAATAGAGATCTTCCCGGAAACGACCAGCTGCCACCTCTTCTTCTAGATTCCGATTGGTCGCCGCAAGCAGACGAACATCGATTTTGATGGTTTCCTGACCGCCCACCCGCTGCAATTCGTGTTCCTGGAGGACCCGCAGCAGCTTGGCCTGCATGCCCGGAGAAGTCTCGCCGATCTCATCGAGAAAAAGGGTCCCGCTCCGGGCCTGAACAAAACAACCCTCCCGGCGGCGGTCGGCACCGGTGAAGGCTCCCCGCTCGTGACCAAACAGTTCCGATTCAAGGAGGGTTTCCACCAGGGCGGCACAATTGACCTTGACCAATGGACCCTGACTCCGGTGGCTGCTGTGGTGCAGGGCGTCAGCCACCAACTCTTTACCGGTGCCGGATTCACCATTGATCAACACGGTAGCCTCGGTGGGAGCCACCTGGACAATCAGATCCCACAATTCCCGCATCGGCACGGAGGTGCCGATAATCCGGCCGTTGTCACCAAAGGGCTGCCCCGCATCGACTGTACTGTCTCCCTGCTGCCGATGTCCCATGGCCACCTCCAGAGTCGCGCGCAGTCGATCGAAGTCCAGCGGTTTGGTCAGGTAATCATGCGCCCCTTTCTTGATGGCCGCAACCGCTGAATCCACTGAGGAAAACGCGGTCATAATCACAACAGGAATAGCTGGATTAAGGGCATGAATACGTTTGAGAGCCTCCATTCCATCCATGATCGTCATGCGCACATCCATGAGAATGGCATCATAGGGTCCCTGCTCAACCGCGGCAACCGCGGTGGTACCATCGTCTGCTTCATCCGCTTCCCAGCCCCATTCCGCAAACAATGAACATAACATGAATCGGTGCACCCGTTCATCGTCGACAACAAGAATCTTGACCTTGGCCTGTGCGTGCACGTTCACTCGTCCCTTTCTTTTAATGAATCCGTGACAGCTGGATCACGTTTTTGATATATTCCGCCGTACTCAGGTTACAAGCGCGACGATATTTTTGACAATTCACCTTCACAAGCCGCCCTTTGCGACGTTCGTCCCCACGCCATCTTTATCCTGAATCCGTGAGCGTTCGTCCGAGCGTCAGCTTCGTTGTTCGTGACCGTTCGATTAAAGTACACTTTATCGGACGGTTACGGGCAATGAAGATGGCGTGCGGACGGATGCCCCGAAGGGCGGCTGGAGAAAATTTTTATCAAGGGTTTATCTGCAGTTATACTATAATTACAGCAAAATATATCCAAAACAAGCGTCCAGCCGTCACGGATTCAGGTTTATTACCCGTGCCCGTCCGATACAATATCCTGTAATCAAACGGCCACGAAGAGCGATACTGACGCATGGACGAACGCTCACGGATCCGGTTTTTCATGTTTTCTCTCCGATCCGGCCCCGGAGCACCCATTGTCGAATTCGTAGCATCTGGACTAATTCTGTAATCATTTCTTGAATATACTAGCACTAAACTGCTACAATGCGCAAATGGAACATGTGGTGACAATCAAAAAGATCATTACCGGAGGCAAGGGATTGGGGCACCTGGCCGACGGCATGGTGGTGATGGTCTCGGGTGTTTTGCCGGGAGAAACGGTCATGGCCCGGGAAACCAGAGCCTGCCGAGGCCACCGGGAGGCCCGTTTGTTGCGAATCCTTGAAGAAGCCCCGGAGCGGGTCGAACCTCCATGCCCCTATTATGGTCGCTGTGGTGGGTGTGATCTGCAACACGCCGCCTACCCCTTTCAGCTGCAGAGCAAGCAGCAGATGCTTGCCGAAGCTCTACAACGGGCCCATGTGGCTCTGCCACCCGGCCAGCCCGCAGCTCCCCTGCCTTCACCCAAACCATTCGCCTACCGTTACCGGCTGCGTCTCCATCTTGACCGGAAAGGTCGGATGGGATTCCATCGACGGGCCAGCAATCAAGTGGTACCGATTCGTCGCTGTCTGCTGGTCCATGAACAGCTCAACCAGGTCATGGCCCGTCTGGTTGACTTCGATTGGCCGCAAAAAATGCGAACCCATGTCCAGGCCCTGGAATTGCTGCTTTGTCCGGCCAGCGGCCGGACTATTGTTGTCCTCGAACCGAGACAAAGACGCCGATCCACCAATTTTCATATCCCAGCGGATTCAGCTTCCTCGCCGGCTGACCTGGTGGTCCTTGCCACGCAACCTTCCACTCGAGGTGAACTCAGCCCGGGCGCCACGGCGTTGCTGGCACAATCCTTCAACGGGCCTCGGAAAAACTACCAGCTCAGCTGGGACCATCGCTGTTTTTTCCAGGTTAATATTGCTCAGAATACCCGGCTGGTGCAGCAGGCCCTGGCCCTGCTTTCCCCCCGGAGCAGACCCTGGTCCGCCCTCGACCTGTTCTGCGGTATGGGCACTTTTTCCATCCCCCTGGCTTTGGCCGGAGCGAGGGTCACCGGGGTGGAACATAACCGGCACAGTCTCCACTGGGCAGAGCGTAACAATCGTGCGGCCGGCCTGCAGGGGACCCGCTTCATAACCGCTGATGTCCGCTCCCAGCTCGAGACCATGGTTGCCGGTCGGGAGGCCTTTACCTCTATCCTGCTCGACCCGCCTCGCCAGGGACTGGGCAGGACCGCTGCCCTCCTGCCTCGACTGGAGCCAGAGCAGATCATCTACGTCTCCTGCGACCCGGCCACCCTGGCCCGTGATCTGGGCCTGATCACCGCTGGCGGCTACCGGGTACAACAGGTCATTCCCGTGGACATGTTCCCCCAGACCCATCACATCGAATCCGTCACGCTCCTTGAAAGGAATTGACATCAGCGGAGCCTCGCACTATCCTATAAATTTGTTTGTTCTGCAAGCAAACCTTTTTTGCCCATCCAGGAACCCGCTCCTCGAGCCACGCCAGCAGGACGCTCGTACCCAATCATGGGGTTTGTTCCCGTATAGTTGATCACGCTTTGGTATCCCTGGAACCGCGTACGGGCGCTCAGGTTCAATTTCTACCCAGACAACCAGATGGAAACAACAAGCAATCTCCTCCAACAGCGGCGTGAAAAAGCCGAATCCCTGGCTGCCGCCGGAGTGAAACTGTTCAGCAACACCTTCAAGAATCCCGAGCCCATCAGCGCGATCCTTCCCCAGGGGCAGCACCTGGTCGCAGAGGCCCACGATGACAGCGGCGCTGTCTTCCGGGTGGCTGGCCGGGTCATGTCCATGCGAAAATTCGGTAAAGCTGCCTTTTTCCATCTCCAGGACGCGGAAGCCCGCATCCAGATCTACGCCCGCCGCGACCTGTTGGGCGAGGAACAGTTCGACCTGTTTAAAAAATGGGATGTGGGCGACATTGTCGGTGTTGAAGGCAAGCTGTTCAAGACCAAAACCGGCGAACTGTCCATTGAGGCTACCAGCCTGCAGATGATTACCAAATCACTGCGTCCCCTGCCGGAGAAATTTCACGGCCTCACCGATGTTGAAACCCGTTATCGTCAGCGCTATCTCGATCTCATCGTCAACCCCGAGGTTCGCGAGCTTTTCCGCAAACGGGTGGAGATTATCCGCCTGATCCGTGAATTCCTCAGCAACCGGGGTTTCATGGAAGTGGAAACTCCCATGATGCAGCCGGTCCCCGGTGGCGCTACGGCCAAACCCTTCCGAACCTACCACAACGCCTTGGACACGGACCTCTATCTGCGCATCGCCCCGGAACTCTATCTCAAACGGCTCCTGGTCGGCGGTTTTGATAAAGTCTTTGAAATCAACCGTAACTTCCGCAACGAGGGTTTGTCCACCCGCCACAACCCCGAATTCACCATGCTGGAATTTTATCAGGCCTATGCCACCTACCATGACCTTATGGACCTCACCGAAGAGATGATCTCCTGGCTGACCGCCGAAGTCACCGGCTCCATGGAACTCACCTACCAGGGCATGGCCGTCAATCTGGCCCCACCCTGGCAGCGATACACCATGGCGCAGGCCCTGGAAGTACTCGGTGGTATCGACCCCGCCGTGCTCCGCGATGACAACGCAATCATGGCCCTGGCCCGCAAACACGGTATCGAACTGCAGCCCGAATCCGGTCCAGGCAAGGCCAGGACCGAACTCTTTGAACTCTTGGTCGAAGACAAGCTCATTGACCCGACCTTCATTACCTCCTACCCCACCGAGGTCTCACCCCTGGCCCGGCGCAACGAGGAAGACCCCACGGTCACCGACCGGTTCGAGCTGTTCATCACCGGCCGCGAAATCGCCAATGCTTTCAGCGAACTCAATGATCCGGTGGACCAGTTACAGCGCTTCCAGAAACAGATCAGCGAGCGCGGCACCGACGAAGAGATCCACCCGGTCCTGGATCGCGACTATGTGCGCGCCCTGGAGTACGGCATGCCATCAGCGGCCGGCGAAGGGATCGGCATTGACCGACTGGTTATGCTGCTCACCGATGCACCCTCGATCCGCGATGTCATTCTCTTTCCCCAGCTCAAACCGGAAAGCGGGGAGTAACCGGGCTATATGGCCTCCTTTGAATGGTTTGTCAGCCTGCGCTACCTGCGGGCCAAACGAAAGCAAAAATTTATTTCCCTGATCACCTTGATCGCCATCCTCGGAGTCGGGGTGGGGGTCATGGCCCTCATTGTTGTGCTCTCGGTGTTCACTGGTTTTACTGAAGGCCTGCGCGACCAGATCATCGGCGTCAATTCTCATGCCATGGTCCAGCGCTATGGCCAGACCATTGACAATCCCGAGGAGATCAGCGCCCGGATCGAATCGGTCCGGGGCGTGGTCGCGACCACGCCCTATCTGTACAGCCAGGCCCTGATCACCTCGGGCAGCGCCTCCACCGGGGTAGTGCTGCGAGGCATTGAGACCGCATCATCCCAGCGGGTGCTCAACATCGGCGAAAAAATGATTGTCGGCAACCTCGCGGATCTCGACGCTCCCCGTGATGTACCGGCCATTGTCCTGGGCAAGGGGCTGGCCCGGCAACTGCGGGTGGCTCCCGGAGATCGGGTTCGTTTGATCTCGCCCAACGGACCGCTCTCGCCCATGGGGGTGCTGCCGAGGATCCGTACCTGTCTGGTCACCGGCATTTTCGAGACCGGCATGAACGAATACGACTCCTCCATGGGTTTTGTCAACCTGGAGACAGCCCGCGGCCTCAATGATCTGCCCCGGGGGGTGCACGGCATCGAGGTACGGGTGGATGATATCGACCGGGCCGACCGGATCGCCGCCGCCATCCGGGAGGTCCTGGGGCCGCAATACTCGGTGCGCGACTGGATGCAACTCAACCAGAACCTGTTTGCCGCTCTCAAGCTCGAAAAACTGGGTATTTTCATCGCCCTTAACCTGATCATCCTGGTGGCTGCCCTCAATATCATCAGCGCCCTGGTCATGGTGGTCATGGAGAAAACCCGGGACATCGCCATCCTCAAGTCCATGGGAGCCACCACCAGATCCATCATGCGGATTTTCTTCTACCAGGGAGCGGTTATCGGCATTTCGGGAACAATCCTCGGCGTGGCCAGCGGCCTGGGCCTCTGCGCCCTGCTCAAGCGCTACAAGTTCATCGAACTGCCCAGCAATGTCTACCCCATGTCCACCTTACCGATCAAGGTGCTGCCGTTGGAGGTTACCATCATCGCTGCATCCGCCATCCTCATCACCCTGGTTGCCACCCTCTATCCTTCGTGGAAGGCATCCCGCGTCCGGCCGGCCGAGGCTCTGAGCTATGAGTGATTTACCCCTCCTCCGCGCCGAAGCGCTGTGCCGCTCGTACCGCAGCGGACTGGCCACCATCAATGTGCTCCAGGATGTCGACCTCACTGTCCAGGCGGGTGAGATGGTCGCCATCACCGGCACCTCAGGATCCGGCAAGACCACCCTGCTGCAGATTCTTGGCACCCTGGACCAACCCGATTCAGGCCGTCTCCTCTTCCGGGAAACAGAACTCACCGGCAAGAGCGAACCGAACCTTGCGGACCACCGCAATACCCATATCGGCTTCATCTTTCAGTTCCACCACCTGCTGCCGGAATTCTCTGCTCTGGAAAACGTGATGATGCCAGGCCTGATCAGCGGCCTGCCCCACGCGCCCCTCAAGGACAAGGCCACAGCCCTCCTTGACAGGGTTGGTCTGGCCGAACGTCTCAGTCACCGCAGCGGTGAGCTCTCCGGTGGCGAACAACAACGGGTTGCCCTGGCCCGGGCTCTGGTCATGGATCCTGATATCCTTCTGGCCGACGAACCCACAGGCAACCTCGACGCGGCCAGCGGTCGGCGCGTTTTCACCCTGTTTCGCGAACTCAGCGGCAGCCTTGGCCTGGCCGTCATCATGGTCACCCACAACATGGAACTCGCCCAGGCCATGGATCGCTGCTTCACCCTGAGTGATGGCAAGCTGCAACCATCCAAACAACCCTGATCCCGCGGATACGGTCTTCTCGGCCAGCATGTATCCTTGTCTGAATCCGTGACGACTGGACGCTTGTTTAGGTTATATTTTACTGTAATCAGATTATAATTGCAGTAGTGTCCTTGACAATACCCTTCACCAGCCGCCCTGCGGAGCGTCCATCCGCATGCCATCTTCATTGCCCGTAACCGTCCGATAAAGTCTACTTTAATCGAACGTTCAGGGACTCAGGGAAACTAAATAACCACCATCCCGAAGAAATCCCCTCCCTGTGGGCAAGCAAATATTGTTTGTCAACCATATCAAGATATGCTACTTGTTAAGAATATTTATTTTTAGGAACACATACTGTCCGTACCGGAACTACCATCACACAAGGAGATATCCATGAAAAGCTTGAAAGGCACCCAGACCGAAAAAAACATCCTCACCGCTTTCAGCGGCGAATCCCAGGCCCGTAACCGCTACACGTATTTTGCCAGTCAGGCAAAAAAAGAGGGATATGTCCAAATCGCCGATATCTTTGAAGAGACTGCCAACCAGGAAAAAGAACACGCCAAACGGTTGTTCAAAATGCTCGAGGGGGGGGAGGTAGAAATCTGCGCCGCCTTTCCCGCTGGAGTCATCGGCACCACAGTCGAAAATCTGACCGAAGCAGCCGGCGGTGAACATCACGAACATACCACCATGTATCCCGAGTTCGCCAAAACGGCCCAGGAAGAGGGTTTCGCAGAAATCGCCGGTATCTTCATGGCCATTGCCGTAGCTGAAAAACAGCACGAAAAACGCTATCTCGACCTCAAAGCCAACATCCTTGCCGACCGGGTTTTCAAACGGGAGGAAAAAGTCACCTGGCGCTGTCGCAACTGCGGCTACCTCCACAACGATACCGAAGCCCCCGAAAAATGCCCGGCCTGCGACCATCCCAAGGCTCATTTTGAACTGCTTAGTGAAAACTACTGAGCGCCCCCCGCTCGGGGGCTGAATCATAAACTAACCTTTCACCAGCACCTCATCTGTCAGCAGTCAGGCTGCCGTGCAAAGTTCCTGCAGGGTCCTCGGCAGCCTGTTTCGCCACATCCGCGGATACAATAAGGTGCAGGCACTTCTCCTCATCCTCACCAGCCGATATCAGGCCTCATCGACAGATGAAAACCTGACCTCCCCAAATGGGACAACACTCAGCTTACCAGATCCAGGTCGCAAATATTTACAAACTGATTCTACCCTGAATCCGTGAACGTTCATCCGTACTTCAGGCCTATTAAAAACGATCAGATGCAACGAGAAAAGCCGCTTCCCAGAGGAGAAGCGGCTTGCAGTATCCCGAGCGTCCGACCAGTCGGTGCGACCTGCTCAATCAGGACGGCTTGTGCGTCCCATTATTTGATATACTCCAAAACAATGTTCAGCATCCGCCGCACAGGTTCAGCAGCACCCCAGAGGAGCTGGTCACCGACACTGAAGGCACTGAGGTATTCCGGTCCTAGATTCATTTTTCTCAGGCGGCCCACCGGGATATCCAAGGTGCCGGTCACCCGGGCCGGAGTCAACTCTTTGAGGCTTGCCTCTCTGCTATTATCCACCAATGACACCCACTTGTTGTGCCCGCCAATAACCTGCTGGATGTCGATGAGGGGAATGTCCCGTTTCAGCTTGATCGTGAACGCCTGGCTGTGGCACCGCATGGCACCGATGCGCACACAGCAGCCGTCAATGGGAATGGGGACGTCATGATTGCCCAGAATCTTGTTGGTTTCAGTGATCCCTTTCCACTCCTCCCGGGTCTGGCCGTTGTCCATGGCGATGTCGATCCAGGGAATGAGGCTGGCTGCCAGCGGGGCCCCGAAATTCCCGGTAGGAAAAGAGGGATGCCGCAGAGTCTCCACCACGTTGCGGTCAAGTTCAAGAATGGCTGAAGCAGGATCGTCGAGGATCTGCTCGGCGTTTTCTCCAATCAACCGCATCTGATTGACCAGTTCGCGCATGTTCTTGGCCCCGGCCCCGGAGGCGGCCTGATAGGTCTGGGAGGTGACCCAATCCACCCACCCTTGGGCAAACAAGCCACCCAGGGCCATGAGCATCAGCGAAACCGTACAGTTGCCGCCAATGAACTTTTTAACACCTTGCTCAAGCCCGGTGTCGATGATCCTGCGGTTCACCGGATCAAGGCAGATAATCGCATCCGTATCCATACGCAGCTTGGAAGCAGCGTCGATCCAGTATCCTTGCCAACCCAGAGCTGTCAATGGTCCGTACACTTCTTCGGTATACCCGCTGCCCTGACAGGAGAGAATGATATCCATCTCTCTGAGCAGATCCACACTACGACCATCGAGAAGCTCACGGACCTTCCCATTGATCTCAGGCCCAGCCAGCCCGGCCTGGGAAGTGGAAAAGAAGTGCGCTTCAAAATTGCGAAAATCATCTTCCTGCCGCATCCGTTCCATAAGCACGGAGCCCACCATGCCTCGCCAGCCGACAATGCCTACTTTTTTCATAAGTTCGTGTTCCAATATTGGTTGCTCTTGATTGAATACATTCCTGAGTCCGTGACGGCAGGACGCTTGTTTTGGATATATCTTGCTGGGCTCAGATTATAATTGCAGCGCAATCCTTGCCAATAACCTTCACCAGTCGCCCTTCGGGGCGTACGGACGGACGCTCACGGATCCAAGACAATGCCTGACCATCAGGGTACAACCGTTTTCCCAGGATGAGACAAGGAAACAGAACCGTTTCCTGATGGGCAGTCATTGACCTTTTGGCCCTATTGCAGACGAAAATATCCTTTCAGCTCATCGGCAATGACTGGAGCCACGGAATAGAGATGAAGCAGGTCATCGCTTTCCTGCCCCGGATAGGTATCCGCGCCGATAATGCAGTTAATTCCTCTTTCGACAAAACGCTGCCGGGCGTTGCCGGCCAGAACCAGATGGGTGGCCATAATCATCACCCCCACGGCGCCGGCCTCATAGCAGCGGTCCACGGTCTGGAGCATGGAGCCGCCGGTACGGATCATATCATCACAGATAATGGCGGTACGGTCGCGTACCGCCCCGGACAGTTGACCGATAATCGTCCGGTCCACGTCGTAGCGGTCCTTGTTGGCGGCAGTATGCGGACAGTCGAGCAGACCGGCCAGGCGTGCCACCCGTTTGGAAAAACCATAGTCAGGGGAGACGAGCACAATATTTTCCAGCTTCATGGCCCGGATCTTGGCCGCAGCCACTTGTTCGGTCCAGAGGTGACGGGTACGGATCTCGCCGGAATGAGCGTGCATGACCGATTCGGAGTGCAGGTCAATGAAGGCGACATAATCAGGCCGGGCCCGGAAGATCTGCCGGGTACGGGTGATTCCCTTGGGGATCTCTCCGGACTCGGGTTTGGCCCGCTCCATGGTCGAATACCCCAGGTAGGGGATGATCACATTGACCGACAGTGCGTTCCAGTAGCGTGCCCCGGTTACCAGATCGATGAGTTCCTGGTGGGCAAGGTCATCCGGGGTGCTGGCGATGATCACCAGATCGTGTCCGGCGATATCCCGAGGAAAGGCATGATAGAGTTCGCCGTCGGCAAAGGTCCGGGTAATCATTTCGGTGACCGGGATAGCAAGCTCCCGGGCTACCTCAGCGGCCATGCGCGTTGCAGCCCGATTACTGATCAGAATAATATTTTCTCGTTTCGGCATGCCTTTCCTCCCTGCTCGTGGTTATCGGGCCGAAATCCTGAATCCATGACGACTGGACTCTTATTTGGGATATATCTTGCTGTACTCAGATTACAATTGCTTTGGAATCCTTGATAATAACCTTCAAGAGCCGTCCTCCGGAGCGTCCGTCCGTACGCCATCTTCATTGCCCGTAATTTTCCGATAAAGTGTCCTTTCATCGAATGGTCACAGACAATACAGCTGACCCACGAACGAACGATCACGGGTCCAGGGAAATCTCACCGGCGATAGCGTCTCCCATGGCTGAAGTGGAAACCGGAACAACACCGGAGGTTGCTATATCCGGGGTCATAATATCTCGAGCAAGAACGGCAGCCACCGCTTCTTCAATGGCAACCGCAGCCTGCTCCTGGCCCAGACTGTATTTGAGCATCATCGCCGCGGACAGAATCTGGGCAATGGGATTGGCGGTTCCCTGTCCGGCGATGTCTGGGGCGGAACCTCCGGCGGGCTCGAACAGACCAAATTTCGAACTGTTAAGGCTGGCGGAAGCAAGCATTCCCATGGAACCAGTGAGCATGGCAGCCTCATCGGAGATGATGTCCCCGAACATGTTGCCACAGAGCATAACATCAAACTGATGCGGGTCGCGGACCAACTGCATGGTGGCATTATCGATGTAGATATGATTCAGCTCCACGTCCGGAAAGTCCCGGGCTACCTCCTTGACCACTTCGCGCCAGAACACCATGCAGGTGAGGACATTGGCCTTGTCCACCGAAGTGACGCGACTCCGGCGCAGACGGGCGGCCTCAAAGGCCATACGGGCGATGCGCTCAATCTCGGCGCGGGTATAGACCTTGGTGTCCCAGGCGCGCTCATCTGGGCCGCTGCCCTCACGGCCCTTGGGCTGGCCAAAATAAATTCCCGAGGTCAGTTCGCGGACCACGAGGATATCAAAACCATCCTCAACGATATCCGCCCGTAGCGGACAGGCGCCGACCAGGGCTTTGAAAACCTTGGCCGGGCGCAGGTTGCAGAAGAGATCAAAATGTTTACGCAACGGCAGCAACGCTGCCCGCTCCGGCTGTTGTTCCGGCGGCAGGCTCTCCCATTGAGGTCCGCCCACCGAACCAAACAGGATGGCGGCACTCTGTTCACAGGCCTCCAGGGTCGCCGGGGGGAGGGCTTCGCCGCAGTTGTCGATGGCCACGCCGCCGACATCGGCATGGACATAGTTGAGGGTAAAATCGAATCGACGCTGAACCGCGCCCAGAACCTTGATGGCCTCGGCCATTACCTCGGGCCCGATGCCGTCACCAGCCAGAACCGCAATTGTCTGTGCCATACATGCCTCGTGTGCTGTAACGAAACTTTGCCGTTGTTATTGTCAATAAAAGTTCACTGCTTACCAGATCAGCCGTAAATATTCCAGAAAGAAGTATCAGCAGAAAATTGTCCAGCGGACAGATGTCGGCAACAGACCCCTGAATCCGTGACGGCTGGACTCCAGGAATCTATATCGGGAACCGGAACTGTTCACAGACAGGCACCAACCACGGCCAAGACCCTGGAGGCTGCGGAAAAAGGCAGGTTAAAAGTCCTGATATCAAGGATATGCCATGGTCCGGATGGGAGCTGCTCGATGCTTGCCAGGAGCTCTGTCCTGGCAAGCATGAGCACAACCCGCGTCTCCGGGGAGACCAGGGGCCGCACCAGGGGGAGAAACAGGGCTGGTTCCGCCACGGCCCGGCCGGTAATATGGGTGAAACAGCCCTGCCGGTCAGGCATGAGGGCTTCGATACGTTCAGCATGTACCTCAGTATTGGTGAGCCTGAGGGTACGGATCAAGTGGCGGAGAAAGCTGACCCGTTTGGCCCTGGGTTCAGCCAGGGTGAACCGCACCTCGGGCAGTACAGTCGCCAGCACCAGCCCGGGAAATCCGGCACCGCTGCCTACATCGAGAAGGTGTTGCGGTGCCTGTCGCTGTTCCAGCAGGAAAGGCAGGAGGGTCAAGGAATCGAGAAAATGGGTTTCGATGATCTGCTCCTCCCGGGTGTCCCGGGCGATCAGATTGATACGCCGGTTCCACTTGACCAACTCCGCCAGGTAAAGAAGCAGGCGCTCGAGCGCCTCTTCCTCGAGGTCAATACCCAACCGCTCTGCCCCCTTGCTGAGGAGGAGGCGCTCAGTCTTCACCAAGCCTTATGGCCACTGAATGACCGTGGGCCGTCAATCCTTCCAAGGCGGCCAATCGGCGAATATGCTCGCTGTCCGCCTCCAGTGCCCGGCGGGAATAGGAGATAATCGAACTCTTTTTGACAAAGGTCTCAACGCCCAGGGCTGAAGAAATCCGTGCCGTGCCCATGGTGGGCAGGACATGATTGGGGCCGGCGACATAATCACCGGCAGCTTCCGGTGTCCAGGGGCCAAGAAACACGGCGCCGGCATGACGGGTGCGGGGCAGCCACTGCCAGGGCTCGTCGATCTGCAGTTCCAGGTGTTCAATGGCGATCTCATTGGCCAGATCCATAGCCTCATCAAGGCTGTCAACCACCAGGATCAGACCGCGGTTCTCCAGCGCGGTACGGGCAATATCGGCTCGGGGCAGCTGAGGCAGCTGGCGTGCCAATTCTCCGGCAACGGCTGTTGCCACCCCGGCACTGGTGGTGATAACAACCGCGAGGGCCTGGGGATCGTGCTCGGCCTGAGCCAGCATGTCCGCGGCAATAAAGGCAGGCTTGGCCGATTCATCGGCAATAATCAGCACCTCACTGGGCCCGGCAAGCATATCGATCCGCACTCGACCCATGACCTGCCGTTTGGCCTCGGCAACATACTGATTGCCCGGACCAACGATCACATCCACTGCTGGAATGGTGGCGGTACCATACGCCAAAGCGGCAATGGCCCAGGCGGATCCGACTTTGTAGATCTCAGTGATGCCGATCTCCGCCGCCGTTGCCAGGAGAAACGGATTGACCCCACCAGCACGGTTGGGTGGTGTCACCATCACCCGGCGAGCCACTCCGGCGATCTGGGCGGGAATACCGTTCATCAGGACCGATGAAACCAGGGGGGTTGCCCCCTCTTTACCACCCGGAACATACAGGCCGGCGGAGTCCACTGGCCGTACCATTCGTCCGGTAATAGTTCCATCCTCCCGGGTCAAAATCCAGGAATCCTCCCGTTCCCGTTCATGGAAGGTGCGGATCCGTTCGGCGGCAAAGCGCAGGGTCTCACGGAAGGCTGCATCCACAGCCCGGTCGGCCTGAGCAAATTCCTCCTCAGTTACCCGCAGGGTCTCAAGAGTCATGGTCGGACTATCAAAACGGCGACAATAGTCGACGACAGCCGTATCACCCTCCTTGCTCACCCTGCCAAGAATCTCCCGTACTGCCTGACGGCAGTTCTCCTCGCCCCCCTCGCTGAAACGTTGCCGCAGTCTGGCACAACTTTGTCGCCCCTCCGGACTGTCGACCCGAAGTGTCTGTATGTTCATGGCTATCTTTCCTCTTGCATCGATGAACACCGCTATCGGTGTATTTTGTAGTACCCGGATTCGTGAGCGTTCGTCCGTGCGTCAGCTTTATTGCCTGTGAACGTTCGATTAATGGAGACTTTTATCGGACGGTTACGAGCAATGAAGATGGCGTGCGGACGGATGCCCCGAAGGGCGGCTGGTGAAAGGTATTGGTAAGGATTCCTCTGCGATCATAAGATCGATCACAGCAAGATATATCCAAAACAAAAGTCCAGCCGTCACGGATTCAGGTTGTAGAGTACGCTGTTTTTTTGTTCTCCGATCTATCTTCCTGCAGGCAGAGCTCATCAAGATCTCGTCTTTCTTCGACTGTATTCAAGTCGTGCGCCCGGCATCCTGCTCTGTGCCAGCATCCTCGACACCAGCGCGATTCAGCTACCATGGCGGTAAAACCATTTTTCGACTTCCCGGACGGAGAACGTCTTAATCACCGGGCGACCATGCGGGCAATGAGAAAAAATCTCACTCTTTTCCATCTGCTGAAGTAGTTTGAGCATCTCCAGTGGTTGCAGACGATGACCTGCCTTGACCGCTGCCTTGCAGGCCATGGAGGCGAGAAGATCATCCACCACCCGTGGTACCGGTCGAGAGTTGTCCGCGGGCGCAAGTCCCCTGAGGGCATCGAGTGTTTCCCGCAATAAAGAACCGGGATCGACATGGCTCACCAGGGCAGGCAGCGTGCTGATCACATAGGTGCTGTCACCGAAATATTTCGTCTGCAGGCCCAGGGCCGCCACTTCCGCTTGCCGTTGCTCGAGGGTTTCTTCCTGAACAGGAGTCAGTTCAACCGTGGCGGGAAACATAAGGGTCTGCCGGGATATTCTGGCCGCCTGATACCCCTGGAGCAATTGACCATAGAGAAGTCGTTCATGGGCGGCATGCTGATCAATGACAATGAACTCCCCATCCTTTTCACAGAGCAGATACAGGGTAAAAAGCTGACCGATCAGAGTCAGGCCGGACAGATCCTCTTCCAGGGCTGAAGAATGCGGGGCTAGAGATGGCTCGACTTCACTGACGGTGACAGCAACAGGATTAAGCGGCGAGGACTCTCTCCCGGGGACGGAGGATGGCGCCATCGGTAAATGCCGCGGCTCATAGACCACTGGTTCAGCTGTGCGCGGGGTAATCAACGAGGCGTTGTCCGGCTGCGCAGTCTGTTGGGGTTGTATTTGAGGCGTCAACAGGGACGAAGACGGAGACAACACCGACCCTGTGAACAAATTAGTCCGCAGGCTGTGCTGATAGGCGCGCAGAGCCTGCGTCACCCCTTCGACAATAAACCGATGAACGACATCGCTGCGGCGAAAACGAATCTCCCGCTTGGCCGGATGCACATTGACATCCACCTGTTCCGGGCCGATGCTCAGCAGCACGGCTCCCGCGGCCTGCCGGCCTTTCATGAGAAACCCCTGCAGCCCCTCATACACGGCATGACGGATCATGCTGTCCTGCACCGGCCGTTTGTTGACCAGGATGCGCAAACGGGCATTGGCAACGGCACCTGTTTCCGGAAGGAGCAGATAGCCCTCCAGAGCAAGTCCATCTTGAGCACTGTCCTGGATTCCATGCAGCGGCAGCATCCGATCCGAGCTGCGGAAAATCGACCGAACCCGTGATTCCAGATCCGTTTCCGGCTGATAGGCAAGCACCTCCCGTCCATCGCTATGCAAGGTAAAACCGACCTGCGAGTGGGCCAGCGCCTGATTCTTTATCACTTCCTCGATGTGATGCATCTCGGTGCGGCGTGATTTGAGAAATTTTTTTCGGGCCGGCATGTTGCCGAAAAGATGACGAATCTCGATCACTGTACCCGGAGCGCAGCCATCCTCGTGCACCTCCCGCAGAACACCGTAGCGGATATCAGCCCTGGTCCCCATCCGGCGGTCGCGGGGACGGGAAAGGATGGTCACCCAGGACACCGAGGCGATACTGGGCAGGGCTTCACCGCGAAACCCCAGGGTGGTAATGGCGGCCAGCTGACCTTCTTCACGAATCTTGGACGTGGCATGCCGCTCGATACTGAGCAGGACATCGTCGCTGTCCATGCCTTCACCGTTATCGGCAACCCGCAGGAGCCCTGTCCCTCCCCCTTCGACGTACACATCGACGCGGTCGGCACCTGCATCAAGGCTGTTTTCCACCAGTTCCTTGACCACCGAGGCCGGCCGCTCCACCACTTCACCGGCGGCGATCTGATTGGCTAACTGTTCCGAGAGAATTCGTATTCGAGACAAAACAATCCAGAGAGTACTTTTTGCTTTAAGGATGCCGGAATGCTGAAATCATGGTACGTACAAGGGCGGAATGATACCTGCACTCCTGTCAGAAGACAACCACACTGTTTTTTGTCGTCAACACTACCGTTTCTTGCCGTCCTTGTCCACCAAACCCGCTGCAAAATCAAAACCGACGCCAAAAGCAGACCTCCCGCAAGGATGGGTGCTCGATCAACGCCATCTCACCGTGATTCTGGTCTCGATTGCCGGTCTGGTCACCCTGATGGTCGGCGCGGTGATGGCCTGGTTCCACAGTTTGCCCGACATCCAGTCCGTCCACGATTATCGCCCCCAGGTCGCGACCCTCGTTCTTGATCGCAACGGTCGGCCCATCGATGCCATTGCCCGCGAATTCAGGATCATCGTCCCGTATCAGGATATGCCGCCCCTCCTGCCCCTGGCCTTTGTTGCCGCCGAGGATAGCCGTTTCTGGGACCACCGGGGTGTGGATGCCTGGTCCATCACCCGGGCGGCAATCAATAACCTCCGCTCCGGCAGACGGAGTCAGGGCGGGTCGACCATCACCCAACAGGTCACTCGGGCCCTGCTGCTCAGCAGAGAGAAAAGCTATGCGCGAAAACTCGCGGAAGCGATCCTCTCCAGCCGCCTTGAAGGCATTCTGAGTAAAGAGGAAATCTTATTTATCTACCTGAACGAAATTTATCTGGGAGACGGGGCCTATGGGGTCGAGGCCGCGGCCCGAACCTACTTCGGCAAGACCGTCGGTCAACTGACTCTGGGAGAAATAGCCCTCCTTGCCGGCCTGCCCCAGTCACCCAGCAACTATTCACCCCTCCGATATCCCGAGGCCGCCAGGGCCCGGCAGCGGTACGTACTCAACCGCATGGCCGAAGACGGCGTCATAACCCCCGAGGCCGCCCGGACCGCTTACCAGCAGGGGGTACACCCTTCCGGGGAATGGCGGCAATCGCTCAACGGCTATTTCAGTCTCTATATCCGCAGCCAACTGCTCAGCCGTTACAGTGATGCAGATCTGTTCCTCCAGGGGCTGACCGTGGCCACCACTGTGGACAGCCGCCTGCAGCAGGCAGCAGCCAAGGCGATCCATCGTGGTGTAGCCGCGGTTCACGAGCGCCAACCTGGACGTAACCGTCCACAGGGGGGCCTGGTGGCCCTTGAAACAGCCAGCGGCAGAATCCGAGCTATGATCGGCGGCACTGATTTCAATCAAACCCAGTACAACCGCACCGTACAGGCCAACCGACAGACAGGCTCGGCTTTCAAACCGCTTATCTATGCCGCGGCTCTGGAGCATGGTCTTTCCGCGCAGAGTGTTTTCGATGACGCCCCCATCGCTCTCCCTGGCGGCGGCGGTACACTCTGGCGACCGGCTAATTTCAACCGGGACTACCGTGGATCATTGAATCTGACCGAGGCCCTGGTCCATTCCAGCAATGTGGTCGCTGTCCGCCTCCTGCGTAAAAGCGGCCTGAAAAGCGCTCTCCGTCAATCCTACCGGTTGGGGATTACCGCGCCCCTGCAGCCGGACCTGACCTTGGCCCTGGGGGCTTCACCAGTGTCCGTCCTTGAGATGACCGCTGCCTATACGGCCTTTGCCAACCGGGGCATGCACCATGCCCCGGTTGGCATCACCCACGTTCGCAACCGGGAAGGACGTATAGCTCCGTGGCCGCAGTCTCCCGGGCGCCAGGCGATTTCCGAGCGAACCGCCTCCTTTATCAACACCGCACTTACCGAAGTTGTCCTCCGGGGCACAGGCAAGAATGCCGCCGGCATACCAGGAAGCAGCGGCAAAACCGGAACAACGGACAACCATATCGATGCCTGGTTCATCGGGTCGGCCGGTGGTCTCACCACCGGTGTCTGGCTTGGCCACGACCACAGCATCTCACTGGGCCCGGGAGAAACCGGCGGCAAGGCAGCGGCCCCGGTATGGAAGGATTTCATGCTTCAAGCCCTGCAACCATAAAGGCCGGGAGGGGTCGGAGAATTCATCATGCTTAATTTCTACAGCGGTACGGCTACTGAAAAGGTTGCACTGGCTCACTCCCTCCACCGGACCTGGGAGCGGCAACACAACATTCATGGCACCGTGCGGGATGCTTTACAAGAGTTGCGTCTGTCCGTGGAGGCTCTCACCCTGCACATGCGATCCATGGGCATGAATCAACTCTGCTGCCACTGCGCCTCCCGACCGGGCGGCGGCTGCTGCAGTGCCTTGATGGCTGACAACACCGACGCAATCCAGATCCTCATCAATCTTCTGCTCGGTATTGTCGTGGAGCCTCTGCCCCACAAGGAAGATGCCTGCTGTTTTCTGGGTGAACAGGGCTGTCTGTTCCTGGCGAAACCTCATTTCTGTCTCAACTACAATTGCAGTCACATTCGCAACAGAGCCACGGACCAGGAGATGAAAACCCTCTACCGGCATACCAGCACTGTCCTTGGCCGGCAAACGCGGATGGAGACACAGCTGATCGAGATCTTTCACCTGCCGTCAGAATAACCAGTGTCCACCCGGAAACAACTATTTTTCTTTGAGAATAAAATACCTCGTTTCTAATGCCTGAATCCGTGAGCGTTCGTCCGTGCGTCAGCTTCGTTGTTCGTGACCGTTCAATTAATGGAAACTTTATCGGACGGTTACGGGCAATGGAAATGGAGTGCGGACGGATGCCCCCAAGGACGGTTGGTGCAAGTTTATTCAAGGGTTTAGCTAAAATTATAATATGCTTACAGCAAGATATATATCCAAAACAAGCGTTCAGCCGTCACGGATACAAGGTAATGGACACTAACTATCGACCAGGTGGTATCGTTGAAAGGGGTAAACAAATATTTGCACTCTTCAATGGAGAATTTCATGCTCCGTCGCGCTTCACTTGCCACCTCCCTGGGCACCTTGACACTGACCGCTGACGCCTCTGGGCTGTGCGGCCTTACGTTACCTGAAGAATCGGTACTGTATCCCCCTCCTCCAGCCGTGGCCACCATGGCCGATCCGTTGTTGAGCAAGGCGGCACAACAGATCCTTGCCTACCTGCACGGCCACCTGCGCTGTTTTGACCTGCCCCTGTCCCTGCACGGCACACCTTTTCAACTCCAGGTCTGGGAGCAGCTGTGCACCATTCCCTACGGCAAGACCCGATCCTACAGTGAACTGGCCGCACATCTCGGCGATCGCCGCAAGGCCAGGGCTGTGGGAGGGGCGGCCCGGGCCAATCCTCTGGCCCTGATTGTCCCCTGCCACCGCCTGATCGGCGCTGACGGCAGCCTGACCGGCTTCGGTGGTGGCCTGCCGCTGAAGCAGATCCTGCTGGAACTTGAACAGGAAAACATGGTAGAACACAAACACAGAGAATGAACAGGCAACGACTCGACCACCACAAAGCACAGGACCATTTCACTTCAGGGAGGAAACAAAAAATGGTTGATATAATTATCGGCTCGATAGAACCGCTTGGCTCCCCTACCAGCAAGCCCCCTGTCACTGGCGGCCTGATAGAGGCTGAGTTGCTCAATGTTCGAAATCCTCGCCAACGAATATCCGGGCCCCGGCTGCAAGAGCGACGGCGACAGCCACGCAGTGACCCTCATAAGGGAAAAGTTCTCACCCTGCTGATTCCCGACGGCACAACCTTGCCCAAGGACCTGGACGGCAAGCAATACAAGGTACTGCTCCGTTTCATGAAAAAATAAAAGATTATTATGTAAGGCTGACGAACGGTTTCCGTCTGCAGGTCAGCAGCCTTTTCCTTCCACCCAGTATATGTGGTCAGAAAATGAAGAAAAAAAGCCCCCAGAGCACAATACGCTCAGGGGGCGGATGCTGGTAACTGTGCGGCAGGAGAGGCTCAGAAAGGACGTAGTACCCAGATGCCGCAGGGGCAGGTATCGGCACAGAAACCACAGGCAATGCACTTGTCGTCGTCGGAGATATATTCATAATCCACCCCATCCGGACCAGGGGGGATCTCCTGACGGGATATGGCGTTGGTGGGACAGATGGTCTCGCAGAGATGACAATCGCGGCAGGAGCCGCAACTCAGACACCGGGCCGCCTGCTGATCTTCAGTGACACCCCGCTCGGCCGGGTCGTAATGGGCCATAGTCAAATCTTCAAATTGGATCAGCCGTTGTCGGAACGGCACCCAGGGTACTCCCTGGAAGGTGGCGATGAGATAGTCCGCGGTGCGCTTGCCTGCCCCCAGCGCATTGGTGGCCAGACCCGGTCGCTCGACATCGCCCACCGCAAGAATCTTGTCGTCGCTGGTTCGGCCTGCCGCATCGGTCTTGATCCAGGTCGCGCCGGCAACCTGCACCATTTCAACTGAATCGGGTAGAAAAGGCAGACTGGGAACATCGCCAATGGAGATGATCACCGTCTGGGCCGGGAGCACAGTACCGTCAGCGCCAACCAAGCCTTCCGCGGTAACCTCCCGGGTCATGAACGGCCATTTAAAAGTAGCTCCCAAGGCTTCGGCCGCTGTCCGCTCATGACCGAAGGCCGAAGGCTTCTGAATATCCACCAGGACAACCTGGTCCGCTCCCAACCGGTAGGCCTCGGTGGCGACATCACAGCCAACGTTACCGGCACCGATGATCACCACCTGCTTGCCGGTGGCCATGGGGCTATCACTTTTGGCCGCCTTGAGATATTCAAGTGCCGGAATAACCCGTTCATGACCGGGAAAGGACAGCGTCCTGGGCTGGTGGGTCCCTACGGCAACCACGACATAATCAAAGGCTTGTTTCAGTTCTTCCACCCGGTCTTTGCTCAGATGCTCGCCAAGATGGACATGCAGGTTGTCGGTTTTGAGAAAGCGATCGATCTCGGCATCCCACACCGCCTGAGAGAGACGCTCCCAGGGAATGGTCTGGGCCAGTTTACCACCAAGCCTGGTGTCACGTTCGAATATATGCGCCTCGATGCCATTAAGGGCCAGGTGCCAGGCCACGGCCATCCCGGCTGGACCACCACCGATGATGGCCACTTTGTGACCGATAGGCGGTAGGGATTTTGGCGGCTCCACCTGCTGCACCGCCCGCCCCAGCACCGAGGCATCGATGGAGTAATCTATTTTTTCGCGGGAACAATTCTGGATGCACAGATTGGGACAGATGGCGCCACAAACCGAGGCCGGAACCGGAGTATACCGCAGCAGCATCTCGTAGGCCTCTTCACAGCGTCCCTCTCGAATCAAACGGAGGCGATCGATGGTCGGAATATGAATCGGGCAGAAAAAGGTGCAGGGCGCGGCGGCATCCCGATTGGCCCAGTACGGTTTTTTCCGTCGGAATTCACCGGTCTCGACCACGCCGATCAAGCCGCGTTCCAGAGTAGGAGCAAGGTCCCGGAGAGGATCGCCGCCACCGAAACCCTGGTCCCAGAAGCGTCTTCGAAACTCGGCCATGGGCATGGGACCGGAAAACATCAAGGCCCGCTCCTGGGGGGTGATCGCCGCCAGCACCTGCCACTGTTCCCGCACGGTCAGAAGATCAAGCAATCCGGCCTGATCAATGGCCTGGAGGAATCCAGGCAGCCGTTCACTCAACCACTGCCACTCCTCATCGCTGAGCTGAGAAAGTTTGGCATTGGTCCGTGAATACGAGTCATCGGTTTTTCCCCGATAGAAGATTTTCCCCCCGACCATACCCACACAGGGGCGGTACCCGAGGACATTGTCGGGATTTTTCGGGTTGATTCCGCAGATCACGCCGATACCGCCGCAGTTGAACTCGGCAAAGGTATCACCCACCGATCCCAGGACCCACATCTCCGGTCGCTGATAATCGGGATTCCATTTGGTCATGGTGAGACCGCGGGCACCGATGCTGCCGCCAATCATCACCCGGCCGCCGGCCATGGCGTTGCAGACGCCGTTGGTGGCATCGCCCTGGACAATAATATCAGCACCGATATTGAGATATCCGACATCATCGGAGGCCGATCCGTCGCAGATAATAGTCGCTCCCGGCATGCCCATGCAGCCGAGCCGCTGGCCGGCAGGCCCTTTGATCCGGAGGGTGAGGGGACGATCCACGGAACCCAGCCGTAAACCGATATTATGCTGCCCGAACGATTCGAGAATCAGTTCATCGGCAACCGCCGCCGCTCCGCGAACCTCCTCCTCGAACACTTTGGAGGAAATCCGCTGGTTGTTGTCATCCCGACCGCGGACAGTGAGTATATTAGGCTTTGTTTCGCTCATAATGCAAAGAGGTCCTGTGATGAATCCTGTGCTCAACAGATATAGTTGATCTGCAGTCTTTGGGCGATATCGGCATCATCGATGCCAAGGGCATCGGACATGCCGATGGGCAGGCTCTGGGAGCGCCCCAGGGGCGCCATGATCTTCTTCATTTCCGTACGAATGGCCATGAAGGTATCGACCGTGCGCTGGGCGACCTCATCTGGATCCAGACGGCGATAGAGCTTTTCATTCTGGCTGGTGATCCCCTTGGGACAGATACCGACGTTACAGACGTTGCAACGGCCCAATTCATTACCAAGACAGCCGGCAGCGGCCTGCATGATATACTTGCCGATATGCACACCGGAAGCGCCAAGCATGATCAGGGCCATACCATTCTGGGTAACATTGCCGTTCTTGCCGATGCCGCCGGCGGCAAACAGAGGAATCTCGTTCTGTCGCCCCTGCCGGACCAGATCGAGGTAACATTCCCGCAGATTGGAAGTAATGGGGTGCCCGGTGGCGTCCATGCTGACATTGTAGGCCGCCCCGGTGCCGCCGTCGATACCGTCGATCATTAAAGCTGCGGCATAGGGATTGCGCACCAGGTTATTGAGGACCGATTTGGCCGAGGTTGAACCGGAAATTTTAGGGTAGACAGGTACCCGGAAGCCAAAGGCCATGGACATGGTCTGAATCATCTTCATGACGCTTTCCTCGATGGAGTAGAGCGTCTGATGCACCGGCGGCGAAGGCAGATCCACGCCTTCGGGCACGCCACGCAACCGGGCGATCAGCTTGCTGACCTTGAACCACATCAGCAGACCGCCGTCACCTGGCTTGGCCCCCTGGCCATACTTGATCTCAATGGCCGCCGGATCGCACTGCATCTCGGGAATGGCCCGGATGATCTCGTCCCAACCGAAATACCCGGAGGCGATCTGCAGGATGATATATTTCAGAAAGGGGCTCTTCAGCACCCATGGCGGACAGCCGCCTTCGCCGGTGGCCATGACCACGGGGATATCCAAGACCTCGTTGCAGTAGGCCACGCCCTGCAGCAATCCGAGCCACATGTTGGGTGACAGGGCCCCAAACGACATCGAGCCGATGATAAAGGGGAACATTTCCCGGGTCGGAGGGATCCATTCCCCCGCGGCTTTACGGCGGAGAAATTCCTCCGGGGGCAGCACCCGACCCAGGATGGTATTGATGTTGAACTCGTGCCGACCGGCATCCAGGGCCGGATCTGTGAGCATGGAGATACGGTCAAAGGAGATGCGGTCGAGCAGCGTCCTGCCGGTGACGTTGCGACGGCCGCCTCGTTTGTAGGCCTCACCTTTCTGGTTGAGAAGAAAGAGGGCACGATGTTCGTTGTCGTTGGCTTGTGGCCCGATGGCCTCATTGGGGCAGACCGAGGCGCACATTCCGCAGCCAATGCAGCGTTTTTCAATAACCGTTTGCTGGCGGATGCCGGTGAAATGCCTGTAGTCATTGCTCCTTTTTTTACGGAGGACATCGAGCTTGGGAACCCGCTGACGAAAATGGCTCAGCGAGATAGCTCCCACCGGACAGACAGCTGTGCAACGCCCGCAGAGGGTGCAGCGATTTTCCCGATGCTCGATGATCCAGGGCAGATCGTGGTAGGTCAGGCTGCTTGGGGAAGAGTAAATTGATCGAACTGAGACCATACTATGAGTTCCTTTCGCTCGGGTGGAATAATAACGGTATGTTCACGCATGGGCTGAAAATCAAGGGCGGGATCACGGTCCGGAACCAGGGCATCGACCCCGCACATCTCCGAGGCCATGGCCCAGGAACCAGGTCGGCCGCCAACGGTGGCCGGCCGCATCTTTTTCTGATCCATGACCAGCAGGCTGGTTTCGTCGGGCAAAGTGCCAATAATCGCATTGGGCCCATCAATAATCAATCGTCGGCAGACCGTGCGCAGCCCTTTGAGAAAATCACCGTTGGGATGTGCATCCAACTCTTCGGTCTTCAGTGGCGTGATGACGTGCTTGTACAATTCCAAGGGCAACTTGAGCTGTTTGGTAATGTAATGGAGGATATGCGTAAAGGTTTCGGAATCGCTGTGATAGCCGATGTATCCAGGAATGTACTTCCCCTGCAGCCACTCCTTGATGGGGACGAAGGCGGTGTTTTCGCCGTTGGTCATGGTGGCAATCCCCTGAATAAAAAAAGGATGGCATGCGTACAGGTTGATGCCGTAATTGGTGTTCTGTCGTCCCTGGGCCATGACCACTCGGGCCTTGAGGCGGCCATCGTGTAAACCGAGGGCGTTGCCCACTTCCAGCGGCCAGCCTACCTCCTTGATCATCACCACATCACGATACAATGAAAAAACCGTAATATCGCCGCCGTTGGCCTCGCCGTCCCTGCGGATGGCAAGCCTGGTCTGCAGCAGTCGATTGTCAACCTCCTCAGCGGTCAAACTGGACCAGCTCTCCGGCATCCTGTACACCCGGACAAGATAATGATACCGATCATTGGCTTCAATAAGCTCGGGCCGCCGGTCGAATTCGTAAGCAAACTTGACCTGAAACCCCTGTCCACCCATCCAGTCGGTGAGGCGGTGAAAGGCGGCCTCGGTGTGGGCGATACCGGAAAGGACAACATGGTGGGGCTTGAGCTTGAATTCCTCGAATTCCACCCCCCGCAGCAGCAGCCCCAGTCCGCTGCCATCATATCCTTCCTGCATAGCCTCCATGGCCATGAGAACATCGTAGGGGGAGAAAGGGGTTTCCGCACTTTTTAACGCTAATCGACACATGGAACGCTCCCGACGGACTGCTCCGGGCATGCGTGGAGCAGTCAAGGCAAAGAGTGACAAAAATGTCTATCTAAAGACAATCTCGTATGGAAAGAATCACAGAATTGGTACGAATACGGAGAAGGACTTGTACTGGAAATGGGGGGTGATTGTCAAGGGCAAAGGCTGGACAGACTTCCGCGGCCCATAGTGTTCTCTTGACACAGAGAATGCCGCCACCCAAAGGAGAACGAGTGAGGATTCAACGCCCCAGCGTCCGGGACATATCCCGCGCTTTTTTGATCGTTTCCTTGACCTCCTCCACATCCTGCACACCGGGCAGGCTCTTTTTCAAATCACGGCCCGCTTCCTCGACCTCACCGATCTCCTTTTTAAAGGAGCCAATGGCCTTGCCGAGACCAGCGCCGATTTCAGGCAACTTTTTACCACCGAAAACGAGGATTGCGATGAAGAGGATGACCAGCAGTTCAGGAGCGCCGAATCCAAACATATGCAGCACCGTTATAAAAGGTTATTTCGATCGCCGAGGGTCAACTGTTCAGGTTTCTTTCTTGTTTTCCTTGTCGTCGTCCAGGGCTTTGGGATCTTCCTCCTTTTTGGTGGCTTCCTTGAAATTTCGAATGCCCTTGCCGATACCGCTGCCGATTTCGGGCAGTTTGCCGGCACCGAAGATGATGACAATAATAACCAAAATAACGATCAGTTCAGGCATGCCGAGTCCGAACATGTTGCTACCTCATGTAAGAGTAAAAAGAAATGTGCTGCCCCCAACTCACATGCCGGGTCAAGGCCTGCGAGCCGGTAGGCCGGGCATGCATCCTTCTGGCCACGCCCAGCGCTGCAGGAACTCACAGACTCAGACTATGCCCTGAACCAGGTTAGTTAACTGCAGTTACAAGAATTTAATTCTAGCACCTCGACCGCCAACATGTCAACAGCCATTGCGAAAACGGGCCAGACCATCGGCAATTCCGGTGATGCGGGCCAAGATCCCTGCCTCATCAAGGGTCAGAATCTGCCGATCCCGCATCACTAAACGACCATTGATGAGCGAATGGAGGACATCACCTCCCCGGGCGGCATAGACCAGGTGGGATACAGGATGGTACATGGGAGTCAGGTGTGGCTGATCGAGGTCAAGAACAATGCAGTCCGCCTTTTTTCCTGGTTCAAGGCTGCCGATCAGCTTCTCGGCACCCAGAACGGCGGCACCGCCGAGGGTGGCAGCGTGCAGGCAGGTGGCGGCATTCATGACCGTGGGATCCATGTGGGACAGCTTGTGGATTTTGGCGGCGGTATTCATTTCTCCGAACATGTCGACATCGTTGTTGGAGGCGCTGCCGTCTGTGCCGATGCCCACGGTGATACCGGCCTGCAGCATCTGTACAATGGGGGCGATACCCGAGGCCAGTTTGAGGTTCGATTCCGGGCAGTGGGCCACCTTGACCTGCCGTTCGGCCAGCAGGGCGATCTCGGCTTCGGTCAGGACAGTGCAATGGTCGGCCACCACCTGCGGCCCGAGCAACTCCAGCGACTCGAGATGCTCCACCGGAGAGCAGCCGTACCGTTCCTGGCAGGTTCGGACCTCTTCCTCATTTTCCGAGAGGTGGATGATATAGAGAGCCCCTTCGTCCCTGGCCATGGTCCCAAGACGGGTAAGCAGGCCCGGCGAACAGGTATAGACGGCATGGGGATCCAGGGTGATGGTGATGAGGGGATGCTCCCGATATCGGGCCAGCAGGTCCTGTGTATAGGCAAATCCATTTTCCAGGGCCCCGTAATTGGGAGAAGGAAAGTCATAGAGGACTTCGCCTATCCAGGCCCGCATTCCCGAAAGAACTGCAGCCCTGGCCACGTCATCGGCAAACAGATACATGTCGCAGAACGAGGTGGTTCCGGATCTGATCATCTCGCAAAGCGACAGCAGGGTTCCCTGGTAGACCAACTCACCGGTGAGAATAGCCTCCACCGGAAAGATATATTCCTGCAACCACTGCATCAGGGGCAGATCATCGGCCAGCCCCCGGAAAAGGGCCATGGCGGCGTGGGTATGAACATTGACCAGACCCGGCATGATCAGCCCGTGCGGTTCGTTGAGCACCATGGCCGCCTGATAGCGCGCCAGCAGATCTTCAGCCGTCCCCACAGCAACAATGGTGTCACCGATCGTGGCGATGCCGCCCGCCGCAATCAGGGGCTGCCTGGTGTCCATGGTCACCAGGGTACGCCCGGTGAGAATGAGATCAACCTGCTGTTTATTCATGGTGCAGCTCCGCGAGAATTTCGAGAATCAACCGCTGCAGGCGCGGCTCAGCCCTGCGGGCGGCGACTATGATATCATCGAGCAGAATCGGTTGAAAATTGTCCGGATCATTGACATTGGCCACCACCGAGAGGCCCAGGACCCGCACGCCGCCATGGAGAGCAACCAGAATCTCCGGAACCGAAGACATACCCACGGCATCAGCGCCGATCAGCCGCAGGAAACGTGTTTCCGCCGGCGTCTCCAGGCTTGGTCCGGGAATACAGACATAGGTGCCGCTGGCCACCTCGGACAACCCCAGCCGTTCAGCACTGTGCTGGGCCAGTCGGCGCAGGTGCGGATCATAGGGGGTGGACAGATCGGGAAAGCGCTCCCCCCAGGCCTCAACATTAGGACCGCGCAGAGGGTTGTCGCCGAGCAGATTGACATGATCGGCAAAAACCATGAGGGTACCGGGACGAAAGGCCGGGTTGAGCCCGCCGCTGGCATTGGTGATAACAGCCGTTCGTACTCCCAGAAGCGACAGTACCCGGATGGGAAAAGCCACTTCCCGAGCCGAGTATCCCTCGTAATAATGGAAACGTCCCTGGAGAACAGCCGTTCGCTTCCCTGCCAGTCGGCCAACCACCAGGTTACCGGCATGACTGGTGACGGTGGAACGAGGAAAATGGGGAATGGCCCCGTAGGCAATGGTGATGGGGTGCTCCATGGCCCTGGCCAGTTCCCCCAGCCCGGTGCCCAGTTGAATGAGCACTTCCGGTGGCTCGGTTATACGTTCCTGAAGAAAAGCGACGGCCTCTTCCACCTGTTGTTGGTACAGAGATCTCTCCTTCATCATGTGCCTCCTGACGGCAAACGGCTGACTGTGATCCGCCGACTCCCTTGCACCGACGCCCATCAACCGCAACCTTCGCGGTCGACTCAGCCTGGCCACACCTCAACGCAGGGCGTTTTTGATTATACATTCCCTGATCGCGGCGATATCAGCATCAACCACCATACAGCGGCTCTCTTTATTGGCCAGGTCGGCCAGAGTCGGTGGCAGGGGCGGCTCGCTGCCGATAGCCCGGGCTACTGCCTCACCAAATTTGGCCGGATGGGCCGTGGCCAGACAGACCACCGGCCGGCCTGGATCACGGAAATCCTGAGCAGCCCTGACACCAACCGCGGTATGGGGGTCGAGCAGGTAATTGTGTTGGTGATAAAAGTCACTGATAGTGGCGATGGTTTCCTCTTCGGAAACAGAACGGGAGCGAAAATCCGCTGCCACCCGCTCGGTACAGGCAGAAAGATCGAGCCGCCCGGTGGCTGCAAAACCCTCAATATCCTGCCGCACCCGAGCCCCGTCTTGATCGCGGAGATAATACAGGTACCGTTCAAAATTGGACGCGATCTGGATATCCATGGAAGGGCTACTGGTGGCAATAACCTCTCCCCGCGAATAATCGCCCCGGGTGACAAAACGCGTGAGCAGATCGTTGGCGTTGGTGGCCAGGATCAAGGTATGGATACAGCCGGGAGGCAACAGATTGCGCGCGACAAATCCAGCAAAAATATCACCAAAGTTGCCTGTGGGTACAGAGAAGTCGATACTGGCGCTGCCCTGCCGACGTAGTCGCAGACAGGCATAAACATAGTACACCACCTGGGCGAGAACCCGGGCCCAGTTAATCGAGTTCACCGCACCGAGCCGGTAGGCATCACGGAAGGACAGGTCATTGAAAAGGGCCTTGACGAGGCTCTGAGCATCATCAAAGGTGCCGCGCACAGCAATGTTAAAGACATTGGCATCCAGAACCGTGGTCATCTGCAGGGCCTGAATGGGGCTGGTACGACCTTGCGGATGCAGGATGAAAATATTGATGTTGTTCTTACCGCGCACTCCGGCAATGGCAGCACTTCCGGTGTCTCCGGATGTGGCCCCAAGGATGTTCATGAAACCACCCGTCCTGGCAAGCACATAGGCAAAAAGGTTGCCCAGCAACTGCAGGGCCACGTCCTTGAAGGCCAGGGTGGGACCATGAAAAAGTTCAAGAATATGAATATCACCCTGCTTGCGGACCGGGGTCACCTGGGGATGGCTAAAGGAGGCATACGAACATTCGATCAGGTCCTCGAGGTCGGGACCAGGAATATCGTCGATGAACAGGGAGAAAATCTCGTGGGCGAGCTGCTGGTAAGAAAGAGCCTGCCAGCGGGCAAGAACGGCCCCATCGACACGCGGCAGTTGCTCGGGCAGGAGCAGTCCTCCGTCCCTGGCCAGTCCCATCATCACTGCATCCTGAAATCCAAGTGGATCGATTCCGCCCCGGGTGCTGATATAGCGCATGCTCGTCTTGTCCTTGCTCTCTGTCTTCCGAATTCGTGACAGCTGGTCTCTTGGTTGGACTTTATTTTGCTGTAATCAGGTTATAATTGCTGGAAAAATCCATGGCAATCACCTCCATCCGTCGCCCTTCGGGGCGTGCGGATCAACACGCACGGATCCAGGACTATATCAACAGACTTTCGCCTTCCATCTCTGCTGGAACAGCTATTCCCATAAGGGCCAGCAGGGTTGGGGCGATGTCCTTGAGGGCTCCATCGCTGCGAAGTGCCCTTGTTCGGTATTGTTCGGCTACCAGAATACACGGGACCGGATTGAGGGTGTGGGCGGTATAAGGTCCGCCGGTCTCGGGGTTGATCATCATCTCGGCATTGCCGTGATCAGCAGTGATCAGCATGATGCCACCCCTTTTACGGACGAATTCCTCGATCCGGCCAACACAACGGTCCACGGTTTCGCAGGCCCTCACCGCCGCTGCCATGACCCCGGTGTGGCCGACCATGTCACCGTTGGCAAAGTTGAGGACAACCAGATCATAGGGGGTGCCGGCCGCCTCCCGGTCAGCAAGGGTTGTCAGCAGGGTATCTGTCACCTCCACGGCGCTCATTTGCGGCTTGAGATCGTAGGTGGCCACATCCCGGGGTGAATCGATCAGAATCCGATCTTCCCTCGAAAAAGGAATCTCGTTACCACCGTTGAAAAAATAGGTGACATGGGCATACTTTTCGGTCTCTGCAATGCGCAGTTGGCGTCGTCCCTGGCGGCTGATCTCTTCCCCCAGGATGCGGGTGAGAACAACCGGCGGGAAGGCGACGGGAAAGGTGAAATCTGCCTCGTATTCCGTCATGGTTACCAATTCGAGCACCCGAGGCCTACTCCCGGGGTCAAACCCCTTGAAGTCGGCATCGCTGAAGGCGTGACAGAGTTCTCGCACCCGATCGGCCCGGAAATTAAAAAAAAGCACGGCATCGTTGTCTCCAATCCGGCCCACCGGTGCGCCATGATCATCAGCCAGCACAGTGGGAGCGATAAACTCATCGGTCTCACCACGTCCGTAGGCCTCCTGCATGGCCAGGACCGCATCGGTTCCAACGAGTCCCAGGCCATGAACCATGGCATTCCAGGCTTTTTGCACCCGGTCCCAGCGTTTGTCACGATCCATAGCCCAGTAGCGACCGGCAATGGTTGCGACCCGACCGCAGCCAATGCGGTTCATGGCTGCTATCAATTCTTCCATGGAGGAAAGTCCGCTGGTGGGCGGCGTATCACGACCATCCATGAAACAGTGAACAAACACCTTGTCAAGCCCCCTGGCTGCAGCCAATTCGAGCAGGGCGATGAGGTGGTGAATGTGGCTGTGCACACCGCCGTCGGACAGGAGACCGCAGAGATGCAGGCTGGATCCGGCTGCCTGAACCTTGCCCATGACCGCGTTAAAGACCGGGTTGGCGGCGAACTCACCCAGGTCGACGGCACGGTTGATACGGGTAAAATCCTGGTATACAATCCGGCCGGCACCCATGTTGAGATGGCCAACCTCGGAATTACCCATCTGCCCCTCGGGCAGACCGACCTGACCGTTATGGGCGATGAGGGTCGTGGCGGGAAAGGTCGCACTCAGCCGATCCATGTTCGGGGTAGCGGCAACAAAGACAGCGTTGGTGGCAGTGGGTTCACCCACGCCCCAGCCATCAAGAATGGTCAGGATAATCGGTACGGGAACAGGCATTATGCAACTCCTTGGCATCAATCCGACCGGGGATCGGCCGGAAGGTCATCAGGATCAATCCTGGGGGCATCATGCCACAAGCCTTCCAGGTCATAAAACGATCGGCTCTCATGGTAGAAAATATGGGTCACCACATCGCCGAAATCAAGCAGCACCCATACACCTTCCTGCAACCCCTCACTGTGCTTGCTGCTGATCCGCTTGGCGCGCAACTCACCTTCAATGGCCTCGGCAAGCCCTTGGACATGACGGGTCGATCGCCCGCTCATGATAACGAAATAATCGGTAAAGGATGCCAACCCGCGGACATCAAGGATGACCAAATCCTCGGCTTTAGTTTCTCGGGCGATGTGGGCACAGGCGACTGCCAGTTCCCTGCCCTCTTTTTGCGCGTATTGTTTCTTTAACAGTCTCATACTCTCCTGGATCCGTAAGCGTTTGCCCGTGCGTCAGCTTTATTGCCTGTGGTCGTTCGATGAAAGGAGACTCTATCGGACGGGTACGGGCAATGAAGACAGCGTGAGGACGGACGCCCCCCAAGGGCGGATGGTAAAGGTTAGTATCAAAAACTCCACTACAATTATAACCTGATGACAACAAGATATATCCAAAAAAGCGCCCAGCCGTCACGGATTCAGGACTCTCTGATCTCGTACTGCGCTGTGATTACCCTGCTCTGCCGTCGAGGTGCGTTTGCACCGACTTCGGGCAGGATGGTCGCGGCAGACGATTTCAGGTACCGGAACATGCAAGTGTGAGCTGGACCGGGACAAAGTTCCGCCTGGCACTTGTCAGCCGTTACCGGCAATCCTGCTGGCCCCCTTTTTACTCCGGGGGGGAAATTCAAAGGTCAATTTCCCCCTGGCATCGAGAAGAAGATAGGCGTCAAAAGGTTTTCTTTTTCTGGAAATGAATCCGGTGATCAACTCGGTACGGCCGTGGGAAAGCAACTGACTGATATGATCCGGGTCGAGTCTGCGGCCAAGAATTATTTTGGATATCCGCAAGCCCTTGTCCCGGTCCCCTTCCAGGGCCGATTCAGAAAGGTACCCGATCGGTGTTTCAAAAACCCTGGTTTGATCGATGGGTGACAAACCCAAAGGTTCCTGCCTGCGGATTTCATCCAGGTCAAGTTCGGCGGTGGAATCGGCAAAAAGAAATTCCACCTTGGAGTCAGTAATCCGCACCGAAGCAGTGAAGGGTTTGCCTTTTTTAGAACGGAAGTCAGGGAAGGGGCCAAGAGTTTTGCCTTCGATCAGGGCAACGATTTCCTCCTCCTCCATCACCCGACCCCCAAGGATTTTACGGATAATCAGTTTTTTATCCGCCGACTCATAGGCTGAAGCGGTTTCATAGAAACGAACCCCGGCCACAGGGGAAAAGGCGGCTTCCCGCAGCTCCGCCTCGTCCCCCTGTCTGACTTTTTCAACGATAACCCCGGTCATTTCCCTGATTTCCTTCATAAACTGCGGCCGGGTCATCGTCCCTTTGAGAATCTGGTTGAGCTTGTATTCCCACTCACCGGTCAACTCTGGAGACGCCAGCACATCGATATGCCGGGATTCGAGCAGCGAAAGGAGTTCAAAGGCCTTGCCGGTGGGGGCGAGGTCACGTTGCTCACGGACAACATACTTCTCATTGAGCAGCTTTTCGATGATCGAGGCCCTGGTCGCAGGTGTTCCCAGTCCCCGCTCTTTCATGGCCTCGGCCAATTCTTCGTCCTCCACCAGTTTGCCGGAATTCTCCATAGCGGAAAGCAGGGTCGCCTCGGTGAAGCGCGGCGGCGGCTTGGTCTGGTGTTCCTGCTGGTCGATTTCCGCACAGATGACCATTGTATCCGGGGGCAGAGCCTGCAGTTCTTTGTCGCCGTCTTCTTCGCTCAATGAGCCGTACACTGCCTTCCATCCCGGCTCTACGAGAATTTTTCCTTCAGTGAGAAAGGTCTCGCCGGCAACCACGGAGAGGCGGCGGGTGTTCTGATAAACAGCCGGCGGAAAAAAGACAGCGAGAAAGCGCTGGACAATCATCTGGTAGACTTTCAGCTCCGGCTCGGACAGTGTTGTGGGAAGAACACTGGTGGGAATGATGGCAAAATGGTCTGATACCTTTTTATTATTAAAAATCCGTTTGTCTTTTTTCAGGTACTTCTTCGTAAGGACCTCAGCGGCGAAACGGCCGAACTGCCAATCCCGCTGCCGGCTCAGCACCTCTTTTACGGTGGGCAGGTAGTCTTCCGGCAGGCAGCGGCTGTCGGTTCGCGGATACGTGATCAGCTTATGCCGCTCGTACAATCCCTGGGCTAGAGCAAGGGTGTTTTTCGCTGAAAAACCGAATCGACTGTTGGCCTCCCGTTGCAGCAGGGTCAGATCATACAGGGGTGGCGCTCCCTTGGTCGACTTTTTACTGCTCTCCTCAACTTCGGCGGGCCTGCCCAGGCACATTTCAGCTATATTCCGGGCTCGCTCCGCCTCCCAGATACGGTTACGGCGGCCGTGGGTCTGTTCATCCTCCTTGACAAAGTCAGGGTCGATCCAGATACCTTCATAGCTGACCGGCCCGCAATCGAAGCGGGCGTGTAATTCCCAATAAGTAACCGGGACAAACCCTCGTCGCTCCGTCTCTCGTTTAACCAAGAGCGACAGGGTCGGAGTCTGCACCCTGCCACAGGGGGTTTTGCGAAATCCTCCGAACCGTGAATTATAACAGGTCAGAGCCCGGGTGGCATTGATGCCGATCAACCAATCTGCCTCTGAACGACACAGGGCTGTATCCTCAAGGGGCAGCATCTCACTGTTGTCCCGTAGATGGCGCAACCCTTCCCGAATAGCATCCAGGGTCATGGACCTCAACCACAGGCGCCGGATCTGTTTACCCTCCACCGCGTGATTGGCGGCAAGTTTGAGGATATATTTGAAAATCAGTTCACCTTCACGGCCGGCGTCACATCCATTGACAATGACATCCACGTCCTTACGGCGAATGAGCTTGCTGATCGCATTGAATTGGGTCTTGGTGTCGGGCAGGACTGCCAAGGGAAACTCCTCTGGCAGAATGGGCAGATTGTCCAGGGTCCATTTCTGCAATTCGGGATTGATCTCCTCGGGGTAGGCGATGGAGACCAGATGACCGATGGCAAAGGAGACGATGTGATCGTCACTTTCAAAATGGCTTTTACTTCTAGAGAACTTTCCAGGCAGTGCCTTGACGATATCCGCAGCTACACTGGGTTTTTCGGCAATGATCAGTGTTTTTCCCATGAATATGCAGGTGTGTTGCTCACGTATTGAGGCTGGTGAAAAAAGAGCGCAGGCTCGCATGCCAGCGTTCCGGCTGGACAAGGTAACAAGGATGTGGTGCTTGCGGGTAGATCTCCCGAGACGCATTGCTGATGCCGGCAAGGAGAAGATCGCTGTTGGCCAATGGCGAAACCTGATCATCAGCGCCCCAGACAACAAGAGTCGGGGCGGCGATCCGAGGCAATCCGCTCCGATTCTCCTCGACTCCCACTGCACCGATGAGGATCAGACCGGCAATCTGTTGCGGGAAACGAATGGCAAACTCGAGAGCAATGCGGCCTCCCATGGAAGGACCGATAAAGACCGCCGGGGGAAGGTCGAACTCTTGGCAGAGCCGATCAAGGATCTCGATCGACGGCACCTCGCAGGCCGGACTCTTGCCAAAACCCGGCATATCTACAGCCAGAACACGCAACCCCAGGCCGGCAAGGACATCGAGGGTGCCCAATTCCCGCCAGGTTTCGGCCTGAAACATCTTGCCGTGCAGCAGAACCACTGGAGATCCTTTATCAGCACCACTTGCAAGGCAGTGGATTGAACATCCCTGCAGATCAATCATATTCGAATATATTTCAGACATTGAATCACACCCCCCCAGGATTTTGACAAGTGAACCCTGCATCCGTGATGGCTGGGCGCTTGCTGTGGATATATCTTGCTGTCATCAGATTGTAATTGCAACGGTATCCTTGATAAGCACCTTCACCAGCCGCCCTTCGAGGCGAACGCTCACGGATCCAGGTCAATGCAAACGTTTGATCTTGACCATAGACTGTCACAGAAGTAAGCGAACCACGCCTCTTTGTCAACGGTAGCGAACTCTTCTTTTCTGTTCCGGGTCCTGGACAACGAGGCACTCCTGGTCTCCCTTTCCTGAATCCGTGACGGCTGGGCGTTTGTTTTGGATATATCTTGCTTTAATCATGTTATAATTGCAACTAAACCCTTGGCAATAACTTTCACCAGCCGCCCTTCGGGGCATCCGTCCGCACGCCATCTTCATTGCCCGCAACCGTCCGATAAAGTGTACTTTAATCGAACGGTCACGAACAACGAAGCTGACGCACGGACGAACGCTCACGGATTGAGGCCTTTATAACCGATGCTGGCCATGAGCGGGGCGGCAAAACGCACAGCTACGGACCTCCGGCTCGTGATATTAATATTCTTCAGCCTGCGCTGCTGAGCAATGTGCCTGTATCCGTAAGCGTTCAGCACGGCCAAGAGAACAGACGATAATCGGCCGCGGCATCTGCCATGTGGAGTACTATTGCGCGCGGATCCAGACCAGGTCCGCAGGTAACGATCGATGAAGAAGATATTGACCTGGCAAAAGAATGGATGCAAGCCGTCACCCGGCACCGGAGGGCAGATCAAACCCAGGTAGAGGGCTCAAGGTTGAAAAGGTGCGGGTACGGCTGATCACCCCTGAACATGAAAAGTATGGCAGCTAAGGAACCGAACCTTCTCAGCTCAACACCCCAGCAAGACGCGGTCGAACCGGACCGGTCCCTTTCCTGGGGCTTCCCAAGCAGATTGGCTCAGTCCTGAATCCGTGACGGCTGGATTTTGTCTTGGTTGCGGTCGGGTGACTCAGGGGTGCATCGGGGCCACTATTCCTCGGGCGGGGGATGTCTCGATCAGGCTGGGGTCGATGGCTCTGAGTTCGTCCTCGATACGGCTCAAATTTCTTTCCACCTTATCATTCAATCCCGATTCGGGGTATTTGATCAGAACATCCTGGAGCAACTGGCGGGAAGCAAGGAGCAAGGCCGTTTTACTTTCCTGGTCACTGGCTCCGGTGGCGCGGACAAAAAGATCAGCAGCTTTCTGCCTTTCTTCCTGGGCGGCCAATTTGGAGGCTTCATGAATCATGGGCCGTGCCTGTTCCGCCAGTGGCGTGCCGACAAGAGTGGTAAATGATTCGATGGCAAGATCGTAGTCTTTGGCTCGAAGCTGTGACATTCCCTGATCAAAAACAGTTTGCAGAGCCTCCAGATCCGCAGTGGGAACAGCAGTGGACTCAAACGGATCAACTCCAGGTATCTCTCTATCCGGTCTCACCTCACCAACCGCTGCTCCCGGGTCTGCCGATGTTTGCCGGGACAGTCGCTCGCTGGCCTGGTCTTCTATCCGCCTGATACCTCTGTTCAACCAGTCATCCACTTGTGCACGAATATCGCGGTGGATCGCGTTGACACTGGGGACCAGACGCGATGCCGGATACGTCTGCAGGAACTGCTCAGCCTGCTCAGCCACCGCATAACCGTCTCGCCTGGGGGTGTAGGCCAGGTAATTTCTCAGGAGGACACTGTACGCCCTCCTCTCATCAGGCTGCAGGACACCTGGTTGCAAAGCGGCATACTGCTGTTCGCCCCACTGTTCTATTCGCTGGTGATCGGCGGCTGTTTGGACCAGTTCCGCATAGTTTGTACGGGCTTCATCGTAGAAGCCCATGGCGAAATTCAAGTCACCGAGAACCCGGAACAGATCATAAAAAATCTCTCCCTGCTCCGGCGAATTGACCCGGGTGCGCAATTCGGTGAAAACGGTGTGCGCCTCGGCCTGCTGATGATTTTTAAGCAAAGCCTGGCCGTACAGATACGTGGCCTGTGGCGAAATACTCTCTTCAGGCTCTCTTGCAGTTTGACTGTACAAGGTGATCACCCGGTCGTATTCGCCCTGGTCAAAAGCTTCAATGAGTTCCGGATCGATCGCGGCCACGGTTTCCTTGGCCGGGGTCGCCATGGGTGACATGAGTTCAGCCAACAACATGTCACAGCCGCTCTCCATGTAGTCCATATCCTGCTGATTAAGCTGCAGGAGTGATTCGCCGGCAAGCAGTTGGGCGGACTCAAGGCTGGTCTGTTGCAGAAGCCGGGAATGCAGTGCATTATAGCCGTCCAAAATATCGACGAGTTCCGCCATGCATGCACTGATCCTGTTCCGTTGCGCGGGAGGGATCATGGAAAGAGTCTCAGTCACCTCCCGCCACTGGGCAAGCTTCTGTTCATTGACATAGATCCGGTTGTTAATGGACGTGAGAGCCGGCATCAACAAATCCCTGCGAGTTGGCGCGGGAACGACCTGCTGGGCTGGATCTTGCTGTTGAACAGCTTCCCGCTGCTCCCGGGCCTGATATGGATCGACCATTCTACCGTCGGTCAAACATCCGGAGAGCAACAGGCCACTTAGCAAAAAAATAACCCACAAACGGCAATATAAAAAATGAAAGAACCGCATAAGCAACACTACAAAGTCCTGTGGTTAACGAGTGCCCATCCAAAACCAACTATTTTTCCCTGATTTTTAGTGCACTGTCAAGGTTAACCCTCGGAATAGTGAATATATACCTGAGGTTACATTCGTCAGCATGGCTACTTAGAGAAAAAACAGCTCGTATTCGGATAAAAAACATCTACAAGATAGCAAAAGCCATTTCCGCAAACAATCGATTTCTCCAAGCGCTTAAAAAAAATGTGTTGCCGGAATTACCGTATTCCAGCAAATTGTATTCAGCATACCGCCGTTGGCGATCCACCATGCATCGGTTATGCAAATATAGCCGTTATGTGAAGTTAACGTAACGAAAGACTCAAATTCAGGCTGTTATCTCTGTACAACTTTGCATAATACTCCGATCTATTCTTAGGAAATCAACCGAGAATAATAGATTGGAGGCTAAAGATGAATGCAAATCCATTGACGGCAACTGAACTTATCACAAAGACAAAGGAGGAACTGCTCCGAACTGGTTACACGCAGCTGACATTAAAGATAATTGACAGGGTCTGGAGCAACCTGGAGAAGTACTTATACCAAAAAGGTATCGACAATTTTTCCACAGAAGTGGGCATGACTTTTCTAGAAGAGCGGTACCATTATTCAGCAGATCCGAAGTCATATTCAAACACCGATCGCTTGCGGGCCATTCAACTGCTTGCCGATTTTCAGGCACATGAACGAATCATGATCAGAAAAAGGCAGGGGCAAAGGGATATCGCCCAGCCATTTCATGAGGTTTTTCATACGTTCATGAATGCCCGTGCGCGTGAAGGGATTTCAAGCAACACAATGGATTCCTACACGATCTATTTGGAGCGGTTCGCTCAATATTTGGTAGATCACCAAGTCCATTCTGTGCTGGAGATCGACGTTTCACATATTCATGGGTTTGTTCAAGCGTGTGCCGCTGCTTACCGTACCGCTACCGTTTATTGCACTACCAGCGTGTTACGTGTGTTATTTCGTCATCTCTATGAACAACAAATTATTTTCGAGAATCTTGCCACCGCAGTTCCCATCATCAAATGTTCAAAAAAATCAAAAATTCCCTCTGCTTATTCACAAGAGGAAATCCAGCGGCTCCTTTCTTGTATCGACCGAGGTAGCCCGAAAGGGAAGAGGGATTATGCCATGGTGCTTATCGCTGTCCGATTGGGTCTGCGCGCATCGGACATTTGCCGATTGACATTCGCCAATTTCAAGTGGGAGTCCAACACCATAGAATTGATTCAGAAAAAAACGAATGAAAATATTGTATTACCGCTTTTGAACGATGTAGGTGAAGCCGTTATCGACTACATCAAATACAGTCGCCCGACCGTACGGGACCGGGAGATATTCCTTCGCTTGTCTGCTCCAATTGGCCCGATGAAGCCACCCACTCTGCACAGTATTGTGACGTTCTATATCAATAAAGCTGAGATACCGATACCAGAAGGGAAAAAACATGGGCCGCATGCCCTTCGCCATAGTTTGGCCAGCGCACTGCTCAACAACAACACTCCCATGCCCGTCATCTCTGAGATACTTGGACATACAGACAGCCAAACCACATCGGCTTATCTCAAAATCGACATCCTCCATTTGCGGGACTTTGCCCTTGATGTACCGCCTGTCAAAGTGGTGTTTATGGCAGGAGGATGGATATGAAAACATTTGTCGGAATTTTTGCAGAGTTGCTGACAAACTTCGTCAAATTCAAACAATCACTCGGCTTTAAATATGAAACGGAAGCCGGTGAGTTGTACCGATTCTCCGTGTTCACCACGACATTTTCATTGAGCAAGCCCATTTTGACGAAGGAGATTGTACAGGCTTGGTGTACTCAACGCGTCCATGAAGGGGTGCGGCATAGTCACCGCAGAGCCTATCCGGTCCGGCAGTTTGCTGTCTACTTGAATAGCATGGGGCTGGATGCGTACATCATTCCGCCGGGTGCTAATACTCGTCATTACACCTACATTCCTTATATTTTTACTCATGCGGAAATTGAGCGGATATTCATTAACAGCGACCGGCTTTGCCCCCGTCGAAATTCGACAATCTCATTCGTTGTTCCTGTTATCCTGCGCATTCTATACAGTTGTGGATTACGGATCTCCGAAGCGATCAGTTTACAAAATAAACATGTGAACCTCCGGGATGGGATTCTGGAAGTCAAGAACAGCAAATTTGGCAAAGATCGACTGGTCCCCATTACCGAGTCTATGACTGAAATATGCCGTCAGTACTTCCGAGTGCTCCATCAATATTCTTCTCCGGATGATTATTTTTTTATGAAATCGAACGGACAACCGGTAACTCGTGACAATGTATATCGAAGATTCCGCGAAATTTTATGGGTAAGCGGCATCTCGCACAGAGGCAGGGGAACTGGACCGCGTCTGCACGATTTAAGGCACACCTATGCAGTTCATACTTTAAAACGGGCTGTTGACCGTGGGATAGACGTGTACTGCACCTTACCGATTTTATCCACCTATATGGGGCACGTATCTGTCACAGCATCCGAGCAATATCTCCGCCTGACCGCCGATGCTTTTCCGGCTATTAGCTGCAGAGGGTAAGCTATTTCGGACAAAAACGCCATTAAATCCCCCCACAGCCTCCCCCATTCAACATGGAGGATCGAGGCATGAGACAACCAATCGATTGGGATCAGGTAGCGGAGTTGGCAGAGAAGATCAAGGAACAGGGGCTCAGTTATCGTGAGGGTGCG
>NZ_JAFFQC010000119.1 GCF_016918545.1 Desulfobulbus alkaliphilus | reverse complement strand
AAGCTGATTATTTTGCGTCGCCCGGACTCGTGGCTGGCAAAGAACACGGTTGCCCCTTGAACGTAGTACTGAACACAGTCGTAGGGATGGCCGGGCTTCCACAGGTACTCCCCTTTGCGAAAGATTTTTTCCACATGTGGCTGTGAGCGTAAATATGAGTCAAAAGCGGAAAATTCACCGGCAAAATAGAACCCTGGTATCAACATACACCGTTACCTCAACAGCGGATGAACCGCGCGGACCACAGGGGCCGTGTTGCCATCGTATACCCGGCGCGACAAACTTGTGAAGTCTGCGGATGCCCTTACTCTTTGCGGAAACGCCAGAGATTGCAACATGCGGATATTCATAGTCAAATATGAAGTTTTTTCATGATAAGGGGCATTACGGGTAAAAATCAATCCGTGAAGTCGATCACGCCGCTGGGTACGTTGTTGCCTGGTGGCAACGGATCACGGTAACGCATGGTACGTGCCTGCTCGGCGAGGGTCGGAAGACGGACAGCGATGGTGCCCCGGGAACGTTCCGAAGGCAGGCCGAACTCACGTACCCCGTTGACGCTCTTTTCATAAAGACGGACAAGCCAATCGGTTTGTCCGTCTTTTTTCATGTCTGATGTTGAC
>NZ_JAFFQC010000118.1 GCF_016918545.1 Desulfobulbus alkaliphilus | reverse complement strand
AAATAAGCGGGATCCTGGAGGTGATCGGGCAGATTGCGGATCAGACCAACCTGCTCTCCCTCAACGCGGCCATAGAGGCAGCCCGGGCCGGCGAGCAGGGGCGCGGCTTTGCTGTGGTGGCCGACGAGATCCGGGCGCTGGCCCAGAAGACCCGCAGCTCCACCGGCGAGATCAGCGACATGATAGGGGCGCTGCAACAGAGTACCCGGCAGCTCTCCGACGGCATGACCCAGGGCGCCCAGACCTCGGTTCTCTGTCAGCAGCACATGGGGGCCACCGCCGAGGTGCTCGACCAGATCAACCAGATGCTGGCCCAGGTGACCCACACCAGTGACGAGATAGCCCAGGCCGTCAGCCAGCAGGCGGACGTGACCAGCACCCTGGATCAGGGGATCCACCAGATCCACCAGCTGGCCAACCACACCGCCGACAACAGCAGACAAGCCCTCGATGGCATCACCCTGCTGGTGGAGCGGCTGCAGAACCTCTCCCGCCTGATCAACCAGTTCCACGACTGAGATTGCCCTCCGTGTAGCCAGGCGCGTCCTTGGACGCGCTGTGATGACGCTGCCACCAACCCCTGATGCCCGACGCCAGCCCTATCCGATTGCGCTCCCTCCCCCTGGT
>NZ_JAFFQC010000117.1 GCF_016918545.1 Desulfobulbus alkaliphilus | reverse complement strand
GTCATCACTAATTGCATTATAGTGACGGAGCGATTATTCTTTGAATCAAGATGACACGCAGTACAAAAGAGAGCATGGAATGGAGGAGATGAAAAAGCGCGGCCGCCCCAGTACAGGGATCGCCAAAACCTCCGCAGAGCGCTCCGCCGACTATCGTGCTCGCAAGGCAGCCGAATTGGCCGAGCGTGAAGCTAAATGGCGTGAATTGGAGGCAGAGCGAGAGGCTCTTGATAAGGCGTGGTGTGCTGAACGAGGTATGGATTGGAATGAGTTTCAAGAGGTCAGACGCGAGGCCAGCCGCAACGCAGCGCAGTACGCTCGTGACTTAATGAATAAGCTTCTGGAAAGGGAAGCGGATGAGGAACGAGAACAGGAGGCGTTTTGCGTTCGGGAAGGCATTGATTGGAGGGAAGTTAAAAAGTATCTGAACAGGCAGAAGGGGGACATCAAGAAACTAACTAAGGAGATTGAGGCAATGAGTGCTGACTATCACCGTATGGAAGCGTTGAAAAAACGTGAGGCTGTAGTGATGGATCGCGAAGCGGTGTTGGCTAAACGCGAAGCCTTAGTGGCCGAACGGGAGAGTGCATTGGCAATTCGAGAGCAACTTCCAGTTACGATATAACAGTAAGGAGAGGGT
>NZ_JAFFQC010000116.1 GCF_016918545.1 Desulfobulbus alkaliphilus | reverse complement strand
TGGCGCTTCGTTACGGGCTAGCTTGCAATACCGCGGGTGGCAGCCACCATGCCGGACCAAAGGGCGGCGCGGGGTTTTGCGTTTTTAACGACATCGGCGTGGTCGCTCGCGCGATGATCGATGCCGGGGAAATCCGGCAGGCCTTAGTCGTCGATCTGGATGTCCATCAGGGTGATGGCACCGCCTTCATCTTCGAGCATGAGCCACGCGTGTTCACCTTCTCCATGCATGGTGAGAAGAACTATCCCGTGCGACGCGGGCCAAGCGATCTCGACATCGATCTACCGGATAGAACCGGGGACGAGGCGTACTTGGCCGAGCTGCGAGCGATACTTCCTCCCCTGCTCCAACGTGTCGCGCCCGACCTCATCTTCTACATCGCTGGGGTCGATCCGCACGAGACCGACCGTCTCGGCAGGCTTGCCTTGAGCGACGACGGGCTCGCTGCGCGTGACGCCTATGTTCTGGAGACGTGCCTGCCTGCGGCCCCTGTCGTGGGTGTTATCGGCGGCGGGTACGACAACGACAGCGACCGACTGGCTCGCCGTCACGCGACCCTTCACCGCGCGGCGGCCAAAGCATGGCGCAGCGGTCTGGCCCGACCGGCGGCTTGAACCATGTCCGACCACGCGCCCCTCATTGT
>NZ_JAFFQC010000115.1 GCF_016918545.1 Desulfobulbus alkaliphilus | reverse complement strand
GAATAGACCGGCGGGCCAAATACCTGCTGATGCCGCTCTCGACCGGCGAGACCTGGATCACTCATCTGGGCATGACCGGCCGCTTCACCCTGGACGGAACCCTGCTGGGCGAGTTCGAGGAGGCCGCGCCCATCGCCGGCAAGCACGAACATTTCAGCGGCTGCGCCATCCGCGATGGGGCGGCGACCCGCATCGGATACGCCGACGCGCGCCGGTTCGGCTTCATGGGCCTGATATCCAGCGACCAGATCGAGACCCATCCCTGGTTCGCCAGTCTGGGGCCCGAGCCTCTGGGCAACGGCTTTTCCGGCGCCCATCTGGTCGAGGCCTTCGCCGGCAAGAAGCAGAACATCAAGGTCAGTCTGCTGGACCAGCGGATCGTCGCCGGCCTGGGCAACATCTATGTGTGCGAGGCCCTGTACCGCGCCCGCATCTCGCCCCTGGTCGCGGCCGGATCGGTGTCGAAGGCGCGGCTGGAGCGTCTGGCGACCGAGGTCCGCAACGTCCTGAACGACGCCATCGCGGCGGGCGGCTCGACCCTGCGCGACTTCGCCAACGCTGAGGGCGGCCAGGGCTATTTCCAGCACCGCTTCGACGTCTACGGCCGCGAGGGCGAGCCTTGCCGTGGTGATAAATGCACCAGCGTG
>NZ_JAFFQC010000114.1 GCF_016918545.1 Desulfobulbus alkaliphilus | reverse complement strand
CGTCTGGGGGCCCAGGCGGCCGACGCCTTGGCCGAGGCGCTGGCGGGCGTGGCCGATGCGGTGGATCGCTGCGAAGGCCCGCGTAGCGACTGCGGCGACCCTTCGCGCAATCCGGCCCTGGGCCGTGCGGCGGCCCTCGCGCGGCGATGCGGCGCCAGCGACGCCAATATCCTGAGAGCCATCGACGGCGAACGTCCCACGATGGCCTTGGAGCCGATAGTCGAAGGCGCGCCTCTGGTCGCCCTGGCGGACCGAACCCAGATCGCGGCGGGTGCGCCCGAAGCCCTCTTGGCGGCTGAGGTGGCGCTGGACGGCGATCTGATCGTCGCCTTCGACCCGCGCGATGCGGAGACCGCGACGGCGCAGACCGCGCGGGCTTTGATCGATCTGAGCGCCGTCTTGGGGCTCGACGGAGACATGGCGACCAATCTGGCGGATCTGACGCGCCTGCTGACCGTGGCGCTAGACCTTCAGTCCGCGCGGCCCGGTCCCATCGCGCTGGGACTGGACGGTCTGCTGGACGCGCTGGCGGCCAGCGACGACCGCATGGATCAGGCGCAGACGCTCGCGGGCCTTATCGCGGCGACGGCGGCGCAGACCTCGGCCGAGCTGGCGACGCTGCGTGGTCCCTGCCCCGACTGGGAAGACCCGGAGAAGCCG
>NZ_JAFFQC010000113.1 GCF_016918545.1 Desulfobulbus alkaliphilus | reverse complement strand
GTGTCTGGCGCCGGTAAGGAAGGCATGGACGAGCTGTGGAACCAGACCAAGGCCATCTACGGCCTGGGCGACGCCACGCCCAAGAAGTTCCCCAAACAGATCGCCTTCAACGTCATCCCCTACATCGGCTCCTTCCTCGAGGACGGCTCCACCGACGAGGAGAAGAAGATGTCGGACGAGACGCACAAGATGCTGGACCCCGACATCAAGGTCACCGTCACCTGCGTGCGCGTGCCCGTCTTCGTGGGTCACTACGAGGCCGTGAATGTGGAGTTCGACCGCCCCATCGAACCCGACGAGGCCCGCGCCATCCTGCGCGAGGCGCCGGGCGTGCTGGTCATCGATAAGCAGGAGCACGACGGCTATATCACCCCCGTCGACGCGGCCAGCGAACACGCCGTCTATGTCAGCCGCATCCGCAAGGACACGACCGTCGAGAACGGCCTGAACCTTTGGGTCGTGTCCGACAACCTGCGCAAGGGCGCCGCGCTGAACGCCGTCCAGATCGCTCAGTTGCTGGACGAGACCGGCGTGATCAAGTCGTCGTCGGGATATCGTTCGATCACGGTCTAGGCGGTCTCAACCGTCATGAACGCCCACGCAACCCCTGCCGAAGGCCGCGCCGTCGGCACGGCCATCGCCTGCTACACCCTGTGGGGAC
>NZ_JAFFQC010000112.1 GCF_016918545.1 Desulfobulbus alkaliphilus | reverse complement strand
GTGTGACGTGGGCGACCGGCCTCCCTGACGAGGACGACCGTCAGGCTCCCGAGACGCCCGAGGCTCCGGGCCGCAGGGCCGCCGCAGGCTCTGTGTAGTGGAGGCCGACGAGGCGGTCGCCGTCGAAGCGCAGCGAGGTCACCGAGGCGAGCGAGCACTGACGCTTGCGGGGGTCGTGCCAGAGCCGCTTGTTCTCGAAGGCCTGGCGCGCGATCCAGATCGGCAGCTGGTGGCTGACGAGCACGGCCTCGTGCCCCTCGGCCTGCTGACGGGCGGTCTCGACCGCTGCGTGCATGCGCGCGACCTGCTCCTTGTAGGCCTCGCCCCACGACGGGCGGAAGGGGTTGATGAGGTGCGGCCAGTGCTCGGGGTGCCGCAGGGACCCGTCGCCCACGCCGAAGGTCTTGCCCTCGAAGTAGTTGCCCGCCTCGATGAGGCGCTCGTCGGTCCCGAGCTCGAGGCCGAGACCTGCGGCGATCGGGGTCGCGGTCTCCTGCGCGCGCTGGAGCGGCGACGCGGTGACGACGGTGATGTCGAAGTCCCCTGCCGAGAAGTGGTCGGCGACGCGCTGGGCCATCTGGTGCCCCAGCTCGGAGAGGTGGTAGCCCGGGATCCGTCCGTAGAGGATCTTCTCGGGGTTGAAGACTTCGCCGTGTCGCATGAGGTGCACTGTGGTGG
>NZ_JAFFQC010000111.1 GCF_016918545.1 Desulfobulbus alkaliphilus | reverse complement strand
GAACACCCCCATCGTCCAGCCAAGACAATTGCAGAGACGAAGCCCAAATGCTTAGGGAGCAAAGCCCCACTGTGGCAAACGATTATTCAAACAGAAAGTTCCGTGGTAGAGAGAAGTTTCATATAAACAAACAAGGTTAGATAGGACTCCGAGGCCCCGGGGTCGGACCAAGTCAAGTACCCGAAATTGTGAGGGAATCCTTGGAAATGTCCCCCTTTAAACAGGCTATGGCCCGATTTTCAGGGGTGAAACCAGCGTTTTAGACAGAAGGAGGGGGAATGGCGAGGGCCAACAGGCATTTCATCCCGGGTGGCGTATGGCACATCACGCATCGCTGCCACACAAAGGAGTTCCTGCTGAAGTTCGCTCATGACCGCACGCGGTTTGTGATGTGGCTTCGAGAAGCGCGCAAGCGCTTTGGGATCCAGATCCTGAACTATGCCGTGACCTCCAACCATGTCCACCTTCTTGTAAAGGACAGGGGCAATGCCGGCGCCATTCCTTCCGCCATGCAGCTCGTCGCCGGGCGCTTGGGCCAGGAATACAATCACAGCAAACATCGTAAGGGCGCCTTCTGGGAAGACCGTTATCATGCCACGGTCATTGAAACCGGGGAACACCTGCGGCGCTGCCTTGTTTACATCGATCTGAATATGGTTCGAGCTGGCGTGGTCAAGCA
>NZ_JAFFQC010000110.1 GCF_016918545.1 Desulfobulbus alkaliphilus | reverse complement strand
AAATCATGGCTGCTAATGCACTGGTACAAACCCGCGTAGACGCCACTGTAAAAAAACGGGCGGCAGCGGTATTGGAAAACATGGGTTTGACCGTCTCGGATGCTGTCCGCATCCTGCTGACCCGCGTGGCTAACGAAGGCGGGTTACCCGCCGGCTTGACAACCGATCCGGATATTCATGATGCCTGGTTCCGGGCAAAGGTACAAGAAGCACTAGTCGACCCCCGCCCATCTGTTCCGCACGACCAGGTCGAAAACCATTTCATCAAGCGGCGCGCCGCAGCGTTTTGCGCAAAGTCGAAGAGAAACTGTCTTGAAGATTGAGTGGTCCGTGTTCGCCATCGAAGACCGAAACAAAATTTTCGATTTCATTGAGCAGGATGATCCCCGGGCCGCCATCTTCGTCGATGAACGTATAGAAGAACAGACTAAAATACTCAATCAATTCCCGAAATGCGGTCGCCAAGGACGGGTTGAGGGTACACGGGAACTGGTGATCACCCGTACACCCTATATTGTCACCTACCGGGTTTTGGATAATGCGGTTCGCATCCTGCGCGTGTTGCATGGCGCCCAATTATGGCCGGAAGACATACCGGATAAGTGAGCAGGAAAAAACCGATTATCTATTCATTTTCAAAAAATGGGTCTGTAGGTTGTGGGTGAGGAACGTACCCCAACAGATA
>NZ_JAFFQC010000010.1 GCF_016918545.1 Desulfobulbus alkaliphilus | reverse complement strand
TCAAGATGGGGCCGCAAAAGCTCATATTTTTGCTGGAGCATGGCAAGGTTGTCCATGCTGCGACTATACAGTCAAAAAATCGTCAATGCAAAACAAAAAGTGTACAGGTTATTATTGCTAGACTCCTAAGGGTGTGGAGTAGAGCTGCCGGCGGAATTTTCAGATGTAGAAATATACTTTAATTAGAAAAATATACTCATTTTTCCCTGTAAAGACAAGACTTCTTCCCCGCCGGCAACGATGTATTCGCGCCGGGGTTTGACCAGGCGGCTGGTCACCTTGGCCACCAGTTTGTTGGGTGCCACGGACCAGATGGGGTCAAATCCCAGATCACGGCGCAGGGTGTTTCGCAGCCGCCAGCCAATATCCGGCGGCGGGCCGAACAGCCGGTGCGTACCGGTGACATCGAGGTGGCCATTGCCGCGGGAGCCTTCGGCCAGGGGGGGATACTCCAACCTGAATCCGTGACGGCTGGACTCCTGTTTTGAAAATATCTCACTGTAACAATCTTGCAATTACAACCGGATCCTTGGCAACAACTTTCACCAGCCGTCCTTCGGGGCATCCGTCCGCACGCCATCTTCATTGCCCGTAACCGTCCGATAAAGTGTACTTTAATCGAACGGTCACGAACAACGAAGCTGACGCACGGACGAACGCTCACGGATTCAGGTCCAAGGCGTGCTCCAGGCAACGGCTCAGGGTTCTGCGGTACTGCTCGGCCCGGGGCGGGAGAACCAGGGCCCTGCGGCAGCGAAGTCGGGCTCTGCCGAGCAGCATGTCCTTGCGGACGCCCTCACCGTAGGCCTCGTCGCTCATGTCATGGACCACAGCCCGGGGTGAGGGGTCGGCGATGATCAGGGGCTTGCCCTGCAGGCTGCTGTCCAGCAGTCGGGCCACGGCAACGCTGAAATCGGCGGTATTGATGTGGAGTACGGTTCGTTCCATGCCGCCATTGTAAAGTAAAGGACGGTTAAAGTACAGTTTTGCCTGTACATTGAGCCGGAAAGGTCGCCTTGAGCGGCGTGGCAGCCTCGCCGGTGGTGCGCCGGGACTAATGTCTGCTGAAAAAATGGGGTGTGCGGTGGCTTGTCTGGAATGGTCCCAGCGCTTTCTGTTCAAGCCAACTGGCGGATCATGGTTTGGGCATTGCGGACCGCCTGGCCGGCCACGTGATCCATCTGTTCGGGGCCGCGCTGGATGCCGATCACCTTTCCTTGGATGAGGATCTCGCCCAGGGCATACCGGGTGGTCGGGTAAGCATCATTTTCCGGGTGCAGTTCAATGTGGTCCCCCCGGTAAAAAAAACGCTTGACCGTGGCCTCTTTGTTATTGATCAGGGCAACGACAATCTCGCCGTTGGCCGCGTACTGGCGGGGTTCGCAGATCGCCAGATCCCCGGCGAAGATCCCGGCCCTGATCATGGAGTCGCCCTGCACCCGCAGGGCAAAAAGATGGTCCCCCCGGAAAACACTGCCATCGACCAGAATGCTGCCCGCCCATTCCTGCTGAGCATGGAGCGGCAGGCCAGCGGCGACCCGACCGATGATCGGCACGGCACGGCCGCTGGCGGAAGTGGAGTGCGCATCGCTATCCTCCAGCAGAGCGATGGTGCGGCTGTACGAGCCTTCCTTGCGGATCCAGCCTTTTTCCCGCAGGGCCTGCAACAGACTGGCCACCGCGGTGTGGCTGATGCGAAGTTCTTTCGCGGCCTGGCGAAGGCTCGGTGGTCCCTCGTCACTGTTGATTCTGTCCCGCAGGTATTGGAAAAATTCCCGCTGTCGGGGCGTCAGGGGTTGCTGGAGACGGCACATGGAGCTCCTCCTTCGTGCAAATATTTTATTGCAAATGTACTATAACATAAGTGGTAATGTCAAGTTGAGATGCAGGCTGCCATGGACCAGTCGCACGTGATAGAGGGGGCAGACAAGCCCGGAACCAGAAAAGACTTGACGCCGGGGTGAACCTTGCTACCCTGATTGGTGGAAAAACAAAGGAGATGGACTGCATTGAAAACCGGAAAGAACACGCCAGGTAAACGTTTGCTGTGGGGCGCACTGTTGACCCTGTCTCTGAGTATCATGCCGATGACCTCCGCCGGGAGCAGTTCCCTCTACGGCCGCACCCTACTGGAACTGATCAACACCCATCGCCAGGAACATGGTCTTCATACACTCCGGACCGATGCCGGATTGCATCGATTGGCCCGGCAGCACAGTTTTGAGATGTTCCGCCAGCAGAGAATCAATCATCTCGGCTTCAGGGATCGTTTTGACCGTGCCGGCAGTACGCTCTGTGTCGAAAATGTCGGTGGGGGGCACACCAATGCCCGCCAGCAGTTTGAGGCCTGGCGGAACTCCAGCCCCCATAATCAGAATATGCTCCACAATGGCATCCAGAAAGCCGGTATCGTCGAAATCAATAATTATGTCACTTTTTTTGCCTGCAGATAGTGTCCTGAGGCAATAGGGTCTCAACTGGATCCTTGACCAGTACTCATCTGCATACCGTGGGCAAATGACACTATCTTTTTTTCGCTGAATTCGCTATAAGCACCGTGATGCGCTGTTCAAGCAGAACACGGTGCATCTTCCGGAGGAAACGGGTGCAAATCCCGTGCTGTCCCGCAACTGTGATTCCGCCCGGCGCGGAAAAGCCAGACACTCCTCCCTGACGCGGGTCTTCGTGGAATGAGACACCAGCGCCGCACGCGGCCCCTGATTCTCTCCTGGTAACGAATGCATTGTTATCCCGACTTCCCGCCTGTTAGGTCGGCCCAATAAGAAGATTCGTCTTGATTCTGTTTTTTCCGATCCGGGACGTTCATTTTTCAACATGTCGCGAATTACCTGAAAAACGCGACTGCTAGCGGATGGTGCTTGCATGGGGCGAATAATTCTGGTCACCGGTGGGGCAAGAAGCGGCAAGAGCCGCTACGCCGAAGAATTGATCGCCGGGTGCGGCGATGACATTGTCTACATCGCTACTGCCAGGGCCATGGATACGGAGATGACGGAGCGGATCGCCAGGCATCGGGTGCAGCGGCCCGCCTCCTGGCGGACTGTTGAATGTCCCACCCGGCCCTCGGCAGTCGTTGCCGCTGAAGGCGGCCATGCCGCGGGGATTCTGCTCGATTGCCTGACGGTGATGATCACCAACCGGATGCTCGCGCATCCCGTGGATTGGCAGATGCCGACAGTGGCCCAGATGCATCTGGTGGAGACGGATGTCCTGGCCGAAACTGAAGCCATTGTCAGCGCCGTGATCAACAGTCGGGCTGACCTGGTCGCGGTGACCAACGAGGTCGGATACGGCATTGTCCCGCTCTCCCCCATGGCCCGTTTTTTCCGTGATTGCGCCGGTCGGGTCAATCAGCGGATGGCCACGGCGGCTGCGGAGGTTTTTCTGGTCGTTGCCGGTATTCCCATGCGCATTAAAGGCCATTGAGGAGCAGAAGGTGCGGTCATTTCTTCTCATGCTCCAGTTCATGACTCGATATCCGATCCCTCTCCGGATCGAGTTCACCGCTCAACGTTTTGTGCAGGGGATGAAATGGATGCCTCTGATCGGCCTGCTGGTGGCTCTGCCCGCGGCCATCGTTTTTGCGGTGGCCGATGCTGTCCTGGGGCGGGAGCTTGGCGCCATTGCGGCGGTCATTGTGCTCATCACCGTGACCGGTGGCCTCCATCTTGACGGCATCGGTGATACCGCCGACGGGCTGTTCTGTTGCCGGCCCCGTGAGCGGATGCTGGAAATCATGCGTGATTCGTCCCTGGGGACCAATGGGGTCGTTGCCATTGTTCTCGCTATTTTGTTGAAATATATATTTTTGCATAATATCCCCGCCACCGGTGCGCTGCTGGCCGTACTGGCCGCCCCGGTTTTGGGCCGAATGGCTTTGACCTGGCATTCCGCGGTGGCCCGGTATGCCCGAGAAGAACGAGGCATCGGTGAGTATGTCAATCGGACTGGTCCGGCCCAAGCGGTAGCGGCGACCCTGGTCTCCCTTGGTCTTGTCACCGGGATATTGTTTGTGGGCGGGGTGCCGGCGGTCCTCTTGCCCTGGATGGTGCTGGGGCTGCATCTGCCGCCGATTCTATTGGCAATCCTGTTTGCCGCCTATCTGAAAAAGCACCTGGGCGGCATCACCGGCGACACCATCGGCGCCAGCATCGAACTGGCTGAACTGCTTAGTTTTTTTGTTTTTCTTCTTCTCTGGACATTTCTGATATGACGACGACCAAACTGTATCTCATTCGGCACGGTGAAACCGAGCAGAACAAAACCGGTATTCTCATGGGCAGCACTGATACGCCGCTGAACGATCATGGCCGGATGCAGGCGGCTGCTCTTGGAGGACGGATCAACGGCATGGCGGTGGATGCCATTTTTTCCAGCCCCCTGCAACGGGCCCTGGAGACCGCAACCCTGGTCTTCGGGCAGCAGACCTCGATCATCACCGACACCTCCATCCAGGAATTTCATTTTGGTGAGTGGGAGGGGATGCATTTTTCTGAAATCGCCCGCCAGTATCCCGATATCTGGCAACTGTGGCTTACCGACTGGGAGAAGACACACATCCCCGGCGGTGAGGCATTTCCCGCCTTCAAGGAGCGGGTCATCGGTTTTGTTGAAGAAACCGTGCACCATAACCAGGGAAAACACTTGGCCATGGTTTCCCACGGTGGCTGCATCCGCTCGATGCTGGCCCATTTTTTTTGTGATTCGATCTCCAAGGGGTATTGGAAATTCAAAGTGGATAACGCAACCCTGACCGAAATTGAATTCATGGGGACTCTGCCCATTCTTGTTCGTTTCAATTATCGATAGGAGACACCGTGCAACTCCTGCAGCAAACCCTTGCAGCCATACGCCCCACGGACCCGGAAACCATGGCACTGGCCCAGAAAGAGATCGATTACTGCCTCAAGCCGCCGGGCAGTCTCGGCAAACTCGAGGACATTGCCCGTCAAGTGGCGGGCATCACCGGCAAGATCCATAATGTCATCAACAAAAAAGCCATTATTGTCATGATGGCTGATAATGGGGTTGTTGCCGAGGGTGTTGCCATGTATCCCCAGGATATCACCCGTATCGGTGCTGATTTCGTCACTTCGGGACGAATGGGGGTCAATTTTCTCGCCAGCTATGCCGGGGCTGATATCATTGCCGTTGACATCGGTATCCAGGTCGACGTTGATCTCCCCAAAGTCCTCAACCGTAAGATCCGCCGCGGTACCGCCAATTTTCTCAAGGAGCCGGCCATGACCAGGGAGGAGGCCATCCGGGCGGTGGAAACCGGCATCGAGGTCACCACTACAGCCATCGAGCAAGGCTATGATCTCATCGGCACTGGCGAAATCGGCATTGGCAACACCACTGCCAGCAGCGCGGTCTTGTACGCGTTCACCGGCGCACCCATCGACCGGGTAGTCGGCCGGGGGGCGGGATTGACCGACGAGGCCTTTGCCCGAAAAAAAGAGGTGGTGCAGGAAGCGGTGCGGCTGCATCGGCCGGATCCCGACGATCCCCTGGATGTGCTGACCAAGGTCGGTAGTCTCGATATAGCAGGGATGACCGGGACCTATCTGGCCTGCGCGGCCCGCAAGGTGCCGGTGGTCACCGATGGACTCATTTCCAATGTCGCCGCTCTGGCGGCTATTCGCCTGCAGCCGGAGGCGGTGCAGTATATGATTCCCTCCCACATCTCTTTTGAACCGGGAGCGAAACTGCTCAAGGAAATTACCGGCCTGGAGCCCATGCTCGACATGAATATGCGCCTGGGCGAGGGGACGGGTTGCGCCCTGGCTTTTTCCATTATTGAGGCATCGTTACGGATGATCGAGGAGATGGGAACCTTTGCCGTTATCGGGAAGACACGGGATGAAATTGGGGACCACATCATGGCTTATCGGGGAAAATTTCCTCGATAACGCCCGGCTGGTGGCCGGGCAGGTCGATTTTGTCGAACTGCTGGTGTACACGTGGGACAGAGATATGCGCGCCAAGGTCATCTCCTGGCTTGAACCTCTGGCCGCGCTGGATCTCGAGTACACGGTGCACCTGCCCACCGACTCGGCTGAAAAGGCCCTGGCTGCGGCCCTTTTTTTCCAGGAGAGCGGTTTCCCTCTACTCAATATGACCCTGCACCCGTTCCCCGGTTGGCAGCAGTTGCCCTGGCCATCCCTGGTGGCTGTGGAGAATCTGATTGATCGGATCGAATTCCACCCCCGTTTCACCTATGATCTCACGCACAGCCTGCTGGGGATAACACTGCCCGATCATTATCATCCCCACATCGTTGAACTGCACCTTTCCGGCACCGACGGGCACGTTGATCACCTGGCCCTTGATGCCACCACCCTGCGGTATGCGCTCCCGTATCTCACCAAGGAAATGCTGGTCTGCATTGAGATATTCAATCCCAGGCAGGCCCTCGATGCGGTTGAGATGCTGCGCACCCTTTCTCCCCGTGGGTGAGCAACGGTATTTCGGTTACTCTTTGAACAAATGATAAAAAATGTCCGATATATAAACCACCCCGACAAGTTTGCCATTGTCCACCACCGATAAGCGACGAAGCCTGTCCTTGATCATGCGGTCAACAATAGCCATCAGTGGTTCGTCAGGGGGGATACTGAGCACGTTGGAATTCATGATGTCCTCGACCCTTTTTCCTTTGACGTCCTTGATGAAGCCATCGAGTTCGATCCTCCAGGAGAGTTCGCTGCCGTCAATACCATAATTGAGGTAGGAAGGCCGCAGGTGATAGAGGATATAAAACATGCTGATGGTGCCGACCAGGGAGCAGGCATCGTTCACAACCATCAGACTGACGGTCTTGTGGCCGGTTGCTCTGGTTTTAGCATTGAATATTCTTTTGATGGCCTTATCCACCGAGGCTTCCATGTGGATAGTTTCGAATTCTTGGCTCATCAGGTCTCTGGCAAGTAATTGCATCGTTTCGCTCCTTGGATGGCTTGCAAAGCAGTGACCGGTTCCAATGAACCGGCTTCTGGTAGAGGGACATGGCAAGGCGAGATGTTCTTGAAGGAATCGTGTTGTTTTTTCAACCCATTTTGTTTCCCGGGAACATGTGTGGAAGCAGCGGACAGCATGGAACAAGGTCGGGGTCGGGATTGATATGGAGGAGCACAATGTTCCACACTTTGTCTTTTTTTTCCATGGGAATCAGACGATGACAAGAAGGCAGCCTTGGTCTCCGGCATCGCTCTCCGGATGCGGTTGAAGGTTTCACGCATTCAGATCATGCAGTCTCATGCCTGCACCCGGTGAAGGGTATTATCAAGGTTTTTTGCTCCAGTTATAATGTTATTATAGAAAGATATATCCACAAAGAGTTTAGCCGTCACAGATTCAGGCAGTGGAAACACCGCCGGATAAGGTTTCTTGCAACCTGGACAGGATCATTATCGTTCTGTACGGGTACATCGGTGCCGGCTTGCACTAAGGATTTGACATCGTGGTTCTATTTCGGGTATGAAGAGTTGTAAAAATCTTCGCCAGTGATCAACCCACTCCAGCACATTATCGCAAGAATAAAGGTCTTTTTCAATCTTTGCACTGCCCAGCGATGTTGTGATTGGATGCTGGATGCGATAATCACCTGCCTGCTTGCAACTTGTCGGATACAGTGCGCGGTACTGTATTATCACAAGCAAGTATGACATCTTCTGGAGCGCTTCCTGGACCCAGGAATGCTGCTAAGACAAGATTGAAGTAGTTTCAGCAAGAATATTCACGAGTACGGAGTCTGGTTTTTGCTGCAAAGAAGGTAAAAATGCCCAGGCTCTGAGCCCGTTATAACAGCTTCAGGTAATCATCCGGCAGTGCAGCAATTCATGCACTGCGTATCAGCAGTGTGCACGCCAAAATCCTGGATCCATGAGCGTATGTCCGTGCGTCAGCTTTATGGTCTGTGACCGTTCGATTAATGGACAACTTTATCGGACGGGTACGGGCAATGAGGATGGCGTACGAACGGATGCTTCCGAAGGGCGTTTGGTGAAGGTATTATCAAGGATTTTGCAATAATTATAATTTTATTACAGCAAGATACATCCAAGACAAGAGTCCAGCCGTCACGGATTCAGGTTGAGGGCTAAGCTGAGGAGAGACCTCAAATGTACGGTTTTGATGCTATTTCAGCCAACAATGGTTGGTTTATTGCCGCAACCGGGGTCAGCATGGTATTCATCGGTCTGATTGTGCTCACGCTGATCATCTCCCAACTGCACAATGTGCTGGCATTGATGGAAAAATTGACCGCCAAACCTGAGGTGATCCCAGAAACCAAACCCACTATTCGCGTTCCCCCCCCAGATCCCAGTGATGTTGAGACGACTGCGCGGGTGTTTACTCCTTTGATTGAAGAATTACCCTCGGAGTTTCAATTATCCGAGTTATACGCCCTTGCCAAAGAATATCACCTGCCCCATCCTCACCTTTCCATCCGTTGTCTTATTGAAAACGGTACATTGCAACCTCTTGGCGAGGGGGTCTTTATTTTTATCCCAAGCTGCGAAGAGTAAACGAGCATCGGGTGCAAGGAAATGGTTCCATAACCTGAAGAGCAGAGAGGGATCTTTCACCGGCGCGGTCTATGAGGACAGGCAGGTGGCTTGGTTTCGGTGCGGGGATAGGACACTTTTGAACCTTCCCACAACCATCCATCGTTCATGGAGGTAGTGTGCCAATGGAAATGATCTTGGAAATTATTGAGTCAACCGGATTTGCCAATGCGAGTGTGTCCAGTCTGGTGATGATGGCCATTGCCCTGTTTTTACTCTATCTCGGCATAGCCAAAAGGTATGAACCGCTGTTGCTGGTGCCGATCAGTTTTGGTATGCTTCTGGTCAATTTTCCCCTGTCGCCATTGATGCTGTCGCCTGACAATGGTCAACCTGGAGGTTTGTTGTATTATCTCTACATGGGGATTGAGCTGGGAATCTACCCACCGCTTATTTTTCTTGGTATCGGTGCTCTCACCGATTTTGGCCCCCTGATTTCCAACCCCAAGACCCTGCTCCTTGGCGCTGCTGCTCAAGTGGGGATATTCATCACCTTTCTTGGGGCTCTTGCCTTTGGCTTCAGCCCGCAGGAGGCCGGGGCCATCGGTATTATCGGTGGCGCGGACGGGCCTACAGCCATCTATCTGACATCCATGATGGCTCCACATCTTCTGGGTGCCGTGTCGGTGGCCGCCTATTCCTATATGGCTCTGGTCCCCATCATTCAGCCTCCCATCATGCGGGCATTGACCACCAAAAAGGAGCGAGCCGTGGTTATGGAGGAATTGCGTGAGGTCTCCAAGACCGAAAAAATCCTCTTTCCCATTGTTGTCATTCTGATTACCGGTCTCTTTCTACCCGCCGCCTTGCCGCTGCTGGGTATGCTGATGCTTGGTAATCTGTTTCGTGAGTGTGGGGTCACTGATCGTCTCAGCAAAGCGTCTCAAAACGAACTGAATAATATTATCGTGATATTTTTAGGTTTAACCGTTGGCGCCAAGGCCAGTGCCGAATATTTCCTCACCATCCAAACCATTCAGATCATTGTCCTGGGCCTGGTCGCCTTTGCCATCGGCACAGCCTCTGGTGTTCTCATGGGTAAGCTGATGTATAAACTCACCGGTGGCAAGGTCAACCCCCTCATCGGTGCGGCCGGTGTTTCCGCGGTACCCATGGCGGCACGGGTTTGCCAGACCGTCGGTCGGGAGGCCAACCCTTCCAATTTCCTCCTGATGTATGCCATGGGGCCCAATGTTGCCGGGGTAATCGGCTCAGCCATTGCGGCGGGGATATTCCTGGCCCTGCTCAATTGAAAGTGCAAGGCAAGCAGGCCGATTGTACTGTGGAACAGGTCGGCTGCGTACTATAACAAAAAAACCAATAATCGAGAATCGGTTCCCGCCCCTGCCTGGGCGGGACATCGGATTCCGTTACCAGGTGAGGAGCATGGATACCCAATATCACGCAACCTTAGAAACTCTAGAACGACTGCGGGCGGAATCGATCTCTGCCGGTGGGCCCCAGCAGAAGGAAGCCCAGCATCAGAAAGGCAAACTCATGGCCCGGGAGCGGCTCGATCTGCTGCTGGATGATGGCTCCTTTGAAGAGTTCGATGTCCTCAAACTCGGTCGGGGCGGCAGCCTCAGGGATGAAAAAAGTTATCTTGGCGATGGGGTTATCACCGGGCATGGATCCATTGACGGCCGGGAGGTTTTTGTTTTCAGTCAAGATTTTACGGTCATCGGCGGTTCGCTGGGTGAGGCCCATGCCCAGAAAATCTGTAAAGTCATGGATCTGGCCGTCAAGGTGGGTGCACCCATTATCGGACTCAATGATTCCGGAGGAGCACGAATCCAGGAAGGTGTCGACGCCTTGGCCGCTTATGGTGAAATTTTTCACCGTAATGTCCGCGCCAGCGGTGTCGTACCGCAAATTTCCTGCATCATGGGGCCTTGTGCCGGTGGTGCCGTGTACAGTCCTTCGATTACCGATTTTGTCTTTATGGTCGAGGATTCTTCCTACATGTTCGTGACCGGGCCGAGTGTGGTCAAAACGGTCACCCATCAGGACATCACCTCCGAGGATCTGGGTGGGGCCAGGGTGCATGCTCAGAAAAGCGGTGTGGCCCATTTTACCGTGCCCAATGATGTACTCTGCCTGCGCGAGGTACGGCGTCTGATCAGCTATCTGCCCTCGAGCAATCAGCATCGGGCGCCTATTCTCGATTTGAGTGACTCACCGGAACGTTCCGACCCGGTACTCGATTATCTTGTCCCTGGCAATTCCCACCAGACCTACGACATGCATGTGCTCATCCATAGTATTCTCGACGGCGCCGAGTTCATGGAGGTTCATGCCGGGTTTGCCCGCAACATAATCTGCGGTCTGGGGCGGCTTGGCGGTCAGACTGTGGGCTTGGTGGCCAATCAGCCTGCCGTGCTTGCCGGGGTACTGGATAACGATGCGTCCTTCAAGGCTGGACGTTTTGTTCGTTTTTGTGATGCGTTCAATATTCCACTGATTTCTCTGGTCGATGTCCCCGGTTTCATGCCCGGGCCGGATCAGGAGCATGGCGGCATAATCCGTCATGGCGCCAAACTGCTCTATGCCTTCACCGAGGCTACTGTCCCCCGAATTTCGGTCATTATCCGCAAGGCCTACGGGGGGGCCTATCTGGTGATGAATTCCAAACATATCCATTGCGATGTGAATTATGCCTGGCCAACGGCGGAGATTGCGGTGATGGGTCCCAAGGGTGCGGCTGAGGTCATTCATCGCAAGGCTATTTATGAAGCTGATGATCCGGAAAGTGTGCTTAATGAAAAAATGGAGGAATATCGTAGCACCTTTGCCAACCCCTTTCTTGCTGCCCAGCGGGGCTACATTGATGATGTTATTTTTCCCCGGCATACGCGACCGCATCTCATCCGTACCCTGCAGGTGCTGGACAGTAAAAGAACCAAGGGACCAGATCGTAAACACGGAAATATTCCTCTTTGAGGCTCGATATGTTTGACAAAATTTTGATCGCTAATCGTGGTGAAATAGCCATTCGTATCATTCGAACCTGCAACCGGCTTGGTGTTGCCACCGTGGCGGTCTACTCCGATGCCGACAGTCGTAGTCTGCACCGCCACCTGGCGGATGAGTCGGTGCATATTGGTGCTTCACCCTCGCAGCAGTCGTATCTCGTGATCGAAAAAATCATTAATGCAGCCAAGGCTACCGGGTGCCAAGCCGTGCATCCCGGCTACGGTTTTCTCTCGGAAAACCCTCGGTTCGCTGAGGCCGTACAGGAAGCTGGCCTGACATTTATCGGCCCGCCGGCAAAGGTCGTTGAGATAATGGGGGACAAGATAACCTCCAAGGAACTGGCAAAAAAGGCCGGAGTACCGGTTATTCCCGGCCACATCGAAGCATTGAAGGATGTGGAGGAAGCTCTGCAGGCGGCCGAAGCGGTCGGGTATCCGATTCTGCTCAAGCCGGCCGCCGGTGGTGGCGGCAAAGGGATGCGTATTGTCCGGACCCCCGAAAATATGTCGGCGGCTCTGGCCGCCAGCCGCCAGGAAACGCAAAAAGCGTTCAACGATACCCGTATTTTTGTCGAACGCTATATCGAGCAACCCCGTCACATCGAGGTGCAGATAGTGGCGGACATTCATGGTAATATCGTTCATTTGGGTGAACGGGAGTGTTCCATCCAGCGGCGGTATCAGAAGGTCATCGAGGAATCACCGTCACCAGCGGTTTCGCCCGATCTGCGGCGACGGATGGGCCAGGCTGCCTGTGACCTTGCCCGCTATGCCGGGTATGTCAATGTCGGCACGGTCGAGTTTGTCATGGACAACCAGCACAATTTTTATTTTCTGGAAATGAACACCCGTTTGCAGGTCGAGCACCCGGTCACCGAAATGATTACTGGACTCGATCTGGTTGAATTGCAGTTGCGTATCGCAGCCGGTGAAGCATTGCCTTTTGCGCAGAGTGGTATTAATTTCAGCGGTTGGGCTATTGAAGCGCGGATCTGCGCCGAGGAACCGGAGCGGGGATTCACGCCGGCAACCGGTATGGTCACCCGCTATGCTGCACCACGGGGGCAGGGGATCCGGGTGGACAGTGGTATCAATATCGGCGGCAAGGTAGACGTCTTTTATGATTCCATGCTGGCTAAAGTCATCAGTTATGGAAAAACCAGAGAGGATGCCAGAAGGATCCTGATTGAAGCGCTCAATGGGTATCACATTGAGGGTGTTGCAACCAATATTGATTTTGTCACCCGGGTGCTGTGTCTCCCTGAATTTGCCGAGGGAAGCCTGAGTACCGGTTTTGTTGAGCAGCATTTTGACGGTGGAACATCCAAGCGGTCACCGGCCCTGCGACATCTGCAACTGTCTGCCTTGGCGGCCACCCTTATTTACCATACCCGCACCGTAGCGGTACGGGAATCACTGCGGCCCATGATCTCCAACATCGGCGGTAAGCGGGAGGCGGATCGGATGCACCCGTACATGGTTCGCTGCCAAGGGGATGTCTTCGAGGTGGTTCTGGAGGGCACGCCGGTCAGCGGTCGCCTGTGCACCATCCAGGTCGACGGGACCAGGCATGAGGTAGAAATTCCGACCTTTGAATTCTTTCGCCGTCGCCTCAAACTCAATATCAACGGCCAGGACTACCGTTTCCGGATCCGCTTTGATGAGTCTTTCATGTTTATGTCATTCAATGGTATTTCCCGTTTGTTTGAGGTCTATACTCCGAAAGAATGGGCCCTGATGCAGTATATGCCGGAGAAAGCCGATGTGGTGCTTAACAACATCCTCCTGTGCCCCATGCCGGGTCTGGTGGTGGATGTCCTTGCTCAAAAAGGCGAACGTGTCCACCGCGGTCAGAATCTGGTGATTCTCGAGTCCATGAAAATGGAAAGCGGGGTGGCTTCTCCGGTGGACGGTGTTGTTGCTGATGTCCTGGTGCAAAAAGGTCAGGCGGTGGGGGCTGATGAAGTGCTGATGTCGTTTGAGATCGAATAAGGACGATGCCTTTCATCTCTGCTGCTCCCCCACGAAGGACTTTTCTCTGTGAATTGAAGCGATGCAAATAACAACAACCCACAAAAACACTGATTTTGACGGCCTGTCTTCCATCATCGCGGCCACTCTGCTCTATCCGGGCGCTGTTGCGGTGTGCCCCAGAAACGTCAACCCCAATGTCCAGCGTTTTTTGTCCCTGCATAAAACTTCCTTTGATATCATCCTGGCCAAGGAGGTCGATCCGGCGACCGTCACCCGGATGATTATCACCGACACCAATCAGTGGCGGCGCCTGGAGGGAATGGGGCAACTCAAGGAGCGTGACGATGTGGAGATTTTTTTATGGGACCATCACCCGGGAATCGGTGATATCAATCCTCACTGGCAATGCGTTGAAAAGGTCGGTGCCACCATCACTCTGTTCCTGCGAGAGATTCAGCGCCAGTCCCTGGATTTGACTCCACTGCAGGCCACCCTTTTCCTTCTCGGCATATACGAAGATACCGGTCAACTGACCTTCAGTTCCACCACCCCGGAGGATGCCCGGGCTGCTGCCTTTCTCCTCGAACAGGGGGCCGATCTGAATATTGCCGTTGATTTTCTCAATATGGCGTATGGTGAGGTGCAGAAAAAAGTTCTGTTCCGGCTGATGCGTGATGCCGAGCAGGAGGAGATCAAAGGCAAACGGGTCGATATTGGGGTTGTGACCATCAACAAGCACGTTGAACTGGCCATGGTGGTGCAGTTGTATGGAAAAATCGTCAACGCCGACGCAGTGTTCGTCATTTTTATCAACGAAGGCAACGGTTTTTTTATCATTGGCCGCAGCAGTGTTCCGGAGATCAACGTTAACACCGTGCTGCAGCGATTTGGCGGCGGCGGCCATCCGGGGGCCGGGTCGGCCACCATTACCGGCGGGTCGATGACCGCCGGGGAGATTCGTCAGAAAATCATTGCCGCTCTTCATGAGGTGCAAGTGGGCGGAGCGCTGGTTGCCGACATGATGTCCTTCCCGGTGACAACCGTCAATCCGGATACACCGATGCACCAGGTTCGGCATATCATGGAGGAGGAGAAGATTCGCGGAGTGGTGGTGGAAGAGGAGGATCGGCTGCTCGGTATTGTGGTCCTCTGGGACTTGAAAAAACTACGTCTGCAGAAACAGTGGAACAGTCCGGTCAAGGCCTTCATGAACCGGAACGTGACCACCATATCTCCGGATGCACCGGCAGACGAGGCGGCGGACCTGATGGTGCGGAAAAATATCGGTCATCTCCCTGTGGTACAGGGCGAGAAGGTCATTGGTATTGTCACCCGAACCGACATTATCAACTACCTGTACGGCATGCTCCCGGCGTAGCTATTCAGAAGCTCAGAAGCCAATACTGCCCGGTGCTGCGGGAAAGCGTGGCTGTCTGCTATAGCCCCTCTGTTTAAAGCTTTTGTACCTGTGATAGCTTGCGAATAGTGTTTTCACCCCGGAGGCCAGGACATATCGCGTCCGCCAAGGATGTGCATGTGGAGGTGGAAAACCGTCTGACCTGCCTGGGGACCGTTGTTCACCACGACCCGGTATTGGGAGCATCCTTCCTGGAGGGCAATTTCATTTCCCATCCGCATCAGCTTTCCCGCCACCCGTTCATCTTCAATGGCCACGTCTTCCGGGCCACTGAGGTGTTTTTTAGGGATGAGCAGGAAGTGTATCGGTGCCTGGGGATTGATATCGTTGAAGGCAATGATGTCTTCATCCTCATAGAGGATGGTGACCGGGATTTCACCCTCGACAATTTTACAGAAAAGACAGTTTTCAGACATGCTGGACCTCCTGGACAATGAAGATACCGTACGTGATCAATTGGACGCGTGAACTTTGGGCTGGAGAAATACGATGAGGGAATTATGTTCGCTGACTATGTTGACCGGGTCCAGGGCAAGGGGGATTAATCGGTCGCCGATGGTGATGCCAATGAGACGCAACGCATCGAGGTCGACATGAAACTCCCTGCCGGCCAAGGCGCCGAGCAAGGGAGCAAGCGAGCTTTCCTGGTTGTTGTTTTGCCCCGGATTGCGGAACCTGGGGGTGACATAGAGTTCCCTACGTTCGGAATCAAAGCGGGTGATCAAGTCGCAGGTGACCGGCAGGCGAGCCTGACCGAGTCGAAGCAGGATGTCCTGACCGGCAATGTTGGTTACCGCCACCAGGTTTCTTCCGGAAAGCATGCCACTCACGGTAATAATATTGTTGTCAATGGATAACTGATCAAGGGATTCGAGTATGATTTCCCCTCGTAACAGTTCATGGTGTGCTGGGATTGTCAAGGGCAGGATGGATTGTATGGTTGCCTGCACGGTTTCCGCCGGGATGGAGAGGACCAGGTCTCGGGGAGATCTTTCCCGGGCGTGGGTCATCGATGCGGCAAGCAGCAGGATGATAAGGTAGCTGAGACTGCGGTAATAAGGGTGTATTGCCATGTTGCGCTCGATAAAAGAAAATCGGAGTGTCGGGAACGCTGTCCGTTATGGTGAGTTCGTGCTCGGGCAGAATGGAGCACAATGTAGGGCAATGCTCCTGTGTATGTCCTTGGACAGCGATTCAGCGGGACTGCTGCTGATCGATCAAATCAAGTTTCAGAAAAAGCCTCTTAAGATGCATTATTTTTCAGTCGGTGTCAAGGTACGGGTGGATAAAAAACGGTTCTATTGCCGCGTCGGCCGATTTTATCCTTGTTGCTGGCACAGATCTTGTAAAAGAGCAGTATGAGCAAAGGGTCACAACCGGCATGCAGTCATTCTTCCGTCCGTCTCACCGTCGGTCAAGAATGCATGATCACGGGAGCACCGCCAGAGCTGACTGCCGCCATTCGCGCTGCTTTGACTCTGGAAAATCCCAAATATCAGGCCGCAAAGCGCTATGGTCGTTGGGTCGGCAGGCAACTCAAACCTCATCTGCTGTATTATCGTGAAGAAAAAAATGGCTTAGTGTTTCCCCGCGGTTTCGGTAATCAGGCGGTGTTGCTCTGTCGTCGTACAACCGGAAAACCTCCGGAAATTGACGACCAGCGTCGACTGCTTCCGGAGATAGAATTCCGTTTCCATGGACGGTTGCGCGCCTACCAGCAACGAGCGGTGGAGGCGGTTCTGGCTCGCTCTTTCGGAGTGCTTGAAGCTGGCACCGGATCCGGCAAAACGGTCATGTGTCTGAATATTGTTGCCCTGCGCCGACAGCCGACGCTTATCCTGGTGCACTCCAAGGAACTCCTCTACCAGTGGCGGGACAGGATTCGCCAGTTTCTCGATATCGAAACGGGCCAGGTCGGTGATGGTCTTTTCGACCTTCAACCGGTGACGGTGGCCATTGTCAATTCCGCCAGAAAAAACCTGGTGAATCTGCCCCGGCATTTTGGCCAGATTGTGGTGGATGAGTGCCACCGGGTTCCGGCCAGCCTTTTTACCGAAGTTGTTGCAGCCTTTGACAGCTATTACATGTTGGGGCTGTCCGCCACCGCTTTTCGCCGGGAAGGCGCTATGACAAGGTTGATCTATGCGTATATGGGTGATCGGGTGTATACGGTGGACAACCGTATTCTCGAGGCCAGTGGTGCTGTTGTGCGACCGGATCTCCTCCAGCGGTCCACCGGTTTCGTTGCCTGCCGGCAGTGGGACTATAGCTCTTTGATCAAGGCGCTGGTTAATGATGAGCAGCGGAATTGTCTGATCGCCAGCGATATTGTTACCCTTGTTCGTCAGGGGCACCAGGGCACGCTTCTGGTGGTTTCAGATCGGGTTGCGCATTGCCGGGCCCTGAAGCAGCTAGTCAAGCAGCAAGGTGTCACCGCTTCTTTGCTCACAGGTCGAGCGACTTCCGACAATCGGGAGCGCATCGTGACGGAATTGCGTGAGGGGAGGGTCGCCGTGCTGATCGCCACTTTGCAGCTCATCGGTGAAGGCTTTGACTGCCCTGGTCTCAGCACCCTGGTGTTGGCCACTCCGATCAAGTTCGAGGGCCGGCTGTTGCAGGTGGTCGGTCGGATCATGCGGCCGGCACGAGGAAAAAAAGCTCGGGTCATTGATTATGTTGATGAACATATCCCGGCACTGCGGCGTTCAGCTGCAGCCCGTCGAGACGTTTTTTTGCGCTGGTAAATGCTCCTCCCGGCAATCTCCTTGTCTTTTAGTCGTTTCCTTTGTATAAAAGCACCTTTTTGTTCGGATCACTTTCCTGTGAGCGGTATACTGGACATTCCACCGCTGCCTGTCCAATTACCTCCCCGGGTCTCCCGATTGTGGTACCACCACATCCACCAAGTCTGCGTGTCAGGTTGGCCCTTGAGCAGATGCCTATCAGTGCCCTTTCCGGGGCAGGAGCAGTATGGAACAGCAGTATATTCGTAATGTCGCCATCATCGCCCATGTCGATCATGGGAAAACCACTCTTGTTGATCAGCTCTTCCGTCAAAGCGGTATGTTCCGCGACAATCAGCAGGTGGCGGAACGTCTCATGGATTCCATGGACCTTGAACGAGAACGCGGGATTACCATTGCCTCAAAAAATGGATCCTACGTCCATGGTCCCTATCAGATCAATATCATCGATACCCCGGGTCACGCTGACTTTGGCGGCCAGGTTGAACGTGTGTTGCGCATGGCCGACGGAGCCGTCCTTCTGGTCGATGCTCAGGAGGGGCCAATGCCGCAGACCTTTTTTGTCGTCAAAAAGGCGTTGGCCGCCGGTTTACCCATCCTGGTGGTGATCAACAAAATTGACAAACCTGCTGTCCGGTGCGAATGGGTGGTGGATCAGGTCTTTGACCTGCTCGATCGACTGGATGCACCCGACCATGTTCTTGATTTTCCTGTTGTCTATGCTTCTTCCAAAGCCGGGTATGCTCTCACCTCCCCTGAGGTACCGGTGACCGAGGAAACCGGCATGCAGGCGGTGTCAGAGATGATCATCGCCCACGTGCCGCCTCCTTCGGGGAGTGTTGAAGCTCCCTTGCAGTTGCAGGTGAATACCATCGATTACTCTCCTTATCTCGGTCGTCTGGGCATTGGTAAGCTGGTCAACGGGTATCTGGATTTGCGAACGAACCTCGTGGTCGCCCGCCGAGATGGTTCCATCTCGCCGGTGCGGATCAACAAAATTTTTGGTTTCCGGGGTGATCAAAAGGTGCCGATCGACAGTGCCTCAGCCGGGGATATAGTCGCTGTCGCCGGTATGGAAGATGTCACGGTCGGGGTCACCTTCACTGATCCGGATTTTCCACGGCCTCTTCCCCTTATCGAAATTGACCCACCCACCATTTCCATGCATTTTATTGCCAATGATTCACCTTTTGCCGGCCAGGATGGGAAATATGTCACCTCCCGTCATCTTGAAGAACGTTTGTCAAGGGAAACATTGTCCGATGTGGCCCTGCAGGTGGAGCCGCTGACCGAAGGCATCGGTTACCGGGTTTCAGGGCGCGGCGAATTACACCTTTCAATCCTCATCGAGAAGATGCGTCGGGAAGGGTATGAGTTTCAGGTCACCCGACCCCAGGTTATCATGCGGGAAGTGGACGGTGAAACTCTGGAGCCGTATGAGGAGTTGTCGGTGGAGGTGGATGAGCAGTACCAGGGAGTGGTTATTGAAAAATTGGGGAAATTGAAGGGAATCCTTGTCGATATGCAGGTGGAAAAGGCCATGACCCGGATGAAATTCAAGGTGCCGACCAGGGGATTGCTTGGCTATCGCTCGGTTTTTATGACCGATACCCGCGGTATGGGGGTGATGAATTATATTTTTGCGGAATGGGGTCCCTATGCCGGTGAGATCCAGAACCGCGTCAACGGAGTCATGGTTGTCAAAGAGCCGAGCACAACCGTGGCCTATGCCTTATTCAATCTGCAGGAGCGAGGGCGATTGTTCCTTGGTCCGGGCATCGAGACCTATCCCGGCCAGATAATTGGCGAGCACTGTCGGCCGGCCGATCTGATCGTCAACCCGGCCAAGGGGAAAAAGCTGACCAATGTCCGCGCTTCCGGATCGGATGACGCCGTCATTCTGACACCACCCATTGACATGAGCCTTGAAGACTGCATATCGTATATAAATGATGATGAACTGGTGGAGATTACCCCGAAGGCAATCCGTCTGCGCAAGAAAAAGGGCGTAAAAATAAGAGGGTAGTTGGCTTTCTCAAGGGAGGCGGGATGAAAGAGCTGTTTGTGCTCGGCACTGCTGTGATGGTTGGAATCGCCACCCTGACGATTCTTGTCAGGCGATCAGGAGGAGAGTGCATGCCCTGACTGCTGCTCTATGGTTCCGCGGGCGCGGGACTGGCGGCCTATTTGATACTCAGATATCTTTTCTGATCCCCTTCTCTTCTTTCTGTCCCTCGTTGTTGCCTGATGCCAGTAGATGCCAGTAGATGCCAGTACAGACCAGTATTACGTGCCGGTGTTTAATGCGCAGCTGCACCGGGTACAGGGACAAGAGCGCATGACCTGGGACTTTTTAACGGCGCTTCACAAGCGACAAGCAGGCTGACGAGTTCTATTGATCCTCTGCGCGGCTGCCTGGTCGTCTGCAGATGAGGTGCTGGTGAAGGGTTGCCCTTCCCTTGTTTCCATCCATAGCTGATGCGTACCGATATGCACCCTGAGCCGTCCGTGACCGTAAAGAACCCCACAGCCTTGATCCGTTCCAGGATCAGTGAAAAGCGCATTTTCGAAGCCGGTTTCCTCTGTCGGCAACTCGGTACTGAAATCGATCCCAGGGAAAAAACCGCCTTGCAGCAGGAATTGGACAGCCTGGTCGCCCGGGTGGATGAGCTGCGGCAGCAGGCCAGGGCACATGCGCAGGAAGGGCGACGGACAAGAGCCGATTCCGTGTACCGGGATATTGAAGGGATCGCCATTGATGTTCCTGGTCTGCAGGAGGAGCGAGCGAAACTGGTGGGTGCCGAGCCCCTTGTTGCCAGGATAACCGGGCGGACTCATACGCCGGAACCGGAACCGGCCACGAAACCGGATGAACCGATGGTGAAAGCCGAGCAGAGAGAGGTGGAACATGAGCCGGCCGGTGCCTTTTCTCAGGTGAGCTTCAACGGGTTGGCCCGGGGACGAATGATTGTCCTGGGGAGTGTTGGTGTTTTGTTTCTTGTTGCTCTTGTCGTTCTTGTTGCCCTTTTTCGCGGCGTACAGCCACCTGTGCTGACGGAACCGGAAGAGGGTGATCAGGCAATTCTGATCAGGCCATTGACCCTGCCCCCATCAGACACTGCTACCGTGATCATCACAGAGATCGGAGAAGAGTCGTCCGATGATTCGACCGTATCCGGTGATTCCACCGTGGCGAAGCCGGTTGATCGTCCCCCGACCGTCAGCGTCGGGACCCTGCAGATTGAGGAAACCGCCCGATAAAATCATCGGCAAAGGGTGCCAGTTTCCAGGGTGAAAAATCAGCCAGTTGTCGGCCTTAACAGGGGTAATTTGCCTGTTTCCTTGAAGGTAAAATAATCCTCGAGAATTCGCGCGTGGTCAAAGGCCAGCGGCGGCAGGTTGTGGCGATGAAAGATTGCTGCCCGGCCTGCATCATCCCCGGCCGTTGGTTGTCCGGAGGCAGAGGCAATGTAGACGGTTGATGCGGTGTGCTGGCGGGGATCACGATCTGGATTTGAGTAGGTATGAAACTGGAGCAGCAGGGTGACTGCAAGACCGGTTTCTTCGGCGGCCTCACGCCGGGCGGCTTGTTCATAGGACTCGCCGTAATCGACAAAGCCGCCGGGCAGGGCCCACCCAGGGGGTGGGTTTTTTCGTTCGATCAGCACTATCCCTCCTTCTGTTTCGATGATGATATCCACGGTGGGGGCTGGGTTTCTGTATGGGTGTCGGGCGACTTCGCTGGTGGGACAGGGCATGGGCTCTACTCCGGAGGAGAGGACAGGTCAGAAGCAAAGGGCGTGGATATCGTTCCAGTTACGCACGGTGGGCAGTTGGTGCCGTTTCCGGTTCCAGGGCTGAGAAAAGACAAAGGGACGAATGCCTGCTTCATTGAGTTGCAGGCAGGTTTCCGCCCGGTCATCGACAAAGGCTGAGAGACCTGACATTTTGACGTAGCGGACCTTGTCGTTGTGATCACCCATGGCCACCACTCTGATTCGTTGCCCCACGGGCACCGGTAGTGCTGTTTCCAGCCAATCGTACACGGGAGCGGCATGGGGACGTGCCGTGATGATGGTCACTTCCGCCTGTCGGGTCAACGCTTCAAGAACTTCCGGAGCTCCAGGCATGGGTAGCAGCCCGGTGCCCACCGAGTCATGAAGAATTGTGGTGAAGATGGTCTCGACAATGCCGGCATCCAGGGACAGACACTGCTCCACGGAAAAATCGGTGATATCTTCCGGACGGAGACCGCAGTGGTTGTACTGTTCACAGGCAAGACGGAGAAAGGCCTCGACCGTATCGGCAATGACACCATCAAAATCAAAGCCGATCTCAGCCGGGTGAATTTTAGGGGCAAACACGGGGCGTACCAGGGCTATCGTTCAACGCTGGCGTCTTCGATGATGGCCTCGTACCTGTACCCTGCACCGAAGTCGCGGTTGGCTTTGAGAATACCTTCCACGGTAACAATAGCCCCCTCACCGGGATCATCGAGCGTGGTGAACACGAGGTTATGGTGGTTGTGGAGCGGGTTGCCTGAGCCATCCTGAATATGGACCCAGTTTTTACCCATGATCATGCGGGAGATTTTTACGACCTTGCCCCGGACCCTGACCGTGGTGCCATGCAGCGCAGCTGCTTGAGCAAAGAGTTCTTCCACGGTAAAACTGTTGTCACCGGAAGCTTTTTCAACCTTAACATTTTTGGCGGGGACAATGGCGCCGGCGCTGCCGGGAGAATCCCCCATGAGCGCATCCTCACCAACCGGCGGACCGGTCACCGGGGCGCCGCCACTTCTTTCTGCCTGCAGGGCTTCAGCGAAACTGAACATGTGTTGTGGTTCGTTGTCGGCGGGAGCGACCGGTGTGGTCGACTGTGCCATAGCCTCACGGTCGAGGCCGGACGAAAAAAGAATGGTCTCAAAGGTACGGCCCAGGGTGTTCGATTCAAAATTACGCATGATCATACCCGGGGCAACGATGACCTCTTGTCCCTTCTGGACACTATCTTCGAGGATAGCCACCCAGACCCTGCCTTGAGCCGTCTCCAGGTGAAGATAGGTGTATCCGGCGCTGTTCATGGTTTCCAGGACCGAGCCCCGCAGGCCCATTCCTTCCATAACAGCCTCCATCTGGCCGGCAGGGACAGTCCCGGGCCTGGTTCTCTGGGAATCAGCGTGCAGCGTGGAGGTATTGAAAAGAAAAAAAAGAGCGGTAAAGGATGTCAGTACGTGTCTTGATATCATCTATGATTCTCCTGCAATGGGAAATACGTCGGGGTGTTGGGCACGTGGGACATGTGCATGGTGGAAATTTTCTGCTCGGGCACCGATTCGACTTTTCAGGTCATGCGGCCTTTCTGTTTGCACCAGGTGCATGTCCTGAATCCGTGAAGGCTGGGCTCTGTTGTTGATGTAATTTGCTGAACTCGGGTTAAAAATACGACGATAGTTAGGCAATTCTCCTTCACCAACCGCCCCTCGGGGCGGACAAACGCTCTTGGATCCAGGTATGTGTTCTGTACTTGATCATCGGATCAAAAGCATGCAGGCAACTGTCCGGCGTTCAGCTCCGGTTCAGCCTGGTGTGGTGGCAGCCTGTCGCTGGGGTGCATCAGTTCGGTTTGTCGTGCTTCTGTCGTGTAGTTCGTTGTTGTTTTCACTGAGCGTACAGTGCTACTGCTCCATTCCATCCGCAGGATATGGTGAAAAATGAGTCGCAACCGGTGGTCAGGTAGGTTGGCAGTGCCGTATTTTCAAGGGCGGACAGGGTTTGCTTGGTAAGCGATCACAGGTACCCCATCTTTGCACGAACGCGGCTGCCCGCATAGAAGGGCTATAGCGGGCAACCGCGCCTGCACAAATCTGGGGCACCTGTGACCGATTACAGTACCCGAGCTTTATAAAACAAGCGGTTACAAACCCCGTGATTGGTAACTTTGCTTGTCCTTGGATAGTAAATAAGAAGAGGGAGTCCGTCTGTCAACCTCAACCGGGTCCGGAAAACAGGGACTGCAGGCACCGGCGGATCTCTCCAGCCCAAACCTGGTAACCTCTGGTACTCAAATGTACCTGGTCGTTGAGGAAACCCGGATGGGTGATTGGCAGACATTGCTCGGAAAAGGGTCTGGTCATGTCAAGAAAGTGACAGTTTGGTGTTGCCGTGGTCACCTCGGCCAACTCCCGGTTGACCTGGTCAAGCTGCGACCGTAGGACAATGGGCATGGGCATCAGGGAGGTGATGATCAAAGGGCATTGCGGATAGAACAGCCGCAGTCGTGGGATCATAGTGTTGAAAATCACGGGGAAAAAAAGATCGCCAAACAACAGATTGTTGGTGCCGGATTGGAGGAGCACAGCATCGGGATCGGGGCAGGCCTCGATTTCAGCTCCCAGCCGCACCGCCAATTCTCCCGTAGTTTCGCCGGCGATACCGCGGTTGATCACTGCGACATCCGGAAGCAGTGTCGGCCAGTCGCCCCACTCCACCAGGGAATCACCCAGCATCAGCAATTGAATCATATGCTTACCCCTTTGGTATGTTGATGGACTGGAGGACAACACATCCCATGTTGGCAACCTTGATTGCGGATCCGCACTGTACTCTATCTCCCGCCCCAGGGTCAACGAAGTCGAGGGGGGCCCGTTGGCCGGTGTCGATAATTTTGGCCCAGATCCTGTTCCGAGAGGGTGATGGGATGGTAAAGGTCGCCGGAGTATCGGCACTGCCATTGAGCAGGATCATAAAATCGTCGTCCTTTTCCGGGAGGTGTGCGCCGCTGAGGAAAAAACCAAGGGTTGTGCATTGTGCCGACCAATCCTGCTCGCCGGGATGAAGACCCTGCCAGACAATGTCCGGCGGGTTGGCTGCCACCCCGGATCGATCGTTACTGGCAAAAAAATCGTCGCGGCGGAACACGGGATGGGTGGTGCGCAGTTGGATCAATTTTCTGAAAAAGCGCAACAAACGGTGATTTTTCCTGGCCAGGGACCAATCCACCCAGCCGATGGTATTATCCTGGCACCAGGCATTATTGTTGCCTTCCTGGCTGCGTCCGAACTCATCGCCGGCAACCAGCATGGGAACGCCCTGGGAAAGAAAGAGGATGACCGCCATGGTGCGGATCCGGCGGGAGCGGAGTGCCTGGATTTTCGAGCTGTTAGTCGGCCCTTCCATTCCGCTGTTCCAACTGAGGTTGTGGTTGTCGCCGTCCCGGTTTTCCTCCCCGTTGTTCAGGTTGTGTTTTTCATTGTAACTGACCAGGTCGGCCAGGGTGAAACCGTCATGGCTGGTGATGAAATTGATCGAATTGCAGGGACGGCGGCCATTGATCTGATACAGGTCGGAACTGCCGGCGATGCGGGTGGCCAGGGCCGGAACCATACCGGGATGACCGCACATGAACGAGCGGATATCATCACGAAATCGGCCGTTCCATTCGGCCCAGCGGTGGTGCGAGGAGAAATTGCCGACCTGGTAGAGACCGGCGGCATCCCAGGCCTCGGCGATGATTTTAGTGTCGGCCAGCACTGGATCCTCGGCGATCATTTCGACTACCGGGGGATTGGCCAGCACCTCTCCCCGAGCATCTCGACCGAGGATCGAGGCCAGATCGAAACGAAAACCGTCCACATGCATTTCAATCACCCACCAGCGCAGGGCATCCATGATCAGGTTGCGGACAATTGGGTGATTGCAGTTGCAGGTGTTGCCGCAGCCGGAAAAATTGAGATACGCCCTGGTCCAGGGATCGAGCAGGTAATAAATGGTATTGTCAATACCGCGAAAGCTGGTGGTGGGTCCATCGGCACCGCCTTCGGCGGTGTGGTTGTAGACAATGTCAAGGATGACCTCAATGCCGGCCCGGTGCAGCGCTTTGACCATGTCGCGGAACTCGTTGAGGGGTGCTTCAGGATCGCTGCTGTATCCGGATTTGGGCGCGAAAAAAGAAAGCGGGCTGTATCCCCAGAAATTTTTCAATCGTTCGCCGCTGTCAGGATTGACAAAGGTGGTTTCGTTTTCATTAAACTCAGTCACCGGCAGCAACTCGACTGCGGTGATTCCCAGCCGCTTGAGATAGCTTATTTTCTCGGTGATACCCCGGAACGTTCCCGGTGCTCTGGTTTGGGAAGACGGGTGGCGGGTGAAGCCACGGACATGGAGCTCATAGATGATGGAATCCTTGAGCGGGATGTTGAGGGGGCGGTCGCCCTCCCAGTCATAGTCGTGGCGATCAAGCAGGCAGCAGGGTTCCCGGCCAAGGCAGGTCCGCTCTCCACCCCAATGCGGTGAGTGAATTTCCTTGGCATAGGGATCCAGGAGGATACGGGATGCGTCAAAGGCATGACCGGTTCCCTGAGGGTCGTGGGGACCGGCAATACTGTACCCATAGCGCAGGGTGGCAGGAGCATTGACCAGCAGGATGTGCCAGATGTCGCCGGTTTTATGGACAGCGGGATCCAGGGGAAACTCTGTGAGTTCCAGGCTTTCCGGATCAGGCAAGACCATCAGGGAAACCGCTTCGGCATGTCTGGAAAAAAGAGCGAAATTGATACCCCATGGCGTTATCTCGCTGCCAAGAGGCAAAGGGGAACCCGGTTCTGTGCGCGGTTTATATTTCATCTTGATTTGATAATAATTATTATTATATTTTTAAGTGACCATTGCACCCTGGATTCGTGAGTGTTAGATCATGCGTCAGCTTTGTTGTTCGTGACCGTTCGATTGAAGTGGAATTTTTTCGGACGATTACGGGCAATAAAAATGGCGTGCAAACGGGTGCCCCGAGGAGCGGCTGGTAAGGGTGAATCAAAAACACTATTGTACTAATATCCTGATTACAGCAAAATAAATCAGAATTAGAGCCCGGTCGTCACGGATTCAGGCGCAAGTCAGCATACTAGGTTAGTGCTTTTTTTAAAACCATTAAGGAGGTACGTATGGGACTGTTTAGGAAGTTGGCACGCACGGGCATAAAGAATATCGATTGGGATATGACTCCGGAATACACCTTTGGTACCTTTGAGAGTTGGGGAGGAAAGGAGCGGATCCGCAGTAAAAATGAACGGATATATTATTTTTTCATTGACGCCTGGGACGAGGAACCAAAATTGCTTCTCATGGAGCGCGGCATCAAGCATGCCAGGGTGGTGGCTGAAATACGAGCACCCCTGACAATGCTGCAGCAGTGTGTGCAGGAACAGGGCAAGGTGGCCCTGTTTGAACGGACCCACGGCATCAACGATGCATTGAAGGAGTGGTTGATTGCCAATGTGATCGATACTGAAGATGATTCGCGAATTCTTCCCGTGGAAACTGAGAGCAATGAAGACCTGGTTGCCACCGGGTTGCCGGGCCGCCATGATGGGGTCACGGTTGCCCAGACGGTGGCTCTGCCCCGCGGACCGGAAGAATTGAATGAAGAGGATGTGAATACCTTGATTGCCCGCTATGATTTCAGTGAGCAGGAACGCAATCCTCAAGGCAGGTTCAAGTCCATTCTGGTCGATAACGGTGATGGTCTGACTGTGACCGACAGAGTGACAGGCCTGATGTGGCAACGGGGTGGCCTTGATATTATGAGCAGCAGGGGTATACACAGGGAGGTTGAGCGGCTCAATACGCAAGGCTTTGCCGGATATACCGATTGGCGCCTGCCTTCCATGGCAGAGGCGCTTTCCTTGCTGGAACCTGAAAAGACTGAAACAGGGCAATATATCCACCCCTGCTTTTCCGTAGAACAGCCGTTTATATTTGTCGAGGCGACCAGAAAACCCGGCGGTCACTGGTTTGTTGATTATAAACAGGGTCGAGCGTTTTGGTCATCCGGGACTATTCCTGGTGGTTTCGGACGTTTGTGTCGCGGGGAAAAGTAGGGGATCCGGCAAGAAAGTGTTGATTAGACAAGGGAGAGGCTGTAGGATGTCGCTATTCAAACCCATATGTTTTCAGGTCGGGGAGTGGACTTGTCTTGAAACGGATACTGGTCGTTGATGATGAAGCGCAGATACGCACTATGCTGACCCAGATGCTGGAGCAGGAAGGGTATGAAGTGCATACTGCTGAAAATGGTGAAGAAGGGTTCGTTTTAGTGGGCCGCCATTCTTTTGACCTGGTGATCACGGATATGATTATGCCGGTCAAGGACGGACTTAAATTCATCATGGAACTGGTGCGCGACTACCCGGATTTGCGGATCCTGGCCATTTCAGGAGGTGGTGCCATCAAGGCGGAGCGTTATCTGACCATGGCTGGCTATCTGGGCGATATCGCCACCCTGGAAAAGCCGTTTAAACGTGAAGCATTGCTTGATATCGTCAAAAAACAGCTTGATCCTGAATGAGATTTCAGGTGATATTCCCTCTTGTGATCGATGAGAGTTCTGTAACCGGTTCCCAAGTCCTGCAGTCATCTCTCTACACCGGCTGAACGGTTACGGAGTTTGTAAAAAAGCCGGCAACGAAGACGTTGCCGGCTTTTTTTTTACCAAGGCCAAGAGGTGTATGGGCGGTCTGTAAAAAACACTTTGCCGAGCCCGAGGTTTCAGTTCCGTCATGGATGTGGAGAGGGCGAAAAAGAGGTTGATGCCTCTTCTTGACTGGTTGCCTTTGCCCTTTGTTCCTGCACTTTGAATCCATAATCGACCAGTTTTTCCAGGTCAGACCACATGGATTCACTCCCTAAAATAGCCACCACGATCGAGTGCCCCGCCCGGGTGAAGTGACCGACATACGTCTGCCGCGCAGCCCGTGTATAACCGGTTTTGCCGGCATCCGTGCCGGCAATGCGCCAGAGGGCTCTGTTGTGATTGTTCAGAGACCGGCCATAAGCGGTGGCAAGCGTTCTTTCCCGCATTCGGGTTACGAATTCTTCATCCTGCATCGCGTAGCGAAACAGGTTGGCCAGATCCCGGCTGGTCGACTGCTGACCTTGGGCGGTCAGGCCGGAAGCTGTACGGCAGACCGTGTTCCTTGCCCCCCACATCCTGGCGCTGAGGGTCATCAGGTTGGCGAAATTGTCCTCGGAACCGGAAATTTTTTCCGCCAGGGCGACACTGGCGTCGTTGGCCGAGGAAAGCAGGACGGCGTTGATCAGGTCGTCGGCCAGATATGTGCGTTGGGGGTCAAGATGGATTTTTGAGCTGGGCATGGCGGCGGCATTACGGCTGACACTGACAGTGTCATCGCCCTGCAAGGTTTTCAATGCGATCAGACCAGTGATGATTTTGATGGTGGAGGCGGGTTGGCGCGGGGTGTCCGGTGCCTTGGCGTAGAGAGTTGCTCCGGTTGTCGCATCCATGACCATGAAGCTTTGCGAGCTGATCTGTCGGGAGATATCGGGAAGTCCGAATGGGGTACTGGTCACCCTTTCGGATTGAGGAGTCGACGGGGTCGAAGAAATGGGTTCAGCTGGTCTCGCCCTGCTGGGGATCTGGCGCTGCGGTGCCGATTTGGAGGTTGTTGTCAGTGCTTGTGTGCGGGTCGATGTGTCCTGGGTTGGCTGGGCGGCCATTTTAACCGTCTCGCTTTGCAGAACGGGTCGGGATGGTGGTGTTGTCACCTGATTTTTAGCTGTGGCCTTGAGTACCGGTATTTTGGCATCCGCGGAAATTGTCGGCATACACAGGAAGATGAAGGTGAAAAAAAAGGCCAGGAGAAGGGGGTGGTGTTGTTGCATGGTGTGTGCGGACCGTCGATTGAGAGGAGGTATTTAGCTGGATGAACTTAATAATTCTTCGCGTTGACTGTCAAGTGAATCCCTCGTTTTCTTTGAAAGAAGTCGCTTCTTGTGGTAAACAGGCCTCCGGTAAAACGAGAGAGTACACCTTGTATCGGGTGCAAATAAGGAGGGTCTTTGGCGGGACCTGGAGCCGTTGATCAGCGATTCAGGAGTGCTATACCCCGAAGATCAGCCCAGCCACGCAGGGCGGCTGGTGAAGGGTATTGTCAATGGTTCTGCTGCAATTACTATATGCTTTCAGCAAGATATATCCAAAAAAGATCCAACCGTCACGGATTCAGGATTTCGTTTGTGGGTGGACAGGGATGGAGTTGAAGCGCTGCTGAACGGTGGTCCCTGCAAAGAAGATGCACGCAATGACGGCATTGGGGAGCAATATGGGAACATCACCAGCATCGATCGACGGTGGCAGGAGGGACAACGTCATGGTCAGTGGGGAGCACACCGGTCAATATCTCCCGGTTATTCAGGAAAATGCGACCACTCTCAATGATTTTATCGACATAAGCTGTCGAAAATACCGCCAATTGCCCGCCATTGGCATGGCTCTGGAGGATTCTTGGACGTATAAGGAGTTGCATGAACGTATCCTTGCGATAGCCGCCCGCCTGCAGGCCGATGGAGTCAAGCAGGGGGACAGGGTGGCTTTACTTGGTGAAAATTCCCATACATGGGGGACCGTGTACCTGGCGGCGATGCGTCTTGGGGCAACGGCCGTTCCCATTTTTCCCGACCTGCCCGATGCCGATGTGCACCACATCCTGCGAGAAATGCAGTGTAAGGTTATTTTTGTCACCCAGCGGCAGATAGAAAAAATCTACGACTGTCAACAGCAGTTGAAGAAAGTGATCACCCTGGACGATTATCGTGATGCGACGGGGTTGGTAGCTCTGCGGACGTTCAGTGATTTTCTTGCCGAGGCGCTGGAGCAGTTTGGTGTTGCGGCCCGCAACGAAGAGCTGCTGTTTCCACCGGTGAGCAAAGACGAACTCGCCTGCATCCTCTACACCTCCGGCACCTCGGGCTTTTCCAAGGCGGTCATGCTCACCCACGCCAATCTCTGCGCCAATGCCTATTCGGCAAGTGCTGTCATGCATATCGATCCCCAGTCGGTATTTTTTTCCGTGCTTCCCCTCTCCCACACCTATGAATTCACGGTCGGATTTCTTCTTCCCCTGTTAACCGGCTGTCGGATTGTTTATGCCGGCAAGACACCGACACCGGCTCTTCTCCAGAAAATTTGCGAAAGAGAGCAGCCGCATGTCATGCTGGCTGTTCCCTTGATTATCGAGAAGATCTATAAGAAACGGATCGTTCCGGCGATGGAACAGAGCCGGATGCTGACGTTTTTCTGCCGGTTCAGCGTCAGTCGAAAAATGATTTATCGGACCATCGGCGCTAAACTGAAAGCTTTTTTCGGTAAGCGCCTTGTCCTGATGGGAATCGGCGGTGCAGCCCTGAACCCGGATGTGGAACTGTTTCTCCGTGAGTCCGGTTTTCCTTTTCTGGTAGGGTACGGACTGACCGAATCATCGCCCCTGCTTTCAGGCGGACCCCACGGAGATGCAACCGTTGCCATGGGATCGGTGGGTAAAGCCGTTCCCCGGGTGGAGTTGCGGATCGGCTATTCTGATCCCATGACTGGCATCGGTGAGATCCAGGCACGGGGACCAAACATCATGCGCGGCTATTATAACGATAGTGAAGCGACCCGGGAAACCTTCACCGAGGACGGATGGCTGCGAACCGGGGATTTGGGGTGGATTGATTCCTTTGGTAACCTCTTCATCAAGGGGCGCGCCAAATCGGTGATTGTGCTGTCCAATGGGCAAAATGTCTACCCCGAGGCGATTGAACATAAAGTCAATGCCTTTCCCTGCGTTGTGGAATCATTGGTGGTGGACACCCAAGGGGCGCTGGAGGTCTGGGTCTATCCCGATTACGAGTTCATCGATGGCCAGACCCAAGGGCAGAGTCGCTCACAGCGGCATCATTACATCACCGCCATCCTTGAAGAGATGCGGACTGCGGTGAATAAACAGCTCCCGTCCCATTCCCGGTTGGCAAGGGTGGTGGAGCGTCGGGTACCGTTTGTCAAAACCGCAACACACAAGATAAAACGATACCTGTATTCCACCGGCACCATGCAGCTTTAAGCGCCACTCTCACCGCAGGACCCTGGATCCGTACGCATTTTTATTGTGCTTCAGCTTTGCTGCTCGTTCTTGTTGTCGGTCGCCTCTCTCCTCGCTGCCGGTAAAAACAGCCGCGATCTAGAAGCGGCTGTTCGCGGTGGAATGGAGTGCATCCTGGCGAACGGGCAACTCTCAGCCCAGGAGCAGGCGATTGGAGAATTGAATGATCGGTATGATGAACCAGCCGATGACACCGGTATAAAAAAGAACCAGGAGGAGGATGAAGCCAAAGGGCTCGAGCCGGGCGTAGCTGTGTGCCACATCCGGCGGCAATACGCCCATCAGTACTTTGGAACCGTCCAGTGGAGGTATCGGGAGGCAGTTGAAAACGGCCAGCATGATATTGATCCAGACACTGGCCACCAGCATGCCCACCAATGGCTGCAGAAAAAAGAGCGGCAGGATCGGGATCAGGATCAGCAGGTGGGCAAGGAAAGCGCTGAAAATGGCAATGGCTACATTGGCTCCTGGTCCGGCAAGGGCGACCAGCAGCATGCCGCGTTGCGGATCCTTGAAATAGCCGGGGTTCACGGGAACCGGTTTGGCCCAGCCGATTTTCATGATGATAAAGGCGAGGACACCCAGCGGGTCCAGATGCTTCAAGGGGTTCATGGTCAGCCGCCCCTCGTTTTTGGCAGTGGGATCGCCCAGACGGTAGGCGACGTAGCCGTGCGCGAGTTCGTGTACTGTGATGGCAAAAAGGAAGGGAGGCGCCAGCAGGATCAATTGCCGGATAAGGGCATATACATCAAAGTCCATGGTTTTTGTATCCTGAATCCGTGACGGCCGGACTCTTGTTTTGGGTATATCCAGCTGTATTCAGATTGAAATTGCAGTGGAATCCTTGATAATACCCTGCACCAGTCGCCCTTCGGGGAGGAACGCTTACGATTCAGGGGGTTATTTTTGCAGAGAACATCAGGTTGCCATGAAATAACGATAAGAAGCTCTCGATGAAAAGCCAGAAAAAAACGGCAGGTGACGGTGGGCTCAGGAAGAGAGCGGATACGTTGAGCGAATAAAGGCCAGCGCCTGGGCATGGGTCGTCACCTCGCCATTGAGTTGCATTTCGATCAGGTGATTGAGCATGGCGCGAAACTGTGGACCGGGGATGTAGCCCATGGCTTTGAGTTCATTGCCGTTGACCAGGGGAGACACCTTGCGCAGCGTGGTGACATACAGGGAGACAGCCTGCTGAATGTATCGTTTGCGGGCAATGGTTATCAGGTATAGCAGGCCTTCGTTGTCCATTTCAGCCAGAAGCCAGTAGATCTCGCTGGGCTTGAGGAAAGGGCGCCTTTGCATTTCCTGAGCGATTTTTTCAGCCTCCACTTTCTGCCGGATCATTTTTCTGCTTTGTTTTGGCGGAATATCGAATCGATGACAGAAGCTGCTCAATTCCTTGACCCGTGATCGACTCAAAATGGCCAGGAGATACACCATCCAGGTTTCAATTTTTTCCGGGAGATAGAGGAGGTGGAACCAGGATATCGCCTGTTGTGCCTGGTTCAGGGTATGCAGCGCCCGGCGGTCGAATTTGAGATTGGGGCGCAGGTCCGGCCAGAGAAAGGGGAAAAGTTTGAAGGCGGCCAATCGCCGCAGGGCCGGGATCGGATTGCCTTCCGAAAGGATCAATTTGAGTTCATCGAAAAAACGGGGTTCAGAGAACTGATTGAACAGATTCATCTCCACAGCGTTTTTGATCAATTTTTCCGTGTGCTGGGTGATTGTGAAATCAAGTCTGCCTTCGAAACGGACAGCCCGGAAGATCCGGGTCGGGTCTTCGACGAAACTCAGGTTGTGCAGCACCTGAATACGTCGTTCCTTGAGATCGTTCTGGCAGTTGAAATAATCCACCAGCGTGCCGAACCGCTTTGGATTGAGGTGGATCGCCATGGCATTGATGGTAAAATCTCGACGGTAGAGATCAAGTTTGATCGAGCTGAGTTCCACTGTGGGCATGGCCGCTGGATGCTCGTAATACTCAAGTCTGGCTGTGGCCACATCAATTTTGGTCTGGTCCGGGTAGATGACGGTGGCCGTGCCGAATTTTTCGTGAGGATGCACAATAGCCCGGTTCTGTTCGGCAAGTGCCCTGGCAAAACGGATGCCGTCGCCTTCGATGACAATATCGATATCGGTATTCTGCACATGCAGGAGCAAGTCGCGGACAAACCCCCCCGCCACAAAGGCGGTGCAATGCAGGCGGGCGGCTATTTCACCTATTTCCCGCAGGAGAACGATCGTGTCCCGGGAGAGAACCTGGGTCATGACATTGCTGAGGTTGCGGGTGCGCTCGACAGAAGGCCGTTCATCTTCGCGGAGCAGATCCTTGGACAGGTTTGCGGGGTCATGGATCAATTGGTTGAGCAGGTCCGTTCGGGTAATAACCCCCAGAATACGGTCGTCCTGGACGACCGGGATGAGTCGTTGCCGATGGGTGATGATCAGTTTCTGGATGTCGGCAAGGGTCGCATTTTCGGGCAGAGTAGCGATCTCCGTGGTCATATAGTCGCCAACCGGCAGACCGCCCAGTTGATGGTAGATGGCTTTTTCCGCCACCATGCGGGAAATCATGCCCAGGAGCCCCACGGGATGACTGCCTTTATCCTGTCCGCTGTTTGCCGTGACCACCGGCAGGACCGTGACATTGTACCGGGTCATGAGCTGGTTGGCCTGGGCAATGGTCACTTCCGGGGTCACGCTGATGACCGGTGAACTCATCATCTCGCTGGCAATGGCCTTGGGGCGGATATGGCGGTGCAGCAGGCCAACAAGTTTTTCCTCGGCCTGGGCAATGGTCATCCCCTGGATGGTCGCCGAGGCGGCGGCGGCGTGCCCTCCTCCTCCGTACTCCCTGGCCACCATGCCGACATTGATTTCGGGGATACGACTGCGGGCAATAAGAAAGGTCCGTCCCCCCATACTGATCAGAGCAAAGAGCACGTCGATGTTTTCCAACACCATCAGGCGCTGAACGATGACCGCAAAATCGTCGATATATTCAGCCAGGATCAGTTTGCTCACCACCACGGACACGCCGCGGATGACATAGGCTCGGGCCTGCTGCTGCAGTTGGCCGATGTAGTTGATCTGTTCCGCGGAGAGTTCACGGGATACAAACTGGGTGACAATATCGAGGTTGGCGCCATGGCTCAGAAGCCATGCGGCGGCGGTCAGATCCTCGGGGCAGGTGGAGGAATACAGGAAACTGCCGGTGTCCTCGTAGATGCCGAGTGCCATCAGGGTGGTTTCGTCCCGGGAAGGTATGATTCCCTGTTCTTGAAAAATCTGCGTGAACAATGTCGTGGTGGAGCCCAGGGGTGCAACCCTTGTCAGGTCGCCGGTCAGGTCGCCGACGGCGTCGGGATGATGGTCGTACAGATGGATGCTGAGACCTGGATTTTTCAGGCATTCGGCCAGTTTGCCAATACGTTCGGGTTGCCTGGTGTCGACAACGATGAGGCGGCGAACCCGGGTGAGATCGATGTGTTTGATTTTTTTGAATTCATAAATGTTCCGGAACTCCTGGCTCAGGAAATCGCGGACGCTTTTTTCCTGGGCTCCGGGAAAGACGAGCTCGGCCTGGGGGTACAGCCGCTTGGCGGCAACCATGGACGCCAGGCTGTCAAAATCCGCACCGATATGTGTGGTGATGATATCCATGGCGGAAGTATACACGAACCACCGCGCCTGTAAAGAATTCCCACGGCTCCACGCTGAGCTGGTCCCCCAAAAAATACGGAGCATCGTTTTGTTGTTGCTTGACAATCAATTATCAGCACAATATATTCTTTTTTTTGTTAGGGATCTTTCGGGCGGGTGTAGCTCAGTTGGCAGAGCACAAGCTTCCCAAGCTTGGGGTCGCGGGTTCGAGCCCCGTTGCCCGCTCCATACCGAGAAGGGGAAGGGAATCTGCCAGCAGGGCGGTACCCGAACCTCCGGTGCACGTGAAAGTGGGCTCTGCCCGCTTTTTTTATTGCCTTTTGTCGTAAACTGTCTCCGGAGGGACGGAACAACAGGAGCGGACACGAACACTTGGAAGCAAATACAGATACACTGATAACAACCATTCAGAGCTTTGTCGAACCCATGCTGGCCGATATGGCAATGGAGTTGGTGGATATTCAATACCGCCGGGAAGGCCACGGCTGGGTTCTCAGGTTTTTTCTCGATAAGGACGGTGGTATAACCATTGACGACTGTGCCAGGGTCAGTCGCGAAATCAGTGCGTATCTTGAGGTGGAAAACCTTATCGATCATCCCTTTCACCTGGAGGTTTCCTCTCCGGGACTGGAACGACCGTTGAAAAAAAGAGAAGATTTTCTCCGTTTCGCCGATCGACCGGTACGAATCAAAGTGCACAACCCCCTGGGTGGCCAACGGGTACTGACCGGCATATTGCGCGGTCTTGAGGGTGATGCGGTGGCCCTGGAGATGGAGACAGGAATGGTTTTTGTGGATCAAGAGAATATATCGAAGGCACGCTTGTCTCTTGAAGGATCGGTTGACGCAGACATCGAATCCGGCACCGGCCGGAATGGCCTTGCCCCCAGGCCGCGGAAACACCGGAAACGATAGCCTGAGGATGGAGTAGGCTCATGGTAGGAACAGAAAATCTGAAACGGATCATCGATCAGATCTGTAGAGATAAAGGGATCGATCGCACCTTGCTGATCGATGCCATCGAAGAGGCCGTCCGTTCCGCTGTGCGGAAAAAATATGGAACTCGGAGAGAGATTGAAGTTCAGTTCAACGAAGAACTGGGTGAAGTCGAGATCTTCCAGTATCGAACCGTGGTGGACGAGGTTTTTGACGAAGAAACGGAGATATCCCTGGACGAGGCCCGCCGTCTTGACCCTGAGGTTGAGTTGGACGACGATCTCGGTGAGAAGATGAATACGATTGCCGATCTGGGGCGCATTGCCGCCCAGTCAGCCAAGCAGGTCATCATTCACCGCATGCGTGATGCCGAACGTGACGTTATTTTCGAGATGTTTCGTGATCGGGAAGGAAATATTGTCAATGGTATCGTGCAGCGTTTTGAGCGAGGAGACATGATCATCAACCTCGGTCGCACCGATGCGTTGCTGCCCAGAGATGGCCAGATTCCAAAAAGATCCTACAAACAAGGGGACAGAATCCGTGCCTATCTACTGGATGTACGTCGTGACGTCCGCGAAGGCAGGTTTCGTGATTCGCAGCTTATTCTCAGCCGGACCTGCAACGAGTTTCTTGAAAAATTGTTTGAAATGGAAGTGCCCGAAATAGCTGAAGGGATAGTGAAAATAATGAGGGTAAGCCGTGAGCCGGGTTTCCGGGCCAAGATCGCCGTTTCCTCCATCGAATCCGATGTCGATCCAGTGGGTGCCTGCGTTGGGCTCAAAGGCTCCAGGGTGCAGAACGTGGTGCAGGAGTTGCAGGGTGAGCGGATCGATATTGTTCCCTGGAGTCCTGACCCGGCCAAGTACGTCTGTAACGCCCTGGCGCCGGCGGAAGTTTCCATGGTGATTGTCGATGATGACCGAAAATCGCTGCAGGTAGTCGTCCCGGATGATCAACTTTCTCTGGCCATAGGCCGGCAAGGTCAAAATGTTCGTTTGGCCTCCCGTTTGCTGGGCTGGAAAATTGATGTAAAGAGCGAGCAACGCTACCATAATCTCGAAAATTCCGGATATCGTGGCTTAACCTCGATCGAGGGGATGGATGAAGGGCTCGCCGATCGTCTTTTTGCCGCCGGCATCACCTCTCCGGCCATGCTGGCGGCAATGAATGTCGACGAACTCATGCTCCAGGTCAGGATTGATCAGGATAACGCGGTGAACCTGCTTGAGAAGGCCGGCATGATCGCGGCGCCTGAGGATGAGCCGAATCAAGGTACGACCGAGGAGTCGTTGCTGGACCAAAAGGGTGAAAGCCCGGAGAGTGAAGGACAACAGTATACCGATGATTCAGCCGCTGCTCCTTCAAAGGCAGCGGAACAGAATGTGGAAGGCGACCGGGAGTAATGCGCAGGGGGCATGTACCGGAACGGACCTGCCGAGGCTGTCAACGGAAGCGTCCTCGTTCTGATCTGACACGCTTTGTCGTTGTCAGCGGGCGGCTGATAGAGGACCACCTGGGCTCGAAGCCCGGTAGAGGGATATACAGCTGTTTGGGCAATCACTGTCGTGAGAGGCTGACGAAGAACAGGAAAGTCCTCAAAGCAGTCTGAACCTCTAGGCTTGACGAGTGACAAAAGAAGGGAGCAATTGATGAGCAAGGTTCGGGTGTATGAACTGGCGAAGGAATTTGGACTGAAAAGTAAGGAATTGGCGGAAAAGCTTATCGCGATGGGGTACCCCGTTGCAAGTCATAGTTCAAGCGTAGATAATGATATGGCCGCGGATATTCGTAGAAAACTGAAAAGTGAGGGTATGACGGGACCGGTGGATGGGCGCGTTGGGCTGAGAAGCCGACCCGAGCCAGGCACTCCCCCGAAGACCAGGACAGTCGTTCGCCGCCGCTCCAAGGCTGAGAAGGATGCCGCCAGAATGCAGGAGGAAGCGGAAGCTCAGACCCTGGAAGCCCAGGCCCAGGAACAGGCAGCCAGAGACCGTGAGCAGGAACTGGCGGAAACAGCCGATGTTGCTCCTTTGCCCCATGAGCCGGAAAGTATACCGGTACCCAGGGATGCCGGGGAAGCAGTTCCACCGATGACGCCGGAAAAACCGGAGACCGCTGCCGAGCCGATGGATGCAGACGAAGAGATCGTCGAGGAATCTGCCGAGGAGCAGATTGCCGAGGAGGTAACCGCGGCCGATATGTCCACCGATGACCATGACCTTGAAGATGTCGGTACGCCTGAACAGGTGGACGACAGCGAAATGGCCGCAGCTGACGATGCAGCCAAGCCAAAGCCCATGGCACGAATCGTTGGCAGGGTTGTTATTCCAGTTCCCGAGAAAAAAACCAGGGCACCGGTGAAACGGGCGGGGCGACCGGTCAAATCTCCCGGCACGGAAAAGCCTGCAGACGTACTGGCCAGGGATGAGGGTACCAAGGTCGATGGCAAGGGAAAGAAAAAGGCCAAGAGAGTTGTAGCTATCAAGGCCGATGAGGAAAAACCCGGTAAAAAAGCGGTCAAGGCAGTGAAAAGAGGGCGTGACCGCGTGGAACTCTCTCCGGATGGTGACGTGGAGTATATGCGTCCCCGCAAGGGCCGCAAAAAGAGAGACAGCGCCAGAAAGGAGGCGCTTTCCCAGCTACAGACCCCGGAAACCAAGGCAATTAAAAAACGAATCAAGGTGGTGGCAACCATCAGTGTCGGTGATCTGGCCAGGCGCATGGGAGTGAAAGCCAATGAAGTCATTGCTGCCCTCATGGGGATGGGAGTACTGGCTACATTGAATCAGGCCTTGGACGTTGAAACAGCTGCTCTGGTGGCTACCGATTTCGGTTATGAAGTCGAACAGGCCATGACGGAAGAACTGGAAATGGAGGCCCAGCAGGAGCAAGAGGCTGAGATGGGCGGTGATGCCATCCTCCGGCCACCGGTGGTCACGGTTATGGGGCATGTTGACCATGGCAAAACCTCCATTCTTGACGCCATCCGCAAAACGGATGTCGCGGCCGGTGAAGCTGGTGGGATTACTCAGCATATTGGCGCCTATCATGTGCAGGCACCATCCGGTGACCTGACCTTCGTGGACACCCCGGGACATGCGGCATTCACGGAGATGCGGTCACGGGGTGCCAAGGTGACGGATATTGTCGTTCTGGTGGTCGCGGCCGACGACGGGGTGATGGAACAGACCAAGGAAGCCATTGCCCATTCCCAGGCAGCCGACGTCCCCATCGTGGTGGCGGTCAATAAAATCGACAAGGACAATGCCGATCCTGACCGGGTTAAACGGGAATTGAGTGATTATGGTCTTATCCCTGAAGAATGGGGCGGTCAGACTATTTTCTGCGAGACGTCCGCGAAAAAAGGTTTCGGCATTGAGGAGTTGCTCGAATCGATTCAGCTGCAGGCGGAAATTCTTGAACTGCGGGCCGATCCGAACCGGAAAGCCAAGGGTACGGTTATAGAAGCTCAGTTGCACAAGGGACGAGGGCCGGTAGCCACGGTTCTGGTCCAGGACGGCACTCTCCATCCCGGAGATCATTTTGTCGCCGGTATCTACAGTGGTAAAGTCCGCATGCTGACCAATGAGCGGGGCGAACAGGTCAATGAAGCAGGACCAGCCATCCCCGTTGAAGTGCAAGGGCTTTCGGGAGTACCGCAGGCCGGGGACGAGTTTATAGTTCTTGCGGCCGAGAAAATGGCCAAGTCGGTGGCGGCCTCCCGGCAACTCAAGGCCAGGGAAACCGAATTGGCCTCGGCGTCCAAGGTTTCGCTTGAAAATCTCTTCGAAAAAATGGCGGAGCAGGATGTCAAGGAACTGCGCGTCATTCTGCGGGCCGATGTACAGGGAACGCTGCAGGCCTTTGGGCAGGCAGCGGAAAACCTGTCCACCGATGTTATTCGCGTCCGCTCTCTCCACGAAGGAACGGGATCCATTACCGAAAACGATATCCACCTTGCCGCGGCCTCCGATGCCATTATTATCGGCTTTAATGTTCGGCCAACGGTCAAGGTCAAGGAACTCGCCGAACGGGAGCAGGTGGACATCCGCACGTACGATGTCATATATCACGCCCTGGAGGATATCGAGAAGGCCATGAAGGGGATGCTGGAACCGACCTTTGAGGAACGTGTCATCGGAACGGCCGAGGTGCGCGATTCGTTCCAGGTGCCCAAAGTCGGTCTTATTGCCGGCTGTTCGGTTATCTCCGGGAAAATGGAACGGAACGCCAGGGTGCGGGTGCTCAGGGAGGGTGTTGTCGTCTATACAGGAAAGATAGCTTCCCTGCGAAGATTCAAGGATGATGTCAAGGAAGTTTTGACCGGGTACGAGTGCGGGATAGGTGTTGAAAATTTCAACGACATCAAAATCGGCGATCATCTCGAAGCCTTTGTGCTTGATGAAGTCGAGGCGACGCTGTAAGTGCCGTGACTGCGCAGGATTTTGATTTCAAGCTGCCTGGTCTGGGGCGGCCGGAAAGTTCCCGGCCCAAGCGGGTGGCGGAAGCAATAAAAAACGAGTTATCGCTTCTGCTTGTCCAGCATATCCGAGACATCAGGCTGGCCGAGGTCTCCGTCACCCGGGTTCTTGTCACCCCGGATCTCAAAACGGCAAAAATTTATTTCACCGTGCCGGCCGGGAGCGAGACCAGTCCAGCCTTGAAGGGCATGAACCGGGCACGAGGGTTCTTCCGCAGTCACCTGGCCAAGGTTCTTGATCTGCGCTATACCCCCGATTTGGCCTTTTATTTCGACAATGTCCACGAGGAAGTTGAGCGGATCGACGCTTTATTCCGTCAGATTGAGGAGGAACGTAAGAATGAGCCGTCCTGAACAGCTTATCGCCGCGGAGGTGCAAAGTAAAGGGGCTGTTCTGCTTGCGACCCATTTCAATCCGGATGGGGATGCGCTGGGCTCCCTGCTCGGACTGGGGGAGATCCTTGAAGGCATGGGCAAGCGGGTTGTCCGTTATCTTGAAGAGCCGGTATCGCCGCTCTATCGTTTTCTTCCCGGGTGCGCCCAGGTGCAGACAGATATCAATCTGATCATGGACTTTGCTGCTCAGGCCCATGGGGACCTGCTCTTTATCTGTCTGGATTGCAGCGATGAAAAACGCCTGGGGAGGCACAGTGAGGCACTGATGACCATTCAGCCCCTGGCGGTCATCGATCATCACCAGGGGAATACCGGATTCGGAGACCTGTCATGGATAGAAAAACACCGCTCGTCCACCGGTGAGATGGTTTTTGATCTGGCCGAAGCTCTTGGTGCTGAAATATCCGCCAAGGCCGCCGAATGTCTCTACACGGCCCTTTCTACCGATACCGGGTCGTTTCAGTACGAGGCCACCAGTCAACACACCTTCACCGTGGCCGGCGAACTGATCCTGCGGGGGGTGCGTCCGGAAGTCATTGCCAATAACCTTTACAATACCTATACCTTGGGACGACTGCGACTGATGCAGGAAGTGTTGGCGACCCTGGAAATGTATGACAGGGATCGGATAGCTGTCATCCGGGTGACCCAGAAGATGCTGGACCGGACCTTTACCACCATGGAGGACACCGAATATTTTATCAACCTGCCCCGGGCGGTTCGCTCGGTACGTGTGGCGGTCTTTCTCAAGGAGATCGACCACAATCTGGTGTCCGTCAGTCTTCGGGCCAAAGGGCAGTGCGATGTTTCGGTCATTGCCGCCCGTTTCGGCGGTGGCGGCCATCGTAACGCCAGTGGATTTCGCATCAGGGATCTGTCGCTGAATGCGGTGCGCGATCAGATCCTGCCATTATTGCTGCAGGAAATGCGAGTCTGATGGATGACGGTCCCATGTCCTGAGTCCGTCGATGGGGTCAGCTGCGGCGGTGGAGTCTTTCTGGTTGACAAACCGGCTGGCATAACCTCGTTTGCCATCGTCCGTAAAATCCGCTGGCTGCTCAAGATCAAAAAGGTCGGCCATGCCGGTACGCTTGATCCCTTTGCCACGGGTCTGCTGATCGTCTGCGCTGGCCGGGCAGCCACCAGATGGATAGAACTGTTCATGGCGGGTAGAAAAACATACACCGCCCGCCTGCAGCTCGGAGTGGAAACGGAGACCCAGGATCCGGAAGGCAGGATTACGGCCATAACGGAGGTGCCTGACTTCGAGCCTGCTGCCATTGACAGGGTTCTGTCGCGGCACCTGGGCCCTCAACTGCAGGCGCCACCGCCGTACTCGGCCGCAAAACACAGGGGGAAACCGCTATACACCTATGCCCGTCAAGGAGTGTTTATTCGCAAGGATCCGAAATCCATTGAAATTTTTTCATTGATCCATCAGCACTATGATCAGGTCGCCAGGCAACTGGATATTGAGGTGACCTGCAGCCGGGGGACATACATTCGGGTACTGGCCGCAGATATTGGGGCCACCCTGGGGTGCGGAGCGCATCTGATTGCACTGCGACGGACAGCCAGCGGACCGTTTTCGGTTACAGATGCGCTCGCGGGAGAACAGCTCTTTACCGATAATGGCCTGGCCCGGTTGCAACAGGGCAGGATGGACATCGCGGCCGCCGTTCGCCTCACAGCGAGTGAGCCGGATTGAACTTGCCCAAGTGCATGGGTGTAGAGTATAGAACACGGCAGACCGTTCCCCCGCGCCATCCCTCTGTCGCGGATCAGGGAACTCTTTTCCAGACTCCAGTAAAGGCTGAGGGGCAACGCTTTTCTGGCAGCAGAAGGATGCAATACGGAGGTGCCCATGGCACAGACAACTGAAAGAAAAAAGGAAATCATCGAAAAATTCAAAACCCATGACAACGATACCGGCTCCTGCGAGGTGCAGATTGCTCTCTTGACCGAGCGTATCGTGTATCTGACCGAACATTTCAAAACCCATGCCAAAGATCATCATTCCCGGCGCGGGCTGCTGAAACTGGTCGGGCAACGTCGTAATTTAATTAAATATCTGCAGAAAAAAGATATCAACAAGTACCGGACCCTGATTCAGGAACTCGGTATCCGCAAGTAAAATATGTACCGGGCGGAGGGTCATCGGGATCTTCCGCCCGTTGTGTTTGATGCGATATGCCCGCCTGCTGGCGGTATGGCAGTCATAAAGACACAAAGGACAGGGAAACATCATTAATGCTTGTTTCCGCGTCCTTTGTGCCTTTGTGACGAAAATTTTGTATCAAGCTCATCGTCACTTGATTATTGCACATGCCGGCATCGCCGGTACAGGAGTATGTATGTTTAACGAGAAAAGTATTGAAGTCGATATTGGTAGTCGCTCCATCGTTTTTAAGACCGGAAAAATAGCAAAACAGGCCAGTGGTTCCGTGATGGTCACGAGCGGCGATACCATGGTTCTGGTGACTGCGGTGGCGGAAAAAGAATCGAAAAAACTCGGTTTTTTACCGTTGACCATTGAATACCAGGAGCGGATGTATGCGGCGGGGCGGATTCCGGGCAGTTATTTTCGCCGCGAGATCGGACGTCCCAGTGAAAAGGAAATTCTGACCTGCCGGCTGATAGACCGGCCGCTGCGCCCCCTTTTCCCGGAAGGATATTCAAGCGAGACCCAGGTGATTGCCACGGTCTTCTCCGCGGATCAGAATGTTGACCCTGATATCCTGGCTGTCAACGGGGCCTCCGCAGCGCTGCTCCTTTCCGATATTCCTTTTACCGTTCCGGTGGCCGCCGCCCGGGTCGGCTATATTGATGGCCGGTTTGTTGTCAATCCTGATAAAGCACAGTTGGCGAAAACCTCGATCAACCTGGTCGTCGCGGGCACCCGTAATGATGTGGTCATGGTGGAGGGAAAGGCTGGAGAGATGAGTGAGGACATGGTTCTTGAGGCGATTTTTTTTGCCCATGAGGCCATTCAGCCACTCATCGAGGTGCAGCTGGAACTGCAACGCCAGGCCGGCAGGGAAAAACGACCGGTTCTGCCTCCGCAAGAGAATGTACCGTTACGGCAGCAGGTCGAGGCTGCCGCGGCTGCCGGCATGGATGAGGTCGTTCTGATCGCCGATAAAATGGCCCGCGCGGATCGCTACAACCGTCTCAAAGAGGAGGTGCTGGCCCAGATCGATCCGGATCTGTACACCGACCCCTCCGAGGTCACCAGTCTGTTGAGCGCGTACCAGAAACAGGTTATGCGTGATCGCATTGTCCGCAAGGGACTGCGTCTTGATGGGCGCTCGTTTGAGGATGTTCGCCCGATACATTGTGAAGTCGGCGCACTGCCCCGGGCTCATGGTTCGGCTTTGTTTACCCGGGGCGAGACCCAGGCCCTGGTTATCGGCACCCTGGGCAGTGAACGTGATGAACAGCACCTGGAAGGTCTGGGCGGAGATGTGTATCGACGTTTCATGCTCCACTACAATTTCCCCCCCTTCTGCGTTGGTGAAGTCCGTTTTCTGCGGGGGCCGAGCCGGCGTGATATCGGCCATGGTACTTTGGCCCGACGGGGAGTCGAGGCGGTCCTGCCGGCGGCGGACACTTTTCCGTATACCATTCGCATTGTCTCCGAAGTGCTGGAGTCCAACGGTTCTTCATCCATGGCCACGGTCTGCGGGACCAGTCTGGCACTGATGGACGCCGGGGTGCCGGTGAAGGCGCCGGTCTCGGGTGTGGCCATGGGCCTGATCAAGGAAGGTGATCAGGTGGTGGTCCTCACCGATATTCTTGGTGATGAGGATCACCTCGGGGATATGGATTTCAAGGTTGTCGGTACGCGCAAGGGCATCACCGGCCTGCAGATGGATATTAAAATCGACGGTGTAGACCGGGAGATTATGGGCCGAGCCCTGGCCCAGGCAAAATCGGGTCTGGTCCACATCCTGGATACAATGGAAGAGGCGCTCAGCTCACCCCGGGCAGTGGTCTCCGAGCACGCACCCAAGTATGTGACCATGAAAATTCATCCTGACAAAATTCGGGACATCATTGGCCCCGGCGGGAAAATCATCCGGGAAATGACCACCGAATTCGAGTCCAAGATCGATGTGGATGATGACGGCACCATTAAAATTTTCAGCGCCAATGCCGAAACCGCTGATGCCCTGGTCAAGCGAATCGAACAGATCACAGCCGTACCGGAGGTAGGCAGGATTTACGAGGGAGAAGTGCGGACCATTAAAGACTTCGGTGCTTTTGTGCAGATATTGCCTGGGACCGACGGTATGGTTCATATATCCGAGTTGACCAATGAGCGGGTGAAAAATGTGACTGATGTGGTCAAGGAAGGGGATATCATCCGGGTCAAGGTCATTGATGTCGACAATCGCGGTCGCATTCGCTTGAGCCGTAAAGCGGCCCTCGCCGAGGGCGAACAATAAGTTTGGGCATAATGCCCGTACGCAGGTTGTCTTTGGAGCCGGTTTCCTTTTGGTAGGGGCCGGCTTTTTTTGTGGAGTCTTTTGCTCAGAACAAACAGTGGGCGGAGCCGTGGACAAAGGGTGCGGGGAATACGATAACCTGCCTGCAGTCCGCGGACTCGAGGAAGAAGGGAGATGAAAACCATATCCGTTGATTGTCTCTGGCTGGACCCCGAACAAAGTGCAGATCTGTCGTTGCCGGCGTACGCGACGGAACTGGCTGCGGGAATGGACATCCGTGCGGCTGTTGAAGTTCCGGAGACATTGAATCCGGGGGCCATAGGGCTTGTTCCCTGTGGCTTTGCCGTGGCTCTTCCCCCAGGCTATGAATTACAGATTCGACCGCGGTCCGGATTGGCGGTGCAACACGGTATTACCGTTGTCAACGCTCCCGGGACCATTGACGCTGATTATCGGGGAGAGATCAAAGTCGCCTTGATCAATCTCGGGCGTCAACCTTTCATTATCCGGCGAGGCGACCGGATCGCTCAAATGGTCCTGGCGCCTGTGGTCAGAGCCAACCTGGTCTTGCAGGCCAGACTGGAAGACACGGCGCGGGGAAGAGGCGGTTTTGGTCATACCGGCCTCAAGTCCTGATTGCGGAGACCTCAATCCGTGATGCCCCGAAGGGCGGCTGGTGAAATTTTTTTTCATATGATTACAAAAAGATATATCCAAAAAAGCGTCCAACCGTCACGGATTCAGGGGAGAGCAAGCGGTGAGATTTTCTGTTTTAGGCAGTGGCAGCCGGGGCAACTGTACTCTGGTGCAATCCAGGGATTCCTGCCTCCTCATTGATAACGGTTTTTCCGGTAAGGAGCTTGTCGAACGTCTTGCCAGGTTGGGCGTGGCGCCTGATATGCTTTCGGCTCTGGTTGTGACCCACGAACATAGTGATCATGTCAAGGGGGTGGGTGTGCTTGCCAGGCGATGCAATCTCACTGTCTATGCCAACGAGGCTACCCATCGGGCCATGGCGGCCACAGTGGGTGCATTGCCATCGCCCCGGGAATTTGCTGTCGGTGAACCATTCTTTGTCGAAGGGCTGTGCCTCCACCCCTTTTCCGTGTCGCATGACGCTGTTGATCCGGTAGGTTTCACGGTCAGCGATAGTGAGCACACCCTGGGGTATTGCACCGACACCGGAAAAATCACCAGACTCATTGAGCATCGTCTTCAGGCCTGCCAGGCCTTGATTCTGGAGGCCAATCATGACGTGCAAATGCTCAAAAGCGGCCCGTATCCGTTCCCCCTCAAGCAGCGGGTCTTGTCGGGAGGAGGTCACCTGGCGAACAGTGATTCGCTTGCTTTTGCCCGCCGTCTCGCCGGGGGGTGTTTGAAAAGGCTGGTTCTGGCTCATCTCAGCGCTGCCAACAATCATCCGGATCTGCTTACAGTGGAGGTCCGGCGCGTCCTCGGACAATATGAAGACCTGCACGTCAGTATTGCCGCCCAGGAGCAGGCTGGTCCTCTGTTGGATATCGTTTCCCTGGATCAGTGACGGCTGGGCTCATTTTAGGGTATATCTTGCTGTCATCAAATTATAATTGCAGCAGAATCCTTGAAGATACCCTTCACCAGCCGCCCTTCGGAGCGAACGTCCACGGATTCAAGGGTTTGGTAATACCCGGGACATGACCGCCCGCGAGAGTCAAAGCTGTGTGGCTTATCACGCTCCGTCTGTTGAGCGATTTCTGGCCGGATGAAAAATGGACAGGATGTCACTTGCCGATGAACTGCTGAACAGGGGAACTGCCATTGTTTGACTGGAAAAAAAACAGTATTGCCTACCGCCTGACCTTTCAGGTCATTTTGTTCAGCACGATGATGGCCCTGTTGGTCACCATATTCCAGCTGTATCTCGATTATCGCCAAGAAATACAAGGCATTGAAAAGTTCTTCGTCTCCATTGCCGAGACCAGTATCCGTCCACTTGAAGAGAGCGTCTGGATCCTGGACGATCTCCAGGTCAATCTGCAGATCGAAGGGCTCACCAAGCGGCAGGATATTGTCTATGCAGCGGTGGAAATGGACAATCAAATCGCCTGGTCCAAGGGTACACCGGTTGTCAAAAACAGCATTGGTTACACCTTCCCTTTGCTCTATCAGGTGCGCGGGGATCTGAAAGAGATTGGCCTGCTGCACGTTGTCGCCTCTCTGGAAGGCATCCATGCTCGACTGTTGCGTCGAGTCATCACCCTGGTCAGTACGAATACGTTGAAAACATTCCTGGTATCAGGGTTCATCCTTTTTCTGTTTCATCGCAATATCACCAGACATCTGATTGGGTTATCCGAACATGTTCAGGGAATTGACATCCGGCAGAAACAGCCGGATGCCATAGTGCTCGAACGCCGCCGGCACCGCGGTCCCGACGAGTTGGACCAGGTTACCGAGGTCCTCAATGCTCTCTGTCAGGGTGGATACAGGGCGTATGCCGATCTTCATGCCCAGGAGCAGCGACTGCGCCTTTTCCTCGATGCCACCGAGGAAGCTGTTTTCGGGGTTGACGCCGAGGGGCGGTGCACATTCATCAATGGAAAGGGCTTGGATTATCTGTTGATGCACGATAGGAAATCGCTTCTGGGGCACAACATCCTGGCCATGCTGACACAACATCAGCGTGATACTCTCCAGCCCTGTATCTTCTCTGAACAGATCAGAAAAACAATTGCTGCCCAGGAGGTGTTACTGACAGACGAAGCTGTGCTGTACCGTGCGGACGGCTCTTTGCTCCTCGTAAGTCTGCGCTCGTATCCGGTCCTTGAGCTTGGCCTCTGCACCGGTGCGGTGGTTTTTTTTACTGATCTCAGTCGTCAGCAGAAACTCGAGCAGGAGAAAAAACTGTTCACCAAGGTTATTCGGCAGGCCCCGGCTCTCATCCTCATTCTCGATGCCGAGGGGTTGATCAAGTATGTCAATGCAGGTTTCCAGCAGATTATCGGAACTGACTCCCAGTTTCTGGTGGGAAAACCGGTGCTCGAATGTTTCCAGGACCAGAATCTCATCAATCAGGTGGACGAGGTAGGTCAGGTGATTCTCAGCGGAGGCACGTGGATCGGGACCCTGTCCCTTGCCGGAGCCTCCGGGCGCCCTATCGATCTTGATGCCACTGTTTTTCCTATCTTGAATCAATTCGGCCAGCGAACCAATGTGGTGGCCATGGCCAGGGATATCACCAGGGAGCGGCTATTGACCGAGCAGTTGCATCATGCCCAGAAAATGGAAGCCATCGGTAAACTGGCGGCCTCCATTGCCCATGAATTTGGTAACCCTCTCCTGGGGATCCGTTTTGCTATTCGTGATATTCAGCAGCGACAGGGGCTTGATGCCAATGATAAAAAGCTGTTGCAACTGGCGGAGAATGAATGTGACCGGATGAGAAAGCTCATCCGCGATCTCCAGTGTTTCAACCGGCCGTCAACCGGGCTGAAAACGCGTATTGATCTGCATCGGGCCTTGAAGGATATACTGCTGCTCCATCGCAATATGCTGAAAAAGGAAAAGATCCGGGTCGTGCAGGAATTCGCGCCTCAACCCCTTTTTGTTCATGGGGTGGAAGACCAGCTTCGTCAGGTATTTATCAACCTGATCCTTAATGCCCATGATGCCCTGGTTACGCAAGGGGGCGGTGTGATGACCGTGACAACAGCGCAGGAGACCGAGGTCTGGATCCGGATAGGTGATAACGGACCGGGCATAGACCCGGAAAATTTTGATCGTATTTTCGAGCCTTTTTTCTCCACCAAATCAGCGGTAGAGGGAATAGGCCTCGGTCTGCCGGTTTCCTACGGCATCATTCGAGCCCATGGAGGGACGATCGAGGTTGAGTCGACGCCCGGTCAAACCACATTTTCGGTCAGGTTGCCCGTGAACACAAACAGTGCTGGTTCGCCTCCTTTTTTTCCGGATACTGATAGGCCGGCAGCCTGAGGTGCAGCGGGAGTTTGGCAACGGTGCATGACTCGTGACCGGAAGCGGTTGCCGGAAAACCTCAGCCTCGGGGGTGAAAGCGCTGGTGCGCGGCTTTGAGGCGGTCTGTATCGATATGAGTATATATTTGGGTTGTGGAGATATCGGTATGGCCGAGCATCATCTGCACGGAACGAAGATCAGCTCCTCCGGAGAGCAGGTGGGTGGCAAAAGAATGGCGGAGCATATGCGGGCTGATGGTTTTGCTGATCCCGGCATTAAAAGCCATCTCTCCGATAATCTGCCAGAAACGATGCCGAGTCATTGCTGCTCCCCGGTTGGTGAGAAACAGCATGGGGCTTGGCCGACCTGACCAGATCATAGGTCGCGCTTTCTCCAGGTAGTCTTTGATGATCAGAGCGGCCGAGGAGGAAAAGGGAACGATTCGTTCCTTGTTGCCCTTGCCGAGAATGCGGATATGGCAGCTGTGCAGATTGCAGCTGTTCATTGGCAGATTCACCAGTTCCGAGACACGCATGCCTGTGGCGTACAGCAGATGGAGCATGGCATGGTTGCGCAAGGCCAAGGGTGAGGGAGGTGTCGGTGGATGGAGCAGGGTTTCCACTTCGGCAAGCGTCAGGGCTTTGGGAAGACTGATGCCGGTTTTGGGCGCTTGCAGGTCCGCCATGGGATTGGCAGCGATGATTCCCTGTGTATGGAGAAATTGAAAATAGGCTTTGATTGAGGCCAGTCTTCGCGCGTTGGAACGTGCTCCGATCCGTTGCTGCTGGCAGTAGAGAAAAAATCGGCGGACATGTTCTTTGCCGATGTGCTCCTGGACGCTGGGAATCTCCTGGGAAAGAAAACGAAAGAAAAACTCCAGATCGGCCCCGTAAGCGGTAACAGTAAGGTGGGCAAGCCGTCTCTGTACGGTCAGGTACTGGAGAAAAAGTTGCAAATGTCCGGTGTAGTCGGGGGGCTGCAGAGGGGAAATCCTGGGGAAATACAAGAAAGCCCCAACGGAGTCCGTCGGGGCTTTCAGCTCAGAACCGGCTTCGTATCCGGTTGAACTTGCGAAGTTTGCGCAGGGCTTCAGCTGCTTTACGGCGTTTTTTTACGCTGGGTTTTTCATAATATTCACGTCGTTTCAGCTCTCGTTTGATACCGTCGATCTGCATCTTCTTTTTCAGTTGCCTGATCGCGTATTCAAGATCACCTCTGACATCTACTTCGATCATAATCGCATCACTTCCTTTGATGGTTGGCCAAGGCCGTTAATAAAAATGGATTCTATAAATTTTTAGAAAATATCTCTTTTGCACTTGGTTGTCAAGAAAACAACGGGCAACAATTGGTCCGAAAACCCATGCCCCAGATCCTGTCGATGAGAGCGGCAATCGAGGAGAGGATATGCCGGCAAGGGTGGATACAAAGCGGGAGGAGGTCACCTTTTCCTGAATCCGTGAGCGTTCGTCCGTGCGTCAGCTTCGTTGTTGGTGACCATTCGATGAGTGGAGACTTTATCGGAAGGGTAGGGGCAATGAAGATGGCGTGTGGACGGATGTGCCGAAGGGCGGCTGGTGAAATATATTACCAAGGATTCTGCTCCAATTAAAACATGAGTTCAGCAAGATATGTCTAAAACAAGAGCCCCGCCGTCACGAATTCAGGCTTTTGATTTGTTTTTGTCGATGACGATGGTACCATGTCCGGCAAGCCCTTCGGCGGGGTTGACAGCCAACCCCGCGCCCCTTTCCCTTTGCATGGAGAGCAATGATGGCACAAGTTAAAAAGCGATTGGCGCTTATCGCTGGCGGAACATCCGATGAACGTGAAGTTTCACTGCGGGGAGCAATCGGCGTTGAAAAAGCGCTTGACCCTGACAAGTACGAGGTCGTCAGGTACGATCCGGCGACTGATCTGAGCAGGATTGCAGTTGACGCGGCAGCAATTGACGTTGCTTTTCTTCTCCTGCACGGCGTGCATGGTGAGGACGGCACGATACAGGGGTTTCTGGATCTGCTGGGAATTCCCTATCAGGGTGCCGGGGTCCTTGGCAGTGCCTTGGCCATGGACAAGCATCTGGCAAAAACACTGTATGCCCATGCCGGCTTGCCAGTGGCGCCATGGGTGATGGTTGAGCCCAAGGATTTCAAGGACAGTTCACGTATTTCTGGAATGCTCACATTGCCCTATGTGGTCAAGCCTGTTCGCCAGGGGTCGTCCATTGGCATGACCATTGTGCGGGAGGCAGGGCAGCTTGCCGAGGCCCTGCGCCTGGCCGGGCAACATGACAGCGAGATAATGGTGGAGCAGTTCATTAACGGCCGTGAGCTGACGGTCGGAGTTATTGGCAACGACGATCTGATGCCATTGCCGTTGATCGAGATCATTCCCGACAGTCGTTTCGAATTTTTCAATTATGAAGCGAAATACCAACCCGGCGCCAGTGAGGAAATCTGTCCGGCACCGGTCAGTGAGGAGGTGCGGAAAAAGGCGCAGCAATATGCCATGACCGCCCACCGGGCTCTTCGCTTGAGGGGCTACAGTCGTACCGATATGATCCTGGCGGAGGATGATATCTATCTGCTTGAAACAAATACGATACCGGGGATGACCCCGACCAGCCTGCTCCCTCAGGCGGCTGCCGAGGCCGGGCTGTCCTTCAGTGCCCTGCTGGACCGCCTGATAGAACTGGCCCTGGAGAAACCCGCGGGTGTGCAGGGATAGAAACCAGCCTCCTGTTCCAGACTCCTGGATCCGTGAGCGTTCGTCCGCACGCCCCGAAGGGCGGTTGGTGAAGGTTGTTGTCAAGGATTTTGCTGCAATCATAAGCTGATGACAGCACGATATATCCATAACAAGAGTTCAGCCGTCACGAATTCAGGGGACAGTTAAAAACGCTTGTGGAAATAGGGTTCAAGAACGGGAGGCAGCCGCACTGTGCCGTCCTCCTGCTGATAATTTTCCAGAATGGCCAGTAAGGTGCGGCCCACAGCAAGACCCGATCCGTTGAGGGTATGGACAAGCCGACTCTTTTTTTCGCCTCTGGGGCGATAGCGAATACCGGCCCGGCGTGCCTGAAAATCAACAAAATTGGAGCAGGAGGATATCTCCCTATAGGTATTCTGACCCGGCAGCCAGACTTCGATGTCATAGGTTTTAGCCGCTGAAAAGCCAAGATCTCCAGAGCAGAGCGTGACAACTCGGTAGGGTAATTCAAGCAGTTGCAGGACTTCCTCCGCATCAGCCAACAGGCTTTCCAGTTCCTCCAAGGACGTTTCCGGCGTGGTGAATTTCACCAGTTCCACCTTCTCGAATTGGTGCTGACGAATGAGCCCCCGGGTATCCTTGCCATAGGATCCGGCCTCGGCGCGAAAACAAGGGGTGTAGGCGGTATATTTCAACGGCAGCTCGTCTTCGTCAAGGGTTGCATCGGCATGTATGTTGGTGACCGGCACCTCGGCGGTGGGAATGAGCCACAGATCACGGCCGGAAATCTTGAACAGGTCTTCCTCGAACTTGGGCAGCTGTCCGGTGCCGGACATGGTTTTTGAATTGACCAGAAACGGCGGCAGTACCTCGGTGTAGCCATGCTTCTGCGTGTGCAGATCCAGGAAGAAATTGACCAGGGCCCTTGACAGACGGGCACCGAATCCCTTCAGTAGAGCGAACCGAGCTCCGGCAAGGTGGGAGGCGGTATCGAAATCAAGGATGTCCAGGCGTTCACCGATTTCCCAGTGCGGCAGAGGTGGAAAGGAGAAGTCAGGAATCCTACCCCATTGTTTTGTTTCCACATTGGCCTGCTCATCCCTGCCCGGGGGGACGCTGTCATCATGGAGATTGGGGATGGTGAGCATGATATCCCTGAGCTGGACTTCAATTTCAGCCAGGGTGGTATCCATCTCCTTGATCCGTTCGGAGACCGTGCGCATTTCAAGAATCAGTGGATCGGCCCCGGCTTCGTCCCCGGCCTGTTTCAGCCTGGCTATGGTTTTCGAAACGGTGTTCCGCTGGTTTTTCAACGATTCAACTTCGGTAAGGCATGCCAGGCGCTGATTGTCTGTTGCGGTAAAACGATCAATGAGCTGCGGGTCAACTCCCCGCGCGAGTGTTTTTCTGCGGACAAGGTCAAGGTTTTCCCGGACAAATCGTAATTCAAGCATAATGTATGTTGGCTGGCTTTGGGGGAGTGGGGAGGTTGTTGTAGGTTGGGACGCTCGATAGCGGGGTGACCCGACTTTTTTATCACGCAAGTTCCGGAAACGCAATGGGTATTCAATTGCATTAATTGTTCTGTTTTGCTAAATTTTTACTCTTTGTCGTCCCTTTTGGCAGTTCCCCGGTGTTTTCTTCATACCTTTTGCGATGCATGAATTTGGCAAATCGATAATCATATTTCTCGATGAACTGCGCCGTTCCATCAAGTGGCTGGCCTTCCTGGTGGTTGCGGTCACCGCGGCTCTTTTTTTGGTTTCCGGGGACCTGCTGGCCTTCTTCCGGGATCACCTGGACGAAAAGCTGCATTTTTTTACCGTGGCCGGACCCTTTCTTGCCCATGTCAAGGTGGCTCTTTTTGCTGCGCTGTATCTCCTCATGCCTCTATGCATGTTTATCCTCTGGAAGGCGCTGGGGAAGCCCTTTGCCGTAACCGGCAAGAGATTGTTTGTCTATGTTTTTTTTACTTGTCTGCTCTTTTACAGTGGGACCCTTTTTTGTTATCTGGTCACGCTGCCTTTTGGGATAAAATTTCTGCTCAGCTTTCAGACCGAGGATTTACAGGCCATTATATCCATCTCCAGGTTTGTCAATTTTGTCACCCTGTTCATCTTAGCCTTTGGTCTTGTATTTGAATTGCCTGTTTTCATGGTGTTCACTGTCCAGGTCAAACTGTTGACGAAACGTTTTTATGAAAAAAACAGAAGGTATGCCATTCTGGCCATTGCAATCCTGGCGGCAATGCTGACCCCGACTCCTGATGTCTTCAATATGGCGCTCATGGGGGTGCCCCTTTATTTTCTTTATGAAGCAGGCATACTGCTGATCCGCTTTTTGCTCCCCGATACCAGTGCTTCCGTTGCCGGGGACCAGGGTCCGTGAAATTTCCTGCGTGCGCAGGGTTTTCATCCCCCGCACCAGACTGATTTCAAGAGCATTATCCGCGGACAATCAGAAGGAAAACACCTGAATATCATGGGCCAGAAGCAGAGCTGTTGTCACCCCAACTCGGGGTGCCAGGCCACAGGACGGGCTGCCGGCTTTGAGACAACAGCATCTGACCTCCTGTTGTCGAGCGATGCTGAGCACCATGGTTGCGCCACGGATGAATGATTCGGATAGATCATGACCGTTTCGATCGATAACCTGAGCCGTACCGGCCAGGACAACGTGGCCGTCGCCATTCCCTGAATCCGTGACGGCTGGACGCTTTTTTGGATATATATTGCGTCAATCATTTTAAAATAGCAGAGGAATCCTTGAAAATAACTTTCACCTGCCGCCCTTCGGGGCGTCCGTCCGCACGCCATCTTCATTGCCCGTAACCGTCCGATAAAAGTCTCCTTTAATCGAACGGTCACAGCCAATAAAGCTGACGCACGGACAAACGCTCACGGATTCAGGCATTCATCAGGTCGGCCGCCGGACGTGGTGTGGTCAGGCCGCCCAACTGGTCAAGGCAGACAGGGATCCAGAGGTACCCTGACAGTTCCCGCATGCAGGATTGGCTGAGGCTGCTTTGGCCATCGTATCTGGTGCACAGGCCGGTCAGGCAGGCGCTGACCAAACAGGTTTGTTTTGTTTTTTCATACATCCCGAGGGTGAGTAGTACTGGTGCGGTCATGAACACGGTCAAGCGTAAGAAACAGGAACCTATCCGGCACGAAAAGAGAAAAATTGTCTATCTTGGCGTGGTGATCGCTGTTTTTTTGCTGATATGGATTCTTTTCGCCCCGGAGCGCGGGTATATCCAGTATCGCAAACTGCAGAAAGAGATCACTGCAATGAACCTGGAGGTTGATCGACTCGAGGCAAAAAATATCGAGCTTGCTGAAGAAATCAAGCGATTACGATCCGATGACGATTACCTTGAGGATATAGCCCGCAAGCGGCACAATCTGTTGAAGAAAAACGAAACCGTTTTTGAATTCGACAGTGGCAGGGCCAGGAGATGAGTGCACTAACGGATAATGCAACGGTGGATATGATCATACGAAGGGGAGTATTGTTTGTCATCTGAGAAAAAAGACACGGTCAACAAGGACAGTCAGGGCAAAATGCCTGGACTTGATCCGCCCCCTGTTGTCCGAATTGCCAACGGAATCCGGAATATTTTACATTTTCATCGCCAAATGGGTATCGACAGCTATCCGCTGACCTTTTCTTGGCGACAGGACCGGGAGAAAATCAAGGGTGCGAGGCAAAAAACGGTGCATGTATCGACAGGATCAGGGGAGCGGCCTGATTATGTCGTGCCATCTTCGGATGTCACACCGCCCTGGACAGCCGAAGCGATGTTGGAACGCCTGCGGGTAGTGCACGAAGAGGTGAAGTCCTGCTCGCAGTGCGGGCTTGCCAAAGTGGGGCAGGGGAGGAGCCTTGGCGGCGAACCCGCCGGTCCGCCTTCGGTGCTGGTTGTTGGCGATTATTGCATCCTCAATGGGGACATATCCGAGGGCACGCACTTTGGGGTCGAGGAAGATGTCATGCTCTGGAATATGATGCGGGCCATTGGTTGTACGCCCGCACAGGTTTTTATCACCAACGTGATAAAATGCCGTTTACCGGCCTCTCTGCATCCCGACCGCGAAAGCCTTAGACGATGCCGTGCGTTTTTACACCGGGAGATTGACCTGCTTCGACCACGGGTTATCTGCACCATGGGTGAGATGGCGGCGCAGGCCTTGCTGGGCGACCATGCAACGCTCCTGCGGTTGCGTGGCCGGCGCCATCAGTTCCGCTGCGGTGATGATCGGCATCAGACAATCCCGGTCATTGTGAGTTTTCACCCCCGTTTTCTTCTTCGGCACCCGGACATGAAGAAGGCGGCCTGGGGGGATTTGCAAAAAGTGCAGAAACATCTGGACCCAGCAGCAATCAGCTGAGACCGGATTGAGAATACCTGGATCCGTGAACGTTCGTCCGCACGCTCCGAAGGGCTGCTGGTGAAGGTTATTGTCAAGGATTCCGCTGCAATTATAATTTGCTTACAGCAAGATATACCCAAAGCAAGAGTCCAGTTGTCGAGGATTCAAAGAATATTCTTGCCGGAGAAGTGTATGGCCGTCCATGAGATTCATCACCCCATTGTCCGCGATAAACTGGGCCGCTTACGTCAGCAGGAGCTGGCAAGCAAGGATTTCAGGGCCTTGGTCTCGGGAATAGGCATGTGCCTCGCCTATGAGGCAAGCAGGAATCTCCGCCTGGAAAAAAAACGAGTCGCTTCGTGGTCCGGTTTGGTTGAGGTGGAGCAGGTCAGGGAGGAGCAGATCACCATCGTGCCCATCCTCCGTGCTGGTTTGGGTATGGTGGATGGAGTCCTCAAGGTTGTGCCCGGTGCCAGGATTTCCGTAGTTGGTTTGTATCGAGACGAGAAAACCCTGCAACCTGTACCCTATTATGCAAAATTGGTTCACGACATCGACCGCTGTACAGCGATGATTCTGGATCCGATGCTGGCCACCGGCGGAACGCTGGTGGCCAGCATTGACCTGCTGAAAAAAGCGGGATGCCAGGATATTTCCGGTTTGTTTCTGGTGGCAGCTCCCGAGGGGATTGCCAGGGTACGGCAAATGCATCCCGAAGTGGATCTGTATGTGGCGGCGATTGACGAGCGGCTCAACCGGCAGGGGTATATTCTCCCCGGGATCGGTGATGCCGGGGACAGGTTTTTTGGTGCACCATGACTGGGTCGGTGGAGGGTTCATACCATAACCAGAATCCGTGACAGCTGGACGTTTGTGAAGATTTATTTTCCTGTCATCAGGTTATACATACGGTGACATTTTTGATTATACCTCTTCACCAGCCGCCCTTCGGGGGCGTTCATCCACACGCCATCTTCATTGCCCGTACCCGTCCGATGACGTGCCCTTTCATTGAGCGGCCACGGACAACCAAGCTGACGCACCGACAACGGACGTTCACGGATCCAGGATAAATTAGCCTGCTGGGAGAAATTCGCGTCAGCTCCGGCTGGTCACGATTTGTTTTTCCCGGTGACAAAAAGCTCGAACAGTTTTTCGAAAACAAAAGGGATGGCCGAGGCCTGGGCATTGGCTGAGCCGGCATAGGATTTAGTCAGTTCAAAGGCCCGATCAAAGGCTTCCTGATAGTCTGATTGTGTATTCTTTTTGAGAATGTTGACGAGTTCCTGGGCAATGAGATCATCCATGGGGGCACCAAATGTCCGCGAGAAGTTTCGTGTTGTCCGTCAAAGGGACCGGGGGGTACATTATGCATTGTCTGGAGAGGTTTGCACCTTGCTGTTTTCGCGGCCATGATAGGATGAAAAAGCCCTTGGGCCAAGTTCTTTTTTCTGATCACTCCGGGGTGTTGGCGCGTAGCTGATAAGGTACAAATCCCCTGCCTTGAATCCGTGACGGCTGGACTTCTTTTTTGGATATTTCTTGCTGTACTCATCTTATAATTGCAGCAGAACCCTTGACAATACCTATCACCAGCCGCCCTTTGGGGCGTCCAGGTCTTTGTTAGATGGTCAAATTTAATTTAGGAAAATTGACTCCATGTTTGCGGTTGGATTCGCCAGCGCGCTGCGATTGAGAGTCAAATATCTCGTTCCTGAATGGACACCAGTTACGTCTTGACGCTCGGGGTTGCAACCTGTAGGTTTACACATATATACTGTCCTTTTTTCGTTTTGCCGGGGAACGTTCTCGATCATCAATAACGCTATGATCCAGTTTGTTTTATTCAGTTGCCATGCTCGAGGATAAGGCGCGATATTCATTTGTTCGCCGCTGTGCTAGTGATATTCTCAATGGGCTCAGTGATGGGTTGACCCATTTTTCGGGAACCAGCCGAGCTGCGGTTCTTTTTGCCCTGCGGCCCGACAGTCCGATGATGCTCTGCGATCCGCAAAATCTGCTCAAGGGGCACGAACCCATCTTAAAGTCACTGTATGTCGATAATCAGCATTGGCGGGCCCGCGAAAGTGTTGAGCAAGATCGGCGACAGTATGCCGATATAACCCCGGTCAAGGATCCCGGCCTTGCCGGCCTGCTCTCCCACGGCGGGTATTCAGGATCAGTCTTTTTTCAGCAATGGTTCACCGAGCATCATCCCGATCTCTGTTCCGCCGGCCCGACTGAATGTTGGCTTGAACATGCCGTCTGGCGGTTTTCCCATGATCTCGCCAACGAGGTTGATCTCTACACGGGTATTTCCGGGTACTTTCTTAAGGAATATGCGTCGCATGCGGTCCGTGATCATATCATAGATTTGATGAATCTGTCGCTTGGTTGGGACAGTCTGTTGCGCATTTATCCGGTGCTTGATGCTGTCCTGATGATTTCCGAAACACAGGAAGAAGGATCCTGGCCCGAGGGGCGACTGTTGTTCATCGATCCAGTAACGATGGACGATCTGGTCTTTCTGGTGAAGTTTCAGGAGCAAATCCGGCCGCAATTGGTGAATTACAAGTATGTCCGCAAACTGTTGCTGACTGTTGAGCGCTCCGGTCACCACCTGGTGAGCGACGGCCGTTCCATTCTGGGTATTTGCGGAGATAAGCTGCCTTGTTTCTCGCTTTGTGCCGATTTCCGCGGCCGACACGGCTTTCTGAAGGTGAATCGAAACAAGATCTGCAGTTTTGCTGATGGACGTTTCAGCTCAACCACCTATCAGGCCAAACTGGTGCACCTGGAAGAGTTGCTGCTCGAATCACCACTGGGCAGTTCCAAGAGTTATTTCATTTTTAAAATTGTTGCCAGCCTTGTCCATCATGCACAGAACCGTAAACACGGCTGCACCATTGTCATTGACCTGAACAGTTCCCCGGTGACAGTTTCAGGACAGGTCCTGTCGCCACCCCTGGATCTGCGCATGCCCCGCATGCTGAAAATGGCGAAATCCTTGACCAAGGTGGATGGGGCCCTGCACATCGGCGCGGACATGCATCTGCATGGTTTTGCCTGCCTGCTGGCCGGACGGTCCTTTGCCGGAGAAGATCTAGCCCGGGGGGCACGATACAATTCAGCGTTACGTTTTACGGCCGAACACCAGGGGGTTATTATCGTGGTCGTTTCTTCCGATCGTCCGGTTTCCGTCATCCATCAGGGCGTCGATGTCCACAGCGTCTGTGCCTGGAGCCAGAAAGGCGGGTGTGTGTACGATTTCGAACTGTTGCGGACATGGGTGCGATCGTAAGCTGGTGGCCGGTGAGCGCTGACCCAGGGCGTATCAGCGGACATAGCTTCTGACCTCGGGATGCCCCTGCTCTGCAAAGGCGGTGTCAATCAGTTGCACCAGAGCCTTTTTACATTTTTTCAATGGTGGTGGAACGGCATAGGGCGGTAGCAGTTGGTCCACCTCGGGTGGTGGTTCGATCAGCATCTTCTGTTCAAGGCGGCAGTCGCGGTGCATTGTCAGATCGCCGCTGAGATGAGCGGTCTCTCCCCCTGGGTCACCGTTCAGACCGCGCATGAATCCCATCATGAGGCTCAGGTCATTTTTTCGGTAGAAGATCTTTATTTCCTCGGCAATGGTGTCCCGCTCTTCACGCAGCCTGTTGAGGACGACTTCGTAGTCTGCGAGCGCCTGCGCCATTCGGGTATAGGTGTCCAGAAACAAAAAGCGAAATCGTGCCCGACGCGTCAGGCCACGGAGTGGCAGGCCGGAAAACAGCTGATGGCGAGTATGGGCATCTTCGGGTCCCTTGGGGGTAAAAAAGAGCGAGTCCCGGAGGCCTGTCAGGCGAAAAAACTCGTGAATCAGATGATCTGAATGCAGTAAAAAATAAACTCTGACCAACTCCACGCCCACGGTCTTCTCCAGAAGTTGGCGTGCCTCTCCGACCCGGTGGTCAAATGTTTGCCGGTCTTCCTCAATCAATTTACGAAAACCAAAATACCGGTCTGCCATCTCTTTTTTGATTTCCAGGGAGAGCATCTGCTCCACATTCTGCATGATGAACCTCCGGGGCGATGCACGCCCGTGTTGCACACTGTGCAGGTATTTCCCGTCCACCAGCACTCCATCTGCAGACGATCAGGGGCCTGTGCACAAGGATGACTGCAGGCCGGCAATCTGTCTGTCCGTCCTTGAAACGCTGGTCAACGGTTTTGTTTTCCCGGGCAGGCAGGCTCTTGCCTGGATCCGTGAGCGGACGCCCCGAAGGGTGCCTGGAGAAGGCCCTCTTTAAGGATTCTGCTAAAATTATAATATAATTACAGCAAGATATATCCAGAAAACGTCCAGTCGTCACGGTCTTGGTCTGCACCCGGTAACGTCTACCGCAGGTAGCCGGTCGCGGGTCAAGTCTTTGCAGGCAGAGGACCGGCGGGGGTATCTTCTTTTTTGTGCAACGGTATAATAATGGACTCAAAGAAAAAAAGCTTCAGTGTTGAGGGAGCGGTCACAACCTTGCAAAATTTCAAAAGGCAAACAGCTTTTTCTGGCTGCCGGAACGTTCCGTACCGGCTATCTGGGCAATGTTCTATAACCGCCGAAAGGCTTTGTGGTGGATGTGCAAATGGCAACTGAACGGGATCAGATCAAAAATGAAGTGAAGGAGGCCGCCGATATTGTCGAGGTGGTCGGTGAGTATGTGGCATTGAAAAAAACAGGAGTCCGTTTTTCCGGCTTGTGCCCTTTTCATGCTGAAAAAACCCCGTCGTTCACTGTCAATCCTCAGGGGCAGTTTTTTCATTGTTTTGGCTGTGGTGAATCCGGCGATGTCTTTTCATTTCTGATGAAATACCATCACTTCGATTTTCCCGAGGCCTTGCAGGCGATGGCAAAAAAATACGGTATTGCTCTTCCGGAAAAGGAGCTGAGCGAGGCCGAGAAGGCGCGACTGCGTCAGCGAGATGCATTGTATGCAGCCAATGAGGCAGCAAGCACAGTATATCGTCAGGGTCTGTTGCATATGAAATGGGGTCAGATTGCCCGAAAGTATCTGGAGGAGCGAGGGATTCCTGCCGAATTCACGGAGCGGTATCGCCTGGGCTATGCTCCTGAACCGGAACAGGCAGGCTGGAGTTATCTCATAGATCAGCTGGGGAGCAAGGGGCTGTCGCCTCAGGTTCTGGAAACAGCGGGACTGGCTGTGCGTAATGATCGAGGCGGGTATTACGACCGTTTCCGGGGAAGGATCATGTTTCCTCTTCTCGATATGACCGGGCGCCTGGCGGCGTTCGGTGGGCGGATCGTCGGACAAGGAAAACCGAAGTATATGAATTCTCCCGAGAGTCCGATTTTCGACAAGAGTCGGCTTCTCTATGGTTTATTCCAGCATCGAGAGGCCATTCGTAGACAGCGTCGTGCGCTTGTTGTTGAAGGAAACTTTGATCTGCTTCTCCTGGCGGTGCACGGTATCGATCATGTTGTCGCTCCGTTGGGTACGGCACTCTCCCGCAGTCATATCCACACCTTGCGTGGGTATGGTGAAGAGGTGGTGCTTCTTTTTGATGCCGATGCCGCCGGCTTGAAGGCGGCCATGCGGAGCGTTCCTTTTTTTTTGCAAGAAAAAATTGAAGGGCGGGTTGCTTTGTTGCCTCCGGGCCATGATCCGGATTCCTATGTCCGTGAACATGGCCCGGAGGCGATTGTCCGGCTGGTGGAGCAGGCCCGTCCCCTGGCTGAATTCGCCTTTGACACTTTGGTCCGGACCCACGGTCTGACCCTGTCAGGCAAGAGTCGGATCATCGGCGAGCTTTCTCCTTTGCTTGCCGCAGCTGCCGACCCCGGACAACGTGCCTTGATGATTGCTCATTTCAGTGAAAAAATGGGAATTTCCCCAGGATATTTCACCAGCGGGCAGCCCCTTGCCACCTCCGCAACCGCAAATAAGGCCACCAGCGCGGGGTCTTGTCTGCAGCAGATGTCTCGCCAGGAGCGCCAGCTGATTGATTTTCTCCTCAATTATCCGGAATATCTTACAGAGCTCAAAGCTGCCGGGCTCGACGAGATCGTCCGGGAGCCCCTGGTCCGCCGGATTATTGCCCTGCTGGATCAGCGTGATGACAATGATGACTCAAGCTATCCGGAGCGCTTGTTGTCCGCGGCCACCCATGCCGATGAGCGGTCCTATATTGTTGAATTGCTTACCCGGGGGACTGGAACGGAGCTGGATCCGGGAATCGATAACCCGGGAAGGCACGCATGCGATGAGATTCTGGTCTGGCTGGAATCGATACGATGTAAGCGTGTCGGAGCTGATCTGCAGCAACGTATTCAGGAGGCTGAACGCCTTGGGAATATTGAGATGTTGATGCAATTGATGCAGGAGAAAAAAGAAATTGGAAAAAAAAGAAAGGGCTCTTGATATAACATGTTGAAAAAAGATAAAAATCGGATAAGTTTAAAAAATTGTATTCGGGAAGTGTTCTTGGGAATTTTTCTGTCAGGGCATTGAATGGTACTCTGATCCGCTGCGATGACGGTTCCTGGCGGGCGGCCTGCTGTTATCCCGGGAACGAAACCGACAGTTCTATCCTGGAGTAGGTACTGACCGCTCAGGCTGTTATGGGGAGAGATAATGAGTTCGGAAAATGACACCTTTGCAGACGAGTGGGCGCTACGTAATGGCATTGAACGTCGTTCTTCCCTGGATCGTCGAATGGGTGGCGAACGTCGCAGTGGCGATCGGCGCGGCCAGGGGAGCAGCATTGATCCTATGAATATCTATCTTCGGGAGATGGGCAGCCAGCGTTTGCTCAGCCATGAAGAGGAGATGGAACTTGCCCGGATGATGGAGGATGGGGAAACACGTATCCAGTATGCAGTGCTGCGCTTGACTCTGGGCGTGACCGCGTTGAACGATCTCGCTGAAAATCTGTTGCGGGGCACTTTGCGTATCAATGCCGTTGTGCGAGGACTCTCGGAAAACGATGAAGAGGAATTTGCCTCGGTACGTGATGCTTTTTTGGATCATATCGAAAAAGCCAATGAACTTGACGGGCGGCGGCGCGAGTTATTCGCGGAGTTGAAAAAAGCGGTCGGAGACCACACCCGGGAAACGCAACTGGTGACCGAAATCCTTGCTTTAGGCATTGAGATTTCCGATCTGTTCAAGGAGTACCGGTTATGTTCGAAGGGTATTCTTTCCGTTGCCGATGCCGTCAAAGAGTTGGCGCAAAAATTCAACAAGGTCCGGGTGGTCACGAGGCAGCGCGAATTGTTGCAGGCGGCGAGACTACAGAGCCTCGAAGAGCAAAGCACTCAGGTCAATCCCGTGGAGATCGAGCAGCGCATAACCCTTGAACTTGCCGAAACCATAGGGATCTCATGGCCTGCATTCATTGAGGTGCAGCAGGAAATTGAAATGGGCAGGGAAACCGCAAAACAGGCCAAGGATGTGCTGGTTCGCGCCAATCTTCGCCTGGTGATATCGGTGGCGAAAAAATTCTTGAATCGCGGTATGCAACTTCCAGATCTCATTCAGGAAGGAAATATCGGTCTGATGAAGGCGGTGGAAAAATATGATTACAAACGCGGGTACAAATTTTCCACCTATGCCACCTGGTGGATTCGACAGGCCGTGACCCGTGGTATTGCTGATCAGGGCCGGACCATCCGTCTACCGGTCCACATGATTGAAACGATTAATCGGCTTCTGCGTTTTTCCAAGGATTTCCAAAGGGTTGAGAGTCGAGAGCCCACACCGGAGGAAATGGCGGAACAGTTGGAGACAGATGTCGAAAAAGTGCTTGTGGCGCTGAAGACGGCCAAGGACGCTATTTCTCTTGATGCTCCGGTGAGCGATGAGGAGGATACTCTGCTCAGCGATTTTATTGAAAATCATGCCCACCCAGATCCGCAGGAACATTCCCTGACCGAAAGCCTGAAGCGATGTCTGTGCAAAGTGATGGGATCCTTGAGCCCCCGTGAAGAAAAAGTGTTGCGAATGCGTTATGGAATTGAAATCGGCTGTGATCACACCCTTGAGGAGGTCGGTCAGTGTTTTGCCGTGACCAGGGAACGTATTCGTCAGATTGAAGCCCAGGCCCTGAAAAAATTGCGCCATCCGTCAAGGAGTCAGGAGTTGCAGGCATTCATGACCGATTAGGCCAGTCTTGTACCTCTGCTCCGAAGCCGAAGACTGGCTGACGCTGACATTTCTCCCCGGGCTTGGCTCGACCTTGATCAATCGCTTGATCCAGGAAACCGGTTCGCCCAAGGCTGTGGTACGGACAGGTTCCCTCCCCCGAGGGATCCCTGGTATTGGATCTCAGCTGAGAAAGACTCTTGCCAGCCCTTCCCTTATCGCTGCGAGCCAACAACGGGCACGGCGTGAACTCGACCTCCTGCACCGCCATGGAATTTCCCTGCTTTCGCTGCACTGCTCGCAGTATCCGCCCTCTCTCCGAAACCTGCCTGATCCGCCGGTACTGCTGTATTGCCGGGGAGAGACCCACTGGCTCAAACGTCCGGCGGTTGCGGTTATCGGGGCACGCAGTGCCACTGAATACGGTCGACGGATCAGTTCCCAATTTGCCGCCGAGCTTGCCGCCACTGGAATCACCGTTGTTTCCGGAGGTGCGCACGGCATTGATGCCGCGGCCCACATCGGTGCACTGACAGCACCCGGCGGCGGAACGGTCGCCGTGCTCGGCTGCGGGGTCGACAAGGTGTACCCCCCTGCCCATGCAGCCTTGTTCAAGGATATTGCTGTTTCCGGTATGCTGCTCTCCGAATATCCGCTGGGCACCGCGCCGGAAGGATTCCGGTTTCCGGCCAGAAATCGTATCATCAGCGGTCTGGTCCAAGGCGTGGTGGTGGTGGAGGCCACTGAAAAATCGGGTTCGCTGATCACCGCCAAACTTGCTCTGGAGCAGGGCAGGGAAGTGTTCGCCGTTCCCGGCCGGATCGATTCTCCCAAAAGCCGAGGGACTCATTCGCTTATCCAGCAGGGTGCATGTCTTGTTCAATCGGTGCAGGATATTGTCGAAGGGCTGTCCTGGAAGATTGAGCGGGTGGAGTCGCTACCCCGCGGGCAGGATAGCAGTGCGATGAACCCCCTCGCGCCGGCAGAGGAGCATGTTCTTGCCTGCCTTGACGTGTATGCGCTCGATATCGAAGAGATCGTCCGAAAAACCGGCCTGGAGCTGATTGACATCCATCCGGCCCTCCTCGGTCTTGAATTGAAAGGGTATATTCGCCAGGTATCCGGTCAACGATACGAAAAACTGGTGGCCGAATGAGCTTCTTGTTTTTTTCTTGTGAATTGCTTGCGAACACCTCGGTTTTTCTGGAGAGTCTGGTATCCTGGATCCGTGAGCGTTCGTCCGTGCGTCGGCTGTATTGTCCTTGACCGTCCGATGAAAGGACACTTTAACGGACGGATACGGGCAATGAAGATGGCGTGCGGACGGTTGCCCGAAGGGCGGCTGGTGAAAGGTGTTATCAAGAATCCTGCCTAAATTGTAATATAATTACAGCAAGATATATTCTAAACAAGTAACCAGCCATCACGGATTCAGGGTAGGTTGCATCTGCCTGTGGGCGCAACGTTTTACTCCCGTTGCCAACCAATTTTTTGCAAGGATGATACTATGCGTTCCCTTATGATTGCCCCTTCCATTCTTTCCGCCGATTTTTCCCGACTTGGCGATGAGATCAGAGCTGTTGAGGCCGCGGGTGCCGAAGTGATTCATGTCGATGTCATGGACGGCCACTTTGTTCCCAACATCACCATCGGCCCTCTGATCGTCAAGGCCGTGCGCGCGGTCACCGCTTTGCCCGTGGATGTGCACCTGATGATCACTGATGCGGATCGCTATCTCCATGATTTCATCGATGCCGGGGCTGACTGGATCAGCGTCCATGTCGAAGCCTGCACCCATCTGCACCGAACCCTGGCCGCCATCCGATCCAGGGGGAAAAAAGCCGGTGCCGTGCTCAATCCGGCCACATCCCTGACCACCCTGGAGTATGTCCTGGGTGATGTCGATTTTGTCATGCTGATGAGTGTTAATCCCGGTTTCGGCGGTCAGTTCTTCATTGAATCGACCCTGGAAAAAATTCGCCGGCTCCGGGGGTTGCTTGATGCGGCCAATCCCCGGGCCGGTATTGAGGTTGATGGTGGAATCAGCCCCGCCACTATTGCCCGGACGGCTGCAGCCGGGGCCAATATTTTTGTGGCAGGTTCAGCCATCTACGGCCACAAGGATTATCAGGCTGTCATCAAGGAAATGAAAGAACTGGCCAGGGGCTGAGTCTCCGCCCCGGGACCAAAGGAGGATCCATGCAGTTTCATGATTTTTCCACCTACCGCGCTTTTAGTCGGCTGACCGGACTGGCCAAAAATTCCCACGACCTGACAGCTGTCAACGGACTGTCCCCGCAACGGATGAGCACCTTCAAGTCATCGATGCTGGGGTTTGATTTCCTATACGGTACCCAGCGTGTGAACGCAGATGTCCTCACTGCTTTGCAGGAACTGGCGGATGAGGCAGGATTGGTCGAGACCTTCATCGCCATGAAAAAAGGGGCTGTGCTCAACCGGATCGAGGGGTATGAGAGTGAAAATCGTCAGGTGCTGCATACCGCCTCCAGGGATGTTTTCGGCGAGCGACCCTGCGCACCGGAGGCGAGTGCCAGGGCAAAAGCAGAGCTGGCCAAGCTGCGGGTTTTTCTCGATTCCCTGGAAGACGGACGTATTGTCAATGGACAGGGTGAAGCGTTTACCACCATGGTGCAGGTAGGTATTGGCGGGTCCGATCTGGGGCCACGAGCCCTGTGCCTGGCTTTGCAGGCATACCGCCGGCCCGGTCGGTCGGTCCGGTTCATCGCCAATGTCGATCCCGATGATGCGGCTGAAGTCCTGCGGGACCTGGACCTGTCAACGACCCTGTTCAACATTGTTTCAAAAAGCGGGACAACCCTGGAAACACGAACCAATGAACAGTTGATACGGGCGGCCTTGCAGCAGGCAGGGCTTGATCCGGCCCTTCACCTGGTCGCGGTCACCGGGGAAGGCGGCCCCATGGATGATCCCTCCCGCTATCTCACCTCGTTGTACATGTATGATTATATCGGCGGACGCTATTCGGCGACCTCAATGGTCGGGGCCGTGGCCCTGGGGTTTGCCCTGGGATACGATGCCGTCATCGAACTGCTCCAGGGTGCTCAGGCCATGGATCAGGCGGCGGAAGAGGCGGATATCCGGGCCAACATCCCGCTGCTCATGGCGCTTCTGGGGATCTGGAACCATAATTTTCTCGGCCATGCCACGGTGGCGATTCTCCCCTACAGCCAGGCTTTGTCCCGTTTTCCGGCCCACCTGCAGCAATGCGACATGGAGAGTAACGGCAAGTCGGTCACCCGTGCAGGCCATCTGGTGCAATGGCAAACCGGTCCGATTGTCTGGGGTGAACCTGGGACCAACGGTCAACACGCTTTTTACCAGTTACTCCACCAGGGAACCGAAATTGTTCCCGCGGAATTCATCGGTTTTCGCTCCAGTCAGTATGGTGCCGATGTCGAAGTGGAGGGCACCGGTTCCCAGCAGAAATTGATCGCCAACATGCTGGCCCAGTCCCTTGCCCTGGCCTTAGGCAGGAAAGACCCCAATCCGGCCCGCACCTTTGCCGGCAATCGGCCGAGTTCCATACTCATCGCGGACCGACTGACTCCGCGAACCATGGGGGAACTGCTGGCCATGTACGAACATCGCATTGCCTTTCAGGGTTTCTGCTGGAACATCAATTCCTTTGACCAGGAGGGGGTGCAGTTGGGCAAAGTGCTGGCCGGCCGGTTGTTACACCGCATGCGTGGTGATTCTGAAACCGCTGATGTTGATCCGATCGAAGAGACTCTGCTGCGCGAGGCTGGGCTGCTCTGAGACAGGAATGTGGACCAGTGGTCAGAGGATTGGTCCCATGTGGTTACCAAGCTCCTGTATTGTATGTGGTCACAGGGACGCTTTTCATGGCGGGACAATGGCTTATGATTTTTTGTTGACAAAGATCTGTCAGGCGTTTATGCTCGCCCTCTGAATGAGCATTCAATTTGATATTGTGCGCTCCTGCCTGTATTGACGTGCAATTCTTGTTCAGGTTACTTAAATTTACAGGTTCATTTAACCCACATACTCTTTAGGAGGAACACTGATGGCAAAGCATGAAACGCCTCTATTGGACGAACTGGAAAAAGGTCCATGGCCGAGTTTCGTCACTGACCTCAAGCAGCAGGCCGAGACCAAGCCCGAGGTCTGGGACATCCTTGGCCAGCTTGAGCTTTCATTCAAGGATCGGATCACCCATTGGAAGCATGGTGGTATCGTTGGTGTTTTCGGGTATGGCGGTGGTATCGTCGGCCGCTATTCGGATGTCCCCAAACAGTTTCCCGGTGTTGAGCATTTTCATACCGTGCGTATAGCCCAGCCCTCGGGTCTGTACTACTCCACCGAGAACCTCCGCGCCCTGATGGACCTGTGGGAGAAATATGGCTCCGGCGTCACCAACATGCATGGCTCCACCGGGGACATGATCTTCCTCGGCACCCGCACCGAGAATCTCGAACCCCTGTTCTGGGACCTGACCCATGATCTCAAGCAGGATCTTGGCGGCTCCGGTTCCAACCTGCGTACCCCGTCCTGTTGCCTGGGCGAATCCCGTTGCGAATGGGCCTGCTTTGATGCTCAGGAGGTCTGCAACAGCCTGACCCAGCGCTATCAGGATGAAATCCATCGCCCGGCCTTCCCCTATAAGTTTAAATTCAAATTTTCCGCCTGCCCCAACGACTGTGTTGCCGCCATCGCCCGTTCCGATTTCTCCGTGATTGGTACCTGGAAGGACAACATCCGTATCGATCAGGCCGCGGTACAGAAATACATCGCCAATGATCCTGAATATCCCTCCAATGGTGGTTCCCATAAAGGCCGCGACTGGGGTCCATTCGACATTCAGGCGGAGGTTATCGACCTTTGCCCGACCCAGTGTATGTGGATGGAAGGCAACGAGCTGAAGATCGATGACTCTGAATGTACCCGCTGCATGCATTGCATCAACGTCCTGCCCCGCGCCCTGCGTCCCGGTCTCCAGAAAGGCGCCAGCATCCTCATCGGTGCCAAAGCGCCCATTCTCGACGGTGCCCAGTTCTCCACTCTGGTCGTCCCCTTTGTCGAAGTGAACAAAGAGAATGATTTCGAGGAAGTGGTCGACGTGATCGAGAAGGTATGGGACTGGTGGATGGAAGTTGGCAAGAACCGTGAGCGTGTCGGCGAGACCATGCAGCGTGTCGGTCTCCCGACCTTCCTCAGCGTCATGGAAGTTGAGCCCATGCCACAACATGTCAAGGAGCCACGCTCCAACCCGTATGTCTTCTGGAAGGAAGAGGAAGTCGAAGGTGGCTGGGATCGTGATATCGAGGAATACAGAAGGCGTCACGCAGCCTGATCGAGACCATTTACGCTAACGGAATTATTTATAAGGAGATATACTCATGGGTTACGATCCGAAGAATCCTATGGAAGGTCGGATTTCCGACTTGGGACCGCGCTATTACGGCGATTTCCTACCGCCGGTGATCAAAGAAAACAAGGGCAAATGGCTCTATCACGAGATCCTTGAGCCTGGCGTCTTGGTGCATGTATCCGAGACCGGTGCTAAAGTTTTTACCGTTCGCTGTGGTTCTCCCCGACTGGTTTCTGTTAATTATGTCCGCGATATCTGTGACATCGCCGACAAGCACTGTGACGGCTTCGTCCGCTTCACCACCAGAAACAACATTGAGTTCATGGTGGATGCCTTCGAAAAAGTCGCTCCGCTCAAGGAGACCATCAAGAGCTATGGCAACAAATTTCCTATCGGCGGGACCGGTGCCGGTGTGACCAACGTTGTCCATACCCAGGGCTGGATCCATTGCCATACCCCGGCCACCGACGCCTCCGGACCGGTGAAAGCGGTCATGGACGATCTGTTCGAATATTTCGGCTCCATGACTTTGCCGGCCCAGGTCCGTATTGCCCTGGCCTGCTGCCTGAACATGTGTGGCGCGGTTCATGCTTCTGACATCGCTATCCTCGGAGTGCATCGTAAGCCACCGATGATCGATCACGCCCGCATCACCGGTGTCTGTGAGTTGCCCCTGGCCATCGCCTCCTGTCCGCTCGGCGCGGTCAAGCCGGCCAAGGCCATTGTCAACGGTGAAGAAATCAAATCCGTGCAGATCAATGCCGAGCGGTGCATGTTCTGCGGAAACTGCTATACCATGTGCCCGGCCTTGCCGATGGCGGATGCGGAAGGAGACGGTATTGCCATCCTGGTCGGCGGCAAGGTCTCCAACGCCCGTTCGGCCCCGAAATTCTCTAAACTGGTGGTCCCCTTCCTGCCCAACACCACCCCGCGCTGGCCGGAAACCGTCGAGTGTGTTCGCCAAATCCTCGTAGCCTATGAAAAAGACGCCAAAAAATATGAGCGTCTGGGTGAATGGGCGGAGCGTATTAGCTGGGAGAAATTCTTCGAGAAAACCGGTCTTCCGTTCACGGAGAAATCCATCGATGATTATCGACTGGCCTATGATACCTGGCGGACCAGCACTCAGTTCAAATACACCAGTCATACTGCCGCCTATACCAACAAGTAAGACCTGATGATCCTTGATCGGCTCTGGTGTCCAGAGCCGATCAATTTTGTGTTTTATCCACCTTCCAGGAGCGCATTATGGCACTGAGTAAAGAAGATTTAAAAAAGGCAATAGTAGAAAAAGCCACCAAGTCCCCGAAACCGCAGTTGTATATCAAGGACTTTTACGCCTGCGACCCGGATGCCAAACCGCGGGAAATCAAAAATATCGCCAACGAGATGGTCAGAGAAGGTCTGCTGATGTTCTGGTCCTCGGGATCCACCACCATGTATGCCATTCCTTCTCGTATTCAGAATGAGGAAAAGTAAAAAAAGATGAACCCTGCAGGGGCCGTAAGCTGCAGACGTCACAGCAGACCTGCGAACATGTTGAAAATCTGCAAACAGCTGCCATGGAACTTGCATGGGCGATGCGGTAAGACCTGGGCATGAACAGGGGTGAAGCCTGAGGCCATCTCCTGGACCAGCACAGAAGTATCCTCATCAGTCAGGCCATATGTGAGCAAGCAGAGATTCTCTATGAATCTCTGCTTTTTTTGTTATCGTGTTCCTCAGGGAAAACAGTTGGTTATGGATGGCATCATCCCGGCAGTGTACCTGTGTACAAGTGGAGCGCTGGGCTTCTGGTCCGGGTCAGGCGATCTTTCTCCCCTGAATCCGTGACGGCCAGACTCTTGTTTCAGGATAATGCTCACGGATGCAGGTCACCGGTAGCCCAGAGAGGCTTCCTTTTTCAGCCCTCTGCATAAGGCCGGTTGCATAGGTGCATGAACGGGAGGTTGTGTATTGAGGCAAGAACATCTCGCTCCGGCAGGCCAACAGTACTTCTCTTCAACATACCGTGATTATCTTTTACGATCAAACCGACTCCACCAATCGCATTGCCTTTGACCTGATGCGACAAGGGTATCCCGATGGCACCGTTGTCCAGGCTGGTCAACAATCCGCGGGTCGTGGGCAGCATGGAAGACGTTTCAGCTCTCCTCCCGGGGGGCTCTATTTTTCCCTGCTTTTGCGGCCAAAATTTGATGTAGCCCGACTGCCTTTGGTTACCCTGGTCACTGGGCTCGCCTGTTGCCAGGTGATCGCGGCACATTTATCGCTTCATCCTCGCTTGAAATGGCCCAATGATATTTATCTCCAGGGTCGTAAACTAGCTGGAATACTCTGTGAAAACTCTGTTGGTCCCCCAGGTGATCCCCTGGCCAGCGGTGTGATCATTGGTGTGGGCCTGAATGTCAATGTCCGGCTCGAGGATTTCCCCGAAGATCTGCAACCATTGGTGACAAGCCTTTTTACCCACACCGGCAAGGAAGAAGATCTTGCCTCCTTATTGCAGACCCTTCTCGCTGCGATCAAGGGGGCTGTGGTCGCCTTAGGCAAAGAGGCGTCCTCCCTTCTCCATCAGTGGCAGCAATATGATTATCTTCTCGGGAAAAAGATTGAGTACACGGCAGGGTCGACCTCCCTGTTTGGTATTGGATCAGGAATAGATCACACTGGCCGGTACTGCCTGCTGGATGCACAGGGTGTGAAGCATCATATTATCGGGGGCCAGCTTCGCATCAGTTCCTGAAAACATCTGGGGTGTTGTTGAGCGGTTGACAACAACTTCAATCCAAGTTTGGAGCAGGTTGCATTCACCTGAATCCGTGACGGCTGGGCTCTTATTTTGGATATATCTTGCTGTAACTCACAGTATAATTGCAGCAGAATCCTTGAAGATAACCTTCACCAGCCGCCCTTCGGGGCGTCCGTCCGCACGCCATCTTCATTGCCCGTAACCTTCCGATAAAGTGTACTTTAATCGAACGGTCACGAACAACAAAGCTGACGCACGGACGAACGCTCACGGATCCAGGATTCTGCTTTGACCTGTGTCGCCCTCTTTCCCAGGGTGAACTGAAGAGAGAACTGACCATCATGATTGCGGGGAATTTAAGAGGACGTTTGGTTGTTGATCTGGAGGTGTACCAGTGACCACCGCATTGGCAAAAGAGGTCTTAGCTATTGAGGCTGAGGGGATCCAGGCGGTCCGAGACCACCTTGGGCAGGAATTTGAACAGGCCATCGATATGATCATGGCCTGCCCCAGTCGACTCGTGGTCACAGGTATCGGCAAGTCCGGACTGGTAGGTCAAAAGATTGCAGCGACACTCAATTCGACCGGAACCCCATCTTTTTTTCTCCATCCGGTGGAAGCCATGCATGGCGATCTAGGCATGGTGGCATCGACAGACGTGGTGCTCGCCATTTCCTACTCCGGCGAAACAGCGGAATTGAACACGTTGTTGGGAAGTTTACAAGAACGTGCTATCCCTGTGATTGCGCTTTGCGGCAATCCTGCATCACGGCTTGGCCGGCATGCAGAAGTGACCTTGAATACAGCTGTCCCCAGGGAAGCCTGCCCACTGGGTTTAGCACCGACCACGTCCACCACCGCAACATTGGCTCTGGGAGATGCCCTGGCGGTTGTTTTGCTGAACAGGAAACAATTTCGTGCCGAGGATTTCCGCCGCAATCATCCAGGAGGCAGTCTTGGCGAACGTCTGAAAGTGGCGGTCAGGGAGGTCATGCTCACTGGCGACAAGGTGCCCGTGGTGGGGAGGGAGGCAACCATGGAGTCCGCCATAGCAGAATTGAACCGGAAAAACCTTGGAGCTGTCTTCATCGTCTCGGAATCTGGTGCCCTCGAAGGTATAGTCACCGATGGTGATATCAGGAGATTTCTTTCATCCAGTGGCGCTGTTGAGAATGGAACGCTGGATCTGGTGATGACCCAGGATCCGGTAGCCATTACCGGCACGGTCATGGCCGCCGATGCCTTGAGTCTCATGCAGGAACATGAAATAACTGTTTTGGCGGTGATTGACGGTCAGGGCTTACTGGTTGGCATTCTTCATCTGCACAATCTGCTGGGAAAAGGTAAGTTCAGGTTTTTGATTTGACAGGATCGACTGACCGCCTCGGCAAGTCGATGCAGACCCTATCCCCCTTATCGGCCATGATAAATGGACCAGGTACCGGTCTTCTCATCAAACATATAATCCAGCTCCAGCTTGGACGAACTGCCCCTGCTGCGCTCTACGCAGCTGAGGGTGAAGACTATGGCCCCGTCCAGCTGTTTCAGGAATCTGGCCGTGGGTTGTGAAAGTCGGGAGCCTTGAAACGTAGGGTAGTGGGTTCGAAATATTGATTCGTAGTTTTCCTCAAGCCAGGCGATTTTTTCGTCGAAGGCCAGTTGTTTCTCATTCGCTTGTATTTTGTCCCCTATCCTGCGCAATATATGCCTGACATCCTCGTCAGCGGTAAAAACGCTGGCGCGAATCAGTCGCTCGGCCTGTTTACCATGCATAATCGCCCGGGCCAGATCATCATTTCGTTCGGCAAGAAGAATTTTGTCCTGAATTTGAGCAACTTTGACCAGCATCAGGGTCTTTTCGATCTTGGTCATTGATTCACCCACGGCATCCCGCAGGTTATCGGACTCGCGGGCCAGCAGATTGAGGGCCTGCTGGTATTCGTCGATGGCAAGCTGCCAGTCCTTTTCCTGGTATGCCATCCGGGCTGTCGAGAGAATGCTGTAGAGTTGGGCATTGACCAGAAGTCGATGCAGGTCCTGGCGATCCTGTGCATCAACTACATCGGGATTGTTGGTAATGGTCTGCTGGGCATGTTCGAGAAATCGTATGGTCTCCTGCCATTGCGACTGAGTAAAGGCTTTCCTGGACAGGTCAAGTTCGTGGCGAAAGGTGGCAGCGGTTAACCGGTCCGTAATTTCACTTGCGGTGCCAAGATCGGTAATCTGTTGGGAAATCTGGAGCGCCCTGCGATACGAGGCTGCTGCCTCGTCCCAGTTTTGCACCCGTTCGGCCTGCTCGGCGGAAATGAGCGCCAGGCGCAGTTCCAGTGCCTTGATTTGTTCCGGGATGCCGAGTTGATGAATGTCGATATCATGGTGGTTGGCATGATCCTCGGCCTGGCGATAGAGGGTGAGAGCTTCGGCGATTTTATCCTGATCGACAAGCATCTGCGCCTGGTCGGTCAACACCGTCAGTTCGCTCAGCGCGGTCGCGGTCGCAAAGGGGATATATTCTCCCTGGAAAAAAACGCGTCCCTGTAAGCCTTCCTGGAGTGCCGGCATGTTCAACAGGGTTGAGAGTTCTTTTTCCAGGGCAGGCTTGCGATATCGCAAGATGGTCAACTCGGCAAGAGCTGACTGGGCTGCGGCGAGTGTTTCCCGGGCAGCATCAAACTGCTGTTTGTCGATCAGCAATTGGCTTCTCAGGATATTTGCCTGGAATTGACTGAGAATATTCTGATCCTTGAAGTACAGAGAGATGGCACCGATGCATAACCCGAGGACGAGCATGATGGCAAGCAGGGGTTTAAAGGATATGCCCGGCGAGAAAAAATCAGGTTTGCTCTTTTTTTTCGCTGGCAGTGATTTTTCGCTTGGCGGTACGGGCCGAACTGCTGTTGTGGCTTTGGCGGATTCTTTTCCTTTGTCAAGACTGCCAACCGACTGGGCGAGTTGCATCGATTGACGGATTCGATCACCCAGCGCCTCGGCTCCGGGAGCATCGGCAGCCACAGCCGACAGATCGTTGACGACTTCAAGGGCCTCATCGAGTTTGCCCATGTCTTCAAGCTGTTCGGCCAGTTTGAAAAGCTGATCGGTTTTGCGCAGTGTTTTTCCGATGTTTTGCTGTATTTCTTCCCGATCCTCAAAATGAGGAGCAGGCGGCATGTCCGCCAGCAGTCTGTTGGCGGTGAAGATGCGGTTTTCTGCAAGCAGGTCACGGATCTGCTGTATGTCCGCGGGGCCGACGGTACGCTCAGGATCGAGAAAGGTGTCGTTTTCCAAACCCAACGAAGCAAAGGTGTCATCAACGAGACTGTCGAGGCCGATGTCGGACTCTTCGATTTCAGCGATATTGAGGGTATCCAGAGGGAGGTGCTGCTGATTGGCCTTGTACCATTCAGCAGCTTCCAGATTAAAGGGATCGTCAAGAGTATAGATATTGCCGCTGATCATCTCGCCTATATACAGGACAAGATCGGGTAGGGATGGATTCTTCTGCCATTGGTCGGCAATGCGAATGGCGGCTGGATCAAAATCCGGATGAAAACAGGGGGTGAGCGGTTTGGCTACGGGCGCGAAGTGAGGATAGCCAAAAGGAAGACTGATACGGACTCTATGGGTGGTTTCAATGGAAACGGCATTGTCAGCGTCCTTGACATATCCTTTAAGCCGGTATTCCAGTTCGTAATGGTCAGGTGGCTGGCCATCTGTTTTGATAAGGCTGATATTGGGATATAATTCAAGGAAATCCTTGAGTTGTCCGTAATCGTCAGCGAGCTGTTGGGAACCCATGGCCATAAGAGTGTCCTGTGGTGTGCTGTTGGTCGCGATTCAGGTCAGGTTGTATGGTGCTGGATATATCGAATAGGAAGCATATCGTGCTGTCCGGCGGAAAGGCACCGTTTGGTAGTAAAATTATGATATAGCATTTATGATGTTGAAACAAGCTGCTTTGGTGGCCATCGAGAAAAAGTGACCAGAAGCCGATTTCGAGAGCAACAGATTGGGTGGACCATGGTGCACAGGTACAGTACAATGGGTGTATATTCACCCATGACAGAGAATCCTTCAGGGCCGTGATAAAAAGAGAGGGTGCCCGGTGGCAAGATCTCTTAAACAAGAGTCCAGCCGTTACGGATTCAGAAAGACAGATGTCAGCATGTGCCGAAAAGGAAATGGATACCTTTCAAGCCTCATTTGAGATCACCCACGTTCGTCATTGTCCGATTTACGGGCTGGCGGAATGTTTTATTCTCACTGACAAGGCGGTGAAAATGCCGCTGGGGCGATCATCCTGCCTTATTCTGGTTCGAGAGCTCACCGGCCTGTTGTTGACTCTCTTGCCCCATGAATCCACACAATTCAGCGAGTTCCGGGAGCAGGTGTTTACCTGTGGTGGATGTACCGGTCTAATCAAATTCAAATTAAACCAGAAAGCAGTTGACCCCCACGCCATCACTCCGGCCGAGGCGGACCCCGGTAAGAACGAATCCGTTATGAGTGGTCATATAGAGGCGATTGCTCCGGCTGAATTGCTCCAGGTGTTTCACATGCACCAGAAGACAGGCAGACTTGTGCTTGCATTCGCAAGCGGTGCAGCCAGGGTCACCTTCCGGGAAGGAGGGTTACTGGCCGCCCGCTATGAAGATCTGGATAATCAGGAAGCGATCTATGCCATTCTTGCGGAAAAAAAGGGGACCTTTCAATTTTTCCCCGGTCTTCCTGACATCTTAATGAAAACACGGGAAATTGGTGATTTCATGATGATTCTCATGGAAGGGCTGCGGAGAATCGATGAAAGCGAATAGCTGCCGGGTTGACTGATTCCGGGGAGAGGATCTCCTGGATCCGTGAACGTCCGGCCGTCACGGTTTCAGGGATTTGTCTGCTCGGTAACGCGTACCGGAGGCAAGCTGGTCATGATGCACAGGTCTTTTCCTGAAAAGGCGGCAGGTTGATGATGCTCAGGAAATTATCCACATGGTAACGGGCATTCAGGGTTTTGTTTCTAAAGGCGATCAGATCAACCCCGACAGCGGCACAATGGTCACGATCGATAACTGAATCACCGATATAAATACTTTCCTCCGGCTCAACATCAAAGTGCTTGAGGATCATCTCCAGTCCGTCCGGCGCCGGTTTGGGTCTGGGTGCCGTGGATGCGGTGACGACCATGTCGAACCAGGGGCGCAGGGCATAGGTATCGAGAATGGTCTCCATGGTGTCGGTCCGGTTGGTGGAGATGGCGGTGTGGTAGCTGGGCTTGATGATCCGGAGGAAGGCCATCAGGTCTGGCTCCATCTCCATGTATTGCAGGTAGGGCCGATAATCGAGCTTATCGCGATACGCATTGACCGCATCCAGCGAAACATGATGATGGTTGCGAAAAATATGGCGCACCGAGTTGTGGACGTTATGGATGTGCACATAGTGAAGGTCTTCTTCATTCATGGGGGGGCAGGAAAAAGCGTCCAGGAGAGCGTTGTAGTAGTGACGGTTGGCCTCGCGTGAGCTGAACAGGACCCCGTCACAGTCAAAAACAACGAGTTTGAGTCTGAAGTGATGCATTGGCGATCAATCAGGAAAGGATGCCTGAAGTCTCCCTGGTGAGTTGGGCGAAAAAAAGTTCCATGAACGTATGCCTTTTTTTCGCTATTTGCCGTCCGATGGGGGTCAGCATCTGCCCTCTGACCCGAGACATCTTTACCCGGAATTCCCGGTACGCGGTGTCTTCGATGGAGTATGCCCGGGTTTGGGTGTGGTCCTGCTCGGGATTGTGCAGGCGGGCACCAATCTGTCCGGCAAAGAGAAAGGCGCGACCAATACCCACGGCTCCGATGGAGTCGAGCTTGTCGGCATCGAAAAGAATCCTGGCTTCAAGGGATTCCGGAGCTATCCCGCCACGGAACCGATGGGTACGTATACAGTGGCAGATGGCTCTCATGTCCTCGTCATTGTACCCGGTCTTCTTAAGCAACTCAGCGGCGATTTCGGCACCGTACCGCGCATGGCAGATCTTACCCTGGCTTGTCCTCTCTTCTTTTCGACCAATATCGTGCAGCAGCGCCGCCGGAGCAAGGATGTCGCAACGGGCCACCATGATTCGACCCATGACCAGAGCTGTCCGCAGGACCCGTTCACTGTGATCGGGTCCATGGGATCCCCCTTCGGCGAAAGAAAAAGAAGCACTGATGCTTCTGAGTTGCTGGAGGCGATCCGCGGCGCAGGAGAGCGCTGGTGGGGGCATGTTGGGGTGTCGTTGAGGAGACATGGTCGCTATTCTCCGAAAAATTCCTGCAGCAACCAGTGGATACCAAGGAGCAGGAGTTCTTCGTCGTCACCGGCCAGGCCACGCAGGTGGCCGGCATCCAGGGGGCGATGCAGGGCGATATGCCCGGCAGTCATTTGCCGCCTGAATTGATCAAGATCGTACAAGGCAAGCAGAAATTGATGGTGCTGATGGCGAGAAGGGCGGAATTGACCGCTTTGGATACGTCGGTGCTGGAGGAGGGGCAGCAGCAGATCGTTTTTTCGATTGTACTCCTCCATACCCTGGCTCGCAAGGTAGGTTGCCGTTGTCCGAGGCTCGGTTGATTCTGCGAATCCCAGGCAATGCGGCTCCTGAATCAGCACCAGGGTTTGCTCTGCCTGCGATGTCTTGGTCCATGCTGCGCCCCGGCCAATTGGATAGCCGCGGCAGCTTCCCGGTCGGTCAGTGTACACTGAGCAACCCGTTGCGCGGAGAAAAACGCAACTGGCCCGACCATCGTCGACCATGGTCAGGTAGCAGGTGGGAAAGGTTTGCTGGTTGTTCTGTTCAATGAGAACGTATTGATCGAGAAACCTTTCTGACGGGATCTGCAGGTGCTGTTTGAGTCGGAGAACGTCATAGGGCGACAGGGCAAGGTCCAGTTCTCGGCAGCACTCGGTGAAGCAGGCGACCCCGGGATGACACGCAAACACCAGGGGTTGTTCCGCCGTGGTCGGCTGGAAAGGTTGCGACAGTTGTTCCTCAGGCATGTTTGCTCCACTTGAGGGTGAGCAGAGGGCTGGCGATGAAGATGGAGGAGTACATGCCGACGATCAGGCCAACGAGGAGAACAAAGGAAAAGTCGTGAATAGCGATGCCGCCGAAGAAAAAGAGGGCGGCCACTGTGAACATCAGGGTCAGGGTGGTGATCACGGACCGGGCCAGAATCTGGTTGACACTGTTATTAATGATTTGATGAAGAGATAATTCTTCATTTTTACGCATGTTTTCACGAATGCGGTCAAAAACGACCACGGTATCGTTGAGGGAATAGCCGGCCAGGGTGAGCAGGGCCGTGACAATCAACAGGGTGATTTCTTTATTGAATAACCAGCAGATCCCGACAGCAACCAGAACATCGTGAAAGGTGGCGACCGTGGCGGCCAGGCCAAAGCGCATGTCAAAGCGCAGGGCAAGATACAGGACCACCCCCAGCATGGACAGGGCGATGGATAAAATGGCTTTGTTACGGAGGTCGGCCGAGATGGAGGCGCCTATCTCCGATTTACTCTCCAGGGAAAAGCCTGTATCCGGCAGCTGGTTGAGCAGAATCGCGGTGATCTGGTCACTTTCGTCACCAATGGTCTCCATCGCGACTTTCATTTTGACAATGAGCCTGTCTTCATTGGTCACCTGTTGCAGGTCGACTCCGGCAAAGCCGCCATCTGTCAGCGCACTGCGGACTTCTTCCAGGGCAAAGGGTTGTTCCGCCTTATATTGCAACATGCTGCCACCGGTGAAATCAACCCCGAGGTTGGCATGACCGCGGACTATTTGCACACAGGCAATAGTACCAATGAATACCATAATCCCGGAGACGGCAAAGGCAATTTTCCGGACCCCCATGAAGTTGAAATTTGTTGGGCCGATCAGGCTGAAAAAGCGGATGGCCTTGAGCCGTTTGAAGCTGAACAGGGTGTCATAGATCAGGCGACTGACGAACAGCACGGCAAAAAGATTGAAGATAATCCCCAGGCTCAGGGTGATGGCAAATCCTTTGATGGGGCCGGTTCCGAACAGAAACAACACCAGGGCGGTGATCAGGGTGGTGACCTGAGCGTCGACGATGCTCCAGTATGCCTTGTTGAAGCCGGAATCGACACCGGCTCTTGGAGATTTGCCCAGGCCGAACTCCTCCCGCATCCGCTCGAAAATCAAAATGTTGGCGTCCACCGCCATGCCGACGGAAAGAATGATGCCGGCTATGCCCGGCAGAGTCAGGGTGGCGCCGAACAAGGCCAGGCCTACAAAGACCAGCAGGATATTCATGGCCAGGGCAACGTTGGCGATGATGCCGGAAAGCCGATAATAGATGATCATGAAGGATATGACCAATACGGCTCCCAGCAGACCGGAAAAGAGGCCTCTATTGATGGAGTCCTGGCCCAGACTGGCCCCCACCGTCAGATTCTGAATCACATCGACCGGGGCCGGCAAGGCGCCGACCCGCAGAACGATGGCCAGGTCGGTGGCTTCTTCATGGGTGAAGTTGCCGGAAATCTGGGCACTGCCACCGAGAATTCTTTCCCTGATAACCGGAGCGGAACGGACATTTTCATCCAGAATGATGGCGAGCCTTCTGCCGACGTTGTTTTCGGTTATATTGGCAAAAACCTGGCCACCGTGGCCGGTAAGATCGAGACTGACATAGGGTTCGTTGAACGTTCCGCCGATGCGGACCTGGGCATTTCTGACCATGTCACCGGTCATCAGGATCGGGCTTTCCAGAAGGATGGGCACCCGTGATTCCTGTCTGGTCAAGTTGTCGACGACCCGTTCGAAATAGATTTCAGTGCCGCGGGGCAGTCTGTGCTGCACCGCCTGGTTCAATTGTCTTCTGCTGTCCCCTTCCTGCCAAAGTCCGGCCTGGACTACTTCGGCGATGAGTTGCGCCGGATTGATACCAGGGGCGTCTGCAACCAGTTTGAATTCCAGTTGCGCGGTCTGGCCGATGAGGGCCATGGCCCGGTCCGGGTCCCTGACCCCGGGAAGCTGCACGATGATCTGGTCTTCCCCCTGGCGGAGGACGAGCGGTTCAGCGACCCCGAATTGATCAATTCTGTTGCGGATTATTTCAAGAGATTGAATAACGGCATTTTTTTCGATAAAGTTGACTTCATCCCGACTGAGCTGGAGGAGAACCCGGGGAAAGGTACCTTCCTCGGCTTGAACCTGCGCGTCAAGGTTGGGAAAACTGTCTTTGAGAACCTGCTCCACTGTCTGCAGTACCCCTATGTTGGGTAGTGTAAAGAGAACGATCTTAGGATCTCCTGAATCGATGCGGACAGCGCTGATATTTTTCTGGGCAAGAATGGTTTTGAAATCCGTTGCGGCAAAATCCAGCGAGTTTTCGACCGCTTTGTCAATATCAACCCGGAGGACGACGTGTATTCCTCCCTGCAGATCGAGGCCGAGCTTGAGGCCAGCGGGAGCCATATACTGCTGCCACCATTCAGGTATATCGTCAGTCAGCGAGGGATAGAGGACCAGAGCGGAAAAAAAGAGCAGGAAAAAAACGGACCCTAATTTAAGTTTGAGGCTGGTATTCATTGACAAGGTACCTGTTGCTGGATGTCTCGACGAAAGGGACGGAATTCGCACATAAAATATTCAATTATACGTTGTTACAATTCTCGACGCAATGGTCGTAAGGTTTTTTTGTGAAAAACCTTGAATCCGTGAGCGTTCGTCCATGCGTCAGCTTCGTTGTTCGTGACCGTTCGATTAAAGTACACTTTATCGGACGGGTACGGGCAATGAAGATGGCGTGCGGACGGATGCCCCGAAGGGCGATTGATGAAATTGATTATCAAGGGTTTCGTTACAATTAAATCATGATTACAGCAAGATATATCTAAAAAAGCGTCCAGCCGTCACGGATTGAGGAAAAAGGCACTGGAGTTCGCTGTCTGCACACTGCGTTGGCGACCGTGGTAAGAGCCAGGTCAGGTTTTTCGATTGATGGCCGCAGCCATGCAGGCTGCACCGAACCCGTTGTCAATGTTGACAACAGCCAGGCCAGGCGCGCAACTGTTCAGCATTCCTAAAAGTGCGGCAAACCCTCCCAGACCGGCTCCATAGCCGATGCTGGTCGGCACTCCAATAACCGGCGAAGTGGTCATGCCGGCAACCACCGAGGGGAGGGCGCCTTCCATGCCGGCTGCGACAATAATCACCCGACTTTGTCGCAGGAGGTCGCTGTGGACCAGAATACGGTGGATACCAGCCACCCCCGCATCATAGACGGTCTTCACGGGATGACCATACCATTGCAGGGTGATGCGGGCCTCTTCGGCAACCGCTTTGTCCGAGGTGCCGGCGGTGACGATGGCGACTGTACCGGCGGCGATATCCTGCGGAATGTGGTGGTCGTTGCCGGTCAGTACCCTGGCTTCGGGATGGTAGGTGAGGCCATCCAGGCGGGTGGTGACGGCTGCCGCTTTTGCCGGTGAGACCCTGGTTGCCAGAACAACGGCCGAGGCCTGCTGCAGTGCTCCGAGAGTTTCCACCAGTTGGTCAGAGGACTTGTTTTCACCAAAAACTGCTTCGGGGTACCCGGTGCGGAGGGTGCGATGATGGTCGAGGCGGGCCGAGGGCAGAACCTCCACGGGCCAGTTGCGCAGTTGATCAAGGGCATGCGTGACTTCAAGTTTTCCGGTGCGCACTTGATCGAGCAGAGCGGTAAGATGTTGTTCGTTCATGAGAAGGTCAGATATGTTCGCCGTCGTGGTGGGCTGCGATCGTGGCACTCGACACGTCGTCAAGGGTGGCGGGAAGGGGCATATTGAAAAAAACCAGGCGTATTTGTATAGTAACTTCAGTGAAATAGATCCAGAGTAACAGCTCAGCCGTCAGGGATAGCGAACAGATCAGAACGGTCGATCCCGGCTGGCAGCGGAACGCCATGACCGGAGAGTTGGGTTGCTTGCGGCCTTGTACCTCCCTGACCGTCGAGCGGCTACGAACCTACCATGAGGCAAGCGAGACGTAAACAGTTTACGCCTAAGATTGCTTCTGTTAGATTGCCGCCACCTCTTACGAACAACCGGGCCGTCCGTTACGGCCGAAGGATATTCCATGACCAATTCCCATCTTCCCCTTTTTGTGCAGGCTTTGTTGTGGCCGGATTGCTATGCGCATCCCGCAGCCGATATCCGCCTTGTTCAAACCCATATTTCCTATGTGATCCTTGCTGGTGAGTATGTCTATAAGTTCAAAAAACCAGTTAATTTAGGTTTTCTTGATTTCACCACCCTGGAAAAGCGGCGCTCTTACTGCCAGCAGGAACTGATTTTGAATCGTCGACTCTGTCCGGACATCTATCTCAGCCTGGTTGAGGTGACCATGTCTCCGGAAGGAGGATGGGCATTGGATGGTGCCGGAGAGGTGATGGAGTATGGTGTCAAGATGGTGCGTATGCCGGAAGAACGGATGATGCCGCAACTTATCGCCTCCGGCACTTTACAAAAAGAGCATATTGAAGCCCTGGTGGAGGTGCTGGCCGATTTTTATCAGCGGGCGGAAAGTGGAGAGGCGATCAGTCGGTTTGGTACCGCTGCGGCGGTTGGCGTCAATGTCCTTGAAAATTTTACCCAGATCGAACCTTTTATCGGCCAGGGAGGGTTGTCAAGGGACCTGTTCAATATGCTCTCCGAATATGCCCGACGATTCCTCGCCAGAGAGGAACTCTTTGCGCAACGTATTCAGGGCGGGTTTATTCGCGACTGCCACGGCGACCTCTATTCCGCGAATATCTGTCTGGCGGAAAAGGTCTATATTTACGATTGTATAGAGTTCAACGAGCGTTTTCGCTACTGTGACGTCGCCAGCGATGTCGCTTTTCTGGCCATGGATCTGGATTTCCACGGTCTGGAGACATTGTCCCGGCGGTTCATCGAGGCCTTCATCAAGAGAACTGGTGATACCGGGTTGACGGAAATGATAGATTTTTATAAGGTCTATCGTGCCGTTGTGCGCGCCAAGATCGGGCTGTTGACGGCGAATGATCCGGCAGTGGCGGAATTGGTTCGGGCCGATTGCCTGGTCAAGGCTGCTCAATATTTCCAGCTTGCTGCCCGGTACACCGCAACATGACCGCGGTAAAAGGAGGGGCACCTCCGGGCAAGGCGGCCATAGCCATACTGGTTTTTGCCGGCATGACCGCTTCCGGTAAATCGACCCTCGGTCAGGTTCTGGCACAGAGATACCAGGTTCCGTATCATAATAGCGATCGGATTCGCAAAGAACTGGCAGGCCTTCAGGCCACGGAACGGAGGCCGGACCAGGTCGGGGCGGGGATTTATTCCACAGCCTTTACAGAGGCGACCTACCAGGCCATGCTCGATCGGGTCCGTGATGATTCTGCCCATGGGGCTGCGGTGGTGATCCTTGATGGGTCATACAGCCGCCGCCGATATCGTGACGCGGTACGGGGGGTGGCGCGGGACCTGGGTGGCTCTGCTGTCTTTATTTTCTGCATCTGCCCTGATGACGAGGTTCGTCGACGGCTTGAGCAACGTGCAAAAGATTCCAGGGCGGTCTCTGATGGTCGCTGGGAGATTTACCTGCATCAGAAAAAGACCTACGAGCTACCGGATGCGCTGGAAGAGGGTTCGTACATTCTCCTGGACACGGAACGACCGGTAGAACGGCTGGTGACAGACCTGGAGGCCCATCCTTATATGTGTGGTCTTCTTCCGCCCCGGTGAAGAAGCCCTGGATCCGGGGAGCGGACGCGCGAAGGGCGGTTGGTGAAGGTTATTATCAAGGATTCCGCTGCAATTATAATCTGCTTACAGATAAAATGAATCTAAAATAAGAGTCCAGCCGTCACGGATTCAGGAAAAAATCAATCCCTGTCGCTGCCGGGATACTCACCATCTCCCATGGGTGACAGATCGGTTCGGGTCAATGCCTCCTCATCAACGCTGTCTCGCTCAGAGGTCATGAAACGAGGCAGCCATCTGCCAAGTCCCCAGACTGGGGGATTGTCTGCTTCCAGGCGATCAAGAAGGGCCCTGGCCTTTGGAGCGATGGTCGACTCAGGGTACACGGTCAGCAGGTAATTGAGCCGATGCTTGGCTTCATCGTACCTTTTGGTCCGTACGTAGAAAACCGCGACCATGTATTCGTGGTTGATCAGAAATTCTCTGGCCTCCTCTATTTTGACCCTGGCCTCGCCGGCATAGGGTGATTGTGGATAGGCTTGGAGCAGGCGGGAAAAGGATTGAATGGCATCCTGAGCGCTCGACTTGTCCCGGTCTATGCGGTCGGTACGCTTAAAGTCACTCATGCCGCTCTGAAAGAGGACGTAGGGGATGGCCTCGTTGGTGGGGTAGCGTTCCTCAAAGGCTGTGTACAGCGCTTTGGCCTCTGGGTATTTTCCGCTGTAATAGTGGGCATCGGCTGCTTTCAATTCGGCGAGCATGGCCTGGGGACTGAAGGGGTGCTCATCGAGAATGGTGTTGAAAGCCTTGATGGCAGCGCTGTAGTTGCCGACATCAAAGGCCTCCATGCCTTTGATGAGCAGCATCTCAGGTTGCTGATCCAAAGCTGGTTGCTGTTCACCAAAGGTAAAACTGCTGAACATCCCTTCAAATGTGGCACACCCGGAGAGGCTGAAACCTGTCAGGGCCAGGAAAAGCAGCAGCGCGAGAAGGCGGTGATTTGCCGGGTGTGAGTGCCGCATTTTCATCATGTCCTTTCCTCGCGGCCTTGTCTGAACTTCTATAACCTGATTACAGTTAATATATTCCAAAAAAGCGTCCAGTTGTCACGGATTCAGGCATGGGGTACAGTGGCTTGCCTGAATCCCGCCAAGGTGGGCGGAGAACGTCTTTCCGGAAGCCGTATCTGAAAGGATCAGAGGGCCTTGTTGATAAGGTCCTGCAATTGTGATTTACCGACAGCACCGGTGATCTGATCGACAACTTCACCGCCTTTAAACAGGATCAGGGTGGGAATGGCGCGGATACCGAACTTTCCAGGGGTTGCCGGATTGTCATCGACATTCATTTTGGCAATAACGACTTTGCCGTCGAATTCTGCCGCGAGTTCATCGATTACCGGACCGATCGCTTTGCACGGGCCGCACCAGGGGGCCCAGAAATCCACCAGGCAGGGAAGATCGCTGCCAAGAACCTTGCTGTCGAATTCGCCGTCTGATACATGTGCTACTTTGTCTGTTGCCATTGATGTGTCTCCTTGAAGAATAACCGTGGGAAAAACGGTGAAGATATGTTGCATTTCCGCCGGTTATTTGTTGAATAAATGTAAAATTGTACTCTACCTCGCTCATTTTCTGGTGACAAGAAAAATGTAACATCTTTGCGACTCTGTCAATGATCAAATGGGCTGAAATCATTTTTGCTTTTGACAGGGCCGAAACGACCATGCTATATACCCCGGTATCAGCGAAGGCCCGATATCGGGCATTGATTATCCTGAATCCGTGACGGCTGAAATTTTGTTTTGGGTATATCTCGTTGTAATTATTTTATAATTGAAGATGGACCCTTGGCAATACCTTTCACCAGCCGCCCTTCGGGGTATCCGTCCGTACGCCATTTTCATTCCCCGTAACCGTCCGATAAAGTCAACTTTAATCGAATGGCCACGAACAACGAAGCTGACGCACGGACGAACGCTCACCGATTCAGGATTATTGCAGGAGAGAGATGAAAACCGAACGTTCGGCAGAGCTTTTTGCCCAGGCGCAAAGGTCTATCCCAGGGGGAGTCAATTCACCGGTCAGGGCTTGCAGGTCAGTGGGCTGCGATCCGCTTTTCGTTGCCAGCGCGGCTGGGTGCCGGCTTGTTGATGTGGATGGCAACACCTTCATTGATTTTGTCGGTTCCTGGGGACCCATGATTTTAGGGCATGCCCATCCGGAGGTAGTGGCGGCAATCTGTGAGGCCGCCGCTGCCGGAACCAGTTTTGGAGCGCCCTGTGCTCTTGAGGTTGCGCTGGCGGAACGGGTGCGGAGCGCCATGCCCTCCCTTGAAAAATTGCGATTCGTCAATTCCGGCACCGAGGCCACCATGAGTGCGGTTCGGCTTGCCAGAGGGTATACCGGCCGGCGGATGGTGATCAAATTCGACGGTTGTTACCACGGGCACGCCGATTCGTTTCTGGTCAAGGCCGGGTCCGGGCTGATCACGCTCGGCATTCCGGGAAGTCCGGGGGTGCCTGGAGATATCGTTAAAAATACCTTGTCCATTCCGTATAACGATGTCGAGGTTCTCGAACAGACGCTGCGGGATGAAAAACTGGACATTGCCTGCGTGATTGTCGAGCCGGTTGCCGGCAATATGGGCGTTGTGATTCCGGATCCCGCTTTTCTCCGCACCCTGCGCAGGTTGACCGCCGAGTTGGGTATTGTTTTGATTTTTGATGAGGTGATCACCGGTTTCCGTTTGGCCGCGGGGGGCGCCCAGGAACGGTTTGGAATCGAGGCTGACATGACCTGCCTTGGCAAAATCATCGGTGGCGGCTTACCCGTGGGTGCATATGGTGGTAAAAGAGAAATCATGGATATGATTGCCCCCGAAGGTCCCGTGTATCAAGCCGGGACTCTCTCCGGCAACCCTCTGGCCATGGCCGCCGGCCTGGCCATGCTCGACGTTGTCGGCCGCCCCGGCTTTTATGAAGAACTGGAAGAAAAGAGCGCCTGGTTTGGCGAGGAACTGGAACAGATAATTGCCAGGTCGCCGGTGCCCGTGGTTGTCAACCGCATTGGCTCGATGATGACCTGTTTTTTTAGCGAAGGACCGGTGACCGATTTCACTTCGGCCATGCGGGCTGATACCGAGCGCTATGGTCAGCATTATCGTCAGATGCTGGCCCAGGGGATATGGTTGGCGCCTTCCCAGTTCGAGGCGGCATTCATCTCGTCGGCGCATCAACGGAATGACTTGGAAAAAGCGCTGACTATGACTGAAGCATCATTCAAAAAATTGATGGTTTAATTAAAAAATTATTGCGCTGGCCCGTCGCGCATGCTACCAGTAGCTTCACCGATAACGTCCGGGCCAGAAGGACAGGATACCAGATGGCTGATGAACGTAGGGAGATGTTCAGACAATTGGTACTCTACAGCCATGTGGGGATGAGTTTCGTTTTTTCAATCCTGATCGGCTTCGGTCTGGGTTGGGTGCTTGACCACAAAGTATTTTCTGGCAAGACGGCACCTTATTTGACCTTTGTTTTTTTCGCCTTCGGTATTGTCGCAGGCTTTAAAACCCTGTGGACACTGACTAAACAAATCAGCAATGACTGAAGAAAAAACGCAGACTGGTGCTGTGGCCGACCCTTGGGAATTGGCCATTCGCCGCATTATGATCTTCAGTCTGGTGTTGCTGGTGTTGCTGGCGGGATGCGGTTGGCTTTTTTATTCCTGGGTTTTTGTCAGGTCCGTGCTCATCGGCGGCTTGCTGGTGAACGTCAGTTTCTGGTTGTTGCAGCGCGATGTCCATGGGTTAGTGCACAAAGTAAGTGCATCCGAGGACCGGCATGCGTCGTTGATTCGTTTACAGAAAACCCAGTTTATGCTGAAATTTTTTGCCAGACTGGTGGTCCTTTTTTTACTTTTTGCCGTGTTGGCCTCCAGGATGACGATCGACATGATCGGCCTGACCCTGGGACTGATGACGGTCATGTTCAGCGTTGTCATTATCGGCTTGAGCACAGGGTTATGCAGGATGCCGAGCAAAGTTTGAGGAGAGTGTAGGCCATGGAACACCCGATACTTTTTATTTCATTGATTCTTGAATTATTAGGATTGCCGGTCCCGCACACCCCGATCGGCCACACCTTCCTGGAAAAACTGTGCGCACCCTACATGACCTACACCTGGATGGTCATGGCGTTTCTTATTATCGTCCCCAAATTAACCCTTGGTAAAATGGAGATGATCCCGGGCAGCGGTCAGAATTTCTGGGAAGTGACCATTGGTGGACTCATGGGCGCTTGTACGGACACTCTGGGGGAAAAGGGAGCGAAAATGCTCTTCCCCATGCTGGCGACTTTTTTCTTCTATATCGTTGTCTCCAATCTGATTGGAGTCATTCCCGGCTTTCTGTCACCGACATCGAGCCTGAACATCACTCTGGCAATGACCCTCATTGTCTGGGTCACCCACCATTTCCTGGGGTTCAAGTATCATGGGCTCAAATATTACAAACATTTCATGGGGCCGAGCAAAGTGCTGGCACCCTTTATGTTCATTATCGAACTGATCAGCAACTTTGCCCGCCTGATCAGCCTCTCCATGCGTCTTTTCGGGAATATATTTGCCAAGGAAGTCCTGCTGACCGTTCTGTTCATGCTTGCCGGCGCCTACTTTGCCCCCCTGCCCATTCTTGCCCTTGGTGTACTCGTTTCCGTTATCCAGGGGGTTGTGTTCGTCATGCTTGCCATGATCTACTGCGCCGGGGCCATGGAGGAAGCGCATTGATCCCTGTTGTCTCTACCTAGATTGCCGTTCAACGGAGAAGAAGGCCAACTTAAATATAACAAGTACTATGTACGGAGGAACCAAACAATGGAACATCTTAGTCTCGCTTTGATTTGTATCGGTGCTGCTCTCAGCGTCGGTGTTGCCGGTCTTGGCGCCGGTATTGGTATGGGAAGTGGTCTCCAGGGTGCCTGTGAAGGTGTTGCCCGTAATCCCGAGGCCAAGGGTGCCATCACCGTCACCATGATCATCGGTATGGCTCTTTGTGAGTCCATCGCTATTTATGGTCTGGTTATCGCATTTATTCTCCTCTATGCGAATCCTTTTGGTGCTGCACTCGGCCTGTAATTCTCAACACTGAGAACCAACACCGGCATAAGGGCTGTGGCTGTTGCCACGGCCCCTTTTTTTTGCCATTTCCAGCGCTTCTGCCAGTATAACATGTTGACAGTACTATGTATCCAAAGCAAGAATCCTGCCGTCACGGATGCAGATTTTTTCCTCGAGATTGGCTGCTGCCGGTCCAGATATTCGGCCCAGCCGGCGCGCCGCTGAAATAATCATCATTAAGAGCCCATCGCCGATGAAGGAGTCCTGCGTCATCAATCCACAGCGCCTGCCCGGCGAACCGCAACTCCCCGCGACTGGAATTCTTGCTGTCAACCCTTCAGATAAGCACAGTTTTTCTCACCTTGCCCAACGGTACGATTTACAGCGTTCTTTTCTCTTCAATGCGCACTTGTATGCCAGTGACAGGTTTTTTGTCGCCGGACCCGCCGTTGGCGCCCCCATGGCTGCCATCTGCCTGGAAAAGCTCATCGTCCTCGGTGCCTCAAAGATAGTCCTGTATGGCTGGTGCGGTTCCTTGACCCCTGCCCTTCGGGTTGGTGATGTCTTTGTGCCGACAAGCGCTTTCAGTGAAGAGGGGACCAGCAGTCACTATCAGGTCAAAGAAGTGGTGGCCGATGTGCTGTCGGATGTGCTGGCTGCTGCATTGGCCACCTGGGGCCTTGAGCCAAAAAAGGGTTGTATCTGGACCACGGATGCGGTTTATCGGGAAACCCGTGAGAAAATAAAGCGATACAGCGCTGACGGGATTCTCGCTGTCGACATGGAATTTGCCGCTCTTCAGGCGGTGGCCAGGTTTCGGGGAGTATCGCTGGCCGCGGTTCTGCTGGTTTCAGATGAATTGTATGCCGCCGAGTGGAACCCGAACTACAGGCAGAAAAATTTCCGCGCCTGTTCTCATAATCTGCTCGCAAGACTATGCAACTTCATGCAAACAATGACCTGAAGCCGTGACGGCCGGACTTGTTTTGCCTCTATCGCACTGTAATCATTCTGGGTTCGGGAACGCTCACGGATCCGGGCAGCAGCAACCTATACGAATGATATCATGAAAACACTGTACCTGGTCAGTCTCGGTTGTCCCAAGAATCTGGTTGACTCCGAGGTGATGCTCGCTGCTCTGGAAAGAGATGGATATGAAACGGTGGAGCAACCGGAAGACGCCAGCGTGCTCCTGGTCAACACCTGCGGCTTTATCCAGCCGGCAGTGGAGGAGGCCATTGACGTTATTCTCGAACTGGCGGCGTGCAAGGAACTGAATCCTGCGGTGCGCCTGGTCGTTACCGGTTGCATGGTGCAACGCTATGGGCGTTCTTTGCTCGATGAATTACCGGAGGTGGATCTGTTTGTCGGTTTGGATGATTTCCCCCGGATCAATCAGATGCTTGCCGCGCCGGCAGCACCTTCGAACCTCACCGTCAATCCCGGGGGCGCGACCTATGTCATGGACAGTTCGGTCACCAGGAGGATTGCGACCCCCTTCTTTCGTTCCTACCTGAAGATCACCGAAGGGTGTGACAATCGCTGCGCCTATTGCATGATTCCATCCATTCGCGGACGGCTTCGCAGTCGAACCAAGTCCGACCTGCTGGTCGAAACAAAAGCTCTGGAGCGCTCAGGGGTTCTGGAACTCTCCCTCATTGCCCAGGATCTCACCGCCTATGGCACCGATCGAACCGGGGAAAAAGACCTGGTCAATCTGCTCTCCGTTCTGCTCAAGGAGACCGGCATCCCCTGGTTTCGCCTCCTCTACCTGTATCCGGCCAGTGTGACTGACGATCTGTTGCAGCTTATGGCGGAGCAGAAGCGTTTGCTGCCCTATCTTGATATTCCTTTTCAGCACGTCAGTGACCCTGTTCTCACCCGGATGAATCGTCACTACGACCGCACCTCATTGGACGATCTGATTGATCGGGTCAGGCGATACCTGCCGGGGTGCGCGCTGCGCACCACCCTCATGGTTGGTTTTCCAGGAGAAACCGAGCAGGATGTTGACCTGATGGCCGAAGCTCTGCTGGCCTGGCGACTTGAACATGTCGGCGTCTTTCAATACCAGGACGAAGAGGGCAGTCCCGCGGCAACCTTTTCCGGAAAAGTGGCGGAAGAAGCAAAGGTTGACCGGTATCAGCGGATCATGGGGGTTCAGGCTGCGATCAGCGCGGAACTGCAGCAGCGTTATGTCGGAGGCGTGGAACCGGTTTTGATCGAAGGCGTCAGTGAAGAGAGTGATCTGCTCCTGGAAGGGCGGACCAGATTTCAGGCACCTGAGATAGATGGCTGCGTCTATATTACCGCTGGTGAGGTTCGCCCCGGTGACATCGTTGCCGTGCGGATCACCGAGGCGCACACCTATGATTTGGTGGGAGAGGTTATCAGCAAGAAAATAAACGTTGAATAAGGGTCAGGCTGTTTTAGACTTTTCCCCTATTGACCTGTTCCCGAAGGTCTTTCCCGACTTTGAAAAAAGGCAGTTTTTTCGGTCTCACCTGAATTTTTTCGCCGGTTTTCGGGTTTCGGCCGGTATAGGATTCATATTCTTTGACGACAAAGCTGCCAAAACCACGAATTTCGATGGACTCACCTTTTGCGAGAGCATCGCTCATGGTTTCAATAATCGTGTTGGTGATTGAAGCGGCTTCACGTATGGGAATGTTCATCGCTTCGGCCAGGGCTTCAATCAGTTCGGATTTGTTCATACCTGTTCTCCCTGCGGCTTCTCTCGGATTACCTGATAACGGTCAACCTCTTTGCACCCGGCAACCGGTAAGGATTAGTGCGATGTATTGGCCATGTCGATGATCCCGGGTGTCATGTGAAATTTAAGCAGGTATGTTTTTGATTGTAAAGGGAATTTTTTCCGAAAAGATTTTTTTTATATCCGCCTGGCTCAGGCGCCGGTATTTTCCGGGGGAAAGAGTGCCAAGGTGGAGGCAGCCATAGGCGGTTCTCTTAAGGCGCAGCACCCGGTGCCCTATGGCGAGAAACATTTTCCGTACCTGTCGTTTTTTACCTTCATGAATGACGACTTCGATCAGGGTTCGATTCTGCCCCTGTTGCAGAACCCGGATGGATGCCGGCCTGGTTTGCACCCCGTCAATGCTGATGCCCTGTTCCAGTCGTTTGAGTTGGAACTTTGAAGGCATCCCCACGACTTCTGCCTGATAGGTTTTCTTTACTTCGTAGCGGGGATGGAGAATGCGGTCGGCGAGTTCACCATCGTTGGTCATGAGCAAAGCTCCCTCGCTTTCAAGATCGAGGCGGCCGACCGGAAAAAGCCGGAGGGGTATGTCCGCCACCAGGTCGGCAACGACAGGACGACCCTGGGGATCAGACAGGGTGGTGACGTACCCGGGAGGCTTATTGACAAGGACCGTTTGCTTTTCCTCGATGTTGATGCACTGACCATCAAAGGTGACGATATCGATTCCTGGATCGACCTTGATGCCCATCTCAGTGACAATCGCATCATTAACGCGGATGCGTCCGGCTCTGATCAACTGTTCAGATCCTCTGCGGGAGGCGATGCCGGCCTTGGCAAGGATTTTCTGCAGCCGTTCTTTCATGAGATACTGGCATAAAAAACAGACGTACCGGTCATGGCACCCGGAGCACCTTGAAACTCGGCCTGCTCAGCGGAATCGTGCCGGCAGGAAGCTGTCAATTTTGGCATCCACCTTTTCCCTGGTCGGTTTGTCCACTTCGAGCACTTCCGTATACCAGGGCTTCATCCGGCAATCAAAGACAATGGGAGCTTGCAGGCCGACATGAAAACGATGGACATTCTGCTCCCTGCCATGGATATCGGCGGCTGGTTCAAAGCGGGTGAAAAAGGTCCAGAGAAATTCCTGCAGGGAGCAGGTGGCGGCCCCGGTGTCATCAACCAGGATGACCACCGGCCAGGAGGAGATTCCCGGATGCCGGGCTGTTTCCCGGGCCAGGTTCGGGGCGGTCGCATAGGGGCTGCCGGCAACAACAAGGGTTCCTGGTAAGTAGACCTCCGGGCTGTGGCACTGGTCGGGCAGGGTGCCCTGGAATTCCCGGGGCAATTCCCGGCATTTTTCCTGTCCCAGTCCCATCATCATGGCCTTGGAGCCCTTATTAACCGAGGGTCCGGTGTAGTCGAGGGTATCCTGCGAGACATTGGCAAAGACAAAGAGGTCCCTTTCCCAGTGTATTCTCTCAAGAATATGCTGCCATAAAGCTGGAAAATCAGCGACATCAATGCTGCCATCGGTGAGGAGAAGAAATTTGGTCAGAGAGAGTTGTCCCTCGCCGAGGATGCGGAGACCGGCGGCAAAAGCTTCCCGGGGATAGCGGTCGGTGACTCGGGCCGCTGCCAGACAATGAAAACCGGTTTCTCCAAAGGTTTTCAACTGCAGCACTCCCTTCATGACCAGGGGAAAGAGCGGTGAAAGAAGGTCCTGGAGAAAATCACCGATGAAATAATCTTCCTGTTTCGGTCGACCGACAACCGTGGCCGGATAGATGGCATTCCGGCGGTGGTAGAGGTGGCTGGTCTGGAAAACGGGATAGTCGTGCTGGAGGGAGTTATAGCCGTAATGGTCGCCAAACGGTCCTTCGGGGTGTCTCAGGTGGGGAGGCACCGTCCCTTTGATGGCGAATTCGGCTTCGGCAACAAGCGGATGGCCACCCCTGGGATCGGCAACCATGTGTAATTTCCGCCCCTGCAGCAGGGAAGCCAGAACCAGCTCCGGTATGTTTTCCGGGAGGGGGGCGATGGCTGCCAGCATCAGGGCCGGTGGGCCGCCAATGTAGAGGGTCAGGGGCAGGGACTGGTTGTTGAGTTCGGCGGCATGGTAATGGTATCCGCCCCCTTTGTGGATCTGCCAGTGGATGCCGGTGGTGGTGTCGTCATAGCGTTGGATGCGGTACATGCCGAGATTGTGCCCCTGGCCGTCAGGGTGCTCGGTGTAGACCAGGGGCAGAGTAACAAAAGGACCGCCATCGGAATGCCAGGAAGTGAGCATGGGCAGGGTTGACAGGCGGGCTGGCTGCTGACAGTGCGCCAGGATCGGGCCGGTTTTCACCTGTTTGAGACCGACCTTGAGACCCTGGTGCAGGAGGGAGCGGGCATCCCACAGGGTCGACAGGGAAGGAGGCAGCGAATGTTCCACCAGGTGTACCAGGTCGCGGACAAAGTCGAGCGGACGGCGGCCAAAGGCCAGTTCCAGGCGCAGAGAGGTCCCGAACAGGTTGGTGACCACGGGAAAAGCGGAATCCTTGACCCGGGTGAACAGCAGGGCAGGACCGCCCCTGGCGATGACCCGGCGATGGATTTCCGCTATTTCCAGATAGGGATCGACCGGTGTGTCGATGGTCAGCAATTGGTCGTTTTTTTTGAGGACATCGAGAAAAGCTTGCAGGTTGACAAGTGCTTGCATGGAGACATTCGCGTTAGAGGGTTCAGGGGAGAAGTGAACGGAGACCCAATCAGGGGTTTGGGTCCCAATGTTCGGGTTGACCGTGCTCCCGCCATGGAAGCGGTCACAGGATCCGGTGGATTGATCCCGCCGTGGCTACCCGTTCCGGCGCCTTGATGCGGGCAGCCCCGGCGGGGTAGAGACAGGGTGCCGTGGTCGATTAGCAGGAAGCCGATCAGTCGTGGTGATGTTCTTCACCAAGGAAAAGCGCATGGTACTCCTCGCCGGAGAGATGGTTCCGCATGATGGCGGTGCACAGGTCGACAAGCTGATGGATCTCCTGCTCCGCCATCCGGGGGACGAGGATGCTGGTCAAACGTTCATCGCTGAAGCGTTGGAGAAAAGTGACGAGGGATTGCTCATCCGTGGTGCGGTTCATTCCAAAAAACATAGCAGGTCCCTTGCGGTCAGAAAAAATGACCTGAATCCGTGATGGCTGGACTTTTGTTTTGGATATATCTTGCTGGAATCAAAGTATCATTGCAGCAAGTCCCTTGACAATATTGACAACACCTTGCACCGGCCGCCCTTCGGGGCGGAATAGCGCTCACGGATCCCGGGGTTATCCCGCGAGTATTTTCCACCACAGTGAGCGCTGCCTCGGCCCATCGAATTCACAGAAAAAAAGGCGTTGCCAGGTCCCGAGCTGCAATCGCGACCCGGTGATGAAGACGGTGATGCTGGTGCCGGTCAGCGCGGCCATCAAATGGGCAGGCGAGTTTCCTTCCAGGTGGCGGTACGGGTAGTTCGCGGGGACAATGTGCTCGAGTGCGCCGAGAATATCTTGACCGACGTCCGGGTCCGCCCCCTCATTGATGATGAGCCCGGAGGTGGTGTGGGGGGTGTACAGGATGCAGATGCCGGCAGCGACACCGCTGCCGGCGACCAGTTCCTGGACCTCCCGGGTGACATCAATCATGGCCCGCTGGCTGGCGGTGGGCAACGATATTGTTCCTGTGAGGGTCACGCCTGCCTCTTTTGGTCAGTTATTGCAGTTCCCAGCTGCCATCCGGGTTCCTGCAGGCCGTGCTGTAGGTCCTCTCGACCCTGCCGTCGATAAGGGCTTCGATTTCGGCCCGCCTGCAGATACGCTGGGTGCTGGGGTCCTGAAACGCAGGTTGCGGGGTCACCGCATACTGATGACCGGTATCGGGATTGATCCAGGAGGTGGGCTGGTTGGAAACGCCTCGGTCGTAGACGTGATTGAGCTGTTGCCGGTCGTATTTGTCCATTTCGTTGCCGACGATGTAGCCGAGCATGGTGCCGACCGCGGCGCCGATCAGGGTCGCTGAGGTACTGTGGCCGATGGCCTGGCCGACGAGGGCTCCGGCCGCGGCTCCTCCCACCGCCCCGGTCTGTCCCTTGGTGGCGCAGGAGGAAAGGGTGAACAGAAAGCACAGGGCAATGATAGCTGTCAGATGTTTCATGGTGTGTCCTCTTGTGTGGCTGAGCTATGCTTGAGGGAGGCGGGCAGTTCCTTGCTTGCCTGTACTCCCAGGTGTTTCAGGGCCTCGGTTCGGGCGATGAGATTTCCCTGACCGGTGGTCAGGCGATTTCTGGCCGTATGCCAGGCCTGCTGGCTCTGGTTGAGCCGGAATCCGATGTCCTCCAGGGCCTCGACAAAACCAACAAATTTATCATAAAGACTCCCAGCCTGTTTGGCAATGATTAAACTGTTGCGATTCTGCTCGTCCATACGCCAGAGATGATGAATTGTCTTGAGGATGGCGAGCAGGGTCGATGGGCTGGAGAGGATGATTTTTTTCTGCATGGCGCTGGTGAGGATATCCGCATCCTGTTGCACCGCGAGCTGGAAGGCTCCTTCGATGGGAATGAAAAGAAGCACGAATTCAAGGGATCCCGGGCCGATGAGATGGTGGTACTGTTTGCCGGCCAGTTGGTTGATATGCTTTCGTATTGATGCAAGGTGCATCTGCACCCCCTGTTGCCTTTTTGGGTCATCAATGGCATTGTGTACCTGGACAAAGGCGTGCAGCGAAACCTTGGCGTCAATGATAATGGTGCGGTTCTCGGGAAGAAAAATGAGTGCATCCGGCTGAAAGGTCACTCCCTCTTCGGATTTGAGACTGACCTGGACCGCAAACTCCCGGCCGTTGCGTAAACCGGAGGCCTCGAGAAGTCTGGTCAGCACCATTTCACCCCACAGCCCCTGGATTTTGGCTTTGCCGCGCAGGGCGTCCGCCAGGTTGGTGGCATCGGTACTGACCTGCTGGTTGAGCTGTTTGAGCTGTTCGATTTCGGTGCGGAGAGCGACCCGGTCCCGAGTGTCCCGGTCATGGATGTTTTCCACCCGGTTTTTGAAATCCAGCAGCTGGGTGCGGAACGGTTGCAGCAGCAGGGACAGGTTGGCTTGATGTTCACGGTGCAGTTGCTCGCCTTTTTCGACCAGAATGTTGCCGGCAAGGACCTGGAAATTCTGCTCGATCTGTCTGCGCGTCTCGGCGAGGAGTTGTTCCCGTTCCGTGACCTGGTCCCGCAGGGCCTGGCAGGTTGAACGTAGCGAGGCGCTGTCGACCTCGGTTTTTCGGACCTCACTGAAAAGCTGGTTGCGTTCCTGCCGCAGGCGGAGGATTTCTTCCTCCAGGCGCTGGTTGTCCTCCCGGAGCCGTTCCATGCGGAGGTCATGGAGCAGGCGCCGCCGTTGGCCAATGCCCAGGAGAACAAGGACCCCCAGGGTGGTGGCCAGGAAACCGGCCGCCAGACCGAAAAGGAAGGAATGGTGGTGCAGCTGGTCGAGGAAGGCGGGGAGAACCGGCACGGCTGTCAGGCGGTGGAACGGGCGTTTGGATCCGGATCAACGTGGGCGAACGTGACGGCGCAGCTCTTCGAGTTCCTCGAGCAGGTCCAGCGCCAGGGCGCATCCGGGAAGATTGATCCGGAGATCCTGCTGCAGGCGAACAGCGGTCTGGACCCTTTTGATTTCGACCAGAGTGAAACACCATTGCTCAGGTTCGGCACCCCGGGGAGAGATGATGCCTTCGTCGATCATAGCAAGGACAGTTTCGGTGGAGACGTCGCATAACCTGCAGATCTCCGCCAGGGTCCAGAGCGTCTCTTCATTCAGGACTATGCCTTGGATATAGGTTGTTCGTTGTTCGATCATATCAAAATCCCAGGTCAGCGCGCGGGTTGTATGGCATCTTGGCCGCCATGGTCGCATAGAGTTGACGTTGTTCTTCGGTCTTTGCCTCGGGAACGACGATCTGCAGGGTGACGATCTGGTCTCCCTGCTGGTTTTGAGTCGACAGGCCTTTGCCCTTGAGACGAAGTTTTTTGCCTCCTTGCGAGCCGGGAGGAATTTTGAGCTGGACATTACCGCCCAGAGTGGGGACAGTGAGGCTGGCCCCCAGAGCCGCTTCCCAGGGAGTGATCGGCAGGTTGAGATGGATGTCCCGTTTTTCGGCATGGAAGAGGCGATCACGCTGAAAAGCGATTTCCAGATACAGGTCGCCGGGAGGACTGCCGCCGTACCCCGGCTGTCCCTGGCCTTCAAGACGGATGCGCTGCCCTTCGATTATTCCCTTGGGAATGACGATATGCAGCGTATGAGGACTGGTGCTGACTCGCCCATATTCGTCAGCGATCGGCCGGGAAAGGGTGATGGTCTGTTTGGTCCCGTGGTAGGCATCAGCCAGGCTGATGATGATCTTGGCGTGCTGGTCCTCCCCCTTCATGCGAAAGGCTGACGATCTCGACCCTTCCGTTGCGAAGCTCTGACCGAACAGGGACTCGAAAAAGTCACTGAAGCCTGTAGAGCCTCCCCCCATGGGGCCCGCCCCTCGGAATGCAAAACCTGTATCCCAGTCAGGCGGTGGCTCAAAGGGTTCACCGTCGCGCCAGTTGGCACCAAAACGGTCGTAGGCGGCTCGTTTTTCCGGGTCTTTCAAAACTTCATAGGCCTCACCGGCATCCTTGAACCTGGCTTCCGCGTCTTTCTCCTTGCTGACATCGGGATGATATTTGCGGGCCAGCTTACGATAGGCCTGTTTGATCTGGTCCTGGGTCGCTTCGCGGGAAACTCCGAGTATCTGGTAGTAGTCTTTATATTCCATGGCATCGTCCGGGAAACAGAGAGTGTGATTTCCATTTATCTACAGTAAGATCAGCTTCTTGAAAAGAAAAGAAAAAAATCAAACAACGCTTTCTTCTTGAACAGAAGCGGGAGGATCTTTTATCCTATGAGTAAAGAACGGCATGAAAAAGCGGGCCATATTGTTCTCACCGGATTTCGGGCCACCGGAAAAACCTCGGTGGGTCAAGTTCTTGCAGAAAAGATCGGCTACAGATTCATTGATACCGACAGCCTTCTTTGCCAGCGGTTGGGTGCCACGGTGGCTGATATTGTCAAGCAACACGGGTGGGCGTTTTTTCGCCGACAGGAACGCGGCTTGCTCGAGGAAATGGCAGGCACCATGGACCGGGCAGTTGTCGCCACCGGAGGGGGCGCCATTGAGCACAGTGATGCATGGCGACAACTCCGGCGGCGCAGCTTTGTGGTCTGGCTCGATGCCGATATTGCCACCATTACCGCCCGCATGCAGAGTGATCCCCAATCCGCTGGGCAACGTCCATCCCTCACCGGTGCCGCACCGGAAAAGGAAATTGCAGCACTCCTGAAAAAACGCGGGCCTCTGTACAGGGCCGGGTCAGACCTCAGCCTCGACACCTCGTCCGGGAAGACGCCGGAAGAACTGGCGGAGGCAATCATCAGGCAGATGGCTCGCAGCGGATATCATCAAGAAAAACTGCCCGGTCCCACGAACGGCAAGCAGTCGGAGGTCCCGGTGGAGACGAAAAATACAACAGTAATGATTGAAAAGAACAGAACAACAATTCGATCGGTCTGGATGGTCACCCGGGAATACGACGGGTTGGCTGGTGCCGGCGGTGTCAAGGATGTGTGCCGGCAGCTTGCCGAAACACTGGCCCTTGAGGATGAGTGCCGGGTCCGGGTGATTCTGCCTCGCTATGGTTTCATGGACACTCTGCGCCTCGGTTTCCGGCCTCTGGCCCTGACGCATACAGGCGGGCGTATCCACGGTCGTCGTCATGAACATGTTTTTACCGTTGATATGAATTACCCTGGTGAGGAGCGGCGGGAAAGAGTGGCGATCTGGGAGGCCTGGCACCATGGGGTGCAGGTCTATCTGGTGGAAGCGGACCGATTTGCGGATAAACGCGGCGTGTACACGTACACTAATGAGGATGAACAGCAGGTCAGCTGGCAACGGAGCGGAGACGGGCATTTCGATTATTTCGCCATGAATATTCTTCTCCAGAAGGCAGCCTTGGATTTGATGATCCTGCTTGATGACCGTCCGGATATCATCCACTGCCAGGATGGACATGCGGCGACCCTACCGGCGATGATGCGGGAGGCAGGTGCCTACCGGCATTATTTTCGCCACACTGGAGCCGTGGTCACCATTCATAATGCCGGGGTCGGGTACCACCAGGAAGTGGGTGATCTCGACTTTGCCCGGGCCATCACTGGCCTGCCGCAACGGGTGATTGATGCCGGGCTTCTCGGCGGCAGTTTTGATCCCTTCATCGCCGCTGCCCCCTATGCCGTTGTTAATACTGTCAGTGAAAATTACGGCCGGGAACTGCAGGGCACGCCGGATGATGTCCGCACAGGCTGGCTGGGGCATGCCCTGCTGGAACGGGGGGTCCGGTTGACCGGGATCACCAATGGCATCGACCCGGCATCCTTTGATCCTACCCGGCCGGAAACCCTGGGTCTGGCATCTGGTTTTGATCTCCGCACAGGGGAGCTTGACGGCAAGAGGGACTGTAAGATCGATCTGTTGACGCGGATCAGTGCCGGAGGGGCCTGGGAGCGGGTCAAGCAATTGGGAACCCTGGACCCACGGGTGGATAAAGCACTGTATACCTTTATTGGGCGCCTGACCGCACAAAAAGGGGTGGATGTGCTCATAGAGGCGATTGTGGAGACCCTGTCACAGGAGAAGAGCCATCAATACCTGGTTTTTGGTTCCGGCAATCCGGAGTTCGAGAAGCAGTTGGAACAGTTGGCGATTTCCCGTATTGGTCGTGGCAGGGTCTGTTTTCTCAAAGGATATGATTCTCTTCTGGCCAACAAGGTCTATGCTGCCGGAGATTTTTTTCTCATCCCTTCCCGGTACGAACCCTGTGGCCTCACTGATTATATCGCCCAACTGCTCGGCAATCTGCCCATTGTCCACCGGGTCGGCGGATTGGTAAAGGTCATTGACGGAGAGACCGGATTTGCCTACAGTACCAACACTCCGGCATCTGTTGCCCGGGCCGTGTTGAGAACCCTGGTCCTGTACCAGGACGAACCGGAGACAATCCGGGCCATGCAGAAGGCGGCGGTGGAGCGGATTGACCGGTATCACACCTGGACCATGGTGCTCAATGCCTACCTTCACCTCTATCAGCGGGCCATGGTCATGCGCCGTCGGGATTGAACCGGAACACGCGGTGAAGGTGACCGGGTGAGGGGAAAAGGGGCGTGGGGAAAGGGCTGTTGTATCGTGCGCCCAGCCATCGGTTGAACCTGGTTGAAGCGCGTTTTTTCGGAGTCAGTGGACGGACAGTCACTGGCGGTGTACCGAAGGGTACTGTCCAGCAAAGGCATTTGCAACGAAGCTATTACCCGAATCGTTCAGTTTGCAGCGATCGAGCGGGGCCCGGGCGTCACCCGGTCACCTGCCCGGTATCGGGTATCCGACATCCGTAACGAATATAAGGAGCGCGACATTATGGCTATACAGGTAGGAATCAACGGTTTTGGCAGGATTGGCAGAAACATTTTCAGGGCACTTCGTCAAGACCCGGCCTTTGCTGACATTGAAATTGTCGGCATTAATGATCTCACTGATGTGAAGACCCTGGCCCATCTGGCGAAGTATGATTCTGTCATGGGCACCTCCGATCAGCAGATTGGGGCTGAGGAAAACAATCTCGTGGTGGATGGCAAGACCATCCCCATCACCAGCCATCGTAAACCGGGCGAAATACCCTGGGCCGCCATGGGGGTTGAGTATGTATTGGAATGTACAGGGCTTTTCTGTGACCAGGAGTCATCCCAGGGGCATATTGATGCCGGCGCGGCCAAGGTTATCATTTCCGCACCGGCCAAAGGGGAGGTGAAAACCATTGTCATGGGGGTCAATGAGGTCGAATATGATCCCACGGTCCACCATGTGATCTCCAATGCGTCCTGCACCACCAACTGTCTTGCCCCGGTGGCCCAGGTCATTCTCGATAATTTCGGGATCAAGCGCGGGCTCATGACAACGGTGCATGCCTACACCGGGGACCAGCGACTGCTCGATTTCCCTCACTCCGACCTGCGCCGGGCCCGGGCCGCCGCCTTGTCCATGGTGCCGACGAAAACCGGTGCCGCTGCTGCTGTGGCCCTGGTTATTCCGGAGTTGAAAAATAAGTTTGACGGCCTGGCGGTTCGGGTGCCCACGCCCAATGTTTCCCTGGTGGATGTGGTCATTGAAGTCGAGCGGGAAACAACGACGGCCGAGGTCAACAAGGCGCTTGCCGCTGCCGCTAACCGCTATCTGGGGTATACCGAGGACCCCCTCGTGTCCATCGATTTTCAGGGCGATCCCCGCTCCTCGATTGTCGATGGTTTATGCACCAAAGCCCAGGGCACCATGGTGAAGGTGATGAGCTGGTATGACAATGAATGGGGCTATTCCAACCGGATGCTGGATCTGGTGCTGCACATGGAGGCCAACAAGCCGCTATGATCGGGTCCTGTTGACCCGCTTCCTTGTTTCCGGGAAACACCGGGCAAGAACTCCCGGGCTTCGGACACAAAAAAACCGGATGTGCCGTTCAGGTTCACCACGTGGATTGAACGGGCATCCGGTTGTCAACACTCTCCAGGCGAGCCGGCGGCCAGGATCAAGGACACCGGCACCAGAAAATGTCAGTCTTCAACGTATCCTTTGCCCTTGCAGGTCGGGCAGTTAGCGTCTGGCGTACAGATCTGACCGTCCGGGGTCTTGGCCTGCCATTCACCACTGGTTTCACATACGCCGGGGATGACTCCTGTTCCCATGCAGGTCGGACAGGGTCTTTTTTTCGTTTCTTTGCTCATTGGAACCTCCTTTGGATAATGGGTATCGAAATATCTCAATATTGTTTCAATATAGAATCAATATTTGAAAAAATCAATGGCTTCGACGTCATGGTCACACATCGGACCGCGAATACCCGCGGGACCAGGGTGGCCGGGACCTGAACGGGTGGGTTGTTCAGGTTTTCCTGGATCCGTGAGTGTTATTCAGGTTTTGTCTTTCCAATCCGGACGCAGGAACAATTCGCTCAGCTGTTTGCGTGCTACCGCTGTCGGTGCATCGGTGAGGGGACAGGTGGCCTTCTGGGTTTTGGGAAAGGCTATAACGTCGCGAATCGAGGAAGAACCGGTGAGAAGCATCATCAGTCGATCGACACCGAAGGCGATGCCCCCGTGGGGTGGGGCGCCCAGTTCCAGGGCGCGCAACAGAAAGCCGAATTTTTCCTGGGCTTCCTCGGCCCCGATGCCAAGAGCTTTGAGCACTGTTTTCTGTGTGGCTGGATTATGGATGCGAATCGATCCGCCACCGATCTCGCTGCCATTGAGAACCAGGTCGTAGGCCCGACTTGTCACCGCCCCGGGGTCGGTTTCCAGGAGGTGGAGCTGTTGTTCATTGGGGGCGGTGAAGGGATGGTGCACCGCGGTGTAGCGCTTCTGTTCATCATCGTATTCGAGCAGAGGAAAATCGGTGACCCAGAGGAAATGGAATGACCCTTCCCGGATGAGAGAGAGGCGCCTGGCCAGATCAAGGCGAAGCTCGGAGAGGACCTGGTGCACGGTTTTGGTCGTGTCGGCTCCAAAAAGAATGAGGTCGCCTGGCTGGGCATCGAGGACGCCGCCCATGGCATGGAGTTCATCCTCGCTGAAAAATTTGGTGATCGGCGATTGCCACTCATTATCCTTGACTTTGACCCAGGCCATGCCGCGGGCACCGAAGCGGCCGGCATATTCTGTCAGGTCGTCCAGGTCTTTGCGCGAAAAGCCTCCACACCCCTTGGCGTTGATCGCCTTGACAACGCCACCGTTCTCTATGGCGGTGCGAAAGACCTTGAAGCCGCAGTCACGCAGGGTGTCTGTCAGGTCGACCAGTTCGAGGCCGAATCGGGTGTCCGGCCGGTCAGTCCCGTACCGGCGTATGGCCTCGTCATAGGTCATGCGCTGAAAAGGCGGCCGGGGTTCGACCTGGCCGAGGGCTTTGAAGAGGGTGGTGATCATGCCCTCGACAAGCGTGATGATCTCCTCTTCGCTGATAAAGCTCAGCTCCATATCGATCTGGGTAAACTCAGGCTGGCGGTCGGCGCGCAGGTCTTCGTCGCGGAAGCATTTGACGATCTGATAATATCGATCCATGCCGGCAATCATCAGGATCTGCTTGAAAAGTTGCGGCGACTGGGGCAGGGCAAAAAATTTTCCCGCATGGACCCGGCTTGGCACCAGATAGTCCCTGGCCCCTTCCGGGGTGGACCGGGTGAGCACGGGGGTTTCGATTTCGAGAAAATCGTTGCTGTTGAGAAAGGCGCGAATGGTTTGCACCGCCTGATGACGCAGGATCAGGTTGCGGGCAATTTCAGGTCGGCGCAGGTCAAGGTAGCGATACTGCAGGCGCAGGGTGTCGGCAACCTCGACCTCTTCGTCCAGGGGGAAGGGCGGGGTCTGGCTGGTGTTGAGAATCCGCAGTTCCCGCACCAGAACCTCGATGGCCCCGGTCTTGAGTTTGCTGTTTTCCATGTTCTCTGGGCGCCGGGAGACAGTGCCGCGTACGGCAATAACCCATTCACTGCGCAGTTGATGGGCTTTGGCATGGACATCAGGATTGATTTCCGGGTTGAACACCACCTGGGTGATGCCCCAGCGGTCCCGCAGGTCGATGAAGATGACGCCGCCGTGGTCACGGCGGCGGAGAACCCAGCCCATGAGGGTGATTTCCCGGTCCAGGGAATCGATATCCAGGTCGTTACAGGTGTGTGTGCGCCGCAGCGCTCCCATTGAATCCATGTCTCTTTCTCCACAAAAAGCAGATCGACCCGGGGGGACGATCTGGAAAAGGCAATGCCCGCTTTGGCGAGGGATCGTTTTCCGCCGGCGATGCGCGGTTGTCAATCTGGTTGGGATCGCAGCAGCTCGGCCAGGCGTTGACTTTGCTGTTCCGGGGAACCGGACAGGGGAAACGGCTGTTGCTGCTGAGTGCGCATATTGCGCAGCACTGCTTCGCCCCGGGTCCATTCGTCGTCGCCGATGATAAGGGCAAAACGGGCTCTGGCCCGATCGGCCTGTTTGAGCTGGGCCTTAAGGCTGCGACCGCTGTAATCGATGGCGGCCCTGCATCCCTGTCTGCGCAGATGGTGAGCAAGCAGGCTGACCGCATCGATGGTGGTGCCAAGGGAAACCAGGGCAAAATCGGTGGTGTCAGCACCAAGATGCTCGGAATGATCACGCTGTTCCAGGAGGAGAACAAGACGTTCCAGACCCATGGCAAAACCGATACCGCCCAGGGATGGGCCGCCGAGCTGTTCGATCAGACCGTCGTAGCGCCCCCCGGCACCCACCGCGGCCTGTGCACCGAGATCGGTGGTGAGAAATTCGAAGGTGGTTCGGGTGTAGTAATCCAGGCCGCGGACCATGAAGGGATTGAGGCGGAAGGTGATGTCCAGATTCCGCAGCGCTCCCTGGACGGCTTGGAAATGCTCATCGCAATCCGCACACAGGGCTGTGAGCATGGAAGGTGCCTCCAGGACAAGTTGTCGGCAGGAGGTTTTTTTACAGTCAAGGACCCGCATGGGGTTGGTGTGGGTGCGGCGTTGGCAGTCGCTGCACAGCCCCTCGAGCCGCTGTTCAAGATAGTGGATCAGATCGGTTTTGAAAGGGGGACGGCAGGCCGGACAGCCAAGCGAGTTGAGCTCCAGGCTCGCCTGAAGATCGAGTTCGTCGAGCAGCATGCGGCCCATGGCGATGAGTTCCGCGTCAACATGGGGTTCGGCAGCACCGATGACTTCGGCGTTGAGCTGGTGAAACTGGCGCAGGCGGCCTTTCTGCGGCCGCTCGTGACGGAACATGGGGCCGATGGTATAGAGGCGCTGCACCGGCTGGCGGACATGGAGGCCGTGCTCGATAAAGGCGCGCATGATCGAGGCCGTGGCCTCTGGACGCATGGTGATACCTTTATCCGCGAAAGTGTACATCTCTTTTTCCACCACGTCGGTGGCGGCGCCGATGGAGCGGGTAAAGAGTTCCGTCTTTTCCAGAATCGGCATCCGGATTTCCCGCAGCCCGAAGCGATCGAAAATGTTGCGGGCCAACTGCTCCACGCGCCGCCAGAGGCCGGCATTGTCGGGGAGAATATCCTTAAAACCGTTGATAGCCTGAATTTTCAAAAAAAACTCCGGAATGGAACCTGATGTGAATGATCTGTAGTTCTGAAAGAAGGTGAAGAGCAGTAAAAAATTGAAAATTTAATCGAAAAACAGGTTAAAAGTCAAGCCGATGTGGCTTCTTTGTGGTAAAATTCTTATTGTATAAAATTGGAGCTTTTTTTGCCTTTCAATAGCCTGGATCCGTGGGCGATGAAGATGGCGTGCGCACGGATGCCCCGAAGGGAGGCTGGTGAAAGGTATTGTCAAGGATTCCGCTGTACGTACAATCTGGGCACAGCTCAATGTATCCTAAACAAGAGTCCAGCCGTCACGGATGCAGGAATATGTCCCTCCATGCTTGACAAACAAGCGGGAGCGCGGCACTGTTTGCATCCTTGACCGGTTTCGACCGTGGAAAGTGGAATTTTTTTGTTCACCCTACCTAGACCGCAATATTTGACCACGTGAGCTCAATGAAACTGCCAGAACTCAAGATCGGCTCGTTAATTGCCAAAATACCTATTATTCAAGGCGGGATGTCCATCCGGGTGTCTACCTCGGCTCTGGCTATTCCGGTAGCCGAGTGTGGCGGTATCGGGACCATTGGCGGATCCGGAATTCCGGTGCCGGAGCTGCAGGAAGATATCCACAAGGCGAAGAGTGCAACCAAAGGCATCATCGCCGTCAATATCATGTACGCCATGCGGGATTTTTATGAGCTGGTGATGGGGTCCATAGAAGCAGGCGCTGATATGATCATCACCGGTGCCGGTTTTTCCCGGGATATTTTCAAAATCGGCAAACAGCACAATATTCCCATTGTTTCGATTGTGTCCTCGCCTTCCTTTGCCAGGCTGGCAGAGAAACTCGGCGCCGCGGCCGTCATTGTCGAATCCACCGAGGCTGGTGGTCATCTGGGGACCACTGAACCGTTGCGAGAGCTTTTTCCCTCTATTCGCAAGGTGGTTTCCAAGGTTCCGTTGATTGCCGCCGGCGGCATCACCGATGGGTATGACATGGCGGAGATGATGGACACCTACGGTGCTGACGGTGTACAGATCGCATCCCGCTTCGTCCTCAGCAAGGAGTGTTCGGTTTCCCAGGAATTCAAGGACGTCTTCCTGCAGGCGGGGAAGGAGGATATTGTTCTGGTCTCTTCCCCTGTGGGGATGCCGGGTCGGGCCATCAAGACTCCCTTTGTTGACAAAATGCTTGGCAATGAAGATATTTCCGCGGAAGCCTGCCGGTTCAAGTGCTTGAAAAAGTGCAATTACCGGTACTGTATCAATGATCGTCTGACCGCATCCCAGCAAGGCGACGTCGACCAGGGGCTGGTCTTTGCCGGGGCCAATACCTATAAAATGAAAGAAATTCTCTCTGTTCGCGAGATCTTCGACCGGTTCATCGAGGCAGCCGAATCCGTCTACAAGGAGAAGAAGGGCGATATCGTCAAGGGCTAACTCTTTGAATGTAACCTTACCCTCAGATTTCAGCCATCCTGCACCTGCGGACCCATGACCTTTGACCCACAGCAATCCATTCTTGATGGGGACGAGCGCCCTCCCTGTAAAGAGGCTGTTATCATTTCTGAATCGGCCCACCCCATCCGCGAACAGCAGCTTGACCGGGAAGCCCTGAAAGTGCTCTATCGCCTCCGTGATGCCGGGTTCAAGGGGTATCTGGTCGGTGGTGGCGTCCGTGATCTCTATCTTGGTCGTTCTCCCAAGGATTTCGATATCTCCACTGATGCCCGGCCCGGCCAGGTGCGGCGGTTGTTCCGCAACAGCCGGACGATTGGCCGACGGTTTCGTCTGGTGCAGGTCTTTTTTCGTGGCAATAAGATTATCGAGGTCTCAACTCTGCGCTCGCACAGCGAGTTTGATATGAATGGCGAAGATCAGCTGCTGGCGGCCAACAACACCTTTGGTACCCTGGAAGATGATGCCTTTCGCCGTGATTTAACCATCAATGCTCTTTTTTACGAAATCGAAAATCACACCATCATCGATTATACCGATGGTGTTCGGGACCTTGATCAAGGAATCATCCGCATGGTAGGTGATCCCGATCGTCGTTTTACCAGGGACCCTGTCCGCATGATGCGGGTCATCAGGCATGCCGCCCGGACCGGGTTCACCATCGAGGAGCGGACGTTTGCCGCTTTGCAACGGCATCAGGATAAACTCAAGCTCTGTCCGCCATCCCGGATCCGGGATGAGATTCTCAAGGATCTGCAATCCGGAGCAAGCAGGGCTTGGGCCGAACTCTGCATGACCTCCACCCTGTGGGCCACGCTTTTTCCCATGTACAGGGAATATCTGCAAGGGGACGACAGGGCGGCGGTCTGTCAAGAGCTGATACATGTTTGCATGGCCCTGGATCGACTGCATGCAAGCAAGGACGGGGATAACGCCGTCAAGATGCCGGAAGCCCTCCTGTTTGCTTCCCTCTTGCTGCCATGGGCCAGGCGGCGGTTCAATTTGCCCGAGGCCAACGTTCGCGGGCAGGCGTTTCGCCATGTCTCCCAGCGTATTCGAGAAGATGTCGACCACTGTTTCGGCGAATTGTTCAATATTCAGCGTATGGCCAGGGATGCGGTGACCACTTTGCTGGTGAACCTGGCGACCTTCCATCATGCCAGAAGCCAGGGCGGACCGGATCCCAAATGGCTGCGCAAGAAAAGCTATTATGCCAATTGTTCTCGTTTTTATGACGTGTATCTCGAGTCCCTGGGGGTTGGCGAGGTCAATGCGGAGCAGTTCGTCTCCGAGGTCCGCGAGGAGAAAAAGGTCATGGAAGCGGTCGAGGTGGTGACCGAGGGGCAACACCGGCACGATGGCGGCACCTCCGGACCAACGGGCCGGCGGGGGCTCAACCCGGCTTTCAGCAGTGCGGGAAGCGGGGTGTTCGGCCTGCGGCGCCATCGCCGGTGATATGAGCAGGGAAGGAAATCGCTTGCGTTTTTTGCTGTATAATATCCGCTACGGTGCCGGCAACGGGCATCGTTTCCACGTTCCGTTTCCCTATGCAGGGTATCTGCGCACCTCCAGGCCGACCTTTGATAAGATTGTCGAGTTTATCCGCACAGTGAAACCCGATGCCATGGGCCTGGTGGAGGTGGATGGCGGCTCTTTTCGCACCGGTCAATGCTGTCAGGCGGCAATGATCGCCGAGCAGCTTGGCTATCATTATGTCATCGAGACCAAGTATGGCTCTGCATCGATGGCTCATAAAATGCCTCTGCTCAGCACCCAGGGCAATGCCGTCCTCACCAGGATGCCCATTCTCAGCCATCGGTTTCATTTTTTTGACGAAGGGATGAAGCGCCTGGTCATCCAGGTCTGCACGGAACGCTTGACTATTTTTCTGGTCCATCTTTCGCTGACCTACCGCAACCGGCAATATCAGCTGGAGCGCTTGTATAAATTGATCCGGGCTGTGGATCGACCGATGATCCTTGCCGGAGACTTCAATGTCCTGTGGGGAGAAAGGGAACTTGAACTGTTCCTCGGTGCCACCGGTCTGGTCAGCGCCAACCCTGAGAGAAAAGCCTCGTTCCCCAGCCGGGCGCCCACCCGGGAACTTGATTTCATCCTCCACAGCCGGGAACTGCGCACCGTCCATTTCGAAATACCCACCGTGAGCTTCTCCGACCATGCCCCGTTGATCTGTGACGTGGAATTCTGAAGCACTTTAATTAGGGACACTTCCCATTTAATTAGGGACACTTCCCTATTTTTTCTCGAAAAAATAGGGAAGTGTCCCTAATTAAATGGGAAATGTGTCTCGAGAAACCAGGGATTGGTGGGTACACGGCTGTCTCGTTTGCCCGCGCGGTCCATCGCTTACCGCGGCAGGCCGATGATCGAGCCGTTGCGGCCGGTGGTGCCGTTGCCGTGGTGGCAGGCTCGGCGATAGGAGAAGAAATGGGGGTCGCAGCGGGTGCAGACCGCGGCAATGTCGATTTTTTGTGCTGGAACACCCGCGGCAATCAATTGCTGTCGGCTGATGGCCCAGAAATCAAAATACCCGGGCCGGGGCTGAAAAGCATGCATCCAGGCAGGAAGTTCCTGGCGATAATTGATGAATTCGGCACAGCAGGGGCCAAGGGATGGACTGATAGCGGTTCGTAGCTCAGCGGGATCGACACCAAAGTCTGTTTTCAGGCGGAGGATTGTTGTGGCGATGATCCCGTTGACACTGCCCCGCCAGCCGCAGTGCACAGCTGCCACTACTCCCTGGCGAGGCGCGGAAAGCAGGATGGCCTGGCAGTCGGCCTGCTGAATGAGCAGACCGACTCCGGGCAGGGTGGAGATGATGGCATCGTATCCATCCGCCTCGCTGGTGAGGTCAGCCGGTTGGACGACCAGCACCCGGTCGGCGTGGACCTGCCTGACCGAGACCAGGGCGCTGAGGCGCAGAGCTTCCAGGGCCAGGGTCCGGTTCGCCTGCACCCGTTCCTGCTGGTCACCGATATTGTCACTGAAGTTGAGGGAGGCAAAGGGAGCGGTGCTGGTCCCGCCGTTCCGGCGGAACATGCCATGGGGAACCGGGAGCAGGCTGCTGGTGTAATAGGAGAGGGAGGGGGTGTGGAGTCTCATGGCATCTGGGAGGCGGCATACCCTCTTGGTCCAAGCGCCAAGAGACCCACCGGGCTGCAAGTCGAGCAACCCGGTGGCACGCGTGGCGCTTTACAGGTAGGTGAATACGGTCTTGTTGTTTTTCCTGCCGATTTTGACCGCACCACCTTTGGTCAGGGCACCGAAAAGGATTTCCTCGGTGAGGACGTCGCCGATTTCCTTCATGATCAGCCGTCGCAGAGGGCGGGCGCCAAAGGCCGGTTCGTACCCCTCTGAAGCTAACCAGGAACGAGCCGCGGGCGACAGGGAAATGTGGACTTTTTTGTCGATGAGTTGCTGCTGCAACTCCATGACCATCTTGTCCACCACTTTTTCCACGGTGTCCATGGCCAGGGGCGCGAAGCTGATGACAGCGTCGAGTCGGTTCCTGAACTCCGGAGAAAAGAGACTTTTAATGGCTTTCTGTTCTTTTCCGGTGGAATCACCGAGAAAGCCAATGGCTCGTTCGCTCATTTCCCGGGCACCGGCATTGGTGGTCATGATCAGGATGACGTTGCGGAAGTCAGCCCGGCGCCCGGCATTGTCGGTGAGGGTGGAGTGATCCATGACCTGGAGCAGAATGGAAAAGACGTCCGGGTGGGCTTTTTCGATCTCATCGAGGAGGAGCACGGAATAGGGATGCTTGCGGATGGCATCGGTGAGCAAGCCACCCTGATCAAAGCCGATATAGCCGGGAGGAGCACCGATCAAGCGGGCCACGGCATGCTTTTCCATGTATTCGCTCATGTCGAAGCGTTCAAAATGAACGGAGAGCCCCGCTGCCAGTTGCCGCGCTACCTCGGTTTTGCCAACGCCCGTTGGCCCGGCAAAAAGAAAAGATCCGGTGGGCGATTGAGGATTGCCCAGCCCGGCCCGGGAACGTTTTACCGCCTTGGCCAGGGCGGTGATGGCCTCATTCTGGCCAAAGATGGTGGCTTTGAGTTTGTCTTCCAGGAGCAGCAGATCCCGGGTATCGTTGCCTGATTTGACATTCACCGGCACCCGGGCGATTTTCGAGACAATCTGCTCGACATCGCGCACCCCGACCGTGCGGCCGGTCTTTTTGGTCAGACGGAAAAAGGCGCCGACTTCATCCATGACATCGATGGCCTTGTCCGGAAGATAACGGTCGTTGATGTAGCGGTGCGCCAATTCGGAGGTGGCCTCGATGGCGGTCTTGGCGTAGCGGATCTGATGGTGCTCCTCATAACGGGATTGCAGCCCCTGGAGAATGCGGCAGGTATCGGCCACGGAGGGTTCTTCGATGTCGATCTTCTGAAAACGGCGGGACAAAGCCCGATCCTTTTCTATGTGGTTTTTATATTCCTCGTAGGTCGTGGAACCGATACAGCGGATAGTGCCGGCCTGCAGGGCCGGCTTCAGCAGGTTCGAGGCATCCATGGAGCCCCCGCTGGTGGCACCGGCACCGATGATGGTGTGCATTTCATCGATGAACAGGATGGCTTTGTCTTTCTTTTCGATGGCCGCCACCACGTCCTTGAGCCTTTTTTCAAAATCGCCCCGGTATTTGGTCCCGGCCACCAGGGTGCCGAGGTCGAGCATATAGATTTCCGTGTCGGCGAGCAGGTCCGGAACCATCTTTTTGGGATCCGGTTTGTCTGTCTTGCGGGTGACCCCATCTTCATGGATGCGCAGGGCCAGACCTTCGGCCATGGCGGTTTTGCCCACACCCGGTTCCCCGACCAGGAGCGGGTTGTTTTTTTTCCGCCGGCAGAGGACCTGCATCATCCGGTGCAGTTCGGAGTCGCGGCCAATGAGCGGATCAATGGTTCCATCCGCCGCCCGTCGGGCAAAATTGACGGTAAACTCTTCCAGAGTGTCCGTGGCTTTATCCTGTTTCTTTTTCGGCTGCGGCTGCCCGGGACCGGACGGCGCCTGCCTGAGGGGCTCGCTCTGGAGGAATTCCGGCAGGCTGTGGGAGATGTACTCCACCACCTCCAGCCGTCCCACGCCTTCGCTGCCCAGGAAATAGACTGCATGCGAATCGGGCTCGGTGAAAATGGAAACCAGCACGTCACCGGTATCCACCTGTTTTTTCCCGCAGCTCTGCACATGGCTCACCGCCCGCTGCAGCACCCGGTTGAAGGCCACGGTCTGGGCCGGTTCACCGCCGATTTCCTTCATGATCGGCATCCCGGACTCGAAAAAGCGTTCCAGGCGTTCCTTGATATTGTCGTTGTTGCCCCCGCACTTGTCGATGATGTGGCGGGCGAGATCGTCATGGAGCAGTCCGTAGAGCATATGTTCGACGGTGACGTATTCGTGACGATGATTCTTGGCTTCCTTGATCGCCTTGATCAGGGCGAGTTCCAGCTCTCTACTCAGCATAATTTCTTACCTCGAGGGCGATGCGGGGCATTCCCTTGTTCGTCGGATTACGGCGCATCCGCACCCAATCCCGGCAGGTTCAGCTCCCCAGTCATCGGCTTTGTGACTGGGTTGTTCACCATGTTCCTCTATTATTGTCATCGAAGGCAAGCGGCCCGGGTCTGCGCCGGGCTGGATACCCATTGCTGCCGTGCTGCCGTGCAGCCGGCCTCTCAATGCGGGCAACCGTGACCATGAAAACCTGGGGTGCCTGGGCTCGCGTCTGGTTCAGCAATCTTTCTCCAAAGAACATTTCAGAGGAAATTGATGTTTCTTTGCCATCCGGTGGACAACGGCCACCTTGGTTTCTCCGATTTCACGGGTGTATATTCCCGCTATACCCACCCCCTGGTGGTGCACATTGAGCATGATTCTGGTCGCCTCGTCCAGGCCTTTGTGAAAAACAGTCTGGAGGATCATGATCACAAAATCCATGGTGGTGTAATTATCATTGTGCAACAAGACCCTGTAGAGGGGTGGTTCCTGTACGGTGTTTTCGGCGGAGGACTCGATGCGCTCCGCCTGGATCGTTTTTTCTTTGCTCATAGCCATTGTTCAACAGGGGGAAAAGACCCACAAAAGGTCTCCTGGTTTTCGGGTTGGCGGTCTGCGAAGCAATCCATGCATTGGTTGCTCTTCTCCGGCCATGCCCCTCGAGGCGGAATAAACCTCGAACCCGGCATCCCATGTTTCTATTTTAATGCCCGCATTTGATTTTGCAAGGTCACCCGAACCGTTGGGTTATTCTTTTGCTGTTTTTGGGCCGAGCATGGCGAGAATCAGGTGTTGAAGCACGATGGCTTCAGCGATGGGCGAGCCCTTGAGACGGAGTTCGGTCTCCAGCAGCAGGTTCATCCAGCCGGTGAGCAGAGTCAGGGGACAGGCGGCTGCTGTCTTGAACTGCATATAGAGGGCAAAGGGGTGGCCGCTCAGCTCTTTTTGCCAGAGATCGCCCTCCTTGAGGCGGGGCAGGCAGACCTGTTGGAAGGCCGCCGGGGTCATGTTCGGCTGGAAGTGCAGCTCGGGTCGCTCGCCCAGGGCCCGGAACAGGAGCAGGCCGCGCACGAAGTTGCGCAGCGTGGCGACAATGGCGAGCGGGTGGATGCCGTTGCTCCGCACCCGTTCCGTCAGGGCCAGGGCCTCTTTGAGGTCACGGCGGCCGATGGCGGTGGTCAGTTCGAACAGGGCCTCCTGGCGGGTGCGCCCGACCAGGGCATCCAGATCCTCACGGCTGATCTGCCGGCGGTCGCCGATGGAGAGCATCACCTTGCGGATTTCCATGACCAGGGCCACGGGATGGAAGCCCACCCGCTCAAACAGGATCTCGGCCAGTCCCGGGGCCATGGTTTTATTGTCCTCGGCCAGGGTCTGGCGGAGCAGATCCTGCAAAACAGCCTTCTGCGCTTTCTGCGCCCGGGCGCCGGCCCCGGTCTCCACGCTGAGGTCGATGATGACCTGCTGTTCCTTGAGCGCCTTGAACAGTTTTTTGCGTTTATCGATCTCCTCGGCCACCAGGATGAGCACATTGGCCTTGGGGATGCCGGCATCCAGGGTCTTGAGGAGCAGGTCACCGGGATCGGCGCCGGCAGCCTTCGCCGTTGCCCCGGCCCGAGCGCGGTTGTCTTCGAGGATGGGTTTGGTCCAGGCAAGATCGTCTCCGGGCTTGGCAAACCCGAAATGCTGCTGCCACTCGGCCGCGGCCATGGCCTCCAGGTCGGTATCAGGGGCCGCTGGATCCAGGCCGCCGCATTCGAGGAAGGTCCGCAGGGTCCGGGCCGCCTGCTCGGTCTTGCCGCCGGTATGGGCCTTGGTCACCCGGTCCCAGATGTTTTTGGCCACCTGGCGGGAGAGAAACAGGCGGGTGTCGGTCACCCGGTAGATCTGCCGTCCCGGCAGGAGGCTGAAACTGCGCAGCCTGGCCAGGGTGGCGGCCATATCCTCCTGGTCGCCGTCAATGGCATGGACCGTGCCCCCGGCCTGGAGAAGGCTGTTCTCCAACTGCTCCACGGCATTGCGGCAGAGATAGCGCTCGCCGCAGAGCACATAGACCTGAAAACCGCCGCTGTCCGGTTGGTCCAGAAGCCGCGGCAGGGTTTCCCTGGTGTGGACCGGCATTCCCGTCCCTCAGTCCCGCGGCCGGGCCACGCCGCTCACCGCGGCATCGGCGTCCGCTTCCCAGCGGCTCTCTTCCAGGAGTTTGTGGAGGATGGCGGTGAGCGAACCGGGTTGGAGGTAATCCTGGCCATGGCCCCCCTGGAAGATGAAGGCCGTCTGCTGGGCAACGTTCTGCCAGGAGATGGTCGGCGGGTTGTTGACCACGATCTCGAACAGGGCCTTGTTATAGGGGTCATTGATCCGAGCCACCCCGGTGCCGATGGTGGCGAGAAGATCCACCGACCCCTCGAACAGGCGGGTCAGCTTGGTGTAGGCCTTGACCCCCCCGCAGGAGCCAAGGCTGAGAAAGCGTTGTTTCCCCCGCAATTCCTCCTCGGTGATCCGGTTTTCCCTCAGCAGCTGGGTGAGCGGGTCGATGATCTGTTCCGAGCGCCAGTAGCTGTGGCCGCGCTGGGCGAGCATTTCATCACCGGAACGGATGAAGCGGCGCAGCATCTCCATCTGATTGGCACTGTCGGTGTAGACGAACTGGGTGTGGTGCAGGGTGATGCCGTTGATGGTTTTGATAAAGGTCACGGCAAAATGCTGGGTACGCATGGCCTCGAACAGGGCGGGCAGGGAGGCGGTGCGAATCGTCTGGCGGATCTGCCGTTCCCGCTCCGCGCTCCAGTCCCCGGGGGTGTACTGCTGGGAGGGCTCCAGCCGGTAGCCGCTTTGCCGCAGCAGGTTGGCGTTGGAGATAAAGGACTGACGGCCGTCATCATCCGGGTGAAACATGGACACCGAGCCCAGGCGGCCATTGCTTTTCCATTCCGCGAAAGGGGTGACCCGGTAGGCGGCCAGGTTGATGGCCCCGTGGTGGATGGCCAGGCGGCTGATCAGCGAGCGGTCCGCCGGCTGGAGCAGGTCCGGGTGGCTTTGCAGGTAATACTGGAGAATGACGTTGATCAGGCGGGCGAACACCGGATTCTCGGTGCCCGTTTTTTCACCCATGAGACCGATCAAATAGGAGCGGGCTTGGGGCTCGAGCACCTGGAGCAGATGGGTCAGGGAAGCGGAAAAAAGGAGGATGGAATCTTCGTCGCGAAAGGCGGAGTCGGCCACCAGGGACAGGATCTCTTTTTGTCGGTTGCTGTCGGTGGGGAAAAAGGCGGTGAGGCGGCCTTTCTGGGCGCAGCTGACAATGAAGTCCGAGACCAGCCGGTTCTCCGGGTCGGTGAAGCGGACAAAGTTGAGCAGGTCGCCCTGGTGGCGATCGGCGATTCTGGTGCGGAGCACGGGGACCAGGACATTGCGGAAGGAGGAATCATAGAGTTCGCTGCCCTGGGCCATGATGGCGTAGATGTTGGCCGTGGTCAGGTTGCGGGCGGTCTGCACCCGGGCGGCACTGGTGGCCTCGCGCAGGATGGTGACTGCCTGGGCCCGGTCGGCCTGTTCAAAGCGGGCGCCGAAGCGGTTGATGACCAGCGGGTCGAGTCGATTGAACAGGGCCCGCAGCTGTTCCTTGGTGTAGCGGTTGAGGACCCCGGCGGAGATCTCGTAGCCGTATTGATCGGTCACATCGTGAAGGTTGTTGATCTTCCAGATGATCTCCTCACCACCATCGTAGAGCCCCTGGAGCAGGACGGACTTGTTGCGGTCGTCGAGCCGGGCGTATTGCGCCTCCTGCATATCCATGGGCAGGGCAAAATAGCTGATCAGCCAGTCCCAGGCCTCCTGGCCCGAGAGGGAGGGGTTCATGAACAGGGAACGGGCGTTCCAGGCGTCATCCTGACGCAGTCGCTGGATCAGCACCAGACCGTCGAGCATGGTTTCACTGTCCATGCCTTTGACCCGGCCATAGGTTTCCGCGGCCCGTACCTGTCTATTGGTGAGGCGGATCAGGGTGGACATCCCCTGGAGGGCATCGGCGACCCGCAGGTCGGGGATGGCGTACAGGGCCTGGGCGGCCCGGTTGTGGGCATCGGAGAGGCCGTTGAGTTGGGCAATGACGGTGATCGCCTGGGCCGGAGCAACCCCCTGCACACCGAGATAGGCGCGGAAGGAACGGGAGGTTTCGAAACGCAGCGTCTGCACCGCAGCCAGGCCGGTCAGGCCCAGGTCAATGGGCAGCGGGCCGAGATCGCTCAGGGCCTCGAAGGCCAGCACCTGTTCAAAGGTGAAGCGTTCCTGGGTGAGCAGTTCCGCGGCCTCGCGGGCCTGCTGGAAAGTGACGCCTTCCATGGCGCATATCTTGCGAAAGATGCGCTGAGCGTTATAGTGCATGGCACGGATGGCGGTGTGGCCATAGGCCACCTGGTCCCTGGTCAGGCCGGGAATCTGTTCATACAGGCTGATGGTTTGCTGGCGGCTGAATTCATCGGGTTGAAATCGCGCATCCTGCTGGGCCAGGACCCAGGGAGCGGTTATCAGGAGCAGGGCGCAGGTCAGGAGCAGAACACAGGGGCGGAACCGGATTGAGCGGTTGCCGGAGGTGAGAGCGTACATGGAATGCGGTATGGATAGGCAAAAGGTTGATGAGGTCCGGGGAGCGGGATCGGCCTCGGGCGGGAATCCCACCACCGACTTGAGACCTGATACTAATCAGGACATTTTATTCCAATGAAGCGGTTAAGTAAAGTATTCCCTTTCTTTTTTCAAACCCGAGGGCAGGGGGAGATCCCGCCGCGGGCACGCCATGGGATCGCTGACGAGGCCCGCACCGGCGGGAGGAACCCGTGAACCGGACCCTGCTGTTTATCGGCCTGGGCTGCATCGTCGTGGCCCTGCTCTGGCCCTGGCTGCGGCAACTGCCCCTGGGGCGCCTGCCCGGTGATATCCTCATCGTCCGGGAAAATTTTCGTTTCTTTTTCCCCCTGGGCAGCTCGATTGTGATCAGTGTGGTGCTCTCGCTGCTCATCTGGTGGTTGCGTCGCTGAGCAACGCGTGCAGGTTTTCGATCATGCCGCAACTATTTTCTCCTCCCGGCAAACACCGGCAACGCCCCCGGGCCGACGGCCCCCTGGTGAGCGGGGGCTGGTGCCGACGATGCGAGCGTGACCATTTTCTGCCCAGTGGTGCCGCCCAACAGGCCTGTCACGATTTAATGGTCCAGCTCGAGCGCCATCGACGCATCGATCTGGAGGTGGCCGAGGACCTGGCCGATCCCCGCTGCGCCACCGCCGGGCTCTTCGCCGAGGCCGGCGGCAAGATGTTCGGGGTGCTGACCTGCCGGGACGCCGGCGGCACTCCGGTCGTGCTCCGTGCCTTCTCCGGCCAGTATAACGGGCTGTGGCAGGTGCCGGGCTGGGTGGGGCCGGTGTTCGACCCCCTTGCCTTCCAACGCCTGAGCGCTCCGGTGGAATCGCGGATCAAGGCACTTGGCCGTCGGTTGACCCGCCTGCCCGAGCATGCCCCGGCGCGCCTGCTGCTGCGCGAACAGCGCCGAATCCTGTCCCGTCAGCTGATGGGCGCCATTCACGGCCTGTATCAGCTGGTCAATTTTCGCGGTGACCAGGCCCCGTTGACAACGGTCTTTCTCGGTCGGGGCCTGCCACCGACCGGAACGGGCGACTGCTGCGCCCCGAAACTGCTCCACCACGCCGCCCAGCTGGGGTTGCGGCCGGAAGGCCTAGCGGAAATGTACTGGGGGCGGGCCAACCGCTCGGCCACCAGGCAGCACGGCCACCTCTATCCGGCCTGTGCGGAAAAGTGCCGACCGATTCTCGGCTTCATGCTCTGTGGCCTGTCATGACCGGCTGCCCTTCCCTGGTCTTCCTGTACCGCGATCCCTCCCTGGTGGTGATCGACAAACCCGGCGGGCTCCTCTCCGTGCCTGGTCGGGGGCCAGCCGGAGCGGATTCGGTGGTCGCCCGCCTGCGCCACCTCCTGCCGGGGTGCATTACCCAGCCGGCCGTGCATCGCCTGGACATGGATACCTCCGGGTTGATGGTCCTGGCCTTGACCCGGGCAGCCCACCGCCACCTCTCGGCCCAGTTCGCCAGCCAGCAGGTGGTCAAACACTATGCCGCCCTGGTGGAAGGGGTGGTCGCCGCACCCGCGGGCGAGATTGCCCTCCCGTTCCGCCTCGATCCCCATAATCGACCCCGCCAGGTATACGATCCCATCCACGGCAAAACCGGCATCAGCAGGTGGCGCAAGATTGCCACCAGGGATCAACGGACCCTGGTGGCCTTCCAGCCCCTCACCGGCCGGACCCATCAACTGCGGCTCCATGCCAGTCATCCCCTGGGACTCGGCTGCCCCATTGTCGGTGATCGCCTCTACGGGACCCCCTCCCCGGGCCAGGGGCTGCTGCTCCATGCCGCCCAGCTCGCCTTCCGACACCCGGACAGCAACCAGTGGCTGCAATTCACCTCCCCACCCCCCTTTGCCCCGACCTTCCTGACCAGCCTCGAGTAATCAGGGCACTTCCTCAGTAATTAGGGACACTTCCCCTATTTTGAGGGTAAAAACCAGGAACATCCGGCAAAATTCAGAAAATAGGGGAAGTGTTTGAATGCATAAGTCCGGCAAAGAAAAGAAACCTCCATGTGAGTATAATGTTTTAGCAACAGTTGGGTCGAGAACCAGCTCGCCCAAAATATACCACAGGGAGGTTTCTATGAACGTA
>NZ_JAFFQC010000109.1 GCF_016918545.1 Desulfobulbus alkaliphilus | reverse complement strand
GCAAAGTTCGTTGTATAATGGAAACGGGTTTCATGGCGTCCATGCCCTTTCTCTTCCGTCATGAAAAAGTCAAATTTGGCGCTGTTCAATTCTTCCTCGTCGGCTTGAGCGAAGACTTGCTCCACCGCTGTCAGCAAGGAACCTTGATTGCCTTTGAGGCCAAGAACATAATCGCCTCCCTGGTCAATAATTTGTTTGGTAATTTTTTTCTGACACCCCATCGCATCGGTGGTGACAATGCACCCCTTAAGGTCGAGAAGCCTTAACAGCTCAGGTATTGCCTTGATCTCATTTGACTTTTCTTCAGTTCTTACCTGGCCAAGTACGAGGCCGTTGCCTGCGGCCCAAGCACTGACCATATGGATAGCTGCCTTGCCCGCGGTGGCATCATGTGATCTTCGTACTGTTTTTCCATCAATCGGGATAATTTCTCCGGCAAAGATTTTCGCCACTGATTGTATCCACCCCAGAAAACATTCTTGGAAATGTTTCGGATCGATATGGGAAAATACTCGGCCGAAAGTGTCGTGGGAAGGAATACCGTTGGGCAATTCGAGAAACGTTTTAAACCATTCGTGCTTCGCCTTCCCGAAGGCTTCGATGCCAACCCAATCGTCACTTCCACAAAGCATGCCGCAGATGGCAATGATAATGATATCGATCAGTTTATGGGCACTCCTTCCTGTAATCCGAGGATCTTTCAA
>NZ_JAFFQC010000108.1 GCF_016918545.1 Desulfobulbus alkaliphilus | reverse complement strand
TCCTCACACTCATGCTCTGCGGCGTGGGCGGCGCCCTGTTCCATCCCGAGGGGGCCCGCTATGCCAACCTCGTCTCCGGCGATCGCAAGGGCGCGGGCATGAGCATCTTTTCCGTGGGCGGCAACAGCGGCTTCGTGGTGGGGCCGCTGCTGGTGGCCGGGGCCACCTTCGTGGCGGGCCTGCACGGCACGGCCGTGTTCCTGCTGCTGGCCCTGTGCACGGCCTCGTTCATCTTTTTCCAGATGCGCGGCTGGCAGCGCCAGATCCCCCAAAGCCGCGCCGCCGCCGGACAGGCCGAACCCCGCAACGACTGGCATGCCTTCGGCGTGCTGACCCTGGTCATCGCCTCGCGCTCTATCCTCTTTTTGGGCTTCAATACCTACATCCCCATGTACTGGCATGACGTCTTCGGCCAGAGCAAGGAATTCGGCGCCATGATGCTGGCCTTCTTCTGCGTCTGCGGCGTCAGCAGCAACGTGCTGGGCGGATTCCTGGCCGACAGGATCGGCTATGCCCGCATCATCCGCCTGTCGTGGTGGCTGGCCCTGCCCGCGGCCCTGGCCTTCGCCTGGGTGGACAGCATGTGGCTGGCGGCCCTGCTGCTGGCTCCGCTGGCCGTGGGCCTGTTCGCGCCCTTCAGCTCCATGGTGGTGCTGGGCCAGAAGCTGCTGGCCCGCAACATGGGCTTCGCCTCGGGCGTGACCCTGGGCCTGCCCATGAC
>NZ_JAFFQC010000107.1 GCF_016918545.1 Desulfobulbus alkaliphilus | reverse complement strand
TACGTTCATAGAAACCTCCCTGTGGTATATTTTGGGCGAGCTGGTTCTCGACCCAACTGTTGCTAAAACATTATACTCACATGGAGGTTTCTTTTCTTTGCCGGACTTATGCATTCAAACACTTCCCCTATTTTGTGTGCTTGGGGAGTTTGCCATTTCTCTCTATGAAAATAATTGCAGGTAACAAACTAACAAGGCGCTTGCTCGGACGCAAACTGCGCTACGCATTGTTTGCTTCGCACAGCTTCAACGTTCTATTTTTTCTGTTTGGATCTATCTGTATATAAATATTACGAAAATTTGATTAAAATTACTATAAGCCCAAAATAGTATTCACCTCAATTCGAGATAAAATGGTATTTTTAATGCTTGATTAAAGTTATATTATGTTATATTTTAAACAATAAATGAAATTGTTTGGCATAATCGGGCTCGTAAGCAGATGAAGAAAATTCCTGGTCGTTACCGGGAGGCAATTTTTCACGATGTGGATTTATTGGCAACCTTCCCACTTTGCGAATCGCTGGATTTAAAAGAGTTGAAAAATCATCGCTATGGCTACCGATTGAGGGTTGGCCGCTATCGAGTCATGTTCGACTTTGATGACGGGATAAAAATCGTTGAGATTCAAGAGGTAAAGAAAAGAGATGAGCGCACATACTGATCCTCAAATCATCATTCAAAACGGTAAACCTGCCTTCGCAGTCATTCCCTGGGCTGAATACCAGGAGTTAATCCACAATCAAATCGAAGGCAAGGAGGCT
>NZ_JAFFQC010000106.1 GCF_016918545.1 Desulfobulbus alkaliphilus | reverse complement strand
AGTTCGAGGGCTGCCAAACGCTGAGCCTGGAGGTCACCCTTGTCGGGCCACCAGCGAAAGCGACCCTGTGACAATCGCTTCTGACACAGCCAGAAGCCCTGCCCGTCATATCCCAACAACTTGAGGGACGTCCCGGTTTTATTCCGGAAAACAAAGAGTGTACCGGCGAAAGGATCGACGTGCAGCACCCGCCGGCAGATCCCGGCCAGCCCATCAATACCTTTACGAAAGTCTACCGGTTCAACGGCGAGCACAATCCGCATGTGAGGCGTTATCTGCAGCATCACGTTCTGCTCCAGAATGACTCGGCAAAAGCATGGAGATTGAGATCGGCCTGACTTTTGAAATGCATCCGCATCCTGTTGCCGTTGCGGTGCTCCAACTCAATGGTGCATTCTGCGGTATGGCTTTGCACCATATCAATGGTGATGAAGTCCTGGGCAGGAGCAGGAACAGGTGGCTGCCTCGTTTTGCCGGCAAGAACTCGATCCCGCAGAGAACTGTGATGCAGTCGCAACGTCCTTGACACTTTGGTGACAGAATATTTTTCACACAGCATGACCGCAGCTGACCAGAGGTCTTCCGGTATCTGCTCGCGCCGCTCCCTGGTCGTGCGCCAGTGAGCAAATCTTGATTGAACCTCGGTGATGGATAACTGGGAAAGTGTGGGAGAGTTTTTCATCGGCAATCCTCCATGAATTAAAATGAAGGACCGATTGTAACCGAACTGCATTGCCTCTTCATGGCAGGCTTACCGAAAGGACACA
>NZ_JAFFQC010000105.1 GCF_016918545.1 Desulfobulbus alkaliphilus | reverse complement strand
GCCACTCTCTTCCCAGGGCGGGAGCACACTTTGTTGATATTTTAACCAAAGAATAACTGAGCCCGATAGTCGTCATTCCAGCCGGCTCTTTTTAGCTTGTTTCTCTGACTTCGAGCACCACAATTGCTCTGTTTTACGATATTCAATACGAACCGCCGGAATAGCGCCATATTCTCGACCGCATCCTCCATCGCTATCCTGGAAGCATCCTCGTTGAACACCACATCAAGAATGTAATGCTGGCTGTTCTCTATCCGCCAGTGCTGCCGTATATAGTGCCCTAGCAGCTTGTGCTTGGGGGATAACGAGCTGACATAGTAAGAGGTATCTACCGTTCCTTTTCCGTTGGCGCTGCGGTGACGCTCAACGGCAATGATGCTGCGGATTGTCGGCCATTTCTCCGTCAACTCTGGCGGTAATTTGGCTTTTAATTGAAACACATAACGCTCTTCCTGGCGGCCATGTCCACTCTCTTTGTGCTCGACGACAATCTTCTCTTTCTGGGCGTCAAACAGTGACTGGAATTGCGATTGAACCGCTTGATACAGCTTCGGTTGATTATTCTTGACCTGTACCACTACATGAGCCTTCTTCTCGCTGATTTTCTCCAGTGTCTCACGCTGACAATGCAACGCATCGAGTGTGACAACGGCTCCTTTTAGCTCAAGAATGTCCAGCATATCTTTGACGGTTTCGATTTCCCCCTTCTTGTTAGGGGTTGCTTTCTGGCTTAACACCAGCCCATTTTCGGTATCGTAAGCCGTGACCAACTGAAGCGCATCCTTGGCA
>NZ_JAFFQC010000104.1 GCF_016918545.1 Desulfobulbus alkaliphilus | reverse complement strand
GGGTCAGACAGCGCAAAGCCCGCCTGCGATCCTCGGCGCTGCCCTTGAACACGAACGGCAAGGCGGGACGCAGCGCGCCGGACGCGGGCGCCATGGCTGCGTTCAGACGTTGGGCCTCAAGGCCGCTCTTACCCGATTCCAGACCTGGCTTGCCGGCCAGCGTCAAGCTCTCCCAGCCCGGCGTCAGTCCGTAGAGAGCCGGCTGCAGAAGGTTGGGATCATGCCGCATGGCGACGGCCAGCTGCGACGACGTCAATCGCCCCTTGATCGCGGCCAACCCGCCCGCGCCGAGGTCGCCGCCGGTGATGCGCGAGACAGCCTCTGCCGTCCGATCCATATCGGGTCGCACGCTGGACCCCGCCGCCATGGCGACGCCCAGCACCGCGCCGGCCGCGGGCAAGGCCGCCGCCGAACGCCGCAGCGCCTTCCACATCGTCTTCCAGGGCAACCGGGTCATTCAGGGTCCAATAGCCGCGATCGGCGCACCGGCCTTTCGCTGAGATCGCGCGTCTAGTCCGACTTATAGGCCATTTTCCGGCGTCACGACGACCGCCGTTATCAAACCCCCTGCGCGTCAGGGGTGGTCGCCCCAAACGCAAGGTGTAAAACTATGTTCCAGCGGGGCAAACGCGTCGCTGGTGGGGCGAACCGACGATATGAGCGCAGGCGGATCGAAACGGCGGATCGCGGTCATGGATCGCTGGCTGATCGGCCTGGCGCGCCTGTCGACGGCCTCGCCGACGCATCGCCTTTTGATCGGGATCGGCGTCGCCCTCGCTGGTTTGGCGATCCGTGCGG
>NZ_JAFFQC010000103.1 GCF_016918545.1 Desulfobulbus alkaliphilus | reverse complement strand
TGCGTGATACTGGCCGGAATGTACAACCTGCCGGGATGGCGGCAGCACAAGTACCACCAGCGGCAATTCAAGAAGCAGTACTCCAAGGTACAGCGGCTCAAGCATTCCACATCCAAGGACGCAAGCAAACAGCAACGAAAGGAACAGGAGATACAAGAGGCCCATCGCGCCTACCTGGCTCTGGCGGAGGAGCACCTGAAACGCGCGCTGAAAACCAGTCAGCAGATCAGCCCGCACGATCCTGTTGCCCTGGCCCGGCTCTGCTCCTTAAACGACTTCATCCAACATGCCCGTCGGCAGATCGACCAGATTGACCGGCGGGTGCTCCAGGGGGAACGTATTCCTCACGACGAGAAGGTGTTTTCCCTGTTTCAACCGCACACCGAATGGATCAGCAAAGGCAAGGCCGGCGTTCCGGTCGAGTTGGGCCTGCGGGTGTGTATCATGGAAGACCGCGACCGCTTCATTCTCCACCACCAAGTGATGGAAAGGATCACCGATGACAAGGTGGCCATTGCCATGGTGGATGAGACAAAACAGCGATTCCCCAGATTATGCGCAGTCAGCATGGATAAAGCTTTTTATAGCCCCGGCAATAAGGAAGCCCTGAAAACGCGCCTGGAGTGTTCCGCCCTGCCCAAGAAGGGCAAGCTTTCACAGGCCGACAAGGCCCGGGAAAGCGAACCTGAATTTGTCGAACTGCGCCGACAACATTCGGCGGTGGAATCGGCCATCAATGCCCTTGAGGTCCACGGGCTCGACAAATGTCTCGACCACGGCATCAAGGGCTTCAAACGCTACGTCGCCATGGCGGTATTGGCACGGAACATACAGCGCCTGGGTGCGGTGTTGCGCCAGCAGGAGCAAGAAGCCGCTCAACGAAAGCGCGGCC
>NZ_JAFFQC010000102.1 GCF_016918545.1 Desulfobulbus alkaliphilus | reverse complement strand
AAGAAAAGAGATGAGCGCACATACTGATCCTCAAATCATCATTCAAAACGGTAAACCTGCCTTCGCAGTCATTCCCTGGGCTGAATACCAGGAGTTAATCCACAATCAAATCGAAGGCAAGGAGGCTGATGCCTGGTTTCCAAATGAAGTTGTTAAGGCTAATGTCAGAGGAGAAAGTCTTGTCAAGGCATGGCGGGAATATTTCAAATTAACTCAAAAGGACCTGGCTGAAAAAGCAGGGATGAAGCAATCTGCCTTGGCCCGCCTTGAACGTGGGAATACGAAACCAAGAAAATCCACTTTAAAGAAAATTGCCGATACCTTGGAAATAGAGGTTGAACAACTTATAGAATAAAAGCCGGCGCTCCAGAACGTTTCCGCGGAACCCGCAAAAGATGCAGGCTTCACAGAACGTACCGTAAGCCGTCCGGGAAATCAACGCCGATGCAATTAGTATCGACGCTGCTCATTCAAGCGGAGATCTACATGGGTCGTAAAAATCCTGAGAAAGAGTCTGCAGAAGCATGGCGCCTGTTTGAGGCCGAAGCTGCATACGCGGAGAGTGCCTTTCATGGAGCCATCGGCGATATGGAAGCCAGTATCGCCGCTGCGGAACGAGCACTGGAAATTAAGCCGGATTATCCGCCGGCCGTTTTGACCATGGGATCGATAGAATACCAGCGCGGAAAGCCGGACGAGGGAGCGCTTCTGTTTGCAAAATTGCTCTCGCTACCGGATAAATCCGGAGATCTTTGGGAGATAATCGACAAGGCTGGCGACTTCTTGATTCAACAGAAAAGGTACGCGGAAGGCCTGGAGCTTTACCAGGCAGCGCTTGAGATGTTTCCCGGACGGGTCGTTTTTTACCAGGGGGTGGGTTGTTGTGCTGGCCATCAAGGGCTGTACGACC
>NZ_JAFFQC010000101.1 GCF_016918545.1 Desulfobulbus alkaliphilus | reverse complement strand
GAGCACTACTTCCACTAACCCCCACAGCTCAGGAGAAGCCCATGCAATTACACCTCAATGAACAACTAAGCCGCCTGCACTTGAGCGGTATGAAACAGGCCCTGAACCAGCAGCAGGCCCAGAGCATGCTGTACCTGGATATGGGTTTTGAAGAGCGGCTGCAACTGTTACTGAGCCATGAGCTGGTGCAACGGGAGCAGCGCAAAGTTAACCGGTTGGAGAAGCAAGCGCGGTTTCGATTGTCCGGTCAAATTGAGCAGCTGGACTACCGTGCCAGCCGGGGAATAAGCAAAGCGCAGATCCGCCAGCTACTGGAAGGGCAGTGGCTGGCTCATCAGCAAAACCTGCTGCTGACGGGGGCGGCAGGCTGTGGGAAGAGTTACCTGGCCTGTGCGTTGGGCCGCTATTTTATCCGGCAAGGCGTAGCGGTGCGCTACTACCGGCTGAAAACCCTGCTGGAAGAGATGAGACTGGCGCAGGCGGATGGCAGTTATCCGAAGCTGCTGGAGCAGGTGAATAATGTGGGCTTGCTGATCCTGGATGACTGGGGCATGGAGATGCTGGATGCGGCCGAGCGCAGTAATTTGCTGGAGATCATCGATACCCGTTACGGGAGGGTCTCGACAGTGGTTGCGAGCCAACTGCCGGTAGAGAAATGGTATGGGATGATCGGAGAGGCCACATTCGCAGAAGCGATCCTGGACCGGCTGATCCACAGAGCGGTACGAGTAGGTTTGACAGGTGAGTCGATGCGAAAACAGGGCATCAACTTGACCGATGCCGATCAGGCAGAGTAAAAGAAAGACGCAGTTCCTGCGGGTAGAAAAATGGTGATCGGCATGATGTTATTGGCTGATCGACATGATGTTATTAGCCAGTGGCTTCTATGCGTGGTTGAAACAGCCCGCGTCACCAC
>NZ_JAFFQC010000100.1 GCF_016918545.1 Desulfobulbus alkaliphilus | reverse complement strand
ATGTATTGGCGGCCCGATGATCGGGCACCCGCTGCAGATCCTTACGGATGATGGCAAAGAGGGCATCGGCATTGAGATGAGCACGCATTTTGATTCGACGGAATGTTTGGGTTTCCTGGCGGGTACGCTTGGCGATTTTTTTGACGGACATGGCGCTTCTCCTTTGCAAGTATTTGATATTACAAAGAAAAAGCGACTCAACCTTTTATAGATTGTCAAGGAGAATCGACAAGCCTCCAAAATAAATAATGATGTAATTTTAATATGTTATAACAGCCCTCCTCCTTGGCGGGCTGGAAAAGTTTGCGAAAACTGTTTTAAGGAACCACGTATTCACTGGGGTTCAGGACAAAGCGGGAACTGCTGGTGTTTTGTTGGGGTTCGTTCCTCACCCGCAACCTACAAAGTCATTTCATGGGTTGCGCCCGTGGTGGAGTTCATTCGGGAGGCCTTCCTATATGTGACAGCATGGGCAAACGATACGGCTGTTTGCCCATCCTACCGCCGCGTGCATAGGAAGAACGAACAGTGCGTTTAATTCGTCATTTTGCATGAGGTTTTCATTCCATTGCTGTCCTGACGCATCGCGCAATTCTGGCAAGTTATTCTTTACAACAAGCCATACTGTCTCCATGCCGACACCGAGATAGTCGTGGGCCAGAATATTACGTAATCCAGCAATTTTATACCATTCAATCTCGGGGTTACCTGCCTTTAAAATTAGGGACACCTCCCCTATTTTATAAGCTTTTGGAAATGTTCGTTTTTTTTTCACAAAAACAAGGAAAGCGTCCCTAATTTTTCGCACATCTTGCAAGTGGTTATTCCTCAGGTTGTTGCGAATGGATCTCCTGAAGAACTTTTTTGAAGCTGTCAATGTCCTCGCTTTGAGCAGCTGATCGGAGCAGCTTTTTCAGCAGAATCCTGTTGTTCAGGGCTTGTACCTTTTCATAAACATCTTCTGGAACGTCTTTGCTGAATC